>NZ_JANXTI010000026.1 GCF_025352425.1 Flavobacterium sp.
GGCACAATCCAGACTTCTACATCTGAGGCTTTTTGTTTGCCTTTAACAAACTCAGCTACCATGCGTAAATCTTCAATTCGGCTGTTGGTGCAACTGCCTATAAATACATAATCAACTTTATGACCTTTCATATTGCTGCCATCCTGCAAACCCATGTACTGTAAGGCTTTCAGGTAAGATAACTTTGGTTCAATATATCAATAAATTCATATTTGATAGACCAATAAACAATATTAAAAATCAAATTATTTAATTACACCCAACGGGTTATATCATGAATATTTCAAAAATATTAGAATGCTTTAGTGACGATAAACTAATGAAATCACCAAGCAACAGAAGAGAAAGTTTTAGCAATTTTGGACAAATTGGAAAAACAGTAGCTTTAGCATCAATTCCGTTTGGGCTTTCTGCTTTTTCAAATAAAGCATTTGCTGCAGACATTACTCCAACTCCAAGTACCCCAATAGGTGCACTGCAATTAGCATTGACGTTAGAATATCTTGAAAATGAATTCTATCAAATGGGATTAGCTTCCAATGTTATTCCACCCGGAGAAAACGGAGGAAGAGACTTAAAAGTTTTTCAGCAAATTGCCGACCATGAGGCAGATCACGTTGCTTTTCTGATTGCAGGATTAGGAGGAACAGCAAGCGCAAACTTTGTGGCAAAACCTACTTTTGATTTTACAGTTGGAGGATTGTTTGACCCATTTAATGATTATCCAACATTCCTGGCATTAGCACAGGCATTTGAAGATACCGGAGTAAGAGCTTACAAAGGACAGGCAGCCAATTTAATATCGACACCCGATTTACTTACCGCAGCATTGCGAATTCACTCTGTTGAAGCACGACATGCATCAGAAGTTCGAAGATTAAGAGGACAAAAAGGCTGGATTGTACGTAATGACAGAGGAGGGCTTCCCGCTCAAGCACAAGGATCTTATAATGGAGAAGAGAATGTGATACAAGCTGGTTACAACACTGCCGCTCTTTTTGGCGTAGATGCCGGAACCGAATCGTTTGATGAGCCATTAACTACACAAGAAACGGTTAACATAGCTAATTTATTTATTGTATAATTTATATTTAAGCTTAATCAAAGCCAACTTGCTCTTAAGCAAGTTGGCTTTTTTTGTTATCAAAGATTTCATTTTCGAAGCTAAAATTTCAATAGATACGCTACCATAGTCTTGCGTGGTAATTATACAAAAATACTAAATAGTTGTGTAAGCAAAGCATTTCGTTTAATCAGAACTTTACAAACATTCCTCAAAAATTAAAACTTAATATTATTTACAATCAAAAATTTAAATTATGGAAAACAAAGTAAAAATTTGCAAAGTGAGACCTTCTTTTACCAGTAGAAGAAGTTTTCTAAAACTCAGTGGACTCACAGTAGTTGGCGCAGGTGTATTAATGGCAACCGGATGCAGTAGTAATAGTGATGACAATAACCCGCATTATCCGGGACTCAGAAATGGGGTTTTTGATTTAGGAGAGGGCGATTTCGGGGTTTTGACCTATGCATATGCATTGGAACAATTGGAGGCAGATTTTTACACTAAAGTCGTAAATGCAACGGGATTCAATTCAAACTTTTCGCTTGAAGAAAGGACTGTCCTAACAGACTTGTATAATCATGAAGTGATTCACAGAGAATTTTTTAAAGCAGCTTTGACTGGTGCTTTACCAAATCCAACAAGCCAATTATTACCAACACTTGCATTTGATTATGGAACTTTAAACTTCAGCAATCGTACTCAGGTACTTGCCACCGCAAAAGCATTGGAAGACACAGGAGTTGCAGCATATAATGGTGCTGGAAAACTTCTTACTAATCCAGATTATTTATTATTAGCAGGGAAAATTGTTTCTGTTGAAGCCAGACATGCCTCTGCTATCAGAAGTTTGATTAATCCAAATTCAAAAGATTTTGCAGGAGATGATATTGTGAATACTGATACCGGATTGGATACTGTAAAAGATCCTTCGCAGGTTTTAGCTATTGCCGATGGATTTATCACCACTAATTTTACTGCTTTGTATTTACCTTAATTATTAAAAACTAAAAATATATATTATGAATATTTCAAAAATACTAGAATGCTTTAGTGACGATAAATTAATGAAGTCACCGAGCAACAGAAGAGAAAGTTTTAACAGTTTCGGACAGATTGGAAAAACGGTTGCTTTGGCCTCAATTCCATTCGGACTTTCTGCATTTTCAAATAAAGCATTTGCTTCAGATATTACTCCAACTCCAAATACGCCAATAGGTGCACTGCAATTAGCATTGACGTTAGAATATCTTGAAAACGAATTCTATCAAATGGGATTAGCTTCAAATGTTATTCCACCCGGAGAAAACGGAGGAAGAGACTTAAAAGTTTTTCAGCAAATTGCCGACCATGAGGCAGATCATGTTGCTTTTCTGATTGCAGGGTTAGGCGGAACCGCTAGCGCTAACTTTGTGGCAAAACCTACTTTTGATTTTACTGTCGGAGGATTATTCGATCCATTTAATGATTATCCAACATTCCTGGCATTAGCACAGGCCTTTGAAGATACCGGAGTGAGAGCTTACAAAGGGCAGGCGGGCAATTTAATATCCACGCCTGATTTATTAACAGCTGCTTTACGAATTCATTCTGTTGAAGCACGACATGCGTCGGAGGTTCGAAGATTAAGAGGTCAAAAAGGCTGGATTGTTGGAAATGACCGTGGAGGACTACCTGCTCAGGCACAGCCAGTTTATAACGGAGAAGAAAATGTCCTACAAGCTGGTTATAACACCTCCGCTCTTTTTGGTGTAAATGCCGGAACCGAATCGTTTGATGAACCATTAACTACACAAGAAACAGTTAACATCGCAAACTTGTTTATAGTATAAAACTATCATCTTCAAAAAGCCAACTTAGTTCCTTATTAAGTTGGCTTTTTTTGTTTTATATGGCATTGATTTTCAATTAGAAATAAAAATTAAAATCAAGTTTGCATATATGATAAATAATTGTACTTTTGCACTCCCTTTATTGGGAATGGAATGTTTAATTAAAAAAATATTATGGACGCATTAAGCTACAAGACACAATCTGCAAGCAAGGCCACTGTTACAAAAGAGTGGATCATTGTAGATGCTGATGGTCATAACTTAGGTCGTTTTGCTTCAAAGGTCGCTATGATTCTTAGAGGTAAATACAAGCCAAGTTATACACCTCACGTCGACTGTGGAGATAACGTAATTGTTATCAACGCAGAGAAAATCAACCTTACAGGTAACAAGTTGGATGACAAAACGTACATCAGACACACAGGTTATCCGGGAGGACAAAGAACTTTGACTGCAAAGGTTTTGCAATCAAAAAACCCTGCTTTGCTAATTGAAAAAGCAGTGAAAGGGATGTTGCCAAAAAATAAATTGGGAGCCGAGCTTTTCAGAAATTTAAATGTTGTTGTAGGAACTGAGCACAAACAAGGTGCGCAAAAACCTAAAACAGTTAACCTAAACGATCTTAAGTAATGGGAGTTATTCACAAAATCGGTAGAAGAAAATGTGCTGTGGCACGTGTTTACGTTTCAGAAGGAACTGGAAAGATTACTGTAAACAAAAGAGAATTTGAAAACTATTTCCCAACAGCTACTTTACAGTACAAAGTGATGCAGCCAATGTCTATGACAGAAAACGCAACTAACTTTGACGTAAAAGTAAATGTATTTGGTGGTGGGTCAACAGGGCAAGCAGAAGCTGTGAGAATGGCAATTGCAAGAGCAATGTGTGAAGTGGAAGCTGATAACAGAGCTATCCTAAAACCAGAAGGATTACTAACAAGAGATCCAAGAATGGTAGAACGTAAAAAATTCGGTCAGAAAAAAGCACGTAAGAGATTCCAATTCTCTAAACGTTAATATTTTCAGATTATTATTTTACAAATTAAAATTGAATTTAAACAAAGTTGTCGATATTCCTTAAGGGGAATTAGTTTAGCATCGAAATGCAGTCCAAAGTCTTAATATAATTAAGCGAAAAAGGTGACGCATTGCTAATCAAACGGAACGTAAACTATTACACAATGGCAAACAAAATTGAAGTTAAAGATTTATTAGAAGCAGGTGTTCATTTTGGACACATGACTCGTAAGTGGGATCCAAACATGGCCCCTTACATCTATATGGAACGTAATGGAATTCACATTATCAACCTATACAAAACAGCAGCAAAAATTGAAGAGGCTAATGAAGCCATGAAAAAAATTGCCGCATCAGGTAGAAAAATACTTTTCGTAGCTACCAAAAAACAAGCAAAAGACATCGTTGCTGAAAAAGCACTAGCCTGTAACATGCCATACATCACTGAAAGATGGCCAGGTGGTATGTTGACAAACTTCGTTACTATCCGTAAAGCCGTTAAAAAAATGGCTACTATTGATAAAATGAAGAAAGACGGAACCTTTATGACATTGTCTAAAAAAGAACGCCTTCAGGTTGATCGTCTTCGTGCAAAATTAGAGAAGAACTTAGGTTCTATCGCTGACATGTCAAGACTTCCTGCTGCATTATTTGTAGTGGATATCAAAGCTGAACACATCGCCATAAAAGAAGCACAAAAATTAAACATTCCAGTTTTTGCAATGGTTGATACTAACTCTGATCCACGTGAAGTAGATTACGTTATTCCATCCAATGATGATGCTTCAAAATCAATTGATAAAATTTTATCTCTAGTAACTGCTGCAGTTATTGACGGATTGGCTAACAAAACTTCTGATAAAGAAGGTGATGAGGCACAGGAAGTTGACGCAGTGGCTGAAGTTACTACACAGGAAGTTGTAGCGGAAGCTGCGGCTCCAGTTGTCGAAGAAGCGGCTCCGGTTGCTGAAGAGACCGCTGCTCCTGAAGTAGAATCTGTTGTAGAAGAAACTCCAGAAGTGGAAACAGTTGTAGAAATGGAAGCTGCTCCGGAAGTAGAAGCAGAAGCTACTGAACCTAAAACTGAAGAATAAAATAAAATAATTACGAATTATGAATTACGGATTACGAATTATTTCACTCGTAATTGACAATTTGTAATTCGTAATTTCATTTTAAAAGAATTTTAAAAACTTAAAATAAAAAATATTATGTCAACAATCACAATTACTGCTGCAGACGTAAATAAATTAAGAACAATTACCGGTGCAGGAATGATGGACTGTAAAAAAGCTTTGGTAGAAGCTGAAGGAGATTTTGATTTAGCAATTGAAAACCTTAGAAAAAAAGGTCAAAAAGTTGCTGCAAACCGTTCAGACAGAGAATCTACAGAAGGTGCAGCTATTGCAGTTGTTAATGCAGATAAAACTTCTGGTGTTGTTATCACATTAAACTGTGAAACTGACTTCGTTGGAAAAAATGAAGGTTTTGTAAAATTGGCTACTGATTTAGCTAATTTGGCTATTAACTTCGATACAAAAGAAGCTTTCTTAGCTGCAGATTACAACGGACTTACTGTTGCTGAAAAATTAATCGAGCAAACTGGTGTTATTGGAGAAAAAATTGAAATCGCCTCTTTCGAAAGATTGTCTGGTGCTTTTGTTGGTTCTTACATCCACGCCGGAAATAAGATTGCTACCTTAGTTTCATTGTCTACAAACGTTGCCGGTGCAGAAGAAGCTTCAAGAAACGTTGCGATGCAGGCTGCTGCTATGTCGCCAATCGCTTTAAATGAAGCTGGAGTTGATGCAGATATCATCGCTAAAGAAATTGAAATCGCTAAAGATTTACTTCGCCAAGAAGGAAAACCGGAAGCAATGATTGAAAATATCGCTAAAGGTAAATTAGGTCGTTTCTTTAAAGATAATACTTTGGTAAACCAAGACTATATTAAAGATAGCTCAATGAGCGTTGCCAACTATATTAAATCTGTTGATGCAGGTTTGACTGTAACTGGTTTCAAAAGAGTTGCTTTAGGATAATCATTATTTAATAAGGTCACAAGGAAACCCGAGCCATTTGGTTCGGGTTTTTTATTTTTTAGCAGCACACGTTTAGCCTTCTTTTCACTTCTGTTCCCGCTGTCCGCGCTACACGGTAGCTTGCTCCCATCGGGGCTAAAGACACGCAAGGTTTTCACAAGAAAACATCCCATTTCTAAATCCTCAAACATTAAAAAATCCCGTCAGTTATTTGACAAGTTATTTTGTACGAAGTTGAAATAAAAAAACCCGATTCAAACGAATCGGGTTTTTTATTTACTATTATTTCTTAACCACCGGAAAACCTCTCGCTCGCATCAATGCGTCCGTTGTAACATTTCTGCCACGGAATTTTCTATAAGCAATTTCAGGGTCAATTGTATTTCCAATACTGAAAACATAATCATGTAATCGTTTAGCAACTGCTTTATCATACAAACCATCTTTGGTTTCGGTAAAAGCTTCTGTAGCATCTGCACTGATTGCATCTGCCCACAAATAACCATAATAACCCGCAGCATAAGCATCGTCTGAAAAGATGTGTCCAAACTGTGGAATACGATGACGCATCACGATTTCTTTTGGCATTTTTAAGGCATCTAAAGTTTCTTTTTCGAATTGTTTTGGATTAATATTCGGGTTTTCCAACAAGTGTAATTTCATATCTACCAAAGCACTCGCAATCGTTTCTACAGTGGAAAACGCTTCGTTAAAGGTTGCTGCTCTGTTATTTCTTTCTACCAAAGCCATCGGCATTGGCTCACCTGTTTTATAATGCAACGCAAACTGATTCAACACCTGTGGCGTGGCTAACCAACGTTCCATGACCTGTGAAGGAAATTCTACATAATCTCTTGGGACATTGGTTCCTGATAAACTTGGATAAGTCACATCCGAATTCAAACCGTGTAAGGCATGTCCGAATTCATGGAATAACGTACTTGCATCTTCCCATGAAATCAATATTGGTTCTCCAGCTTTTCCTTTAATGAAATTGCAGTTGTTAGAAACAATGGTAATCACATCACCATTCACCCTACTTTGTTCTCTGGTAGCATTCATCCATGCACCCGATCGTTTTCCTTTGCGCGCATACGGATCAAAATACCAAAGACCAACAATTTTTTTCGTGTCTTTATTGTAAACTTCCCAAACTCTCACATCGGGATGAAAAACCGGAACATTGCTAACTTGTTTAAACCCTAAATGAAAAATTTCTCCCGCAACCCAAAATACTCCTTCACGCAATTTTTCCAATTGTAAATACGGCTTCAAATCATTTTGATCCAAATCATATTTTGCTTTTCTAACTTTTTCAGAATAATAGCGGTAATCCCAAGGTTCTATTTGAAATTTTCCGCCGTCGGCGTCCACCATCTTTTGCATGTCAGCAACATCCTGATGCACTTTTTCTACTGCCGGCGTCCAAACCGACATCATTAAATCTAAAGTTTTTTGTGGATTCTGCGCCATTGTATTTGACAAACTCCAATCAGCAAAAGTTTTAAAGCCCAATAGTTTAGCTTTCTCTGCACGCAATTTTAAAATTTGCACTAACGTAGTGTTATTATTATTGGCGTTGTCATTATCGCCTCGACTGGTAAAAATCTGAAACGCTTTTTCCCTTAAATCCCTGCGGTTCGAAAAGGTTAAAAATGGTTCGATAGAAGAACGCGTATTGGCAATGCAACCGATTACGCTAAGTTTTCTTTCTTTGGCATCAGATATCGCGGCATTTTTTAATTCATCCGGTAAACCGTCAAAATCGGCTTCGGTTTTTAATTCCAGATAATAATTGCTTTCGTCTGCCAATTGATTTTGGCTAAATTTGGTAAATAAACCAGCCAATTCCTGATTGATTGCGGCAATTCGTGTTTTGCTTTTCGCAGTCGCTTTGGCACCTTCACGAACAAAGTTGGAATAATACAACCAAACTAATCGTTGTTGTTCTTTGGTTAATTTTTTCTTATCCTGAGAATTGTAAACTTTTGAAATTCTGGCAAACAACTTCGAATTTTGATAAACTTTGTTCCCTAGATCATATATCTTAGGCGTCATTTCGGTTTCGATAGGCGCAAATTCCGGGCTGTTCATATTGGAACTGTAAATCCCAAAAACAGCATAAATTTGATTAAATTTCTTACCTGTTTTTTCCAACGCCACAATAGTGTTAGTAAAGGTTGCCGGTTTTGGATTATTAACGATTTTTTTGATTTCATTCAATTTCTCCTGCATGGCAAACTCCAGTGCAGGTTTCAAATCTTGCAGTTTGTAATCTGTAAATGCGGGAACGCCACCATAAGGTCCTGTCCAATCATTCAAGAAAGAATTTCGATTTGCTTGTGCATTTACTGTAATTATCGGGGCAATCATAATCAATGTTAAAATTATTTTTTTCATTATTTATTTGTTTTTATCAAAAGTATGAAAAATAAATTCATCTCACTCCTATCATAATCATAAACCAAAATTGTATAAATTTGAGAAAAATACAGCCCTATGTTTCAATCCAAGAAAGACACGGTTTATGTCGTACTTGCCGGAATATTTATAACGAATGCTGTTGTCGCGGAACTCATCGGCGGTAAGTTAATTGATGTCGGCCCGGCCGTAATGAGTATTGGCATACTGCCCTGGCCAATTGTTTTTGTCACTACAGACTTAATCAATGAATATTTCGGAGAAAGAGGCGTTCGCAAACTTACTATAATCACGGCTTGTTTGATTGCCTATACTTTTATCGTTTTGTTCTTTGCGATGAAAATTCCGTCTACCGGAATAAGTTCCGTTTCTGCCACGCAGTTTAATTCCGTTTTTGGTCAGAGCCAATTGATTATTGTTGGAAGCATTACCGCATTTCTAATTTCACAAATAATTGACGTCAGTATTTTTCATTTCTTCAAAAGGCTAACAGGCAACAAAATGATTTGGCTTCGAAGTACCGGCTCAACGGTTATTTCACAACTCTTTGATAGCTTTATCGTTTTGGGAATTGCGTTTTGGTTGCCTGGAATTATGGACACAAAAACATTCTTGCTATCTGCAATGACCGGCTACACGGTGAAACTTGTTATTGCGGTTTTAATGACTCCAATGATATACTTAGGCCATGGTTTAATTGAAAAATATATTGCTAAAGATGTCAACTAAAATACGATGCGCCTGGTGCGAAAAAGATGATTTGTATAGGGATTATCACGATAACGAATGGGGGAATCCGGTGTATGATGATGATAAACTTTTTGAGTTTTTGGTTTTGGAAACCTTTCAGGCTGGACTTAGTTGGTACACGATTTTGAAAAAACGTGATAATTTCCGCAAGGCGTTTGATCAATTTGATTACAGAAAAGTGGCCCAATATAAAGATAAAGAAATTGAAACCTTAATGCAGGATGCCGGCATTATCCGAAATGGTTTAAAAATAAAAGCGACGATTTCTAATGCTGTGGCTTTTGTAAAAGTTCAGGAAGAATTTGGAAGTTTCTCTAAATACATTTGGGAATTTACGGGCGGAAAACCTATCGAAAATAATATCAAAAAAATGAGTGATGTTCCCGCTACTACGCCACTTTCAGATGAAATAAGCAAAGACTTAAAAAAGCGCGGATTTAAATTTGTCGGTTCGACAGTAATCTATGCACATATGCAGGCCACGGGAATGGTTAATGACCATGTGGAAGATTGCTGGAAGCGAAATTAATTTCCACAGATTTCAATACCTTCATAAACGTTTCTCTCGAAACTTCAAAAGCGCCAAGTTTTTCTAAATGGTCATTGTGCACTTGGCAATCGAGCAGTTTATAATTGTTTTCTTTTAAATAATTGACCAAAGTCACAAATGCAACTTTACTCGCATTGGGCAATTTTGAAAACATACTTTCGCCACAGAAAATATGTCCCAAATCAACGCCATACAAACCGCCAACGATTTCATCATTCTGCCAAACCTCAACCGATTTTGCGATTCCCATTTCATGAAGTTTGGTGTATGATTCAATAATATCTTCGGTTATCCAGGTGCCATCTTGTTCTTTCCTCTCAACTTGTTGGCAATTGGTAATTACTTCCCTAAAGTTTTGATTAAATGTAATTTGAAATTTATTTTGGTTCAGCAAATTCCGAATACTTTTTGAAACTTTATAAATAGATGGAACAACTACCATCCTCTCTGACGGTGACCACCACAATATGGGTTCGTCTTCGTTAAACCAAGGAAAAATACCGCTACGATACGCTAAAAGCAATCGCTCGATAGACAAATCGCCACCAATGGCAAGAACGCCTTCTATGGAAGCTTCATCAACAGGTGGAAAATATAATTCTTTGGTTAGGAAATACATGTTTTAGAGAAAAGAGAAAAGAAACAAGAAGCAAGAGAAAAGATCAAATGAAAAAACCATTCATACAATTAAATGTTAGAATGGTCTTTCTTCTTTTTTCTTTCTACTTTTTTCTAGAAAGGTAAATCGTCGTGCTCTTCCTCATTGAAGTTGGTTGCCGGAGCAAATGCTTCTGCTGGTGGCATTGGAGCCATTCCTGCTGCTGACGGAGCTTCGGTTTGCAGTTTTTCAACTTTCCAGCCTTGAATATCATTAAAATATTTGGTTTCGCCTTGTGGGTTCACCCATTCTCTTCCTCTTAAATTGATTGACACTTTTACGGCATCACCAACATTGTGATTATTCAACAAATCACATTTGTCCTGCACAAAGTTGATGCTTATAAATTGTGGGTATTGCTCTTCTGTTGCCACAACCAATTCTCTTTTTTTAAAGCTGGCACTCACTTGTTGCTCAGCATTAATCACCTTAATTTTTCCGGTAACTTCCATAATTATTGTTTTGCTAAAAGCACTTTCCAAGCCGAAAGCGCGTCATTATTATTCAAATATTCTTTTGCCTTTTGGTGGATTTTCATTTCATCATCCGAACTCAAAACACCTTTAATTGCAAAATTTTGCTTTACAAATATAGTAATTTCTTCTTGTGTTGGCAATGCTTCTACATTACCTAATTTTCCTAAATCGTTCCCGTCAAAAATTATGCTTTTTTTGATGAAATCAGGAATTTCATCTACACCGATTCCCAGTGAGGTCAGTGGCTTTTCGACTTCAAACAGCCCTTGATTGGAACGCGAATACCAATTCCCGCCCAGACGGGATACCAAATCTATTTTGCTTTGGTCTATCATATTTTTGTCATCGAGTATGTTTTCGTGGATGTGGATTTTAACCACTTCACAAATAATTAAATTTCCCGCGCCACCTTGATTCCCTAAAGCAATAATTTCGTTGACTTTGCATTCGATCTGCACCGGACTTTCTGCTACACGATACGGTTTTACCATATCCGAAGGCAACATCGTTAAACCCGATTTCAGAAATTCGTTTACACCATCAGGATATTCCGTACTCGATAACGAGGCCTGTTGCACCATAGCATAATTCACAACATTGATGACTACTTGTTTCGTAGCCTGACAATTTTCGAGCGTGTGCTTCGTGGTATTATTTCTAACACGGCGTGCCGGTGAAAAAACCAAAATTGGCGGATTGGAACTAAACACATTGAAGAAGCTAAAAGGTGACAGATTCGGCTTACCATTCTTGTCCATAGTACTGGCAAAAGCGATTGGCCTTGGTGCTACAGCGCTTTGCAAATAGCCTTGTAGTTGCGCGGGCGAAAGTGTGTGTGGTTCAAAACTAAGCATCTTATTTTGATGTTTTTTACAAATGTAATAAGTTTAATCTCTAATACTTTTAATTATATTTATAAAAAATTTCTCCATGCAGTTTTCCGAAAAACCAAACCTTACACGCTGGATTATTATCATGGCTTCCTTTGTCATTGTGATTTTAATATTGTGGAATACCTATTCTTTTTTTCAGATTTTTAAAAACGATGAGCGCGTAAAAATGGAAGTCTGGGCGGAAAGTTTAAAAACCTTGCTCAATGCTCAACCGGAAGACGAAGTAGAGCTTCCGCGGCAGGTGATGAGTAATAACAAAACGATTCCAATCATTTTAACCGAAAACAATCTCATTATCAATACGGCAAATATTGACGACAACGTTGTAAAAAACAAAGCCAAACTGGGCGATTTTTGGGAGAAATTAAAAAAACAAAATGACCCAATTGTGATAAGAATCGGACCCGGACAAGTGCAGTATTTATACTATGGTAATTCTTCATTGCTCAACAAATTGAAATATTATCCGGTTGCTTTATTATCGATTATTTTTCTTTTTGGAGCTGTGGTATACAACTTTTACCGGAGTACCAAAATGGCAACCCAAAACAAACTTTGGGCCGGAATGGCAAAGGAAACGGCTCACCAAATAGGCACACCTTTATCCTCATTAATTGGTTGGCTTGAAATAATGAAGGCGGATAATGTAGATGAAACTACCGTTGCCGAAATTGAAAAAGACATCAATAGATTGCAGACCATCACGGATAGGTTTTCAAAAATTGGTTCTGAACCGGTTTTGAAACGCCTGAATATCATTGAAGAAACGGAACAGTCGTTTGATTATTTAAAATCGAGATTTTCAAAACAAGTGGAATTTTCCTTTGTAGCGCCTAATAAACCTATTATGGTTTCCCTAAACCCGGCACTACATAGTTGGACTGTCGAAAACTTAATCAAAAATGCTATCGATGCCATGAGAGGTAAGGGTAAAATATCAGTTGTGATTGAAAACGAAAATAATATGGTTAAAATTTTAGTTTCGGATACCGGAAAAGGAATTCCAAAAAATCAATTCCGACGGGTTTTTGAACCAGGATTTACTACAAAAAAGAGAGGTTGGGGATTAGGGCTTTCATTAACTAAACGTATCGTTGAAGAATACCACAAAGGGAAAATAAAAGTCCTGAATTCTGAAATTGGAAAAGGAACAACAATGCAGGTTTGTTATAAAAAAAGATAACGGTTTTTATTTAAAGTTAGTGAAGAAATCGATAGTTGATAAAATTTTTGAATTAAATCAGCATTACAAATTTGCACGAATGGCTGAAGCCAACTCCTCAAATTCTTCTTTCGTTAGTGACACTTTTCTCTGAAAACGCATATCATCCATATCGTGTAGAGGAATCAAATGTACATGCGTGTGCGGCACCTCAAGCCCAACGACAGCAACGCCAATTCGTTTGCATTCTATTGTTTTTTCTAGTGCTTTGGCTACTTTTCTGGAGAATTTCATTAAGCCCAAATACAAATCCTCATCCATATCAAAAATGGCATTGATTTCTTGTTTCGGAATACAAAGCGTGTGGCCTTTTGCATTTGGATTTACATCTAAAATGGCAATAAAATTTTCATCCTCGGCTACTTTGTAACCTGGGATTTCTCCATTAATTATTTTCGTAAAAATTGAACTCATTTTAACTGACTAGTCTCTCGAAATCTCTAAAACCTCGAAGTTTAATTTACCGTTTGGAACTGTAATTTCAGCAACCTGCCCAACCGATTTTCCTAATAATCCTTTACCAATTGGTGAAGTAACAGAAATTTTGCCTGTTTTTAAATCCGCTTCGCTTTCAGCAACCAGCGTATATTTCAACTCCATTCCGTTAGCCTGGTTTTTAATTTTCACATTGGATAAAACCAAAACTTTTGAAACATCAAGATGTGTTTCGTCTATTAGTCGGGCATTTGAATGCACTTCCTCAAGTTTGGCAATTCTCATTTCGAGCATTCCCTGTGCTTCTTTTGCTGCATCATATTCTGCATTTTCAGACAAGTCGCCTTTGTCTCTTGCTTCTGCAATAGCTTGTGAGGCTTTAGGTCTTTCGATGCTTTTTAATTGATCTAATTCTTCTCTCAACTTCTTTAATCCTTCTACTGTGTAATACGATACTGTACTCATGATTTCCTCCTTTATATAAATAGAAAAAATCCCATCGCAACGGGATTTCTTTTTTCAAAGATATTATTTTATTTTTATTTCGAAATTGTTGGCGTTTTATTAACGCTTGTCAAAGTTAATTAATTTAAATTTGTTTCGCTATAGTATTTTAATAAAATTAATATGAAAAAGATTTATATCATATTGCCGTTTCTGCCTTTTCTCTTCAGTTGTGATGGCGGAAGTCTTAATAACAGCAATCCTAATATTCCAAATTATCAGGTAAATCTGCAACTCAACCTGAGTTTGCCAGCTTACAGTAACCTGCAGTTCCCAAGCAATCATATCGTAGATTATTCTGCAACATCCGGCGCCAGAGGAATTGTTGTTTTTAATACCGGCAGTGGGTTTAATGCTTTTGATTTAGCTTGCCCAAATCAACCTTTCACTACCTGCACTTCACCAATGATTGTTACCGGTATTGAAGCAAAATGTTCCTGTGACAATACTACCTATAATTTATTTTCCGGTCAATCTCCCGGCCAACCTTATCCTATGAAGCAATACCGCACAGAAGTTAGCGGAGGTTATTTGTATGTTACCAATTAAAATTTAAGCGTTGCTCCGGCTAAAAAATTAATTCCGGCTTGTGGATAATATCCCACACCTTCAATAGTTGTTGTAACTCCCGGCGTAGAGAAATCATCATCATAAGTATAGAAATAGCCATTCGATTCATATCTGTAATCAAATATATTGTTTACTAATGCGGAAAAAAGAATGGATTTTATTCCTTTGTTGATATTCCATAAATAGGTTATGTTCAAATCGTGAACGTTATAGGCTTTCAAAACTGATTTTTGTGAATCTATGTTTCCCATGAATTGTTTTCCTACAAATTTATTCAAGATGCTAATATTTAGGTTTTTGATTGGCGAATAGGTTGTGGCATTTCCAAAAACAATTTCCGGAGAAAATGCAATGTTTGTATTTCCTAAATTCTCCAGTACGCCATTACGCTGAAAATAAAAATCCTTATTCTTATTCTGGCTTAAGGTAAGATTTGGTTGAAAGGTAAGCTTATTGATTACTTTGATTACCGATTCCAACTCAATTCCGTAGCGATAACTGTTTCCACTGTTCGTGAAAATTGGCGAGCCAACATCGTTTAAAGCGCCGGTTAAAACCAATTGATCTTTGTACTGCATATAAAAAACATTCGCATTTACAGTTGCCTTTTGGGCCTTGTATTTCCAACCCAATTCATAGTCAACTAATCGTTCGGGTTTTATGCTGCCGTTTTCGTAATCATCCCGTCTTGGTTCCTTATTGGCAACTCCGACATATACATAAAACGCATTCTTGGAATTTAATTGATAGGTCGCACCAATTTTCGGATTGAAAAATCGAAACGTATCATTGACTTCCCCAAAGACTTCACTAGTTGCTTTGTAAAAAACCATTCGGTATTGCAAATCGGCAAAGAAGTTTATTTTTCCGAATGCTTGTGATGCTTTAGCATAGAAATTCACATCGTCTTTATTTCCGTAATTGTCATAGTAATGGTTTTGTGTCGGAACATAAAACGCTGTCCGGATTACGGTTCCAAAATGCTTTCCTAAATACCTGTTAGCCGCACCGCCAAATAAAATATCCGTTTTTTTACTTTTATAATTTAATGAAAATGTTGATCCAAAAAAGTCATTATCCAACCATTTTTGTCTGACTAAATCAGCCGTTGAATTTCCTTGAAAATCCGGCAAATTATAATTGGCTAATGTTTCGTCTTCCCTATATTGTTCGTAATATCCTTTCCCTAACGTATAATGAAGCGCAACATTGGATGTCCATTTTTCCGACCATTTTTCCGACCAATGCAATTGAAAATGATGCTGCCAATAATTATCGGTTTCATTGTCATAGAATTTTGTATTCCCATTTTCATCAGTATACATTCCGACAGAATTGAACGTTCGGTCATGTTCTAAAAGATACGGATCTTCAAGTCCGTTCCAGGATTGATAGGTTTTTTCCTTTCCGCCAAAAGCAATGAATTTTAATGCTGTCGATTTCTTTATATAATTAACATTGAAAAAATAGCCAAACATCTTACTAAAAGCCCTGTCGATATAACCATCGGAAGCTATTTGTGAAATCCTGGCATTAAATTCCAGATTATCGTGCAAACCGGTTCCGAAAGCTAAAGTGTGTTTCCTTGTCCCGAAACTTCCACCGGAGTTCGCAATTTCTGCGTAAGCGTTTTGCTGAAATGATTTAGTCTGCATGTTTAGGCTTGCGCCAAAAGCACCCGCACCATTCGTTGAAGTTCCAACACCGCGCTGCAGCTGAATGCTTTCCAATGAGCTTGCGAAATCGGGCAAATCAACAAAATAAGTGCCTTGACTTTCGCTGTCATTAAACGGAACTCCGTTCAGCGTAACGTTAATTCTGGAACCATCAGTACCACGGACGCGCATATAGGTGTAACCAACGCCATTTCCCGCATCAGTAGTTGTAACAACCGAAGGTAAATAATTTAGTAAAATGGGGATGTCCTGCCCCAGATTTCGAGGAGCAATTTCTTCTTTGGTGACATTAGTAAAGGTAACAGGATTTTTTTTGTCGGCACGAACTCCGGAAACCAAAACGGCATCGAGTCGGTTGACTTTGGTGGTGTCTTGTACTTTTTCTTGCGAGAAAGAGAAGAAAGAAGAAAGAAGAAAGAGAAAAGAAAACAATGTCTTACTTCTTGCTTCCCTGCTTCTGATAATAAATAAATTTTCCATCCGTAAATTGTTTACGAATAAAAAGAGGTAATTATTCTTTGTTAAAAATTAAATGATACTCCTGACCTCAAACTAAAGTGCACTTAGTTTTTTGTCAAATCCTTAAACAGCATTACCTGTTCTAAGTTCATTGGGTATAATCTCAGCTCGTTATTTAGAGCACCCCTTTTGAGACAGGGCAAATATAAAGAAAGTATTAAGATTGGAGTATTAAGTATTAAGATTTTTACATGACTTAATAGTTAATACTTTGTACTTAATACTTTGTACTTAATACTACAACTTAGGCTTCTTTCGGTTTTCCTTAATTTCAGAAACCACAGATTTGTCTTTTAATCTTTTTTCGACTACCGATTTTGGGACTTTTGTCACCTTTCTTTTCTTGGGAACGATTAAGGATTTTTCTATTAATTCTACAAAACGTTTAGTGATGATTGCCTTGTTTTTAAGCTGGCTCCTGTCCTCGTCACAGTTTAAAATCAGCAAGTTTTCTATTGTTAATTTGCTCGCTAATTTGGTTTCGATTAATGCTTTTTCAACCTCATCCAATGCCTGAGAATTATTCAAATCAAAAGTCAATACTACTTTGGAAGAAACCTTGTTTACATTTTGTCCGCCGGGACCAGAGCTTCTGACAGCTTTAAAAGTTAGTTCAGCAATAATTCTTTCAGTTTCCATTTTGGGATTGATGTGCAGGTTTTAGCAAATCGTTGACTGTTTTCACGGGATTAAAAGTAAGCAATGGCACTTCAACAAAAACGGTAATCCATTTTGCCATTCCACCATTCCATAGCCCAGGCAGTTCATATCCTTTCAGTTCTTTGCCGTTTTTGTTTTTTGACACAATAAATCCGGTACTTTGATCTACATATTGCGTTAAATCAAACTTTTCGCCGAGATAATTCTTAGTACCACAAACCAAATCTACGGGATTAAAATGCGTGGCTTTCGCCAAAATTTGTGCCTGCTCTGTATTATGCGTATCTACCTGAGAGCTCTCTACAATTTGCAGCGAAACATTGCCTTTATAACTTTTTACCCAAAATGGGCCACCGCCGGGCTCGCCTTCATTTTTGACCATTCCGCAAACCCTGATCGGACGGTTTAATTTGTCTTTTATAAACTCTAATTTGTTCTTGATTGAATATTTGCAAAAATCTTCCAGGATATCAATGTTCAGTTTTTGTTCCATGAAATTCATGATTTCGGGAATGTTCTGTGCAGACACTTCATTATTATCTACCGCTTTCAGAATTTTAAAACCTTGTTGCTGCAAATCAATCAACACTCCCGCCAATGCCTTCTTATACAACGCAATTTCTTGAATATGATTCTGGATAACATTATCAATGTTTTTGATGAAAATTACATCGGCGTCAAGATTATTCAGGTTATTGATAAGCGCGCCATGACCGCCGGGACGAAAAACCAATTGCCCATTTTCATTGCGGAATGGCTCGTTATTAGAAGCAACCGCTATCGTATCTGTACTGCTGTCCTGATTGGAATAGCTAACGTGAACAGTGGTTTTAGATTTCTCTTCCACTTTGTGTTTTACCCGATCAATTATTGTCTGAAATAAATCTTCATCGTGATCCGAAACGGTAAAATGCAAATGCGAAACCGAATTCGAGCTCGCATAAAAAGCACATTCGTTCAGATGTTCTTCGGCCGGAGTTGCAATCTCTGTCCCGTATTTGTGGAAATCCAGTACCCCTTTTGGTTTATTGCAAAAATCAAAATGCTTCGGTGACAGCATCGCGTTAATAAACCGGTAGCTTTTCTCATGGCTTTCCAGGGAGTAATAATCTGAGTAAAGGGTTTTCAGGCTCGCCTTTATCTTGTCATAAAAAGGGAACTTTTCAATTCCGGCTAGGAAGATTGGCAGGTTTTTGTCCTTTTTCCTATTGATATAAGCATTTATGGTTTCGTTATCGTGGTCGAAGTCAATTAAGAATTCGCTTAAAAACTTAAACATTCTGCTCGCTGCACCCGATGCCGGAACAAATTTCTTGAGCTTCAGTCCGGGCTTTTGTGTGTCAAAAAATTGTGCGTGCTTTTGAAATTCATCATGTGACAATTTTCTAATACCGTCATCTATTTTAGCGGGTCTTTCGAGTGTAATCTTCGGAATCCCCATCTGAAACAACAAAAGTTCACCTTCGATTTTGTCCAGCGAAATACCCAAACCTTTGATTTGTTCAAAGTCTGCTGCTGTAAAACCGTGGTGTTTCGCTAAATTTTCTTTCGTTGTAACGTTTTCTTCCATTCAATATAACCAAATACGGCAATTATTGTAAAAATTAAATATTGGATGCTCGTAAACGAATATCCCTTGTAATAATACATCGGAATCGAAATAACATCACCAATAATCCATAAAATCCAGTTCTCGATTTTCCGCCGCGCCATTTGCCACATCGCCACAAAGAAAATTCCGGTGACTAATGTATCGACATACGATGTCCAGTGGGTAAATTTATCAAAAAATGTGTAAACAACTACCACAAAACCGATGGTTAACACAAAAATTAGCAAAGACCATTTCTTTTCTGACAAAGTCATTCGCGAAATCGGAAACTTAATTCCTTCTTCCTTCTTCCTCGTCCAGGTATACCAACCATAAATACTCATCACCACATAATAAAAATTAATCATCATGTCGCCAAGCAACGACCATTTCCATAGCAAATACACATAAATCGCGGTATTGATTATCCCTGTTGGAAAAACCCAAATATTATTATTCTTCGCATACCTAACGCTCAATAAACCAAACAGTATCGCGCTTACTTCAAGTACAATGTCATGCGGTGGATAGTCCTTATATTGGTCAAACAGGAAGTCGAACATCAGTCAAAAAAGTTTAAATCGTTTTCAAACGCCGTTCCAATCACAACCAAATCCGCACCTGCAGCATAAGCATCCTCAATCTGTTTCTTCGAACGAATTCCACCGCCAACAAGCAACGGTACCGAAATCCGTTCCGAAACGCTTTTTATGATTTTCAACGGTACCGCATTTTGAGCACCGCTACCCGCTTCGAGATAAATAAGTTTATTGCCAATGAATTCCCCTGCTTTAGCGGTTTGAGAAATGTATTCGATATTGGATATCGATAAAGGCTTCGTTTTGCTCACACGTTCTACCGCCGTTTCGCTTCCGCTTTCTATCAAAAGATAGCCTGTAGAAATTACTTCCAGATTGGTTTTTTCCAAAATCGGAACAGCGTCAATCTGATACTCCACCAGATAATCCGGATTCCTTCCCGAAAGCAGCATCAGGTATAAAATGCCATCCGCTTCCGCCGATATCTGCGATGGGTTTCCGGGAAAAAGCAATATAGGTAATGCTATCCTTTCCTTTAGTCCAACAATGATTTCATCAAGATGATGCCCATCAAACGAACTCCCACCAACAAAAATATGCGTTGCCGGCGACTGCTTTATTTTTTCTGCCAACACCGGAACAGCTTCCGTTGCTACTTTATCAGGATCGATTAAAATAGCAAGTAGCTTTTGGTTTTTCTGTTTGGAATTAAGTAATTCTTGGTATATCGTCATTTGATGTTTAACAGCGTCTTTTTCTTTCTTCTTTACTCTTTTATCTTTACTCTTCTTTCTTTTCACCCGAGGCGAAGCCGAACGGTACGGAGTAAAAAACACAGACAAACACATAGTTCTCAATCAAATCAAACACCGCCTCAAATCGTTCGGTTTTATCATTGAACTCCAACGAAACGCCACATTTCCTATCAACTAAATCAAAATCATCCTCAAAAATGTGGTCCTTAAAGCTAATTCCTATTTCATTCTTGATTTTAAAAACTGATTCCTTAATGCCCCAAACAACCGTAGCCTTTATCAGTTCGTCTTCTTTGTTTAGGTTTGCCAGATGCGAAACATCCATATAACGTGGCGCCAACTTAAGTGTTTTGTCCTTTAGGATTTCCATATCAAAGCCCACTTTTTGTTCACTAATTACCAATGCGGAAAAATCATGCGAATGCGAAATAGAGATATGAAGTTCTATGGAAGTTGGAAGGAGCTTCTTGCTTCTTGCTTCCTTCCTTCAAATGCGGCTTCCCAAACTCATCATAATACAAATCAAAATCGGTGTAGTCATTATGCTGAAGCAACATCCTTACCGCCAAAAATCCTTTCTTATGTTCTTCCGATTTCATTCCCTCAATGCGTTGCAGCGAGCTATCTTTTAACTTTACATTTTCCAAAAAAAAACCGATATCCTCGGTAATCTTCCAAAGATACAGTTTCGTGTTGGGTGACAACGATATGACTTTATGTAATGGCATTTAGTATTTTGCTGTTTTTCAAAAGATTAAAGGAGTAAGCATTTCATAATTTTGAAAATAAATTATTAAAATCAAAACCTATGTCGTAATTTTGCGCCAGAATTTAAAAACACAAATATACATAATAGATGAGTACACAAACATTACCTTTTGTAGCTTACAAAGTTAAGGATATTAACCTTGCAGCTTGGGGAAGAAAAGAAATTGAATTGGCAGAAGCTGAAATGCCGGGTCTAATGGCGCTTCGCGCTGAATATGGCGCAAACCAACCATTGAAAGGTGCACGTATCGCCGGATGTCTTCACATGACAATCCAGACCGCCGTTCTTATTGAAACATTAATCGCTCTTGGGGCTGAAGTTACCTGGTCATCATGTAACATTTTCTCAACACAGGATCAGGCTGCTGCTGCTATCGCTGCTGCGGGAATCCAGGTGTATGCCTGGAAAGGTCTTGACGAAGAGTCTTTCGACTGGTGTATTGAGCAAACCTTATTCTTTGGTGAAGACAGACAGCCATTAAACATGATTTTGGATGATGGCGGCGATTTAACCAATATGGTTTTCGACCGTTACCCGGAATTAATCCCAGGAATCAAAGGATTATCAGAAGAAACTACTACCGGAGTTCACAGACTATACGAAAGAATGAAAAACGGCACCTTATTCATGCCGGCTATCAACGTAAATGACTCGGTTACCAAATCGAAATTTGACAACAAATACGGATGTAAGGAATCGGCGGTTGATGCTATCAGAAGAGCAACCGACCTTATGTTGGCTGGGAAAAGAGTAGTAGTTTGCGGATACGGTGACGTTGGTAAAGGAACTGCGGCTTCTTTCCGTGGTGCAGGTTCTATCGTTACGGTTACCGAAATTGATCCTATCTGTGCTTTACAGGCCGCTATGGACGGTTTTGAAGTGAAGAAATTAAATACTGTTGTTGGAAATGCTGATATCATCATCACCACTACAGGAAACAAGGATATCGTTATGGGAAGCCACTTCGAGCAAATGAAAGACAAGACTATCGTTTGTAACATTGGTCACTTCGATAACGAAATTGACATGGCTTGGTTAAACCAAAACCACGGTCACTCAAAAATTGAAATCAAACCACAGGTTGACAAATATACTATCGCAGGAAAGGATATCATCATCCTTGCCGAGGGTCGTTTGGTAAACTTAGGTTGTGCAACTGGCCACCCAAGTTTTGTAATGAGTAACTCATTCACCAACCAGACTTTGGCGCAGTTAGAGTTATGGACAAACACTTCAGCTTACAAAAACGAAGTGTATATGTTACCAAAACATTTAGATGAAAAAGTAGCAGCTTTACACTTAGCTAAACTAGGCGTTGAACTGGAAACATTAAATGATGAGCAGGCTGCTTATATTGGTGTTGACGTTCAAGGACCATACAAGCCGGAGTATTACAGATACTAATAAGCACATTGTCACCCGGCTGTCACCCTGAGCTTGTCGAAGGGCTCCAAAGGACATATAATAAAAGAAACCCTTGCAGTAATGTGAGGGTTTTTTGATTATTTAATATCGTGAGACCTGTCAGGTTTTAGAAACCTGACAGGTGTGCAACGCATTTCATTGGGCGCTGGCTGCTTATATTGGTGTTGACGTTCAAGGACCATACAAGCCGGAGTATTACAGATACTAATAAGCACATTGTCACCCGGCTGTCACCCCGAGCTTGTCGAAGGGCTGTCAAAGGGCTCCAAAGGACATATAATAAAAGAAACCCTTGCAGTGATGTGAGGGTTTTTGTTTTAAACCATTCCACACTTTCCCCTTTGTCATTCCGAATCCCCAAACTCGTCATTGCGAGGAACGAAGCAATCTTAACTATATTATAGAAAACCCTCTCAGCGATGTGAGGGTTTTTTGTTTTTACTACTTATCTAATTTTATAAATTATATTAATTATATTTTTTTATAATTTAGCAAACACTTAAATATGTCACCAGCTGGGCAAAGCCTCACGAATCATATCTTTGTATAAGTAAATCATTTAAAACAAAAACTAACTATGACATCAACAGAGGAAAAAAATGGCTGGGATAAAGTTTATTGGGCATATTGTTCTGGAGATTTAAAAAAAATGTTAAGTGTTACAAAATTAGAAACAAGAGCTAGTAATCGGCATTTTTTACTTCAATCAATTATAAGAGATACGTACAAATTAAGAAGTGACGAATATTATCAACAACTATGCTTGAAATTTGGGGAGATCTATTTTGAAGAATATCCTGTATTTGAATTAAAATTAAGAGAACATTTTAAAGAAGATTTACCAAGAATTACAGCATTTGAACATTACGCAACTTTACTTACGGAATTAGGAGAATATGAAAAAGCGATAACTGTTTGTAAAATGGCTATTTCATTTAATCTTAATGACGGCACTAAATCTAACTATCAAGGAAGAATTGACCGGATAAATAAAAAAATAATAACTAAATAATTTGATAAAAATAATATCAGTTCTCTAAAGTGTAAGAACTTCGGAGCAAAAAAAATCAAATCAAATTAACCCCCCCGCTACCGCACGAATCCTTTCGTGTGGTAATTAACTCCAAAAACCACCCCAATCCCTTACCCCATAAGCCCTACACCCCATTTTGTAAATGCACCTCCTGAATCCGTAAACACGCCTCCTGAACGTATAAATGCACTTCCTGATTTCATAAACGCATCTCCTGAATTGATAAATACACTTCCTGAGTTTGTAAACACGCCTCCTGAGTTTATAAATCATCCTCCTGATCTTATGAATACACCTCCTGAGTTTATTAATCAGCTTCCTGACTTTGTAAATGCTATTCCACCCTTTATAATTGGGGTCTCGTGAGTATTAATGCCAACAGCCAATTCTTAAGATTAAATTAAAATTTGCATTAGGAAGAACATTATTACAATTGTGGCACGCACTTTGTTTTTATGGTAATATTAGTAACCAATAAAAAATATAGTCATGAATTCAAAATCCAGAGTTTCCTTTAGCTCACGTTTAACAGAAGGGGAAAAATTAATTGAGTACCTAAACACGTTCACCGGTTTCGACCCAGGTGATGCAGCACTTACAGCAGCAGCTTTTCAAACCCAAACTTCCGCACTACACCTAGTGCAGGACGAACACACAACAAAACACTACGATTATTCCAAAGCCGCATTCGACCGTCGCAAGTTCTTTGACAAGGAAACTAATTCCATCTCAAAAATACTTACGCAGATAGGAGCCAACATCCGAGGTCGATTAGGAAAGGATTCCCAGCAACATCACGATGTCCATGCTTTAGTTCTCAAAATAAGAGGACAAAGAAGGATAACAGTTACCGAAAACTCAACTGAAAATACCATCAGCCGTTGTGAAAACTCCTTTGGTAGCCGCATCATCTACTTCAGTGATATGATAACACTCTTAACAGGATTCGGCACAGATTACGCACCAATCAATGAGAAAATAAAACTTCGAACGATGCGTGATTTACTAACCCAGGCAACAACGGCAACCGCCACAGTATCACAAAAACTCGCCGTATACAAACCGTTAATCGCTGCAAGAAAAGATGGCTTCAAACAACTCTCAGCAACGGCCAAAAGGATTAAGGACATGGTCCTATCCCAATACGGTCAGGACTCCACAGAGTATAACTTAGTAAAAGGCCTAGTGATATAAAACAATACTTCCGTAATTCACCCTGCTTGCCCCTGAAAAACCCTCACATACTGCGAGGGTTTTTTTATTAATAACTTTGTCTTTCCCGGGAACGACTTGGTAGTCTTAAATTTTACTTCCAAGACCTGTCAGGTTTCGAAAACCTGACAGGTCTAAAGTGTCACCCTGAGCTTGTCGAAGGGCTAAAAACAAAAAACCCGACTCATTGAATCGGGTTTTGTATATAATTAAGAGTTGTTCTTATGCTTCAAAAGCAACCACAGAAACAAATGATTTATTATCACCTTTTTTCTGGAATTTCACTACACCAGCAACCCTTGCATGTAAAGTATGATCTTTACCCATGTAAACGTTTTCCCCTGGATTGTGTTTAGAACCTCTTTGTCTAACAATGATATTACCTGCAATTGCAGCCTGACCACCATAAATCTTAACGCCTAAACGTTTTGATTCTGATTCTCTACCATTCTTAGAACTACCGACACCTTTCTTGTGAGCCATGACGTATAAGTTTAAATATTGTTATTATTCTTGAGTATCTTCTTTTTTAGCTTTTGGAGCTGCTGCTTTTTTTGGAGCTGCTTCCTCTGCTTTTTCTACCTTAGGAGCTTTTGCTTTTTTAGGAGCTTCCACTTCTTCCGTTGCTACAGCTTTTTCTGCTTTTGGAGCTGCTTCAGCTTTCGCTGCTTTTTTGCCACCGGTTGCAGATATACCTTCAATCACAATTTGTGTAAGGTATTGTCTGTGTCCATTTCTTTTCTTGTAACCTTTTCTTCTTTTCTTTTTGAAAACGATTACCTTATCTCCTTTTAAGTGTGATAACACTTTGGCTTCTACTGAAGCACCTTCTATAGCTGGGGCGCCTAAAGTAATGCTACCGTTATCGTCTAATAAAAGAACTTTGTCAAAAGAAACTTTTGAACCTTCTTCATTAGTCAAACGGTTAACATAAACCTTTAAGTCTTTGCTCACTTTGAATTGTTGCCCTGCTATCTCTACGATTGCATACATAACATTAATGTTTAGTTAATTTTTTAAGTGCGCAAATATACGACTATTTATTATCCACACAACACTTCCCGCAAAAAAGTTTAAACTTGTCAGTCAAAGTGTTACGTAACGTTTTAGAAATCCACATATTATTGTTGAATATAAATAAAATAAATTACTTTTGGTGTAACAAAATTTAAGCTTAGTTTACTAACAACAAAATCAACTGAAAAATTTAAATTTTTTATGAAAAATTCATTAATCGCTTTAAGTTCAATGCTTATGCTTGGAGGAACAGCTCATGCCCAAAAGGTCGCTTTTGAGGAATACAACCTGCCAAATGGTCTTCATGTAATTTTACACAATGACCCTTCTGCACCTGTTGTAATTACCTCTGTTATGTATCACGTAGGTTCAAAGGATGAAAGTCCGGAAAGAACAGGATTCGCACACTTCTTCGAACACTTATTGTTTGAAGGAACAGAAAACATCAAACGTGGTGAATGGATGAAAACGGTAACGTCAAACGGAGGAACAAACAATGCCAACACATCGGAAGACAGAACGTATTATTTCGAAGTTTTCCCTTCGAACAACACCGAGTTAGGTTTGTGGATGGAATCAGAAAGACTGATGCATCCTGTTATCAACCAAATTGGTGTTGATACCCAAAACGAAGTAGTAAAAGAAGAAAAAAGACTTCGTGTTGACAATCAGCCTTACGGTCAGTTAATTGCCGAAGTAAAGAAAAACATGTTTAAGGTGCACCCTTACCGTTGGGCAACTATCGGTTCTATGGCACATTTAGATGCTTCAAAACTGGAAGAGTTTCAGGCTTTCAACAAAAAATTCTATTCACCAAACAATGCAGTTTTAGTAGTTGCAGGTCAAATCGACATCGCACAGACTAAAGCCTGGGTTGAAAAATATTTCGGACCAATTCCTAGAGGTGTCGAATTGCACAAACAAACATTCACAGAAGCGCCAATTACAGAAACAATCCACGCAACTTACGAGGATGCTAACATTCAAAAACCAATGGTTGTTGCTGCCTACAGAACTCCATCAATGAAAACACGTGATGCACGTATCCTTGATATGATTTCTACTTATTTAAGCAGCGGTAAAAGTTCTAAACTATACAAAAAGATTGTTGACGATAAGAAAATGGCGTTGCAGATTGGAGCTTTCAACTACAGCCAGGAAGATTATGGACAGTACATCCTTTACGGAATGCCACAAGGAGATTTTAAATCAACTGATTTAATCAGAGAAATTGATGAAGAAATTGTGAAAATGCAAAAGGATTTGATTTCGGAAAAAGATTTTCAAAAATTACAAAACATCAACGAAAGTAACTACGTAGACAGTAATTCAAGTATTGAAGGTGTTGCCGAAAACTTAGCTTCTTTCTACCTATTATACGGCGATGTGAATCTTATCAATACAGAAATCGAAATGTACCGTTCTATTACTCGTGAGGAAATTAGAGACGCAGCAAAAAAATATCTTAATCCGAATCAGCGTTTGATTTTAGATTACGTTCCTGCAAAAGACAAAGCTGAATCAAACGAAGGCGAACAAGCAAAGCAAAATAAATAAATTACGAAAATGAAAAAATCAATTATACTTTTATCAAGCTTGTTTTTAACTATTATTATGCAAGCACAAGACAGATCACAACCGAAACCAGGCCCATCGCCAAAAATAAATATCAATAAACCGGAAACTTTTTCGTTGCCAAACGGATTAAAGGTTTTAGTAGTTGAAAACCACAAGCTTCCAAGGGTTTCCTTTAATTTAAGCATGGACAATGCTCCGTATGCTGAAGGAAATAAAAAAGGTGTTGACGATTTAAGCAGCAGCTTAATCGGAAACGGTTCAACAAAAACCCCAAAGGATGCTTTCAACGAAGAAGTGGATTTTCTTGGAGCTGATATTAATTTCTATTCTTCAGGGGCTGCTGCCAATGGATTGTCTAAATATTCGAAAAGAATTTTAGAGTTAATGGCTGAAGGAGCTTTAATGCCAAACTTCACTCAGGAAGAATTTGATAAAGAAAAAGACAAATTAATCGAAGGATTAAAAACACAGGAAAAAAATGTTTCTGTAGTTGCGGGAAGAGTTGAAAACGTTCTGGCTTATGGTAAAAATCATCCGTCAGGAGAATATTTATCGGAAGAAACTATTAACAATGTTACGTTGGCTGATGTAAAAAACAACTATGCTACTTACTTCGTTCCCGAACACGCTTATTTAGTAATCGTTGGTGATGTGAAAACAAAAGACGTGAAAAAAAATGTTAAAAAACTATTTGGTTCATGGACAAAAGCTACTGCGCCAAGATTAACATATTCTAATCCAACTAATGTTCAGTACGCACAAATCAACTTTATAGACATGCCAAATGCGGTTCAGTCTGAAATCTCATTAATCAACACGGTAAACCTAAAAATGTCTGACGCTGATTATTTCCCTGTAATTTTAGCGAACCAGGTTTTTGGTGGTGATTTCAACAGTTATATGAATATGAATTTGAGAGAAAAACATGGCTGGACTTACGGTGCCCGTTCAAGCATTGGTTTCGACAAAAATATCTATAGCAAGTTCAAAGCTAATGCTCAGGTTAGAAATGCCGTTACGGATAGTTCTGTAGTACAATCTTTAATGGAACTAAACAGAATCAGAACTGAAAAGGTTAGTGACGAAATGTTGAACAGCGTTAAAGCTGGTTACATCGGACGTTTTGTAATGCAGGTTGAAAAGCCGGCAACAGTTGCCCGTTACGCTTTGAATATTGAGACAGAAGGTTTGCCTACTGATTTTTACGAAAACTACATCAGAAATATCAATGCGGTTACACCGGATGATATTATGAGAGTAGCCAATAAATATTTCTTAGCTGATAATATGCGTATTGTAGTTACCGGAAAAGGTTCAGAAGTTATTTCAAGCCTGGAAAAATTAAAGATTCCGATGTTCTATTTCGATAAATTCGGAAATCCAACCGAGAAACCAGCGATGAAAAAACCGGTTCCCGCAGGAGTTACAGTAAAATCAGTAATTGACGCGTATGTCGCTGCCATTGGTGGTGACAAAGCAGTGAAAGCTGTAAAATCTATTGCATACGTGGGTTCAACAACAATTCCTCAGGCGCCAATGCCTTTGTCTTACAGTTCAAAAATGGATAGCAAAGGAAGAATGATGGTCGAACTTGCTATGGCCGGAATGGGTTCTATAATGAAGCAGGTTGTAAACGGAAATACCGCATACATGATGCAACAAGGGCAGAAAAAAGTTATGGAAGGTGATGAACTTGCTAAGATGAAAGAGAATGCTATTTTATTCAATGAAACCTTATTGGCAGCCAAAAAAGGCGTAATGATTTCAGGAATTGAACCAATGAACGGAGCGGATTCGTATGCAGTTGTTGACGGCGATACCACTTATTATTTTGATGTAAAAACAGGTTTAAAAACTGCCGAAGCTTCTACTGAAGAGCAAGGCGGACAAAAAATGACCAGAGTAACAAACTTCAACGATTACAGAGTGGTAAAAGGAGTTAAGGTTCCTTTTAATACTATCATGAATGTTGGTTTTGAATTGGACATTAAAATGAGTGATGTAAAAATCAACGAAGGAGTTTCAGATGCTGATTTTCTTTAATTCATAAAATAATTTTATATAAAGAGCCTCGAGTATATCGGGGCTTTTTTATTTTCTGTTCGCCAGATAAACACCAATCAAAATGATGAATGCACCTAAAAACTGCAATGGCGTGAGCATCTCGTTATCCAAAAGTCCCCATAAGCAGGCAACAATCGGAATCAGATAAGTAACCGATGAAGCAAAGATTGGAGATGAAATTTGTATCAGTTTATAAAAAATCACATTGGCAACTCCCGTTCCAACTATTCCTAAAATCATAACATAAAGCATTGCCTGATGCGTTGCTGGTAAATACATTTTGGCACTGAAATCCGTAAAACATAAAATCACAATCGCAGGAACCAACATCACTAAAAAATTTCCAGTAGTGATACTCAAAGGCTTCACATCGGAAAGGTATCTTTTTATCAGATTGACATTCGTAGCATAACAAACTGTCGCTATCAGCACAAAAACGGAATACGAATAATCCTCTGAAACGCCCTGAGCTTTTCCGTTAAAAATCAAAACTGCAGTACCTATTAATCCTATTATGATTCCAAAGATCTGGCTTCTCTTAAAGTTCAGTCCAAAAGCAATCGCGCCTAAAATTAAAGTATTCAATGGCGTCAGCGAATTCAATATTGAACAAATAGAGCTACTGACTTTAGTTTCTGCAATGGCGAAAAGATAGGCCGGAATAAAAGTCCCAAACAAGGAAGTCAACGCTATATATTTCCACTGATGCTGTGCAATTGAAGCCAAACTCTTAAAACCAACTATCAATAGAAAAACAGCGCAAAAGATTATCCGCAAGGAACCCAATTGAAACGGATTCAATCCGTCCAATCCTTTTTTAATCAGTATAAAAGAACTTCCCCAAATCAGAGCCAGCGCTATCAGGATAATCCATTTTAATTGTAGTGATTTCATATGGAAATAGCTATTGATTTTTATTTGTCATATGTAATTCGCTCTTGAATTTTTTCTGTAATTCATTACTTTTGGATGAGCTCTTTTCATACTGGTTTTTACAAGACTTCAAATTTTGTAATTATTTTAAGAATAACAGCTTTTATTTTTTACTAATTTTGTTCAAGATTAAAAATAATCACCCTAATAAATCTTAATTATGAATTTCACCAAATCGTTATTGACTTTTGGTATTGCTTCTACCCTATTATTTAGTTGTAAAGACACTGCTAACAAACCTGTTGCAGGAACAGCGGAAACTAACACTAAAAAAGAAATTGCTGTTGCAACAAAACCCGAGATAGCAAGTTTTAAGATTGAAGGTATGACTTGTGCAATAGGCTGCGCGAGAACAATTGAAGAAAAACTTTCAAAAATGAATGGCGTTCAAAAAGCCACAGTTGATTTTGATAAAAAACAAGCAACGGTTGAATTTGATGCGGCGGTTTTAACTCCGGAAAAATTAACTAAAGCCGTTGAAACTACCGGTGATGGCGAAACGTATAAAGTTTCTGAAATGAAAACAAAAGGATAGTTATAATCTATTCAACATAAGTAAAAAGGAACTCGATTGGGTTCCTTTTTTATTTCCACTTTATTGTTTCAAGTAAACGCTGCATATCATTTTTGACATAATCTGCCGCCGGCATAATTGAATCAAACTTGGGCTTTGCATAAAAATAAATCGAACCTGTTACAAAATGTTTGATGCTATCCGTAGCATAAAACTGCGCATTTGTTGCCGCATTTCCATCAACGCGATAGAACATTCCATATACTTTTTTCTCGCTGTTTACATAGGGTTGTTCCAAAATATCATCCGCTTTTATAACGTGTTCATACGTTAGTTTTTGCGCATCCTTCAACAACAAATTGATGTCATTGTTCACCGTTTTATACGTCAGATAAATGGTAGCTTTCATTTTTGGATAATGAATTGAAAAGCCACAATTTTTATCTTCTTTGATAATGGCATTTTCATTGATTTCAAATTCAAAAGGACAATGATTGCTAAAAAAAGCATATTTGGCAACCGGATAATCCAATCGCAGCTGGCTTGCAGGTTTTGGCAACACTTCATCTTTGCAGCCGGAAACCAAAATCAACAGCGTTACCGCAAGAAAACCAAATGTTCTTCTCATTTATTCAAGAGTTACTTTTAATTGTTTTATTCTTTTTTTGTCCACAACTTCAATCGTGAAGAGCAAATTTGAAAAATGGATTTTCTGTCCCTTTTTGGGAAAATTACCTAAAATCTCTAATATAAATCCGGCCATTGTTTCCGCTTCTCCTTTTTTATTTTCAAATAGTTCTTCGTCAACATCAACAATCCTGTAAAAATCCTTGAGGTTTATTTTCCCTTCAAAAAGGTAATTCTTATCGTCAATTTGGGAGAAATTTAAATTCTCATCATCAAACTCATCCGAAATATCGCCCACAATCTCTTCAATTACATCTTCAAGCGAAACCAATCCCGAGGTTCCTCCATATTCATCAACCACGATGGCTAAATGACTTTTTTTGCTTTGGAATTCTTTTAACAAATCGTCAAGCTTCTTGTTTTCGGGAACAAAAAACGGCTCGCGTACCAGTGTATTCCAATCAAATTCCTTTTTATTAATATGTGGAATCAAATCTTTAACAAACAAAACGCCTTCAATATGATCGATGCTTTCCCTGTAAATCGGAATTCTTGAATAGCCTTTGTCAACTATCTTTTGGTAAATTTCTGCAAAAGTTTCATCCATTTCGAGTGCAAAAATATCAATTCTTGGGCTCATGACTTGCTTTGTATCTGTATTTCCAAACGAGACGATGCCTTCCAATATCTTTTGTTCTTCGGTAGTGGTATCTTCTGTAGAAGTTAATCCTAATGCCTGAGATAACTGATCGACCGAAATATTTGATTTTTGTTTTGCCAGTTTTTCATGCAAATAAATACTCACCGAACGCATTGGCAAGCTAATTGGGGAAAGCAGTTTGTCTAAAACTACCATTGGATTTGCAACAAATTTTGAGAATTTTATGTTGTTTCTACTGGCGTAAATTTTGGGCAAAACTTCGCCAAACAAAAGAATAAGAAATGTAACCAATAAAACCTCAACAATAAATTTCAATAACGGAGAAGCAATGGCTTCAAAGAGAGAATTTCCAACAAAAGAAAAAATTATCACAACGCCGATATGGCTGAAATTGTTTGCTACCAATATCGTTGCCAATAATTTCTTTGGCCGTTGCAGGAGTTTCGAAATCAGGTTCGCTTTTGAAGAATCTTCTTCCGATAAGGTGTTTAAGTCTTGTTGCGTTAGAGAAAAAAGAGCAACTTCGGCAGCAGAAACCATGGCAGAACAAAACAAAAGAAATGCAATAGCTATAATTCCAAAAAGTAAGTTGGTATCAATAGTGGCGAAAATAGTAGTACTGGGCTCAGCGTCCAATGAGGTAAAGATTAGTTAAACAATATCAGAACGGCAAATCATTTTCGGGAGCAGCCGGACTTGGTGCTTCAAAAGTAGTGCTTTTTGTTTCTAAATGTTGTGTTGTTTTTAGTCCGTCAACTTCTTTTTTGGTAGTCAAAAATGTGAATTCAGTAACTTGTATTTCGGTTGTGTATTTTGTAGTACCGTCTTCAGCCTGCCATTGGCGCGATTTTATTCTGCCTTCAACGTATATTTTATCACCTTTTGATAAATACTTTTCACAAATTTCGGCAGCTTTATTCCTCACTACTAAATTATGCCATTCGGTAGAAGTAATTTTTTCATTGGTTTGCTTGTTGATATACACTTCATTAGTAGCCAAAGGGAAACGTCCAATACAATTTCCACCTTCAAAATAATGCATCTTTACTTCGTCACCAAGATGACCAATTAACATTACTTTATTTAAGGTGCCATTCATTTTTTAAATAGTTAGCTTCCTTCAAATTTACTACTTTTTTAAAAATCAGCGCCATTCTTTTTCAATAAAATTATAAATTACAATTGGAAATGGAAATTTAGAGGCTGATTCACAATCAATTCCGTTGTCAAGTGTTCCTTCTACCTTAACTTTCCAGAATTTAATTGCCAAATGTTGGTGTGAAAGTTTGTGAACGATGCTTTCATTATTATATAATTGAATTCCAAGAATCTTGTTTTGGAGAAAGTCTTGATTTTCAATTAATTCCAGGACAGCTATATCGGTTTCTGCTTTTTCGGTTTCTATCAATGGAAACTCGTATAGATTATGCCAGATGCCTTTTTGAGTTCTTTTACTAATAATTGTATCGTTATTCTCGTTCGAAAAAACCAAATAATTAAAATAGCGTTTCGTTACTTTAGTTTTTTTAGATTTTAGCGGAAGCTGCGATACTTTTTTCTTTTGCAAAGCCAAACAGCTGTCATTAAAAACACAAACACGACAGTCGGGATTTTTGGGAACGCATTGCAACGCGCCGAATTCCATTATGGCCTGGTTGAATATATTGGCTTTGCCTTTTGGCAATAAATCTGCTGCTAATTGTGTAAATTCTTTTTTGGCTGCAGCCGATGAAATGTCGGTTTCTACTTCAAAATAACGTGACAGGACGCGATAAACATTGCCATCAACTACCGGAACATTTTCATTATAGGCAAATGAAGCAATGGCTGCCGCTGTATATTCGCCAATTCCTTTTAAATGCAATAAGGCTGCATAAGTCTTCGGGAATTCTCCGTTGAACTCAAAGGCAATTTTTTTTGCTGTTTTATGCAGATTTCTGGCTCGGGAATAATAGCCCAAACCCTGCCACAATTTTAATACTTCTTCCTCATCGGCGCTAGCCAAATCAAAAACCGTGGGAAATGCTGTTGTAAAGCGCAAAAAATAGGGTAATCCTTGTGCAACCCGCGTTTGTTGAAGCATGATTTCTGAGAGCCAAATAGTATACGGATTCGTGTCATTGCGCCAGGGCAAATCACGTTTGTTTTGTAAATACCATTGTATAAGTGCGTTAGGAAAAATCATGGCTAATTGTGGATTGCAAAAATAAATCTTTATGTGATTAAATTTTAATAGATTATGCTTGAAATATTGTTTTTTTAATTCATATATTTGCAACCTCAAAAAAATTACATAATTAATATAAAATACGAAGAAAATGACGAAAGCAGATATCGTAGCAAAGATTTCAGAAAGAAAAGGACTTGAAAAAGGTGATGTTCAAGCAGTAGTTGAAGCGTTTATGGAAGAAGTGAAAAATTCTTTAGAAACTGGTGACAATGTTTATTTAAGAGGTTTTGGTAGCTTCATTATTAAAACCAGAGCTGAAAAAACTGGCAGAAACATTTCAAAAAATACGACAATCAAAATCCCAGCACACAATATTCCAGCATTCAAACCTGCAAAAGTATTTGTAGAGGCAATAAAAACCAATACTGAAGTAGCGGTATAACTTATTTATTAATCACCAAAAATCATCCTAGTATGCCAAGTGGTAAAAAAAGAAAGAGACATAAGGTAGCAACGCACAAACGTAAAAAACGTGCGAGAGCTAACCGACACAAAAAGAAAAAGTAGTTCTAAACTACTTTTCTTTTTTTTAACAAACGTTCATTGAAATTGAAATCGAGAGATTTCACCGGGTAAACAATACCTGTTAAAATGTTTAATCCATCCTAACATTTAGTTATGAGTTATGAGTTATTAGTTGTAAAACTTTTGACTTTTATTTTCGACTAAAAGTCAGGATAAAAATTTACAAAGTGAATAAAGAACTAATCATTAGATCTAGTGCTGACGCTGTAGATTTTGCCTTATTAAAAGATGGAAAACTAATTGAATTACACAAACAAGAAGAAACAAGCAACTTCCAGGTTGGCGATATTTTTATTGCCAAAATAAGGAAGCCGGTTGCAGGACTTAACGCTGCTTTTGTAAATGTAGGCTACGAAAAAGATGCCTTTTTACATTATCAGGATTTAGGTCCAAGTTTTGCTTCTTATTTGAAATTCATAAAACTTGTAAGCGCAGGTAAACTAAAAGATTTTTCCCTAAAAAACTTCCAGTTTGAGAAAGAAATTGATAAAGATGGTGCGGTAGCAGACATACTGACCGCCAATCAATCAATATTAGTACAAGTAGTAAAAGAACCTATTTCTACAAAAGGGCCAAGAATAAGCTGTGAGCTTTCATTCGCTGGCCGATTTTTAGTTTTAGTGCCTTTTTCAGACCGGGTTTCTGTTTCGCAAAAAATAGAATCCAAAGATGAAAAAGACCGACTTAAAAAACTAGTACAATCAATCAAACAAAGAGGTTTCGGTGTTATTGTGAGAACAGTAGCAGAAGGCAAAAACATAGCCGAATTAGAAAAAGATTTGCAGAACTTAATGAATAGATGGACTGCAATGAGTAAAAAATTACCAACTGCACATCATCCATCCAAAGTGTTAGGAGAGCTAAACAAAGCATCTTCCATACTTAGAGATGTATTTAACGATACTTTTACCAGTATCCAAATTGATGATGAAGAGTTGTACCAGGAAACAAAGGACTATTTAGCCGAAATAGCTCCTGAGAAACAAAAAATTGTGAAATTTTATCAGTCGAAAGACACGCAATTGTTTGAGAAATATCATATCGAAAGACAAATAAAAACTTCTTTCGGACGAACAGTATCGATGAGTAAAGGTGCTTATTTGATAATAGAACATACTGAAGCTTTGCACGTTATTGACGTGAATAGCGGAAACCGTTCTAACAAAGCCAACAATCAGGAAGATACTGCTTTGGAAGTAAATATGATAGCTGCCGCAGAAATCGCAAGACAGTTACGTCTTCGTGATATGGGCGGAATTATCGTTATCGATTTTATCGATATGAAAGATCCGGACAATCGCCAAGTGTTGTTCAACTTCCTTAGGGATGAAATGAGCGATGATAAAGCCAAACACAAAATCTTACCCCCGAGTAAGTTTGGATTAGTCCAAATTACAAGACAAAGAGTAAGACCAGAAGTAAATATTGAAACAAGAGAAGAAAATCCAAATAACCTGATGAGCGATGTTGATGCGCCAATTCAGATTATAGATAAAATTGGTTTCTCTCTTGAAAAAATTATCAACGGCCATAAAAAGGTAACACTAAATGTGCATCCCTTTGTGGCAGCATACCTTAAAAAAGGTTTTCCATCATTACGTTCAAAATGGTTTTTTGAACATAAAAAGTGGGTAAAAATCATACCTCGTGACGCTTACACGTATTTGGAATATCATTTCTTTGACAACAAAGGAAAAGAGATTTCAGAAAAATAAAAGAAACCGCCTTTCGCAAGATCGGCGGTTTTTTTGTTTCTATTTTGAAGCTATTCCGGCTATACGTTTCAATCTTTTAAGAATTGATGTGCCTTCGCTAACGCTCAGGCCAATCCTTAAAAGGATTTCCACTGCTATCCGGGCTAAAAATCACAAACCAAATGAATTTTTCACTCATGTATCCTGAGCTTCTCGGTTATCCGGGTTGTCCTGCGTGATGTATTTCTCCGTGTTTTTCGTATTAAAAGCTCGTTCATCTTCGGGAGAACGATACGCGCTTTCTTTTCCTGATGTCTCTGCCGGACCTTCGGAAAAATTATTTTCATCGTGCTCATTATTTGAAGTATTGTCGTTGTTATAATACCGATATGGATCAGTGTCCGACTTAAAATCTTCCGTCTTTCTCTCCGAATCAACATTTAAACGTGCCATGTCTATGTGTTTTTCTTTTTCATTCTGTGGATTACTGTCGTCATGACCATAATTCCCATTGCCATTGTTTTCCATAATTTGATTATTAAATAATTGTAAAATTAGCATCTTTACGGGCTGGGCGAATTACAAGATTTTTATAATTACTTACACTGTTTAGCATTCAAACAGTTCGGTTTCCAATCCCAGTAAGAGGTCGATATTCTATAATATTTAGAATAAATCGTATAAGCTGGTTAAATCCCCGTAAAATAAATTTGTACTACAAGTTAGTTCGTGAGTAACAAATTTCTGTCGGTACGAAGACGAGGGATGACAGTTCGTCGAGGAGGCTGTAACGGGGCATGCACTTTCCATCCCTTCGTGCATGTAATAACCTAACGTCGGCACACTTGTGGATTACCAGGTCGGCTTTTGCTAGCAAAAATACCTGAAGCCCACTGGGCTTCCTCCTCTTAATCTCAAATGTGGAAACCGGTCAGCAACACGGCGGTTCGACAGAAAACTAAAGTCCTCGTTTCGGCGGGGACTTTTTTTATTTCTCCGTTTTAACCTGCCTGAAAGTGAGATTGATTCTTGGCAAAACATCCCTCGCCGTTTTTGGAACCTGATGCTCCCAATACGTATTGCTTGAGCCCGCCATTAATAGAAATGAACCATGATATAACGGAATTTCAATGTTCGGTATATGTTTCATAAACTTATGACGCAAACGGAACAGGCGCGTTTCGCCAAAGGTTACCGAAGCAATGTTCATATCCTTGTTGGTGCTAGTTGTCTTATCGCTATGCCAACCCACACCATCCGTTCCGTTCCGATATAAATTCAACAAAACAGCATTGAATATTATTTGGGTTTCATTTTCAACCCGATGCTTTATTTCGAGCAATTCGGTCGGCCAATTGGGATTGGATTCCCGTTCAGGCCGGTTCGTATCGCCGTACCAGGAAACCATACGTGGAGCGGTAACCACTTTGTCATACATTGGCATCTCGTACTCATGCCAATGGGTCTCTTGAAGCAGTGTAGTATAATATTCATCAGCTTCCTCCTTAACAAAGAAGTTATCAATCAATAACAAATCACAATCGGGCACATCATAAACTTTTTTGCCACGCATCCCAGAGGTGAACATCTCAGTATCATTGAATAAAATCATAATTCCTTTTCTATTTGAGGACTTTCCCGGGATATTTCTCTGCATGGCCGTAAATCAGCTGCATAATGTATTGATTGCTCCTATAAGGTGTAACATAATCCCGCACCTCTGAGGCTTCGCCGAATGCGAGATCCGATGCAACGTAACCCATTCCATAAAAGTGCCCCTTTTCCACCCAGATGCAACTTCGTTCCTCCGCGTTCCTGCCTTTGTCCATAATGGCAAAGCTTGGCCGGTTTTGTAAAAAGAAATCGATGGCACTTTCAATCTGACCGTTATGATAGGCCACTTCGGGTAAGTTCACAGTATCGGTTTGGATAAACGTTTCGCCTTCACCGGGACTTCCATATTTGCAGAACCGGTAGTCAATTTGAAATTGTTCCATCAACTGCCGCAGCAAATTTATTCCGTCGTGCTCGCTATTAAAAACCTCAATACAGTGCTGACTTTTATTAACTTTCGCTATGGCGAGATAGAGGTAACCATTACGCGCTTCATATTGATAAAGTCCATATTTTGGGTCAAATCGTTTTAGAGCCCTGTTATAAGTGGGCCATAATTTCTTTATTTCATTACATTCAAGCAGCAGTGCCATAAGTTCTGTAGCACAGGCTTCAAAGGAAATGTTGTAAATATCCTTTAGGAAATTCTGCCGTTGTGGATTGATATTATGACCTGTGAAATGCGAGGCAACGCGCTTTTTTATGTTGACCGCTTTCCCGACATAGATTACTTTTTTTTCCTTGTTATAGAAATAATACACACCGGGCTTTTCGGGTAACTGCTCAAAGACGGCTGGCGGTAAGTTGGGAGGCAGTCGTTGGTCCTGTGCCGTTTTCTTTATCATCTTCTCCATTACTCCTTCTTCGTCCCATTCCAATAACCGCGAAAACAATATGGCTGTTGCATCGGTATCACCACCTGCACGGTGCCGGTTTTCCAATGGAATGTCTAACGAATGGCAAAGGTTCCCCAGGCTATAGGAATTCAGTCCCGGCCTTATTTTTCTTGCCGCTCGCACGGTACACAGTTTCTTTGCTGTCCATTTGAATCCCGACCTTTCGAGTTCGTGCCGGACAAAAGAGTAATCAAAGTTGACGTTATGTGCTACGAAAATCCGACCGGTAAGCATTTCCAAAATTTTTTCTGAAACATAGTCAAAGGTGGGCGCGTCACGAACGGTTTCGTTATTGATTCCCGTCAGTGCGAAAATAGCAGGCGGTATATCCTTTTGGGGATTGACAAGCGTTTCCCAGCGATCAATTATGCGTGTACCGTCATGGATGATAATAGCGATTTCCGTAATACGGCTGCCACTCGCATTGCCGCCGGTAGTTTCGATATCGACTATCGCGAATTCCTGCTTCTTCATTTATTAAATTGTGGTTCAATGTGGTACACAAAATTATGATATTACCGCACTATAGCAACAATAAGTTTATTGACAAATCCTCACATTAACATTTAAGCAACCGCAGCTAACTGCACCACATAATATTGTTCATTGCCACACTCCCACTCCTGCGTAATCACCAAGTTGGAATTCCTAATGCTGCTAAGTTGACTGCTGACGTCTTTCTCTATGCTGTTGCTCTTACCGATTTCTGTGATAACATAAAAGTTGACGTAGTGTTCCGGTGAAGGATTGGCATCGCTGTAATCGCATTGGTTGTCCAATTCGTATTCATAGGGGCGTACGTCAATTAAGTTGGTAGAATTTTGTTTTGCCAATAAACGGATGATTTCCTCCGTAGCAGATTGTGTTCCTATATGACCAGAGGTCCTGTAGTGTAAGATAGCTTCCATAGTAGTAGATTTTTAGGTAAAATTACTGTGTTGTAGGCACTTGACTCTTATATCATTTTCGGGAAATTTTACTGGGACGCAAAGAAGTAAGGGGAATTTCTTATATATTTGGATAATTATTCTTGCGAGTGACAAAAACTTCGCCTATTAATGAGTTAGCAAACATTGCTCCAGACCGTAATAATTAAATATTATTGGTTTCTTTATCCATCATCAAAATAGTTTTATACTCATTTGGCTCAATCTTCATGTCGCCGGTAAACGGATGATCTAATTGGACAATAATAAAAATAACTAGTCCAATAAATGCGCCCAACAATGTATTTATTAATAAATGGATTCGTAAACTTTCTACATCAAGTAATAAAGCAAAAATCATCACAATAATTCCTCCCAACAAGAGTGGAATCCATATTTCAAACGGTATTGAAGATGAGTTATTTACTTGTCTAAGGCTTCTACGCATGCTTAATTCATTCAACTGATTGAGAATTTGAGCGGAATATGCGTTTTTCATACCTAACTTACCTACCAGTAAAAAAACTTTATTTAATGCAGTTCTACTATTTTTATCAAGCGGTTCCATTTTTTCCATAGCAGGAAAATCATGTTCAATAACAGTGTGTACATATTTCATGTAAGCTGTTTTTATTGGTAAAATTTCTGTTTTAGAAGGAAAATAATTAATGTCTCTATAAAAGGCTATTGCTGAACTTCCTTCATAACTGGTATCTATCTGAGCATTATCAGACGAACCCCAAACCATAAAGACAACAAAACCTAAAAGTAATGCGTAAAAACCTCCAATTATAGCAAAAATATAACTTACTGCTTCATTATGCTTCTGTTTTGGAGATATCTTCACGTATTTGCGAAAACAATAAGTTATTAAAAAACTTATTCCAGAAAATATAAGGACAATAATTATTAATAATATTAATGGTGGAATCTGAAGTAGTTGATAGATAAAACTCATGGTGTTCGATTTGTAACCAAAAGTAGTTAAAAATATATGGATAATTTAAACGTCTCCATTTGAGCAACGTTTGCTAACAGCCGTTTCTCGCAATTGCGAATTTTGTGGTAAGTTCACGTTCACGTTTCGCAAGAAATATTATCTTAGTGGAAAATAATGGTAATGTCATAGTTAAAGGTAGTAAAATAATTGCCTAAAAATTTTGTCGTTTGAGTTTAAGTAGTTACATTTGTACTACCATTAAATCATACAGGATGAATATTATACAAGTTTACAAACAGTTCCCAACACAACAAGATTGCATCAACCATTTAGAATTAGTAAGATGGAACGGCGAACCTACCTGCCCTTACTGCAATTCTAAAAACCAATCTCCTATGCCAAAGGAACAACGTTTCCATTGTAATACTTGCAACACTTCTTTTAGTGTTATTGTTGGAACGATATTTCACAAAACAAAAATTGATTTACAAAAATGGTTCTTGGCTATTTCTTTAGTGCTTAATGCAAAAAAAGGATATAGCGCACGTCAGTTAGGACGTGATTTAGAAGTAACAAAAGACACCGCTTGGAGAGTGTTTATGCAGATAAGACGCGCTTTAGTTGACGATAAACAATTAATGACGGGAATTGTTGAAGCTGATGAAACTTATATCGGAGGAAAAGATAAAAACCGCCACAATGATAAAAAGAAACCTGGCGGACAAGGTGGCGCAAACCACACGCCTGTTATTGGAGTTTTACAGCGTGATGGTAAGGTTGTGGCTAAAAAAAAATGACACCACTAAAAAGACCTTAAAAAGGTTTTTACACGATAACGTTGCCAAAGGTTCTGTTCTTTCAACAGACCAACACAAAGGTTATGCAGGAATGAATAAATGGTACGACCATAAAACTGTAAATCACAATATCGGACAGTATGTTAAAGGAATTGCGCACACAATACTTTAGAAGGATTTTGGTCTTTATTCAAAAGAGGTATTTACGGACAGTACCACCAAATTAGCGATAGATATTTAGACAAATACCTTGTAGAGTTCTGTTTCAGATACAGCAACCGTTCGGTTGATACAAATGTATTATTCGCTCAAATTATAAATAAATCAGTAAATCTATATTAATATGAAAAATAAAAATTTAGAAGCTAAGTATGGCTCTTCGGACTCTCCTTTAATGATAGGAGATATAGAAATACCTTGTTACGTGTTAGAAGATGGAAAAAGAGTAATTGTGCAAAGAGGCTTGTTTAAAGCCTTAGGCATTAATTATGGAGGCACAACAAACAAAGAACTCAAGGAGTTTGGAGGTGCTGCAAGGCTGGTCGCTTTTATGGATAATAACTCTATTTTCAATGCAAATAATAGCGCAGAGCTTAATGAAATCAAGCTGCTGCTAAAATCCCCTATAAAATTTGAACTTAACGGCGTGATACACTTCGGGTATGAAGCCACATTGTTACAAGAAATAACTAAAAGCATATCAAAAGCATATTTAAAAGGTACTTTACCCGCAAGAAATAATGAAATTGGACGTAATGCCGAAATATTATATGATGCTTTTGCAAAGGTTGGAATTATTGCGCTAGTTGATGAGGCTACAGGCTATCAAGAGGTAAGAGAAAAAACGGCGCTTAAAGAATTCTTGGCGCAATTTCTTAAAGATGAAAAAGGGAAATGGGTTCAAACGTATGACGATTCATTTTTTGAAGCTATATTCAGAATGAAAGGATGGAATTGGTCAATTGCAAACAAGGGCAAAAAACCTCAAGTTGTAGGGCACTATATAAATAATTATGTTTATTCAAGATTGGCTCCGCAAATTTTAATTGAATTGAGAAAACTAAATCCTAAAGATGAAAAAGGAAATAGGAAAGGAAAATTTACACAATGGATCGAACCTAACTTCGGACATCCAAAATTAAAAGAACATTTGGCAGTTTTAACAGCTTTAGCGAAAGCCTCTGGGCATAATTGGAAGAATTGGGAGAGAATGGTCGAAAGGGCATTGCCAAAATTTGGAAGTGATGGAAGCCAATCTCCAGAATTACCCTTTGATGAGGTTGATTAAATCAAAAACCATATATTTGTAATGACATAGTGCTATTATTATCGCTTTAACCTGAAAGTACCACATCAATTTTAAAGCAAGACAGATAATGATTATAGTGCGCCAATCCGGCGCGACTGTATATCGTTGTTTTGTTGGGCGGGCTGTACTGCCTAGGTTAAGCGTGATATTAGTCGCGCTTTTTTTATTTAATAACCTAAAAATGTACCACAATGAAAAAAATTATTTTATTATCGTTGCTTTTGCTATGCAACCTTTCTTATTGCCAAAGCAATATTAATGGCATTGGAAGATTTAAAGTTGGGATGAACATTTCAATAATAGATTCTTTAAAAAATGAGGGTTACGCCTATAAAGAATTTGACAAGGTTAAAGACCAAAGATATTTCGGTTCAGAGCAGGATTTAGTGAATAGATTGTCAAGAAACGAGAGCAAAAAGATAATGAAATCTGAAATGACTATTTACGAAAAAAAAGTGTCCGACAATTATCAAGATTATGGATATTCTCCTTTGGTAAAAGAAAAGAGGGTGTTCATTATAAAATACTATAATGTTGCTGACATTGATATTGATTTAATGGAGCTGGATTTTTATAATGATAAATTATATGAAATAAAAATATCTGAAAATCCCTTACTAAATCTTTCTTTAATGAAAAAATATAAATATGAAAATAAGGTTGAGTTGGGAGAAAAATACAATTGCTATAATGCATATCGCGAAATAGAATATCAGGAGCAAACTTTAAAAACAATATTTAGAAACGACGAAATATATGCCTATTCCCTACAATCAAGAAGTTATCACAACTGCAAAGAGTTAAATATATTACTGTGCGTCGTAAATGATAAAACCATTTCCGAAAATGTGTTTCAGATAGAAAAAAAGATTTTCATTGATTTAATGAACGACCCAAACAGAAGCGATTTACAATCATTAAAAAAGCTTTAGGTCAATAGTGTTTATAAAACGAAACTTACCGAATCACGCGCGCCTATATAGGTTAAAATTTGATGTAACAAAAGTTTCGTTCTCGGTAACACTTTTAGCAGATGTCAGGCATAACGCCTTAGACTTTTTTATGAAGTGTTTTTTACTGTCAATGTTAGTTATTTGATAGACGAACCGTTTATTGTGATGCCGTGCGAAATCAGAAAAGGGTTCGTATGCTAAAACATTATTTCAATCACTACCTTTAACTATGACATTACCAAAATAATTCGTTCCGAAGTTCGCAACTGACGAGAAGCGGCGGAACGTTAAACAACTAGCAAGACAATATGTTACATTTGTAAATAAATTTAACAAAATGAATAAGCAAGGTGCAATCATAATCGTTGAAGATGACAAGGATGATCAAGAAATCTTTGGTGAAGTATTCAAAGATTTAAATTATACAAATGAAATTATTTTCTTTAATGATGGACAAGAAGCACTCACCTATTTGATTGAAATACCGCGGAGCCCTTTATAGTATTTTCAGATATAAATATGCCAAAATTAAATGGCAAAGAGCTGAGAAAGCAAATTATTGAAAATGAAAACATACGGCTCAGAACCATCCCGTACTTATTTTTTACAACTAGTGCTGCGCAAGAAGATGTGATTGATGCGTACTCAAAATCTATTCAAGGTTTTTTTGTCAAGCCGTCAAGATTTGAAGATTTTAAACGTTTAGTGAAGACAATAGTTGAGTACTGGCAGGATTGTGTGTCTCCAAATTATGTAAAATGATTTCTCTCTAAGGCTGACCGCGAGTTTTATAGAATTGCCTTCAACGGAATAGCACCAACGGATATCAGCCGTTTGGGCAATAGCTCATAATTTGCTCAAATTTACCGCTACTGCGCCAATCGGCGGCACGTAACCTAGAGGTTTAAAAATTCCACCGTCCTCTCATCCTCCTCCGCATCATAATACTTTTCCAACACTTCCCTAAAAACCGGGTGCGAATCCTTAACGTTAGCAAAAAGCGTCATACAAGACCGTAACTTCCTATCATCCGGTTTACCAAAAATTTTATTTGCTGTTTTACCTTCAATCACCAAAACTGCCTCTGAAATCTCAATCAGATGTTTTCCTAAAACAGGATGTTGCAAAAAGCCTTCAGCTTCTTCAAGATTATTTATCGCATAAAATCGTGCGGTGTCGCTGTTTGCCAATCCCTGTAGCTGCGGGAAAATATACCACATCCAATGCGAAGTTTTTTTGCCATTTTTGATTTCTGTAAGTGCCCTTTGATAGGATTGGTTGTGCGCTTCGAGAAAGCGGGTGAGATTGGGTGCGGGCATTTTGTAGACTTTAAAATAAAAATAATTCCTGTCCCGGTTTCGGAAGCGGCGTCGCCTCCAGCTCAATCTCCTTCCTGCAAAAATAATGCTCCATGGCATCATCATTCAGCCATAGCTCCTCTTCATCCTTATGCAGGACCACCGGCATTCGTTTTTTGGTGTTGTGTATTTCTGCCATTAGCGTGTTGGCTTCGGTGGTGAGTATGGTATAGCTGTCAATCAATTCACCGGTGTTTGGATCTTTAAAGGGAGAATAGATTCCCGCCAATGAAAATAAGTCTTTCCCGGTTGCCTTGATGTTGTGCAGGATTTTTACCTTCCCTTTTTCATCCATCCATTTGTATTCGTAAAATTCGCTTACCACAACCAGGCAGCGTCGTTTTAAGCTGTCGCGGTACGAGGGTTTTTCCGCAACGGTTTCTATCATGGCATTTAAGGTATTCGCACCTTTCCGAAACTGTGAAATATCCTTCGCCCAATGCGGTATTAAACCCCATTCACCCAAAACTATTTCTTTCTCCTGCTGCTGTTTGATAATAGGAAGCCGCGGATGGCCAAAGCCATTAATCATTCCGGAAGGTGATGGTGGGCGCTTATCCCAATACTGGACAGGCGGATGGTGCTTGACGCCGTAGTGGTGCTCTATCGTTTCAAAGTCGGCATCGAGTCCGTAGTAGTAACACATACATCCTAAATTTAAAACCCTAAGGTACAAAATTTTCCAAGCATATAAAATGTATAGTAAAAGTGTACCTGCAATTTCCAAAAATGTGTATTACTGCTGGCACGATCCAAAATTTTAACATTTCTGGCGCAGGATTTACGCATTTGAAAATGTTGCGCCAAATTTTGTGGCATGATTTTTTCTTACTAAAAAATTGCGCCAAATCTGTTAAAGAAAATTTTTGATTTAATCTTTATACAGATGAAAAAAACTCAAGCCCTCCGCGACCTTTTAGGATTTAGCCAAACAGAATTGGCATTAGTCCTAAACGTTTCCAGAAGCCAATTTTCGAAATTCGAGATAGGAACAAGGGATATTCCTAAAAATGCAAAATACCTTCTTGCTGAAATGTTGAGTCATATACAGTCTCCTGATATTCCATTAAAAAGAACCGCCGTCGTGCAGGAACAAATGGTGCAATTGCAACTTCAATTGCAATGCATGCTTAAGGAAAATGAATATCAATTATTGCATACAGCCCGTAAAATTGAGGCCTCAGAGAAAATCTACAGCACGAAAGTAAGGGTGCGGCATCTTGTTGATTTCCTATCCTCACGCACTGATTCGAATGAAATTTCCAAAGCAGCAGCATTGAGGGCAATACGTCATACGGCAGATAAAAGTTTGCAGGAGCATGGATTAACATCCATAACAAAACTCAAGATCAAATTGGAAGTATTACAACTCGAAAAAATATTTTTGGATGCGGAATTGCGAAAATTATTGTTAGATACCGATTTTATTGGCAATAAAGACTTATTCTAATTTGTAATATTATACTTGTTATGTTAAAGTTTTCATAAAATCATATTCCTACAAATTTTTGGCACGGCTCTTGTCTTTTGGCAGACAATATTAACCATTAAATATTTTTATTATGAACACAATTACAAATTTGACGCAGATTGCCGATTGCAACGCGTTACTTGCCTGGGCAGGTAAAGAGAAAGCCGACTTGACTTTCAAAAAAATTTCAGATGAGCGTTTAACTGTACGTTATGCAGACACGGCTCAGGAGCTTGACGCCTTATTAGGAGGCGTAATTGCCGAACTTACGGCAACAGAAACCATCATCGCAGTATTGCCTGATGGACCAACGAAAGATGATGCCATTAACAAAAAAACCAGACTTGAGTACAAAAAGTTCTTACTCGAAACCCGTAAGGAAAGTTACGGTGTAATAGCACTGGTTGAAAAGGAAATGGATTTGGAAAGAGTAAATCGTGAGATTGAAGTAGTGGACACCTTTATTGCCGCTGTTGAAGCTCAGAAAGTCACTCTTGCCGCGTAAAAAACTACTCTTGATGTGATTTTGATTGACGCTGAGGCTGCCCGAAAGGGCAGTCTCTTTTTTATGCCATTTTGTGTCGTGGTAAATTAATTTCCTGAGGATAAGGCTCACGGTGCGTCATACTCACATCTTCCCGTATTTGGTGTTGCATTTCATAGCGCTTTTCGTCCGTTGCGGCATAACGTGGGTCGGGGATAAAAGGCATCTTAGCCATGCGCGTTATAGTAACCGTCGGGAAATGGTAATCGACCTCAACTACTCCCTGTAAAAGATAGCATCCTCCTCCCTGAAAAGGATATCTTTTAAGGCAGTCGGCAAAATGCGCCGTATCAAATAGTTCCCCCTCTACATCAATCCACGTTCCGAAATACATATCACCCATCTTCGTGGGTACATGCTTTCGTGAAATAAGATAGGCAAGCATCTTCACGGTTCTTTTGTGATAGCGCACTAAATCCCTGGCCATCACATCGCCGCGATAACGCGTCTGCAACAAATTAAAAGGGGTAACCGATACCGGAAAAGTCAGCAATTCAATTTCATCAAAGGCGTCCTCAAAAGGCGAACGCGCCAATACCGGAAGGGTGTATTCCTTATAGGGCTCTTCAAGCAGCAGCCAGCCCCGATTTTCGGGTTTGAAATTCATCATCAGCATGCGCGCAATAACCAAGAGTTCGCTTTTGGTTTTACCTGTAAACCGAAAGGCACCAATTAAAATCAGTATCTGTATCCCTTCTATCCCTATTGCAATGCGGTTGATAAAATCTTCAATCGATTTAAATTCCCCATACGTTTCGCGGTTTTCCTCTATCGCATAGGCAATTTTGGACTGCAGGCTTTTAAGGTGCTGAAACCCCAGATACACATTCTTGCCGTAGACTGTAGTTTGAAACAAACTTTTATTGACGCAGGGGTTGTGGATGTTAGCCCCCGACATTTTAGCTTCGTGTACATACACTTCCGTGCGGTAAAAACCGCCAAAATTATTGATGGCAGCGGTCATGAATTCGATTGGGTAATGCACTTTCAGGTAAAGGCTTTGGTAACTTTCTACCGCATAGGATGCAGAATGTGCCTTGCAGAAGGAATAACCCGCAAAGGATTCTATCTGCCGGTATATTTCCTCGCTCAGGGTTTCGGGATGTCACTGCGCTTTACAGCTTTCCAGAAAATCATCTTTAATCCTTGCCAACTGCGCTTTGGAACGCCCTTCCCACTCATCGCACGCCGCAAAATATCCCCGTCGGAAGCCGGAAGCCCGCCATAATGCAGCGCAATCTTTATTACATCTTCCTGGTACACCATAATACCATAGGTTTCACCAAGCTGTTCCTTAAAAACATCATGGAAATATTCAAAACGGTCGGGATAGTTGTGCCTGAAAATGTATTCCTTCATCATTCCCGACTGCGCCACGCCGGGGCGGATTATAGAAGATGCCGCAACAAGCACCTTATAATTATCACATTTGAGTCGGCGCAACAATCCCCGCATCGCAGGGCTTTCAATATAAAAGCACCCTATCGTTTTGCCAATACCCAAATAAGCGTTGCAGGAAGCTTCATTTTTTGAAATACGGGTATCCCGGATATCCACATCAATCCCCCGGTTTTTTTTGACCAGCTTTACTGTGTCGTCAATAGTGGCGATACCGCGCTGACTTAGGATATCAAACTTCTCAAAGCCGATATCTTCGGCAACATGCATGTCAAATTGTACAATGGGATAGCCTTTTGGGGGCATTTCCAACCCGGTAAAATTAGTAATGGGCTCTTCGGAAATGATAATTCCGCAGGAATGCATGCTTCTTTGATTGGGATAGCGTTCGAGCATCATCCCATACTTCTGGACTTTTTTGACCACCTCATTCGGATGATGCCTTGTCATTGGATTTTTGGCAAGCACATCCAGTTCTTCCTTCGGCAGTCCGAATACCTTTCCCACCTCCCGAAAAATGGAACGGTATTTAAATTCGACATTTGTCCCGCAGAACGCTACATGGTCACGACCGTATTTATTAAAAATATAATCCAATATGGTGTTGCGCTCCTGCCACGACCAGTCAATATCAAAATCAGGCGGTGATTTTCGGTTCAGGTTCAGGAAACGCTCAAAATACAGGTCGAGTTCCAACGGGCATATATCCGTAATTCCCAAGCAATAGGCGATAATGCTGTTGGCTCCACTGCCACGTCCTATATGCAGAAAACCCTGACTGGTGCTGTACCTCACGATATCCCACGTAATCAGGAAGTAACCGCTGAACTGCAATTCATCAATTACCTTTAATTCTTTTTTAATCCGTGCTATGGCTTCTTTATTGTCCTTTTCATAACGCCGTTCCAAACCCTCATAAGCTAATTTGGTCAACAATTCCAAATCAGTCCGGTTGTTTTCGGTAAAGTGTTTTTTATTTCTTGGAATGCCAAACTCATACACAAAATGGCATTGCTCCATCAACCATTCTGTGTTCTGGAGTATTTTGGGATACTCGGTAAAACCAGAAATCAATAGTTCCAAAGGAATCATTATTTCGGATTCCCTGCAATAATCGGTTTCCCTGAGTTTGGAACCTAAAATATTTAAGTCAATGGCGCGCAGTATTTTGTGCAGGCTGTATTCGGTTTTGGTTCGGTAGGTCACAGGTTTTAGAATCACCATCTTATCCAGCCAACGCTTCCAATTGTGATTGAATAGTTTGGACAGCTGTTCGGGGCGGATACCCACAAATTCATTTTCATTTAATTCCTCGGGGATGTTTTCGAAAGGGTAAATGACAAATACATTTTTAAATGCGGGTGCTCTTTTGGGCAAAGGCGTGTCCGCAAAATTATGCTCCGTAATCAGGCCGTTCATTTCGGCAATACCCTCGCGGTTTTTTGCCAGTCCTATATACTCCTGTTTATTTTTATTCCTGAAATCAATTCCGACAATGGGTTTGATGTTGACCTCCCCGCATAATTTGACAAAATCATAAATTCCCGTAATGGTATTGATATCGGTCAACGCCATTGTCTTTACGCCATGCAACGCGGCTTCCTGCACTAAGTCCTGAAGCGGGATAGTGCCATAACGCAGCGAATGAAAGGAATGGCAATTGAGGTACATGAAAAATAAATTACGAATTACGAATTAGGAATTACGAATTAGGATTCGGGATTATTGATTTTTATAATAGAACTCGCCTTTCAACGGGTCAGGTAGTTTTTGTTCTTCCTCATCTTTTGATTTGAGTTTGGTTCCCGCACAGCGGCTTACCGCATCAGCGCCAAAACGGTTTCTTATTTTGTCCATCGTTTGGTATAAAGACATCATTTCTACCGTGTCCTCAAACATATTTACCTGATAGCTTCCGCGGGCTAATCCACTAAAGCGGATACCAATAAGTCGGATGCGCATCCTACGGTTGTACAGTTTGTCAAACAGTTCCAAAATGTAACGGATCAGGATATGGTCGCAGGAGGTATAGGTAATTTTCATCTGCCGGACTTCGGTATCAAAATTGGCGTATCGGATTTTCACTACTACTAAGGAAGGAAGCCATTGCTCTTTCCGAAGTTGGTAGGCTAATTTTTCAGCCATGCTTATCAAATGTGATTTAACCTTCTTAATATCAATGGTATCCTGCAGGTAAGTATGCTCGGTTGAAATGGATTTCCTTTCCACATAAGGCTGTACCGGCGTGTTGTCAATACCATTTGCTTTTCTCCATAATTCCAATCCAATCTTCCCAAACATACTGTGCATATAATGTTGCGGCATTTCAGAAAGCTTCTCGATGTTGCGGATTCCAAGCTGTGAGAAGGATTTAAAATTCTGCTCTCCAATTCCAGGAATCTTTCTTATAGAAAGCGGATTTAAAAAGGACTGCACCATTTTTTCAGGAACTTCAAGATTATCTTTGGGCTTTCCTTCACCCGTAGCAATCTTGGATACCGTTTTATTTACGGATAGCGCAAAGCTTATAGGCAGGCCTGTTTCCTTTATAATGGTTTGGGACAATTCATTTGTCCATTTATAGCATCCATAAAACTTGTCCATTCCTGTAATATCAAGATAGAATTCGTCAATACTGGACTTCTCTACAATAGGGGCATTTTCTTCAATAATCTGGGTTACCTCCTGTGATTTATTGGTAAACAATTCAAAGTCTCCCTTAATGACTTTGGCTTCGGGACAAAGCTGCAAAGCCATACGGATAGGCATCGCCGAACGCACGCCAAAGCGTCGCGCTTCATAGGAACAGGACGCCACAACGCCTCGCTCACCACCACCCACAATTATTGGAATACCATTTAATTGCGAGTTCTGAAGCCTTACACAAGACACAAAAAAAGTGTCCAAATCCATATGTACAATTGACCTTGACATCGCTAAGTTTCTGAGGATAAAATATTTCTACAAAAATATGCGGATTTATCACTTTAATAATTATATTTGAAGTGCTAAATCCTCACATTAACATATCATGTCGTTATTTTCCGATAATATAAAAGTCCTAAGAACGAAAAAAGCCGTGACACAACAGGTAGCTGCGGCGGAATGCAGTGTTCCCAGAGATCGTTACGTAAAATACGAAGGTGGGATTAATCTTCCGCCACCCGATTTTCTATTGGCTGTGTCGAGATATTTTCATATCAGTATTGATATCTTATTGTCAGTAGACTTGAGGAAAATTCCAGTTGATGATTTACTTAAATTGGGTGATAACCGGATTTTATTGCCAATAACGGTTGACAAAAACGGAAATAATTTTATAGAGATTGTTCCCCATAAAGCACGGGCAGGTTATCTGACCGGCTATGCCAATCCCGAATTTATTGAGAATCTGCAGCAGATAGCATTGCCATTTTTAGGCTCCGGTAAAATGAGGGCATTCCCAATTGGTGGCGATTCGATGCCGCCGCATACTGATAAGAGTTTTATTGTAGGACGGTATATTGAAAACCTTGGCGAAATCAAAAAGGACAAAACCTATATCATAGTGACACTCAGCGAGGGAATTACATATAAAAGACTCAATAGTAAAAATGACGACTCCATAACTGTTGCTCCCGATAATATTATATACAGCCCTTATGATATAAAGCTTTCGGATGTTTTGGAAATATGGGAATATGTTGCCCACATTGGTCAGGAAGACAACAAACCGGAGAATTTTGATGCCGAGAGCTTTCCCGGGATATTGAAAATCCTGCAAAGTGATATTGCGGCTATAAATGCTAAAATTGGGAGGTAAAGTCTCAATACTTAGAGCTTTTTTTAATCCAACTCATATTCCAACCTAACCGTAATCCGTGCCGTTTTATTTTTACTGTATGTATCGTTGATTCCGCCATAACTATCATCTTCTGTAGAACCTTGGCCTGTAATCTGAAAAACGCCCATACTGGCTCTTTTAAGTTTTCCCAAATCGCCATCTGCCGTTTTTACAATTTTAGTGGCTCGCTCATTGGCGTCTTTGGTCGCCTTTTCAATCAGGCTTTGCTTTAAGCTTGGCAAATCTGAAAACGTGTACTGAATGGTATTAGAGGACAATTCGATTCCGGAATTTACCAATTCAGATGTTTTACTTGATACGCTTTCAATACGCTGCATCAAATCGGAATTCTTTTTAGCAGAAAAAGAGATGGTCTGTGTTGCCTGATACCCATCAAAAAGCTGTTCGTAACGAGTTTGGTTGTCAATTCCTTCACTTCTGACTTCTCTAAACTTTTTCTGGAAATTTACGGCCCCAAAACTAAATTCATTCGATTTAAACCCTTTACCCAAAAAGAAATCGGAAACAATTTTCTGGTCGGAAACAATCTTATTGTAAGCCGTTTTAATATCAAAACTAGTAGTGGTAAAACTACCTGACCATAGAATCTCATCTGAAACAAAGTCTTTTGTTCCCAATCCGATTACGGTAATAGAATCTAAATTTTTATTTCTGTTTTGGAATGACTTCCCTAAAATCCATGCGGTAATGATGATGGCAACGCCAATAATTATAGAAGAGCTAATTTTGTTCATAGTTTGCTGATTTAAGTTATATAACGGGAAAAAATGATAATTATTGTATCTTAATTTCTTCTGGAGGCAAAAAACCGAAGCATCAACTCCGAACACTCTTTAGCCAAAACGCCCTGAATTACCTGAGTTTTTGGATGGATTGTGGTGCCAAGATTTTGATAGCCCCGTTGTTCGTCCGAAGCACCAAAAACTATCTTTGAAATCTGGCTCCAGTACAAAGCTCCCGCGCACATTTGGCAAGGCTCGACCGTCACATAAAGGGTGCATCCTTTTAAATATTTTCCCCCTATGAAATTCGCCGCCGAAGTAATGGCCTGCATTTCGGCATGAGCCGTAACATCATTGAGCATTTCGGTCAGGTTGTGTGTCCGCGCAATGATTTTATTGTCGATCACAATTACAGCTCCAATTGGAATTTCCCCTTTTTCAAAAGCGAGTTCCGCTTCCTGCAAAGCTTTCTTCATAAAGTATTCGTCGTTGAAAGGGTTTTCCATAAAACAAAAATACAATTTCAATTCGTACATTTGCCTTATGTCAAAAAAATTGCTTGAACACATTGTCATTCCCGCTGACCTGAGAAAACTGGACGTTTCACAATTGCCACAATTGGCAAAAGAACTGCGCGATTTTATTATTGATATCGTATCGGTAAAAGAAGGGCATCTTGGCGCATCGCTTGGTGTGGTTGAGTTAACGATTGCCTTGCATTACGTTTTTGACACACCAAATGATTTGTTGGTTTGGGATGTTGGCCATCAGGCTTATGGACATAAAATCTTAACCGAACGCAGAAAAAAGTTTGACACTAATCGACAACTTGGCGGAATTTCCGGTTTCCCAAAGCGTAGTGAAAGTGTATATGATACTTTTGGCGTTGGACATTCCTCTACCTCTATTTCAGCTGCTTTGGGAATGGCGATAGCTTCTCAGTTAAAAGACGAAATAAAACACCATATTGCGGTGATTGGCGATGCTTCGATTGCCAGCGGAATTGCTTTTGAAGGATTGAATCACGCGGGCGTTACTGATGCAAATTTGCTAATCATCCTTAATGACAACGCTATCGGAATCGACCCAAGTGTTGGTGCGTTAAAAAATTATCTGACTGCAGTCAAAGAAGGAAAGAATCCAAAACAAAACAATATAATCAAGTCGTTGAATATTGATTATTCAGGTCCGATTGACGGGCATGATATTGGAGGTTTAATCAGCGAACTAGAGCGTTTGAAAAAAGTAAAAGGGCCAAAGTTCCTCCACATCGTTACTACTAAAGGCAAAGGTTTACAACAAGCTGAAGAAGACCAAGTGAAATACCACGCGCCGGGAAAATTTGATGCTTCAACAGGAGAATTAATCAAAGCGTCTACTGAAAATTTAGCTCCTAAATTCCAGGACGTTTTTGGTTTAACATTAGTAGAATTAGCTAAAAACAATCCAAAGATTATCGGTATTACTCCTGCAATGCCAAGCGGAAGTTCTATGAAATTTATGATGAATGCCTTTCCGAAAAGGGCTTTTGATGTTGGCATCGCCGAGCAACATGCGGTAACACTTTCCGCCGGAATGGCAACTCAGGGAATGGTTGTTTTTTGTAACATATATTCCACTTTTTTACAACGCGCCTATGACCAGGTGATACATGATGTAGCGTTGCAAAATCTGCCGGTAATTTTCTGTTTAGACCGCGCCGGTTTGGTTGGAGAAGATGGGGCTACACATCACGGTGTTTTTGATTTAGCGTATTTAAGATGCATTCCGAATATGATTATTTATGCGCCAAAAGACGAAACCGAATTGCAGAATATTTTATTCACGGCTTCTCTGGGATTAAAAAATCCTATTGCCATTCGGTATCCCCGTGGGAGAGGCAAAAATACAGATTGGAAATTCCCGTCCGACTTTCAAAAGATAGAAATTGGAAAATCTAAAAAACTTAAAAAAGGGAAAATTGTTGCCATTCTTTCTACAGGAACTATAGCCGATAATGTTACCCAAGCATTAAATGGTATTGAAGATGAAGGTCATTTTGCGCATTATCATTTTGGTTTTGTAAAACCGCTAGACGAAAAGAAACTGCATAAAATCTGTGATAAATTTTCGACCATCATTACTGTTGAAGATGGTGTTACCACCGGTGGTTTTGGAAGTGCAGTTTTAGAATTTTCTGCTAAAAATGATTATGTCAACGAAATCTTCCTTTGTGGTGTTCCCGATTATTTTATCGAACACGGAACCGTTGATGAACTACAGCAATTTTGCAACATAGATGTTGATGGTTTACGCTCACTTTTTTCAGGCTTGCTTGAGGAAGAAGAGGAAGATGAAGATTAAGCTGTTACAATCTTGTTATACAATACCGCTTTTCCATCCGTTAACATAGAGATGAAATGACAGATATGCAGTAATCGGTCGTACAAACTTTCCTTTTCCAAGTGGTGTTTCTCCGGCAAGATTTTCAATAGTAATTTATCGTAATTGGTGGCTTTCCCTTCGTGATTGTTGTTGTATGCCGTGATGAATTTGTCCAGTAAATTATTAATAATCTGATAACCCGAAAGTTCTTTTTCAATGACTTCCCGACTTTGGTAAATGTTCTTTACGCTCAATTTGATGATATCATCCATTTGCGCTTTGTACTTGCTTTTGTCCGTCAGCGCAAAATGAAATTCGCCTTTAAGAATGGCTTCTTCGTTTTCGATAAAAACTTTCACAGCGTCATTGATAAGATTTCCAATTGCAAGCGCACGCAGATAACTAATGCGGTCTTCTTTTGTTGTCAACGTTTGGTATTTGGCGGTGTCAATGGTGTCTTTTACCAATTTGATTAAATATTCTAACGCATAATCTTCCGAAACCAAACCAAGGTTAATACCATCTTCAAAGTCAATAATGGTGTAGCAGATATCATCGGCAGCCTCTACTAAAAATGCCAAAGGATGCCGCTCAAAACCAATATCATTTCCTGTCTTATTCGAAATCATTCCCAATTCGGAAGCAACTTCCTTAAAGAAATCCTTATCGGACTGGAAGAAACCATATTTTTTATCTGATATGTTTTTTGTTGGTTTTTTGGGTAAACTTTCTTTTGGATATTTCATAAACGCTCCCAAAACCGCATAGGTCAAACGCAAACTTCCTTCAATTCCGGGGCGCGAACTTGAAAGCACAGAAAAGCCATTGGCATTGCCTTCAAAATCGATTAAATCCTGCCATTGTTTATCGGTCAGCCGGTCTTTATATTGTTGTCCTTTCCCGATGGAGAAATATTCGCCAATCGCTTTTTCACCCGAATGTCCGAAAGGTGGATTGCCAATATCGTGGGCTAAGGATGCCGCTGCGACTATGGCGCCAAAATCGTTCATATGATAACCATGAATTTCCTGTAGATGCGGGTATTTTTCAAGAATTTTTTTACCAACTAATCTTCCTATTGAACGCCCCACTACAGAAACTTCCAAACTGTGTGTCAAGCGAGTATGGACAAAATCAGTTTTCGAAAGCGGAATCACCTGGGTTTTATCTTGTAAGCTTCGAAACGCGGACGAGAAAATAATCCGGTCATAATCGACTTCAAAGCCCAAACGGGTATCGTCCTGTTCTGCGCGTAAACGTTTGCTGGTGTCGCCCTGACGTTTTAAAGATAAAAGTTGTTCCCAGTTCATTGAAATTTTAGATTTGAAATTTTAGATACACGAATATAGTGTTATTTTAAATTTTTCTTCATGCAGACACTGCTTTCCACACCAATATATTGTCCATAATTCGGGATGCGCTTATAGCCTGATTTTTTATACAAGGCAATCGCACTTTCAAGGCGGATGGAAGTTTCCAAGATACAGAAATCATAACTTTCGGCTTTCGCCCAATTTTCTAATTCATTTAAAATCGCTACCGCAATACCTTTTCCGCGTTGTTCGGTTAACACAAACATCCGTTTGATTTCGGCAACCTTAGGTTCATATTCTTTAAACGCACCACAACCGAGAGCCTTTTCGTTTTCATAATACACGATAACATGTTCTAGATAAATTTGGTTGTATTGTGCAAAAAAATCCTTTTCATCACCATCAATATCGACGAGATATTCATCAAAAAGCCGGGTAAGATTTTTAAAGTCCGGATTGTCTGAAGTGGTTTTTTGAATTGAAATCATGACTTAATTTTATAAGGAATAAAATTGTTTCTTTTTTTCCTCTAACAATATCTTATTAACCACATAGGTTTTTGAAATGCTATCGTGCCAACCACGACAAGGCATTCCCAAAAAAGAAAATATCTCAAACGGAATCAACCTGCATAATGTGCGCACCAAAATCTGTTCATGATTTGGCTTTTCTCCGTTCTCATCCACCACTATAGTTTGGGTTATAAATTTGCCGACTGTCCTGGCAAAGAAGATTTCAAAAACATTGTAATAAAACAAAGCTATGCAGGTAACAAAAGTGTATTGTGCAATATCGTTTTTTACAAAATTACCCATGAAATCCTTATTTCCATTAGACTCGGCTATCACGGCAGCAATGCTGAATGCGATAATAAATAGGAACAATTGCGCAATATAATCCATCAGTAAGTTAAGAAAACGCTGGCTATGCGATGCCAAGATTTCGGCTGTTACAATGAACTTTTTTTGGTTTTTTTCTTCCATAATGGCTATTCCTTTTGGTTTGCCAAAAAGAAATTTCGCGATTTTTTTGGGTATTGATTATAGCTTTTATCGCTCGGATTGGCAATCACGGTTTTGATATTGATTTCGTCTCCAAGTTTGAAACCAGCTTCGGTATATTTATAATCCAAAAGATATTCGCCGCAAAAATAATTGCCGTCGTTATCTTTTTCAATGATTCCTGTGTAGACTCCTTTTTTTTCTTTTGACATGGTATTTGTTTTTTTAGCCCCGATTACCTCACAAGGCTTATATTTTAAATTCGTGTTCGGTCAGTTCGCTTCGCTCGTGTGTAGTGGCATCCTTTAACCTCTCAGGTTTTTAAAACCTGAGAGGTTAAAGATATAGCTAAAAGCGGGATTAGCTTCTAAAAATCGAAACAGCCATCAATGACAGCTGTTTCTTTATTCTATTTTCTTTATTCTATTTTCTAATTACGACCCACACATTTCACAATCATCCGGACCGGCATTTCTCGCCTGCTCCACCATTGCTTTGAAATCTTCGGCAGTCATTTCGCCCGTTTCATTTGGCGCTACAACTTCTACTGCTACCGGTTCGGCAACTTGTGCTGTTGGTTCTGCTTTTTTGTCGTTGTTTAATGTGAACTTGATAGCGTCAACGGCTGACTTGGTTCTCAAATAGTACATCCCGGTTTTCAATCCACTTTGCCAGGCGTAGAAATGCATTGATGTTAATTTCGCGTAGTTGGCATCCTGCATAAACAAGTTCAGCGATTGGGACTGGTCAATGAAATATCCTCTGTGACGCGACATATCGATAATGTCTTTCATCGACATTTCCCAAACGGTTTTGTACAATTCTTTCAAGTCTTGTGGAATATCCAAATCCTGAACAGAACCATTGTTACGCATCAATTGTTGTTTCAATTCTTCAGTCCAAAGTCCTTGTTTTACTAAGTCTTCCAGCAAATGTTTGTTCACTACAATGAATTCTCCTGATAATACACGACGTGTGTAAATGTTAGAAGTATAGGGCTCAAATGCTTCGTTGTTACCCAAAATTTGCGAAGTTGAAGCGGTTGGCATTGGCGCAACCAACAAGGAGTTTCTCACACCGTGTTCCATCACTTCTTTTCTTAGCGCTACCCAATCCCAACGACCGGAAAGTTCTTCGTCTTTGATGTTCCAAAGATTGTGCTGGAATTCTCCGTTTGCAATTGGCGAACCTTTGAAGGTAGAATATGGTCCTTCCGTTTTTGCTTCTTCCATAGATGCTGTAACAGCAGCAAAATATAAGGTTTCAAAAATTTCCTGATTTAGCTTTTTAGCTTCATCACTGGTGAAAGGCATCCTCAACAAGATAAAAGCATCAGCTAAGCCTTGTACACCCAATCCAACCGGACGGTGACGCATGTTTGAGTTTTCCGCTTCCGGTACCGGATAGTAATTTCTGTCGATTACACGGTTTAGGTTTCGGGTTACACGTTTGGTAACGTTGTATAATAACTGGTGGTTGAATTCTCCGTTTTCCACAAACATTGGCAGCGAAATTGAGGCAAGGTTACATACAGCAACTTCGTCAGGAGCAGTATACTCCATGATTTCGGTACAAAGGTTTGACGAACGGATGGTTCCCAAATTCTTTTGGTTAGATTTTCTGTTTGCTGCATCCTTATACAACATGTATGGCGTTCCTGTTTCGATTTGAGATTCGAGGATTTTCTCCCAAAGCTCGCGCGCTTTTATTGTTTTTCTTCCTTTTCCTTTTTCTTCGTAGGAAGTATATAATGCTTCAAATTCTTCTCCGTAAACATCGCACAATCCCGGACATTCATTTGGACACATTAACGTCCAGGTTGTATCTTCCTGCACACGTTTCATGAATAAATCGGAGGTCCACATTGCGAAGAATAAATCCCTTGCGCGCATTTCCTCTTTTCCGGTATTCTTTTTCAAATCCAAAAATTCGAAAATATCAGCATGCCATGTTTCCAGATAAATAGCAAAACTTCCTTTACGTTTTCCGCCACCTTGGTCTACGTAACGTGCGGTGTCATTAAAAACTCGCAACATCGGAACGATTCCGTTTGAGGTTCCGTTGGTGCCTCGAATATAGGAACCTGTTGCACGAACGTTGTGGATTGACAATCCAATTCCACCAGCCGATTGCGAGATTTTAGCGGTTTGTTTTAGCGTATCGTAAATTCCGTCAATACTGTCGTCCTTCATTGTCAAAAGGAAACATGAAGACATTTGTGGTTTTGGTGTTCCGGCGTTAAACAAGGTTGGCGTGGCATGCGTAAAGAACTTTTTCGACATCAAATCGTAGGTTTCGATTACAGATTCCATATCGTTTAAGTGAATTCCAACAGCAACACGCATCAACATGTGTTGCGGACGCTCAACTATTTTACCGTTGATTTTTAACAAATACGAACGTTCTAAGGTTTTGAAACCAAAGTAATCGTAGTTGAAATCACGGTTGTAAATGATATGTGAATTTAAATATTCGGCGTTTGTCTGAATAGCGTCATGCACTTCTTCAGACAATAATGGTGCTTTTTGATTGGTTCTCGGATTTACATAAAAGTACATTTCCTTCATGGTTTCCGAGAAGGATTTATTGGTGTTTTTATGCAAGTTTGAAATCGCAATACGCGCTGCTAATTGTGCATAATCCGGATGTGCAATTGTCATTGAAGCGGCAGTTTCTGCTGCTAAATTGTCAAGTTCTGAAGTAGTTACGCCATCATATAATCCTTCTATTACACGCATGGTTACTTTTACAGCGTCGACCAAATCGTTCAATCCGTAACATAATTTTTTAATTCTGTCCGTGATTTTGTCGAACATTACCGGCTCTTTGTGTCCGTCTCTTTTAACTACATACATAAGCTTGTTGGTTTTTTAAAAACAGAAAATCCCTTCGCTGTTTTTGGTTATTTGTAATTGGTTTTGTTTTGTACTAATTTCAAGTTCAGTTTCTTTTTTAGGAGCATATTCCCGCTTTTCATTACAATCTTTTACTTCGCTACGCTTCGCAAAAGGATTTTCATTTCAATCGGGGCTAGGGTTTACCCGTCAAAGGCTATATGTTTTAGAAATCAGCGTCGAAACTGATTTTCCCTGATTCTGAATCGGTGTTCATTTCACCTGCTTTTTGGTATTCGGCTACACGTTTTTCGAAGAAATTGGTTTTTCCCTGAAGCGAAATCATGTCCATAAAATCAAAAGGATTCGTCGAGTTATACACTCTTTTGCATCCCAATTCAACCAGTAATCTATCCGCCACAAATTCTAAATATTGCGTCATTAGATTGGCGTTCATTCCTATTAAACTTGCCGGAAGTGATTCGGTAATAAACTCCCGTTCGATGTCTAAAGCATCAGTAATGATTTCTGTAATTCTGGTTTTTGAAACTTTATTAACCAAGTGATGGTTGTGCAAATGCACGGCAAAATCGCAGTGTACGCCTTCATCACGCGAAATCAATTCGTTTGAAAAAGTCAAGCCCGGCATTAAGCCACGTTTCTTTAACCAGTAAATGGAGCAAAATGCGCCTGAGAAAAAGATTCCTTCAACAGCTGCAAAAGCAATAAGCCTTTCGGCGAACGAGTCAGAACTGATCCATTTTAACGCCCAATCAGCTTTTTTCTTAATCGCCGGAAATACTTCCAATGCGTTGAAAAGCTGGGCTTTTTCGGCTTCGTCTTTTACATACGTATCAATCAAAAGCGAATAAGTTTCGCTGTGGATGTTTTCCATCATGATTTGAAAACCATAGAAAAACTTGGCTTCAGGATATTGTACTTCGTTTACAAAATTCTCAGCCAGATTTTCATTTACAATTCCGTCAGAAGCAGCAAAAAAAGCTAAAATATGCTTGATGAAATATTTCTCATCACTATTTAACTTGTTGTTCCAATCGGACAAATCCTGATGCAGGTCGATTTCCTCTGCCGTCCAAAAGCTTGCCTCCATTTTTTTGTACCAATCCCAGATATCGTGATGTTTTATCGGGAAAATCACGAAGCGGTTTTTGTTTTCTTGTAAGATTGGTTCGATGTTGGCCATTTTGAATTTATATTATGTGATTTTTTCTAATTGTGTATGTTACAAAGATTGACAAATGAAACGTAAAAAGAAAGTCAAACTTATTCACAATAGGCTTTAGTTTTTAACATTTAAACAAAATAATGTTAATAGTGCAGTTATTTTATTTAACTGATATACAGTAAATTAAAAAATCTAAAATCCTTAAAATGCCCACAGGCAAAGAGAATGGTGAATTTTCTTATAACTAAATTTTAACATTTCGTCGCCGCTGAAAAAAAGATTTATTGACGCAAAAAAAAGAGCGGTTTTCCAGTAGAAAACCGCTCTTAGAAAAGTGCTTACATTATTTCTTATTTATCATCCGAAATATAGGTTTTATTACCGTTAGAGTTGATATAATATCTTCCTCCTCTTGGCCCAGTGTACACTTTTTTTCCGTTATAGTTTCCGGTAACTTTATCCGGAGTTCTTGGTGCTTTCTCGGTAGAAACTCTTTCTCTTATTACTTTCTTTGTTTTTGCTTCTGCTTTATTTGCAGCAGCCTTTGCTTTCCCTTCAGCCGATTTTTTTTGACCCATTGCGGAAGCGTTATTTTCTTTCGCTTTGTAACGTTTGTCTACCGTTCCATCTTTCTTAAGCTTCACCGAACCCTTTGCCGGCTCTTTAAAACGTTTGTCAGGGGAACCGTCTTTTTTTGTTTTGGGTGCTTTTTCTTTAACTTCTTTCTTAGCTTTTACTTCTTCTTTTTTTGCTTTGGCTTTTGTTTCCTTAGCTTTCTTTTTTTTATCAGCTTTAGCTTTTTCGGTTTTAGCTTTAGCTTTTTTTTCTGTTGCTGTTTGAGCAAAAAATGTATTTGAGAAAACAAATACCATGCATAATAAAATTAGTTTCTTCATGACTTTCAAAATTTTTAAATGAAATTAAAATTAATAATTTTTTCAACACAAAAAAAAATTATGGTTAAAAATATGCCCTCAATTGTATATTTCCTGTGTGAATAGTTTGACTGGTTTCTGTTTTCCTGCCTTGATAGTTAATATTAATGTCTAAAAACTGTGTTAGGTTTTTTTGAACTAACAATCGCCAAGTCATGTTTTTCCCTGGCTGCAATCCTTCCAGCATTTGAAATGCCACAGCGGATTGCCCATCGCCTTCAAATTTATTTTGGTACAAAGAAAATTCTCCATTTATTGTAACCTTCTTTTCGCTGGCATAAGAGAACGAAGTTCCAAATCGGTTTTGCACTAATTTTTCGGAGTTTCCAATCTGATTCTCTTTTTTTTCAAATTCATAAAAAACATCCCAGCTTGCATTTTTATTGAACAAATAGGAGATTTTTGGATTAACTTTATAACTGTCAACTTCGTAATTCTTGCTGCTGTAATTTTGAGAAATCAAATCGGTTTGCGAAGTTTCAGTGCTTAAAGAAAAAAGCCATGTTTTTTTGAGCAGATGAATGTATTGCAACTGAAAAGTACTGTTTTTACTTTCCTGAGAACCTACAGAAAGTAACGTTTTAATCCGGTTTTGTATATAAGTCCCTGTAATTGAATGCTTCTGTTTTCCCCGATTGAAAAACAAACTATTCCTCAAACTTGTATTCAGTCCAAGCAGATTATTATCCGAAGTTGAAAATGGATTCAAATCGAAATTATTGCCGTTTCTTTTAATTTTTCTTTCAATTAAAAAGGAGGATTGGTTGTAGAAATGAGATAAGAACTTTCGGAATCCTGTCGAATTTTGCCATTGAATCCAATTTAAAGTCAGCGCTTGCGAGAATTTATTCTGATGCGTTTTTACAAAGATTTGATTGGGTAAAAACACCCTGACATATTTGGCCTGATCAGGAAAAGCGGCCACTTCAAATTCTTCTAATTCCTGAATTCCGTTATTATTGTAGTCAATCCAGGTATAAACGCCTTGTCCTGGCTCGACTTCAAGATACGTAAATTCCTGTTGCGCAATCGTCCCCGATGTAGTTTCATAAGCCGTCGTGACGAGCATCAACTGGTTAAAATATTTGTCGTTATACAACAATCTCGAATTCAAGGAAGGCTCATTTTTTCTTGCAGTATCAACATATTTCAGGTTTCTGTAATTGACAAACAAAGACAAATCACTTTTCTTGGTTTGCAATAATTTTGATTTCAAATAATACGATTGCGAAGTGTTAACCTTTTGCAGGAAGCCGTTTTGCAAACTGTCATTCCGGCGCTGAAAATAACCCAATTCTACAAAAACTTTAGTGCTGTCGCCGCGACCAACAAAAGCGCCATATTCAGTATACCGCTGACTTAAAGAAGACAATTGCTGTGTTGAAACGAGTCTTTCTTTGTTATTTTCCAATCGCAAACTACTTCCAATCCAATTCTTTTTAAAGTTATAACGAACTTGTGATTGGTTTCGGAAAAAGGTTGAATTGGAATAGGTCCCGTCACTTTTTAAATAGCTTGTATTCTGAAGAATGTCCCAATTTTTGAGTTTAAAAAATCCGTTGATGATATGGCGGTTTCCCGAAAAACTTTTGGAAAAATCCAACTTTTCAAACTGATAAGTTAACTTTCCTTTTTCGGGCAAAATGAAATCCAAACCGTTAATCAATAAACTCTGATTGCCTGCAAACGTAGTCAAGTTCCAATCTCGGTTGAACTCAATATTGAACAAACGCTCGATAGTTTTGAAATTTTCCTGCACATATTGGTAATTTCCAAAAGCATTAATTTGCCATTTTTTGGAAAATAATCGTTGCTTGAAATTCAGTTTTCCTGCAACTCCTTTATTATTATTGTCATCAATAGCAGAAAATAAATTCAAGTCTTTATTACTGACGCCAACTTCAAAATCAATCGAAGTTTTTTCACTTGGATTGTATTTCCCTAAAACGGTCGCAATCTGTATTTTTGTTGGTGCCACCAATCGGATTATTGGCTCATAATTTCCTTGCGGAATACCTGCAATTGGTTCAACATATTGGTAAATTTTGCCTATCGCTGATGAATTTGTTAAAATATAATTTCCAAGATTGTTGCCAACCAAAGTAAACTTTACATTATACAATACATCCGTAGAATTATTCGAATATTCAAAAGCTTGACCACCAATAACGGTAATTTTTTTATACAAAATTTTATTTTCCGAATACGAGTCTAAATACGCTGACGGCGCATTCATCAAATTAATATTATCTCCGGCATTACTCAAAATAGCAACTTGTTCGGCAGTTAAATTTTGCTGCAAAGGTTGGTTTTTTACATCACTTTCAGAATACAAATAACCACCCAAACTCCATATTTTTGCTTCGTGATTAACGCCTCCGTAAGTCACAAAACGAGTATAATTTCTATCCGAATATTGATATTCGATAACGATTCGCATTTCGGAAGTTATTGGAAACAGCGACGTAAACGTGATTTCTCCGGCATTATAATCGATAACATAATCGTTGTTTTCGCCTCGCTTACGCAAGATTCCATTAACATAAACCCGCTCCGAACCCGAAATTACCAGCACATATAATTCACCGTTGTTACCACGTAACTTGTATGGCCCTTGATTTCCTTCCTGACCGGTAAAAGAACTTTTGGCATATTGACCGCGAACTAAAGCTGCCGAAACGAAAACATCGGTTTTGTTTTCTTCGCTTCCAAAAGTGAAATGGGTAGAAAGTCCCTGCACTTTTTTGGTGAAATTCAGGAATCGCGATTGCCTGTTTTCAAGGAATAAATCTCCGGCGCGAACGTTCCATTTATCAGTGAATAATTCGATGAAAATTTGGTCAAATTCATCCAGTTTCTGGGAATATCCATTGTCCTGAAGCGGAATATTCGAATCCTGAATTGAAGCGCGAAGCGAGACTTTATCCGAAATTTTGCCCGTGATTTGTAAATCAAGATTGGAAGTTACAGATGCGTTTTGATTGTTCCCAATCGTGACGCCACGAGTAATACTTCCCGAAGTATTTAATCCGTCAAACGGCACAAACTTCTTGACAGAACGATTGACTTTGTACAAACCTCCATCATTGGCGACAACCCTGTCCTGATCATAAATGCTGTAGGTTTTAGTTAACTGCTCGGGATATTTGAAGTAACGAACCGTAAGGCTATCTTGTGAAGTGAAGTTGTTTTTAAAAACCAGCTTGCCTTTTTTGAAATCAATTTTGTAAAAACTGCTGTCAATTTCCTTTCCTTCTGAAGTTTGTAATTTGAAGAAACTTGGACTGATACTTACTTTTTCAATTTCAATAGTATCGTTTGAAACAGCAACTTTTTTACTGTTATATAAGGTCTTAATTTCCTGAGCCGAAAGCTTGGAAAAGCTAGTGAAGACCAACAATAAAAAAAGTTTTTTCAGCATTACCTATTATAAACGTAAAAAAGCTGTTTTGAGTATAAAATTTACTCTTTCGTCACAATCTGCATTGTTTCTCTTGAGATTTGTTTAACCAAAACAAATTTGTCTTTTTCCACTACTGTGGCGGCTTTTTCATCAAAGTGGCGAATAGTATAAAGCGAGACATTTTCGTTGTACGAGATTTTGAATTTTTTGGAAAGGAAATTCTTTACCTCTTCAAAATTTCCAAATTTATCTTCAAGGCATACCGAAAAACTAATAGCTGAATTCTGAATTAAGCTTGTTTTGATTTTGTATTGGTGCAGCAAAGCAAAGATTTCGCTAATATTTTCTTCCATGATAAAAGAGAAATCGATAGACGATAATGAAAGCAGTAATTGGTGTTTTTTCACTATAAAACAAGGTGTTTTTGGCTCTAAGTCCTGACCTTTAGAAACGCTTGTTCCCGGCAACAACGGATTAATAAATGACTTTACAAATAACGGAATTTCTTTTTTTTGTAATGGCTGCAAGGTTTTTGGATGAATTACCGAAGCCCCGTAAAAAGCCAACTCAATGGCTTCGCGATAGGATATCTGGTTTAGCAAAACGGCATTTTCAAAATAGCGGGGATCCGCATTCAAAACTCCCGGAACATCTTTCCAAATCGTCACGCTTTCGGCATTTAGGCAATACGCAAAAATTGCTGCGGTATAGTCAGAACCTTCTCGCCCAAGCGTTGTGGTAAAATTATTTTCATCCGAACCTAGAAATCCCTGCGTGATGTTGAGTGCTTTCTTTTTAATTCCTTTTGAAATGAATTGCTGTGTTTTTTCCCAGTTGACTTCGGCATCGCGGTAAGTAGCATCCGTCTTAATAAAATTCCTAACGTCAATCCAGTTGTTTTTCAAACCAGCATGATTAAAATAATGACTTACAATAGTCGTGGAAACAATTTCTCCATAACTTACAATCTGATCATAAACAAAATTATAATTCGGCGATTTATTGCTTCGTAAAAAATATTCCAAATCGGCAAAATGACTATTTACTGCATAAAAAACGTCGTGTGCTTCGTCATCAAATAAATCCAATAAAATTTGATTGTGGTATTTGCGGACATCCTGCAAAGACGAATGTAGTTCGTTTGATTTATCAAAATAATTCCTGATTACAATTTCCAATGCATTCGTGGTTTTTCCCATGGCGGAAATGACCAAAAGCGTGTCTTCATGACCCACCTTTTGCAATACACTAAACACATTTTTTATTCCATCGGCATCTTTTACAGAAGCGCCACCAAATTTGAATATTCTCATTTTACTAATTTTAGAAGAAAGAAGAAAGAGCCAAGAAGAAAGACGTTTGTTCTTGCAGCAAACCAGTCTTGTTTCTTGCTTCTTGTTTCTATTTTTTACTTAAAAATTCATTGATTCCGTTTTCGTCCATTTGTGCCACACGCCAATCCACCAAAATTCTTGCGCCTGATTTGATATAGAAATCTATGGCAGGCGTATTCCAATCCAAAACATTCCATTCAACGCGGCGTACTTTGTCCAATTGGCCTTGCTCAATAATTTTAGAATACAAGGCAAATCCCAAACCTGAACCGCGCATTTTTTCCTTGACAATTAAATCTTCCAAATGAATGGTTTTCCCTTTCCACGTTGAATAGCGATAATAATACAAAGCCATACCAACAATCTCTTCGTTCACCTCTGCGACAAAAGTATAAAACAAAGGATGATCACCAAATCCATCCCGCTCCAAATTGGAAACAGTTACCACAACAGCATCAGGTTCTTTTTCGAAAGTGGCCAATTCCTGAATCAAATCAAGAACTGATTTCATGTCTTTTTTTTCGCCTTTTCGGATGTTCATTTGGGTCAAATTTGAAACAAAAATACAATTATTAATTTCTTCCCGAAATAGATTTTTTCTCGACCAAATTTATCGATATTTGCACGAATAACTACAACGATTTCGTAATGGAAGAACGCAACAGCACCTTAGGTGAATTTATCATTGAAAACCAAAAGGCACATCAGTATTCATCGGGAGAATTATCTAAAATCATCAACTCGATTAGACTTGCGGCCAAAGTCGTTAACTACAAAGTAAACAAAGCGGGTTTGGTTGACATCGTTGGTGCTGCAGGAGAACAAAACATTCAAGGCGAAGACCAGCAAAAACTCGATGTTTATGCCAATGAGATTTTTATTCATACACTCATCAATCGTGAAATTGTATGTGGCATTGCATCAGAAGAAAACGATGATTTCATTACCGTAAAAGGATTAGATCACGGACATAATAACAAATATGTTGTATTGATGGATCCTTTGGATGGTTCCTCCAACATTGACGTAAATGTTTCTGTGGGATCTATTTTTTCGGTTTATAAAAGAATTACTCCCGTGGGAACTCCGGTTACCCTGGAAGATTTTTTACAACCGGGAACCGAACAAGTAGCGGCAGGTTATGTAATTTATGGCACCTCAACGATGCTTGTTTATACTACCGGTCATGGCGTGAATGGTTTTACTTTAAATCCTGCAATTGGAACTTTTTATTTATCACATCCAAATATGCAATTCTCGAAAGACGGAAACATTTATTCCATCAACGAAGGAAACTATGTGCACTTTCCCCAAGGCGTAAAAGATTATTTGAAATATTGCCAAACGGAAGAAGGCGACAGACCTTACACCTCGCGTTATATTGGGAGTTTGGTTTCAGATATTCACAGAAATATGATTAAAGGCGGAATTTATATTTATCCTACGAGCTCTAAAGCACCAAAAGGAAAATTGCGCTTATTATATGAATGTAATCCAATGGCGTTCATAGTGGAACAAGCCGGTGGAAAGGCTTCGGACGGTTTTGGACGAATTATGGAAATACAACCTACAGAATTACATCAACGAGTGCCATTCTTCTGCGGAAGTTTCAACATGGTTGAAAAGGCTGAATCCTTTATGGCAAAATACAGTTAAAAAATTCCGATTAAATCGGGACTTTTTTATTTATTCATGTGGGTCATTTCGTAAGTGAAAGTATCCAAATCTACGTGGAGAAGTAGTAATGACATTGCCTTATCAACAATGAAAGATACATTTCCTGGTGTAAATCCAAGTGCCAAAGCAAACTTGGTCAGAATTTCTTTTTGTTTTGGACCAAGAATGTGATCAACATAAACCATCCTTGACAAATCATACAAACGCTCCAAACGCTGTGTATGCAAATAAGGCGGATTGATTGGATATTTTGCAGGGTTTTCCAAAATTTCTTCATATTCGGCTGCCGATATTTCTAAACGGGCCGCGAGTTTGTCCAGGAATTCTTTTTCTTCTTTACTTAAATCGCCATCGGCAACCGCTACACGTACCATTGCTGAAAAATGGCTTTTATTTCTACTTTTAAATTCGCTATCAAATAAATCTGAAAATGACATATTGTTGGTTTTATTGCTGCAAATATAATTGAAATAAACCTTTTGTGAAAACGGAAATCAAAAATGTTTTTAGTTGATTTTCGTTTCAAAATAGTAATGTAAAACAAAATAAATTGTAAGTTTACGTTCCAAAACTAACTAATGCTATGTCAGATTTCTGGATTTACTTCACAATCGGATTAAAACATTTGTGGAATATTTATGCCTATATTGATATTCTTTTTCTTTTGGCATTGACTGTTCCTTATGAATTCAAATCATGGAAGAAAATCTTGATTCTTGTTTCATTATTTACTGTGGGACATACTTTGGCGCTAATCCTTTCTGTTTTTAATGTGATAACCATTAAAGCTAACATTGTTGCCTTTATCATTCCGATAGTAATTTTCATTATTGCCTTATACAATATCATTACTGCTGGAAAGTCAGGTAAAAAAGAGAGCATAACTTTTATTGCCATAGTCACTTCACTATTCGGAATCATTCACGGTTTAGGTTTCTCCAATTATTTCAGCAGTATACTTCCCGGCAAACCAACTGATAAATTACTTCCGCTTTTTGAATCGGCTCTTGGCTTAAGTATATCCCAAATTGCCGTGGTTATTTTAGCCTTGTTGCTCGCTTATATTGTTCAAACTTTACTAAAATTCTCTAAGCGTGACTGGATTCTAATTGTTTCTGCTTTAATTGTCGGTGTTGTATTACCGTTAATTATCCAAAGTGAAATTTGGGTTAAATAATTGTTTAGAAGCGACAGGTTTGGGTATATTTGCTTTCCATTTTCCTGCTGTTCGTCACGCACGGCGTTTCCTTCCATCAGGGCTAGATGAAAAACTTTTTGATTATCAGTAATGAAAGAAAAAAAACAACTTAAATACGATATTGCTTACTTAAGGATTGCTGCCGAATGGAGCAAACTTTCCTATTGCCAACGCAAACAGGTTGGTGCCATAATTGTCAGGGATAGAATGATTATTTCCGATGGTTACAACGGAACCCCATCAGGTTTTGAAAACAACTGCGAAGATGAAGAAGGACTAACAAAATGGTATGTGCTTCATGCCGAGGCTAATGCTATTTCAAAAGTCGCGCGATCAACACAAACTTGTGAAAATGCCACTTTATACATTACGCTTTCACCCTGTAAGGAATGCAGCAAGTTAATTCATCAATCAGGAATTACACGGGTCGTGTTTCAAAATGGATATCACGACAAAACAGGGTTGGAATTTTTAGAAAAAGCGGGCGTTATTGTCAATCAGATTCAAGATTTAGAGTAGAATGAAATCAAAGGGCAACTATTTACCAATGTTATTATTTGCATGCGTCGCCATGGGAATTATCATTGGTGGAATGATTAATTTTCCCAAGCGAACCCTATCTAAACAAAATGCCCGAAAAGTCAAAATTGAACGCCTGATTGATTTTATAAACGAAGAATATGTTGATGACGTCAATTCCGATTCCATTGTTGACATGACGGTAAACAGTATTCTGGCAAACCTCGATCCACATTCAGTTTATCTTCCACCAAACGAACAATCTTCGGAAGCCGAAATCATGAAAGGTGATTTCGTCGGTATTGGTGTTAATTTTTATATGTATAATGATACGGTTACTGTGGTAAAGCCATTGGAAAATGGTCCAGCTGCAAAGGCAGGGATTATTTCGGGAGACAGAATTTTATATGCCGGGAAAACCAAACTTTTTGGCCGAAAGTTACCTACGGACAGCTTATACAACAAACTAAAAGGCGAAGAAGGTTCAAAAGTCCTGCTGACTGTTTTCAGAAAAAGCACGAACAAAAAACTCAAAATTATTGTTGCACGCGAAGTCGTTCCGATAAAAAGCGTCGATGCCTGTGTGATGCTCAATAAAACTTCCGGGTATATCAAAATAAATCGTTTTGCAGAAAATACATATGACGAATTCAGAACCGGATTAGCCCAATTGAAAAATCATGGAATGACCACTTTAATAATTGATCTTCGCGACAATGGTGGTGGCTATCTTGAAAGAGCTGTCGCAATTGCCGATGAATTCCTGAAGGATAAAGAGCTTATTGTTTTTACCAAAAACCGAAAAGGAACCTTAGATAAAACGTACGCTACCAAAGAAGGCATTTTTGAAAACGGTAAAGTATTTGTTTTAATTGATGAAAATTCCGCTTCAGCAAGTGAAATTCTGGCTGGCGCGATTCAGGATAATGACAGAGGAACTATTGTCGGTCGGCGTTCTTTTGGTAAAGGATTGGTTCAACGCGAAATGGATTTTGATGACGGTTCGGCCGTTCGGTTAACTATTTCCAGATATTTCACACCAAGCGGACGCTCTATTCAAAAACCTTATACAAAAGGCGAAGGCGAAAAATACAGTCACGATGCTGAAACTCGTTTTGCAAGCGGTGAACTCTATGAAAAAGACAAAATGAAAATAGCCGATTCTCTGAAATTTAAAACCAAGAAAGGCCGAACTGTTTATGGCGGTGGCGGAATTGTTCCTGATATTTTTGTACCGCTTGAAGTAAAAAAAGGCGAAGAAAATTTGGCTTACATTCTAAATTCCGGAGTTGTGGGACATTTTGTTTTTGAGCAATTAGACAAAAATCGAAGCTCATTCAAAGGATTGAAATTTGAACAGTTTTTAACCAAAATGCAAAATGATGACCGCTATGTCCCAAAATTGCAAAGCTATCTGAAAGACATTGGGTTGGAAATGAAGTTGGAGGATAATAAAAAACTGGTAAAAAAAAATATCACGGCTGAATTTGCCCGACAATTATTTGGTGAAAAACAGTATTACAATATCATATTAAAGGACGATACAATGCTGAAAGCGATATTGAAATAAACTATTTTTTTATTGAATCATGGCTTTGTGAAGGAATTCCATTATTCCAAAAAGTCAGAATATCGGTAGCAACAGCTGCTCCACTTCCCGCCGCTATAGCTAATTGACTGCGCCAACCGGCAAGTGTTCCCACTACATAAATGCCATCGGCCACTTTGTGGTCTTCATTTTTCAGTTGAATGCGTTGTTTTTCGGCTATTGCTTTTTTGTGTGGTTCCACAAACTTCATTAAACCTTCGATGTCAAAGGTGTTAGAATAACCAATCGCAACGACAATGATTTTAGTTTGATACGAATTCTTATTGGTTGTAACCGTGAAATTCTGAAATTCGCCAGTAACTTTCAACACTTTTTCTCCTTCAATTTGAGTTACATGAGGATATAATTGTTTCAAATGCTCAGTACTTTCGGTCAATAATTCGGCACCCAATTTGCCGGAAGGAACTCCATAAGCATTGTAAAATATTGCTTCCTGAAGCGAAGATGTTTTTTGATGTGTGATAATTCCAATTTTTTTATCCTGTACAAAAGGTTTTTTATAAGCTGAACCCAAGACCAAAGCACATGACATGCCTGAAACGCCACCGCCAATTATCAAAACATCAAACATAAATTTAGTGTTTAAGTTTTTCTTCGATTCTTTTAGACATTCTAAAAATCACAAGGATAAAAACGGCACAAAAAGAGGCCACAATTCCAATCAAAGCAATCATGCTGTTACCTTCAAATGGTTTTTTAAAATCAAGAAGGAAAACATTTACTATTATCAACGCAATAGCAATAAAAAGGAGGATGCTGGTGAAAATTTTCATGAAGTACATTTAGAGAACAAAAATACTAAAATTTGATGTTATGCAAATAGCCCTTTAACATTAGCAGCAAATAATTTAACAGCTATTGCTAAAAGTACCACACCAAAAACTTTTCTGATGATGCTCAAACCATTTTCACCCAGTAGTTTTTCGATTTTGCCCGAGGATTTCAACACCAGATATACCAAAATAATATTCAAAAGTATGGCCACTATTATATTTATGGATTGAAATTCAGCGCGCAGCGAAAGTAAGGTAGTCATTGTTCCGGCACCAGCAACCAAAGGAAACGCAATAGGAACTATGGAAGCAGAAGTCGCTTTTTCATCTTTATACAAATGAATTCCAAGTATCATTTCTAAGGCCAGAAAAAACAACACAAATGATCCGGCAACGGCAAAGGAATTCGCGTCAATTCCGATCAACTTCAGGATTTCCTCCCCAACAAAAAGGAACGAAATCATAATTGCGGCCGATGCTAAAGATGCTTTTCCCGACTGGATTGGTCCAAATTTAGTTTTCAAACCAATAATTACAGGAATGCTGCCTACGATATCAATCACAGCAAAAAGCACCATTGTGGCTGTGGCTATTTCTCTAAAATCAATATTCATAAATTTCTTTTTTCAAAAGTACTAAATTCCAAAATGGAAATCCAAAATCCCAATATCAAAATGGTTACTTTTACAATCGAAATAGAATCCTAAAATTCATCCATGTTCCAATTAGGCAAAACCATCGTTTCTGAAGACATACTTGAAAAAGATTTTGTTTGTAATCTTGCTGCTTGTCATGGTGCTTGTTGTGTAGATGGTGATGCAGGCGCACCTTTGACTAAAGAAGAAACCCAAATTCTGGAACAAATATATCCGAAAGTAAAACCGTTCCTCCGTAAGGAAGGCATCGCAGTTATCGAAAGATTGGGAACTTGGGTTGTAGGAACCGATCAAGATTTGGAAACGCCACTTATTGACAATAAAGATTGCGCCTACGTAATTTTTGACGGTAAAACGGCACTTTGCGGTATTGAGCAAGCATACAATCAGGGAATTATTAATTGGAAAAAACCCGTTTCATGCCATTTGTATCCGATTCGCGTAAAGGATTTTACCGAATTCGCAGCCGTTAATTATGACCGTTGGGATATTTGCAATCCGGCGTGTTCATTAGGAAAAGAGCTGGAAGTTCCTGTATATAAATTTGTAAAAGAAGCTTTGATTAGACGATTTGGCGAAGATTGGTATGCCGAACTTGAAAAAGTAGCGGAAGATTTGAAAGGCGGTAAATAAAAAAAACCGAAGTAATAAAACTTCGGTCTTCTTGTGGAGAATATCGGATTCGAACCGACCACCTCTTGCCTGCCAGGCAAGCGCTCTAGCCAAATGAGCTAATCCCCCATAATGTTCGACAAATATATATTTTATAGAAACAAATAGCAATTCAAAACTTATCTTTTTAATAATTATTATAAATTTACTTCAACTAAAAAAGTAATTAACTTTGCATCAAATTCAAAAAGCATGAGTAACATAAGGATTACCAAACAATTTTCTTTCGAAACGGGGCATGCACTCTACGGCTATGATGGTAAATGCAAGAATGTGCACGGGCATAGTTATAAGTTGTCGGTTACAGTTATAGGACAGCCTATTTCGGATACTTCCAATGTGAAATTTGGGATGGTAATTGACTTTTCTGATTTGAAAAAAATTGTTAAGGAAGAAATCGTTGATGCTTTTGACCATGCTACGGTTTTCAATAAAAATACGCCACATGTTGAATTGGCAGCGGAATTAAAAAGTCGTGGGCATCATGTGATTTTGGTGAATTACCAACCTACGAGTGAAAACATGGTAACCGACTTTGCGCAAAAAATAAAAGATCGTTTGCCGACAGATATCAAATTACATTCGCTAAAATTGCAGGAAACCGAAACGTCTTTTGCCGAATGGTATTCCTCCGATAACGAATAACCTCAACTATTGATGACTATTTCTCCCAACAAAAAAATATATTTTGCATCCGACCAACACTTTGGCGCTCCCACTCCGGAAGCCAGTTTCCCGCGTGAGCAAAAGTTTGTCGCCTGGCTTGACGAAGTAAAAAAAGACGCTGAGTGCATTTTTCTTCTGGGTGATTTGTTTGATTTTTGGTTTGAATATAAAACCGTTGTACCTAAAGGGTTCGTAAGGGTTTTAGGGAAACTGGCTGAAATCCGCGACAATGGAATTCCAATCTATTTCTTTGTTGGCAACCACGATTTATGGATGGGCGATTATTTTCAAAAAGAGCTGAATATTCCGGTTTATCACGATAATCGGGAATATGAATTCAACGGAAAAACATTTTTGATTGGTCATGGTGATGGAAAAGGCCCGGGCGATAAAGGCTACAAACGAATGAAAAAAGTATTTACGAATCCGTTTTCAAAATGGTTATATCGCTGGCTGCATCCGGATTTAGGTGTCAAACTTGCGCAATATCTTTCGGTAAAAAACAAGTTGATTTCGGGCGATTCCGATGTAAAATTCCTTGGGGAAGAAAACGAATGGCTGGTGCAATATGCCAAACGCAAACTCGAAACAAAGCATTACAGCTACCTTATTTTTGGCCACCGACATTTACCAATGGTGCTAACAGTTGGTGAAAACTCACAATACATCAATCTCGGCGATTGGATTGGCTATTTTACCTATGGTGTTTTCGATGGAGAGAACTTTGAGTTGAAGGAGTATTAACTATCTCAAATCCTTCAACCTTAACTGTACCGTTACATTTCCGTTGAACTCGTTTTCATCGATACAATAAACTGCCTCAAACGGTTTTTGGTTTTTAACCAATTCTAATTTATTACCCAATCCAAACCCAATTGCGCCAAAACCTGCTGAGTTTTGTTGCTTGACAAATAGTTTCAAATGCTCTTCGTTTTGTCCTAGCAGTTTGGCATAACCAGTATCTTTTAGGTTTTTTGTTAAAAAAGTTGGCGTCATGTTTTCGGGGCCAAAAGGCTCAAACTGGTTTAGTAATCGCACCAATCTTTCATTGATATCTTCAAGATTGATTTCCGCATCAATGGATATTTCCGGAGTTAACAAATCGGGATGTATGCTATCGGAAACTACTTTTTCGAAGGCGTTTTTAAAGTTCAGATAATTTTCTTCTTTCATTGTCATTCCCGCTGCATACATATGTCCGCCAAATTGTTCAAGATGTTCCGCACTCGCTTCCAAAGCATTATAAATATCAAAATCCTTCACAGAACGCGCCGAAGCGGCTAGCTTGTCACCACTTTTAGTAAAGACAATGGTCGGGCGATAATAGGTTTCTATCAGGCGTGACGCAACAATTCCAATGACGCCTTTGTGCCAATTTTCGTGATAAACAACTGTTGTAAATTTATCCGCTTCCTGGTTAATTTCTATTTGGTCTAACGCTTCTATCGTAATCTGTTTGTCCAAATCCTTTCGGTCGGAGTTATGCTGTTCTATTTCGGACGCAAACTGTTCGGCTTGGTCCAAATCATATTCTGTCAATAAGGAAACAGCCGCGTTCCCATGTTTTATTCTTCCCGCAGCATTTATCCTGGGCGCGATAATGAAAACGACATCGGTAATCGTCAACGTTTTTTTCTTTACGTTTTGGATTAATGCTTTGATTCCCGGACGTGGATTCCTATTGATAACCTCCAATCCAAACTTGGCTAAGATTCGATTTTCTCCCGTCATCGGAACAATATCCGCTGCAATTGCTGTTGCTACCAAATCAAGATAAATCAGCAAAGCGTCAATAGTCTGATTTCTGTTTTCTGCTAAAGCCTGAATCAATTTGAATCCAATTCCGCAACCACACAATTCATCATAAGGATATGAACAATCTTCACGTTTTGGGTCGAGAACCGCCACCGCATTTGGTAATTCGTCACCTGGACGATGGTGGTCACAAATGATGAAATCAATATTCCTTTCATTCGCGTAAGCGATATGGTCAATGGATTTTATGCCACAATCCAATGCAATAATTAAAGAAATCCCGTTGTCATCGGCATAGTCAATTCCTTTATACGAAATTCCATAACCTTCGTCATAACGGTCGGGAATGTAGGTCGCAACATTTGGATAATAACTTTTCAGGTAAGATGAAACCAACGAAACTGCCGTTGTTCCATCAACATCATAATCGCCAAAAACCATAATGTTTTCACCATTTGCAATGGCTGTTTCAATCCGGGCAACCGCTTTATCCATATCTTTCATCAAATACGGATTGTGCAAATCGTCCAAACTCGGACGGAAAAACTGCCTCGCCTGCGCAAACGTTTCAATGCCACGCTGTACCAAAAGCGTCGCAATCAACTCATCCACTTTTAGTTGGTTTGCTAAGTCGGTTACTTTTTTGGAATCAGGTTTTGGTTTGAGTGTCCAGCGCATGATTTAATTACGAATGATTGTAAACAAAAATACGTGAAACACTTTAAAAAATAAGGTAGTTTTTGTGTACAATTTATAAATAAAAACCAAAATAATATTTGCTACTTTTGACGAGTAAAAGAAATTCGAAATGCAAATTCAAGGTCAGATTGTAGACATTCTCAACCGCAAGATATATTCGGGAGAAATTACTGTTGGAAATGGTAAAATCACATCAATAACGGAAGTAGCACACACCGTCAAAAACTATATTCTTCCCGGTTTTATTGATTCCCATATCCACATCGAAAGCTCGATGCTCGTGCCTTCAGAATTTGCTAAAATAGCAGTACTTCACGGAACAGTTGGCACCATTTCGGACCCGCATGAAATTGCGAATGTTCTCGGAAAAGACGGCGTTCATTATATGATCGAAAATGGTAAAAAAGTGCCCTTAAAGTTTCATTTTGGAGCGCCATCATGCGTTCCTGCAACTTTTTTTGAAACTGCAGGCGCTGTTATTGATTCGGAACAGATAAAAGAATTAATGGCATCACCAGATATTTATTATTTATCCGAAATGATGAATTATCCAGGTGTTTTGTTTGACGATGAAGAGGTTTTGAAAAAAATCGCCTGGGCAAAACATTATAACAAACCGATCGATGGCCATGCACCGGGATTGCGCGGAGCGCCTATCGAAAAATATATTGCTGCCGGAATTTCCACTGACCATGAATGCTTTACTTATGATGAAGCAGCTGAGAAATTATCTCTCGGTATGAAAGTGCTTATCCGCGAAGGAAGTGCTGCGAAAAACTTCGAAGCTTTGATTGATTTACTTCCCGAGAATTTTGAAAATATGATGTTTTGTTCCGATGATAAACATCCGGACGATTTGATTGTGGGGCACATAAATTTACTTTGTGCACGGGCGGTTGCCAAAGGTTTTGATTTGTTTAAAATACTTCAGATGGCGTGCATCAATCCGGTGAAACATTACAAAATGAACGTTGGTCTGTTGCAGGAAAATGATGCTGCCGATTTTATTGTTGTTGAAGATTTGACCAATTTCAAAGTTTTGAAAACGTACATTGATGGCGACCTCGTCGCCGAGAACGGACAATCACTTGTAAAATATGTCGACTTTGAAAAACCCAACAATTTCAATACGTCAAAAAAAGAAATAAAGGGTTTCGAAATCAGCAGTTCGACTTCAAAAATCAGGGTTATTGAAGCCTTGGAAGGACAATTAATCACCAATGAAATTCACCATAAACCAAGAATAATAAACGGAAAAATTGTTTCTGACACTGAAAACGACATTCTGAAAATGGCCGTTGTTAATCGCTACCAAAATGCGCCGCCAGCTATAGCATTTATCAAAAACTTTGGCTTGAAAAAAGGTGCCATTGCGAGTTCGGTAGCCCACGATTGCCACAATATTGTTGCTGTTGGAACTTCTGATGAAGAAATTTGCAAAGCAGTCAACATATTGATTGAAAATAATGGCGGTATTTGTGCGGTAAATGGAATCGAAATTAAATCCTTAGCGCTTCCTGTCGCTGGAATCATGAGCGACAAAGATGGTTGGGAAACCGGAAAATTATATCAGGAAATCGATGCCATGTCAAAAGAATTAGGCAGTAATCTAAAAGCTCCTTTTATGACACTTTCCTTTATGGCATTATTGGTAATCCCGGATTTGAAACTTTCAGACAAAGGCTTGTTTAGCGGGAATTCGTTCTCGTTTGTGGACTTAGAAGTTAAATAAAACCGTTTATAAATTAAAAATCTTTCTGTAATAGTCAATTTTAAAATCGTAAATAGGGCGCGGCGAATCCAGGTATTTATGTTTGTTTTCTAAGTAAATCTTACTTTTAGAAAGTCCAATATTAGAAGACCCGGATGGCGAAATCAAGACATTCAGTTTAATTGGTCTGCCAAAATCTTCAATTACCATTTGCTTTTCTTTTCGGAGTTGTTCCGGTATTTTTTTATATCCCAAAATATTAATTAGAAAAAGTTTACAGGCATTATTGGTTGAAAAACCGCTCGTGAAAAATATTTCTGTGACTTGGGAATTCTTTATTTGGGAGACAATTTCAGTGTTTAATTCCAATGGAATCAAATCTTTATCGAAGGCGGTATTATTTTTTCGCTTGCATTTTTTTATGGTATCACTAACGGAGATTTTGTGCCTATCTAAAAAAGTGGTGATGCTTTTTACATCCAGTGGTAAGGTAAATTCTTCAGGGAAAGCTAAGCTTAAAATTTTCCAGATACTGTTCCTGTTGCCATAGAAAAACGGCACTTCAAAAAGTTCGTGATTGTGCGGATGGATAGTTCCAACTATAAGTTTTTGACTGTCGGGTTTGATTGGGTAAAGCTCGAGATATTGATTAGTTGTTATCATCAAACTTGTCCTTACTTTTTGCTTCGGAAAGCTTCCCGCCAACTACAGCCACAATTTCACCTTTTGGAGGTTTTGCTTCAAAATGTTTCAGGACTTCTGCCGCTGTTCCGCGGATGGTTTCTTCGTGTAATTTTGATAATTCCCTTGAGACCGAAACCGCTCTTTCGGCACCAAAATACTGCACAAATTCCGCGAGGGTTTTTATCAGTTTATGTGGCGAAACATAGAAAATCATGGTTCTATTTTCTTCCGCTAAAGCCAAATATCGGGTTTGCCTTCCTTTCTTTTCGGGTAAAAATCCTTCGAAAACAAATCGGTCATTGGGCAAACCGCTATTCACCAAAGCGGGAACAAAGGCTGTTGCGCCCGGCAAACAATCTACTTCAATATTATTTTCTACACATGCTCGGGTCAACAAAAACCCCGGGTCAGAGATGGCCGGAGTTCCCGCATCAGAAATCAGCGCAATATTTTCTCCAGCCTGCAATCGCTTAATCAAATTCTCTACAGTTTTGTGCTCGTTGTGCATATGATGGCTGTGCATGTGCGTGGAAATCTCAAAATGTTTGAGGAGTTTGCCGCTGGTTCGGGTGTCTTCTGCCAAAATCAAATCGACTTCCTTCAAAATGCGAATTGCCCTGAAAGTCATGTCTTCCAGATTACCAATCGGCGTTGGAACGATGTAAAGTTTAGACATTACCGGAATTTTTTCTCAACGATTTCCATGAATCGCTCGATATAATCTTCTTCGCCAACCCAATAATTATAATCGGGAATCACCATTTCGTTTATGAAATTCTTGGCTTCCTCAAACGTATCAAAGGTATTCAATTGAGAAATCACTCGATTAAAGTCTTCGTTGCTGTCGTTAAAAAGATGCTGCACAAAACCAATTCGGTCATTTAATCCAATAGCAATTGATTTTGACATTCCATCATGTAAGGCTTCAGTTTTTGAAGTTTCTGCGATTGGTTCTTGTTTTGTTTCTTCTTTGGTATCCGAAGGAAATAACGACACTTCATTTGGTTTTACAAAGACAGGATCAGCATATTTGCCAATATGGTCTTCTAGTTTCTCTTCACGTTGTTCCATTTCAGTGGGAACTACATCCATTTCTAATTCAAAACTAGGCTCAAAAGAAGGTTTATCTTCGGAAACGATTTGCTCCGCCAGTTCGCTATCGCTCTGGTCTTCTTCCTCTTCTAGAGTTGGTTCTTCCTCCAATTCTTCTTCAACAGTATTTTCGTGTTCTTCGGAAACTATTGATTCTTCATCAACGGTTACCTCAACTTCTTCTTCAGATTGCACCTGTTCCGTCGACTCTGGTTGTGTTACTTCAGGCTCCGCTTCGGCAACCTCAAGAACGTCAGGTTTTACTGGTTCTGATACAGATTCTACTTGATTGGATTGCTCCAGTTTTTCTTCCAAAACAACGGACGACACTTCTGATTTTACCGATTCAAAATTATCCTGATAGAACTTTAAAACAGCCAAAGTTTCGTATAATTTTTGGGTTTCCTTATACAATTGATCAACTTCCGACTTGTTTTTAAGCTTTAAAATTCGGTGCGCAATGCTGATTAATTCGGATTCTAATCTTTTTTTCATACCTTTTGAAATATTATGGAATACGGTCGTCTTTTTTAATAAATGTCTTCCGGGCTGTTTATTTTGCCTATGGAAGAAGTAACCTTGGTTAAAATTTTTTACATTTGAGTCGACGTAAAACTAAGAAAAATTTTAGTCGGTTTGTTTGCGTTACAAAGTAACAAAAGAATTCAATTTTTAAAGGTAGAAAAATACAAAATGTTTCTCGAAAATACAGTAAATCATAAAGAACAATTTGGTTGGATTGAAGTCATCTGCGGTTCGATGTTTTCGGGTAAAACGGAAGAACTCATCCGACGATTGAAAAGAGCACAATTCGCCAAACAAAAAGTGGAAATTTTTAAACCTTCAATCGATACACGATATGATGAGGAAATGGTGGTTTCCCACAACAAAAACGAAATCCGCTCATCGCCTGTTCCTGCTGCCGCTAATATTCGAATTCTCGCTCAAGGCTGCGACGTAGTTGGTATTGACGAAGCCCAGTTTTTTGATGACGAAATTGTTGCTGTGTGTAACGACCTGGCGAACTCTGGGATTCGAGTTATCGTAGCGGGATTAGATATGGATTTTAAAGGAAATCCTTTTGGCCCCATGCCAGCGTTAATGGCAACAGCAGAATATGTAACCAAAGTTCACGCAGTTTGTACACGTACCGGAAATTTAGCCCATTACAGTTTTAGGAAAAATGACAATGACAAATTGGTTATGCTTGGCGAAACCGAAGAATACGAACCGTTAAGCCGGGCGGCATATTATAATGCGATGCGCCAGAACATGATTGTAAAAGACCCCGAACATCTATCAGAAGAAAAATAACTCCTACTCTTGATACTAACCATCCGAAATATTGTTCCAATCATCAAAGCCCATTGGGTTGGACAAAATGACACCTCCATTATTGACTATGTCTCTATTGATAGCCGTTCGTTGCAAAACGATAAAAACACCCTGTTTTTCGCTATTGCCGGACCAAATCATGATGGCCATTTATATATTGAAGAACTTATTCAGAAAGGCGTACAGCATTTTGTGGTAACCAAAATTCCCGAAAATGTCACAGGGAAAGCTGATTTTTTAGTTGTTGAAAACACACTTGATGCATTACAAAAATTTGCAGCCTTTTATCGCAGCCAATTTGATTTTCCTGTTATTGGAATAACCGGAAGTAATGGAAAAACCATCATCAAGGAATGGCTAAATTTTCTATTAAGCCCTGACTACAACATTATCCGAAGTCCAAAAAGTTATAACTCACAAGTTGGTGTGCCGCTTTCGATTTTAGGTATCAAAGAAAAACACAATTTAGGAATATTCGAAGCCGGAATTTCCATGAATAATGAAATGGAAAAGCTTCAAAAAATTATCCAGCCAACCATTGGAATCCTGTCTAATATTGGTTCGGCTCACGATGAAGGTTTTTCAAGCGTGGCGGAAAAGATGAAAGAAAAATTAAAACTTTTTATTTCGGTAAACGTTTTGATTTTAAACAAAAATAAAACCATTTGCGCTTTCGTTAATCCAAAAATAAAAATCTTTACCTGGTGCTCTGACGATAAAAGTGCCGATGTTTTTATTACGAAAAAAAATATTGCTGAACTAACCGAATTACAAGTCACGTACAGAGAAGACACATTCCCGATTACGATTCCGTTTCAGGATCAGGCTTCTGTAGAAAACGCGATTCATTGCATGATGGTGATGCTTTATTTTGGTTACAACCAAAAAGTAATTCAAACCAGAATGTCACATTTATATCCCGTGGAAATGCGGCTGAAAGTGAAAAACGGGATTTCCAACTGTACGCTTATTGATGATAGTTACAGTTCCGATTTTCAATCGCTGAAAATTGCTTTGGATTTTCTGGAAAACCAAAAACAACACAAGAAGAAAACGATTATTCTTTCGGATATTTTTCAGAGCGGCTTGAGTAACGAAGAATTATATTCGCAGGTTTCGCAGTTGATTATTTCGAATAAAATTACCCGGGTAATTGGCATTGGAGAAACCATTTCACAATTTAAAAATAAATTTATAAACTGTGTTACGTTTCAAAATGTATCCGAATTTACGAATGCTTTTGACAATCTGAATTTTGAAAATGAAACCATATTGATTAAAGGCGCGCGCGATTTTAATTTTGAGAAAATTGTGTCAATGCTTGAAGAAAAGACGCATGAAACTGTTTTGGAAATTAACCTTAACGCAATCGGTCATAACCTAAGTTTTTTTAAATCAAAATTAAAACCAAAAACCAAAATGATGGTGATGGTTAAAGCCTTTGGCTATGGAAATGGCGGTTTCGAAATTGCACAATTACTCGAACATCATAAGGTAGATTATCTTGGTGTGGCTTTCGCCGATGAAGGAATTTCGCTGAAGAATGCCGGAATTACTGTCCCAATTATGGTTCTAAATCCGGAAACCACGAGTTTTGCCGCCATTATTCAGCATCATTTAGAACCCGAAATTTATTCCGTCAAAGGATTAAAAGCCTTTTTGAAAATCGCCGAACAAAACAAATTAAAACACTTTCCAATTCATATAAAGATAGATACAGGAATGCATCGCTTAGGGTTTGAAGACGAAGATCTCGATGATTTAATTCTAATTCTTCGTGGCAACGAAACGGTGCAAATCAAAAGTGTCTTATCACATATGGCAACAAGCGATGATTTGAAACAGGACGCATTTTCGAAAGCCCAGATTGCACTATTTGAAAAATTGTCATCACAGTTACAAACCGAGTTAAATATAAAACCAATTCGTCATATTTTAAACACTTCCGGAATCACTAATTATCCAGAAGCACAATACGATATGGTCCGATTAGGCATTGGATTATATGGTATTTCCAACGATACCGAAGAACAAAAAGAACTGGAAAATGTAGGGACTTTAAAATCGGTGATTTCCCAAATCCGAACCATCGAAGAAGGTGAAAGTGTTGGTTATGGCCGCAGATTTATTGCAGCAAAACAAACCAAAATTGCTACGATTCCTATCGGCTACGCTGACGGCATTAGCAGAAGCTGGGGGAACGGCCTTGGTTATGTTGTGATTAATCATAAACCCGCCAAAATTGTTGGAAGTGTTTGCATGGACATGCTTATGGCTGATGTAACCGACATAGATTGCAAGGAGGGAAATACCGTAATTATTTTTGGTGATAATCCAACCGTTAATTTTATTGCTAAGCAGCTCAATACTATTCCGTATGAAATTTTAACCAGCATCTCCCAACGGGTTAAAAGAGTATTTTTTAGGGAATGATTTTTTTAAAATTTGTTAAAAATGTTAAAAATTTATTTAATTTAGTTTCACTAACCAATAAAATTTAAATATTATGGGATTTTTTAGCGATTTCAAAGCGTCATTAATGAAAGGCGACGTGCTAACTTTAGCAACAGCAGTAGTAATCGGTGGTGCTTTCGGAAAAATAGTAGGTTCTGCTGTGGATGACATCATCATGCCGATTGTAGGACTGATAACGGGCGGAATTGATTTTACCACAAAATTTATTGCATTAAACGGCGAACATTATGAAAACCTTGCAGCTGCAAAAACTGCCGGAGCTTCGGTTATGACCTATGGAAATTTTGTTCAGGCCATTATTAACTTTATAATCATTGCTTTGTTCATTTTTGTTGTTTTAAGAGCAGCCGAAAAAGCGAAGAAGAAAGAAGACGTTGTGGTTGTTGTGAGCGGCCCAACTCAGGAAGAATTGCTTACACAAATTAGGGATTTACTCAAAAAATAATACCGCTACATTATATATTCTAACTAAACCGCTTCTTAATTGAGGCGGTTTTTCTTTTTCAGGAGCACAGCATTTATTTTATTCAGGACGATTCCTCCCGCTATCCGCGCTACACGGTAGCTTGCTCCTATCGGGGCTGGCGAGAACGTTCTGCGGTTTTCCGTCTTTTTTCTTTCTTCTTTCTTCTTTCTTCAATTTTCTACATACTTTTGTACTTCAAAATTTATAATCAATAAAATATGAAAGTTGCTGTTGTTGGTGCAACCGGAATGGTTGGAGAAGTAATGCTCAAAGTTTTAGCCGAAAGAAATTTTCCAGTAACGGAATTAATTCCTGTTGCTTCAGAAAAATCTGTTGGAAAAGAAATTGAATTTAAAGGAAAGAAATATAAAGTGGTTGGTCTTCAAACCGCCGTTGATATGAAAGCGGATATCGCTTTGTTTTCGGCAGGTGGAGAAACCTCTTTAACCTGGGCACCAAAATTTGCCGAAGCGGGAACAACCGTTATCGATAACTCTTCAGCATGGAGAATGGATCCAACTAAAAAATTGGTAGTTCCTGAAATCAATGCCTCAGAATTAACAAAGGATGACAAAATCATCGCTAATCCAAACTGTTCCACCATTCAAATGGTTATGGTTTTGGCCCCGTTGCATAAAAAATACAACATCAAGCGTGTGATTGTTTCAACTTACCAATCAATAACAGGAACCGGAGTAAAGGCTGTAAAGCAATTGGAGAATGAATATGCCGGGGTTTCGGGTGATATGGCTTATAAATACCAAATTCACCGCAATGCTATTCCCCAATGTGACAGTTTTGAAGATAACGGATATACGAAAGAAGAGATGAAACTGGTGCGTGAAACCCAAAAAATTATTGGCGACAAATCAATTGCAGTTACAGCAACTGCGATTAGAATTCCTGTAGTTGGCGGTCATAGTGAAGCCGTGAATGTAGAATTTTCAAATGACTTTGATGTGAATGAAGTACGTAATATTTTGCATCATACAGATGGCGTTACCGTTCAGGACAATAATGATACTTACACTTATCCGATGCCATTGTATGCTCAGGGAAAAGATGATGTTTTCGTAGGTAGGATTCGCCGCGATGAAAGTCAGCCAAACTCTTTAAACATGTGGATTGTGTCGGACAATTTAAGAAAAGGTGCGGCTACCAACACAATTCAGATTGCAGAATATTTGGTTGCAAATAAACTAGTATAATCTATTCAAATCATAAGGCCGTTTAATTTTGCAAATCATAAAATTTGTTAAAATCAAATGATTTTTCTTTGGTCATCCCTTACATTTGCAGTCGATGAAAAAAAGGTTTCTCATAGTAAATTCTATCATGGGATTGGTTGTATTGCTTGCAATACTAATTCAATCTTTCGATGCTATCAGGCATTTGGAAAAACAATTTTCAGAAAAACACTGCTACCATAACTATCATCATCACAAAACTGAAATCAATCATTCACATGAAAATTCAGATCACTGTTTTCTTTGTGAATTTGGGTTCAGCAGTTTTATTTCGCCTTCCAAAATAATTTTTACTTCTAAAAAAAATGAAGTTACTACCAAATATTCTCCTTATTATTCCAAAGAAATAACTCATTTTTTCCGCGGAAGCCTCTTTGCACTGCGTGCGCCCCCGTGTTTTATTGTTTAAACCAGTTTTTCTGAACCGAAACAACTTCGGTCAATTATTCCTTTATCAATAAAACTATTTTATGAAATCAATATATATTACCCTGTTGATAGGGTTTTCATTAGTCGCAAATGCGCAAAACAAAATCGTTGGAACTGTTTCCGACAAAGACAATAAAGCATTACCCAATGTTATCGTTTCTATTCCCGAAATCCATAAGGAAACCATTTCTGATACTGACGGAAAGTATGTTTTAAACAATTTACCAAACGGCACTTATAAAATTATTTTTTCTTCTGTTGGGTATGGCACTCAAACGCTTTCTATCGCCATTGCCGGGAGTGAAATAACCCAAAATATAACTTTGGAAGACAATATCATTCACATGGATGAAGTGATTGTCTCTACTGCATTCAACAAATTACAATCGCAAAACGTAATGAAAGTGGAACATGAAAGTGTAAAATCGTTACAACAAAAAGGAACTGCAACACTAGTTGAAGGATTAGCAACAATTCCCGGAGTTTCACAAGTTTCAACCGGAACTTCAATCGGAAAGCCAGTTATTCGTGGCTTGAGTGGTAATCGGGTTTTGGTGTATTCGCAAGGTGTTCGGTTAGAAAATCAGCAATTTGGTGAAGAACATGGTTTGGGTTTAAACGATGCAGGTGTTGAAAGTGTGGAAGTTATCAAAGGTCCGGCATCATTGCTTTATGGGTCTGATGCGCTGGGTGGCGTTTTATATTTCAATCCTGAAAAATTTGCCAATCCAAAAGAATTTAAGGCCGATTTTAGTCAGCGTGTGTTTTCGAATACTTTAGGAAGCAATACTTCTTTAGGAGTAAAAACATCGACTGAAAACTGGAAATATTTAGCCCGCGGAAGTTTCAATACGCATGCCGATTATCAAATTGCTGATGGTGACAGAGTAACTAATACGCGCTACAACGAAGCCGATTTAAAAGCCGGAATTGGTTACAGCAATTCGAGCTTATCAAGTGTACTCCGATACAATTTTAATAAACTGGATTTGGGAATTCCTGAAAACGGAATAAGCGAACAATCTACCAGCCATTCCACTGTTTTTCCTAAACAAGCGGTTTACAATCATATCTTGAGTTTGCACAATAATTTCTATTTTAAGAACTCTAAACTCGATGCTGATTTGGGTTATATTTTCAATGACCGAAGTGAATTTGCAGACAGTAATGTAGCTTCTTTACATATGAAATTACGAACATTGAACTATGATTTGAAGTATTATCTGCCAAAGTTTGGCAAAGTGGAAACGATTATCGGAATTCAGGGCATGCATCAAACCAATAAAAATTCAGGACAAGAATTGTTGATTCCGGATGCGGCAACAACTGATTTTGGAGTTTTTGGTACGGCTAATTATGAATTCGGAAAGAATGTGTTGCAAGCCGGGCTTCGTTTTGACAACCGAAAAATAAATAGTGAAACCCACGGAATTATAGGGCAGGAAAGTTATTTTGCAGCCATTGACAAAAGTTTTGACAGCTTCAATGCGTCGTTGGGTTATAAAACAAATTTAGCTGATGATTTTACACTTCGTTTAAATATAGCCTCAGGTTTCCGTGCTCCGAATTTAGCCGAACTAACATCTAATGGCGTTCACGAGGGAAGCAATCGCTATGAAATTGGAAATGCCAATCTGAAAAATGAACAGAATCTGCAAACCGATTTGAATTTGGAATATAAAAGTTCACATTTTGAAATCTTTGCCAATGGTTTTTACAATCATATTAATAACTATATTTTTATTTCTCCGAATGGAAGTGTTATTAACGGTAATAATGTTTATGATTATGTTCAGGCAAATGCCAAATTATATGGTGGTGAAACAGGAATTCATTTTCATCCGCATCCGCTGGACTGGTTGCATTTTACGAGTAGTTATGAAATGGTTATTGGCAAAAAAGACAACGGAAGCAATTTACCTTTGATTCCTGCCAATAAATGGAATAACAATTTTAAAGGCGAATTTGAATTGAAAAATTGGTGGAAAGAGGGTTTTGCAACGCTTAACATTGAAAGCACTTTTGCACAAAACAACAACGGCGAATTTGAAACTAAAACTAGCGGGTATACTTTGATAAATTTAGGTTTAGGCGGTAAAATCAACATAAACAAAGCTACTTTTAACTTCAATTTAAATGTGAATAATGTGCTTGATAAAAGGTATGTTTCGCATTTATCAAGACTAAAGTCGGATGGAATTCCAAACATTGGACGGAATGTAATTTTGGGGATTAATTTCGCCATTTAGAATTAAGTATTTTATTGTTCATAAATATGTTAATTCTTAAGAAATAAGGCATCTGTTTCCATTAAAGTTTTGCGTTATTTTTACCTTACTAATTAAAAACCTCCTTTAGTATGAATTCACTTTTTACCAAAATCGTTAGAATAGCTCTTGGATTGGCACTTGTCATTTTTGGCGCGAATATGATATCCCATTTTATCCCGATGGATCAACCAGACACTAATACCGCAGCCGGACAATTTATGAATTCACTGGGCGCGACGGGTTATATCTTTCCTGTTGTAGGCTTTTTAGAAGTTATTATTGGCGCAATGCTTTTATTAAAAAAGTGGGTGGCATTTGCATTAATATTGTTAGCGCCAATATCGATTAACATTTTGTTATTTCATTTGTTTTTGGATATTCCGGGACTGTCAATCGCCCTTTTAATCGTGGTTTTCAATGCCGTTTTAATGTTCAAACATTGGCCACAATATAAACCTCTATTCTACTAAAACGTAGTTCAATATAAAATCGAAAACGCCGTCCAGAATTATCAGGCCGGCATTTTTTAATAGTTGATTTTTCCAATATAACGCATCACTCTCAAGATTTTTTCCTTACGTTTAGTAATATAGGAAGACGAATTCGACGCCTTAAATTTTCTGGGATTAGGTAAGATTGCCGCAATTCCGGCAGCTTCTTTAGGTGTTAGATTTATTGCTGTTTTGCTATACCAATGTCTTGCCGCTTCCTGTGCGCCATAAACACCGTTACCCATTTCGATACTATTAAGGTAAACTTCCATGATACGTTCTTTTCCCCAGATTAATTCAATTAGCATTGTAAAGTAAGCTTCCAATCCTTTTCGTAGATAACTTCTGCCCTGCCATAGAAAAACATTTTTGGCGGTTTGTTGTGAAATGGTGCTGCCGCCTTTAAGTTTCCTTCCCTTATTATTATTTTTATAAGCTTTTTGCATCGCCTTAAAGTCAAACCCGCTGTGTATTAAAAAATTTCCGTCCTCACTCGCGATTACCGCCTTTTGGAGATTTGGCGAAATTTTTTCTAACGGAACCCATTTGTGACTGTAAATCGCAACATCACCATCTAATTTAAATTCGATGATTCTAGTAATCATTAAGGGTGTAAAAGGAATAGGAACCCATTTAAAGAGAATGACCGATAAAATAGACAGACCAAAAAACCAAAGCATGGCTTTCCATATCCAGCGAAAAATTTTTCTAATCATATTTTATTTAACTAAATCTGCTAATTCCTGACCTATTAAACTCCCTATGGCAACTCCCATGCCGCCCAATCTTACGCCACAATACACATGTTCCGAAAGTTGTTCGACTATAGGTTTTTTGGTCGATCCCAATCCCATGATTCCGCTCCAGCGATGCGCAATTTTATAATCAGTGTTTGGTAAAATTACTTCTTTTAATAACGCCTCCAAACGAATTTGAATTAATTCTGTTTCTCCTAATTCTGTAGTAGTTTCTGTTTCAAAAGCTAAATTTCTTCCTCCGCCCAGCAAGATCCTATCATCAATATTTCGAAAGTAATAATATCCTTTATCTAAATGGAAAGTCCCTTTAACATTTAAGTTTGGAATTGGTTCCGTAATTAAAACCTGCGCTCTTGCCGGTTTTACCTTATTGTTAGTCAATGATCCGGCAAAACCATTGGTGGCAAACAATAATTTTTTGGTGTCAAAACTAAAATCTCCCAAAGCTACTTCCACTAGGTTGTTTCTTTCTTGATACGAACTTACTTCAACGTTGTTCAGAATTAGAATATTGTTTTCAATTGCCTTTTTCAACAAAGCATTCATCATTTTTCCTGTATCAATTTGGGCTTCAAATGGATTAAAAATTACATATTCCTGTATGCCTTTAAAAGCAAAACGATCCGCTTCTTTGGCAAAAACCTCATTCCTGAAAAGCGGTTTCAGCAAGTCATTAATAAAAGGTAATTTTTGCAGACATTCGGCATATGTATTTTCATCTTCTTTTAAGAACAATTCATAACCACCATAGGGTTTGAAATCGATAGTTTTATCGCCTAAATTTTTACGCAATAATTGCAATCCGTTCCATCTTTTCGATATAAGCTTAACAACTTCGTCTTCACTGTGTGATTTCAAATCATCTATAATTTCCGAAAGACTCCCAAAGCAGGCAAAACCAGCATTTTTTGTACTTGCACCTTGAGGTAGAATCCCTTTTTCCAGAATCAATATTTTGCAACTGGGGAATTTTTTGCGCAGTGCCAACGCGCAATGCAGACCGACAATTCCGCTGCCGACAATAGTGAAATCAACAGACGTAAACCAATTTTTAAGTTCCCAATAACTAAGATTCATTTATTATTTTTCATTAAAAATACTTTTTTCAAATAAATGCAGAAACTTTTTTTAAAATATTATCATTATCATAAGAATAATACTTGATTTATAATTATACTTCAACGACTCCTGATGTAGTTTATCGATTTGTTAATATTTTTATTAAATTTCGAGTAAATTTCATAAAATTAACTTTACTTTTGGGACGCTATTTTAATTAAAACCTATCGAATTATGAAATTTAAATTACTCATTGTTACATTATTAGCAATTACGTGTGTGACTTTTTCCCAAAACAGAAACATTTGGAATGTTACCACTAAGAAAAACAATATGGTTGCACTCGATTCAAGAATGCGACTGCCTGACAACAAACTTTTCAGCTTAAACCTAATAAGTTTGAAATCGAACTTGAACAATGCGCCAGACAGAAAGGCAAATGTCAAACAATCTAATACGGTATTGTCTATCCCGAATGCAGATGGTGTTTTAGAACGATTCAGTGTTTATGAAAATTCTAATATGGATCCGGCATTAGCCGCAAGATATCCTGAAATTAAATCATACATAGGAATAGGAATTGACAATCCAACTGCGACAGCTTACTTCAGCGTTTCTCCCCTAGGATTTAAATCTATGGTGCTTTCTCCTGATAAATCTGCCGTTTTTATTGAACCAATTTCAGCTGATTTAGAAACCTATACAGTGTATAGAAAAGCCGACAAAGCACAATCACTTACCCGTTTTGAATGCACTGTTATTGACGAAGTAGCACCTCAAATTGCCGCAAGCACGTTAAGACCAAACGCCGATGACGCTGTGATGAGAACATTTCGTTTGGCTATGTCTTGTACAGGAGAATACACTGCTTATTTTGGTGGCACAAAAGCTTTAGCTCTAGCAGCCATCAACAACTCTATTACCAGATGTAATGGTGTTTTTGAAAAAGATTTTGGTGCTCGTTTGATTATTATTGCTAATACAGACTTAGTTATTTATACTAATGCATCAACAGACCCATATTCTGCTTCTTCAAGCATGTCACAATGGAATTCTCAATTGCAATCAACACTAACATCTGTTATCGGTGAAGCTAACTACGACATCGGTCACTTATTTGGTGCTACTGGTGGTGGTGGAAATGCTGGTTGTATTGGGTGTATTTGTGTGAACGGTTCTAAAGGAAGTGGTATCACGTCACCTGCAGACGGGATTCCATCAGGTGATAATTTTGACATCGATTATGTAGCCCATGAAATTGGACATCAAATGGGAGCTAATCATACTTTTACCCATAGTAATGAAGGAACTGGCGTTCAAATGGAACCAGGTTCCGGTTCGACAATTATGGGATATGCCGGTATCACTGCTCTTGATGTTCAACCTCACTCGGATGCCCTTTTCCATGCTATCAGTATTCAACAGGTTACTAATAATATTAAAGCAAAAACTTGCTCTGTTAACATTGCCACAGGAAATTCAGTTCCAACAGCAAGTGCCGGATTGGATTATACCATTCCAAAAAGCACCCCGTTTATGTTAACTGCCACGGCTACTGATGCCAATGGCGATGCGCTTACTTATAATTGGGAGGAAATGGACAATCAGACTACTTCAGCAGCGCCTAGTGCTACTAAAACAACAGGAGTTGATTTCAGATCTTATATCTCTACTACTTCTCCAACAAGATATTTCCCAAGAATGGCTTCTGTTTTAACCGGAGCAACAACAACAGCGGGAACTGAACTTACTGTTGAAGCTTTGCCTTCTGTAGCAAGAACCTTAAACTTTAGAGTTACAGTTCGTGATAACAGAGCGGGCGGACCGGCAAATAACAGTGACGACATGGTTGTTACAGTAAACGCTACCGCTGGACCATTTACTGTAAGTTCTCCTAATACGGCTGTTTCGTATGTAGGTGGAAGTTCTCAAACGATAACGTGGGCTGTAGCAGGAACGACTGCAAATGGCGTAAATTGTGCCAATGTTGATATTTTATTATCTACTAATGGCGGAACTTCCTGGTCAACTTTGTTGGCGGCAACTCCAAATGACGGTTCAGAAGCAGTTACCATTCCTAACACAGCGGGAACAACCAACAGAATTATGGTAAAAGGAACGAATCATGTTTTCTTTGATGTTTCCAATACTAATTTTACTATTACGGCAGGTTCCACAGATACTGTTGCGCCAACAGCACCAACGTTATCAGCTTCCGGAACTACATATACTACAACAAATTTATCTTGGTCTGGAGCTACTGACAACGTAGCTGTAACCGGCTATGATGTATATAAAGATGGTGTTTTATTAGGTTCAACTGTATCAACATCGTATGCAGTAACTGGCTTAACAAATTCCACAACCTACATATTTACAGTAAAAGCAAAAGACGCCGCTGGAAATATTTCTGTTGCTAGTAATGCTGTTAGTGTAACCACTTTAGCGCCGGCTCCGGATACTACAGCTCCAACAGCTCCTACATTGTCTGCATCGGGAACAACTTTTACAAATACTAATTTGTCTTGGTCTGGTGCTACTGACAACGTTGCAGTAATCGGATATGATGTGTACAAAGATGGAGTGTTCTTAGCTTCCACTTCGGCAACAACTTTTGCCGTTACTGGTTTAACAGCTTCTACTACCTATGCCTTCTATATTCAGGCTAAAGATGCAGCCGGAAATATATCCGTTGCAAGCAATACAGTAAACGTTACTACTCCAACTCCGGATACAACTGCCCCAACAGCACCAACACTAGCTGCGTCGGTAACCACATCTTCATCTACTAATTTATCCTGGTCAGGCGCTACTGATAACATTGCCGTTACTGGATATGATGTATACCAAAACGGTGTGTTCAAAGCATCAACAGCATCTACAAGTTATGGGATAACAGGTTTAACTGCTGCCACTACTTATACTTTCTACGTAGTTGCAAAAGATGCTGCCGGAAATCTATCTCCAACAAGTAATACTGTAAGCGTAACTACATCTTCAGTAACCCTTACATATTGTGCGGCACAAGGAAACATAACTACTGATGAAAGAATTGGTAAAGTCGTTTTCGGAACCATTAATAATCCATCAACAGGTACTGCGGGTTATGAAAACTTTACAGCCATATCAACTAATGCGACAAGAGGAACTACATACACTATAGCAATAACTCCCTTCTGGACAAGTACCGTGTGGACTGAAGGATATGGTGTGTGGATTGACTATAATCAAGATGGTGATTTCGCAGATGCGGGAGAAACTGTTTGGACTAAAGCAACTTCAACAACAACTCCGGTTTCAGGAACTTTTACCATTCCGCCAACAGCAACATTAGGTTCAACGAGAATGAGGGTTACACTTAAATACAATGCTATACCCGCAGCCTGTGGTTCATTTACATATGGACAAGTTGAAGATTATACTGTAAATATTATTGCTTCAGGAAGAATTGATGAAACAGCTTCTGCACGTATTTCATTCAACTTGTATCCAAATCCTGTAAAAGGTGATATCTTAAACATTGCAAACCTTGAATTACCATCAACCTATAGAATTTTTAATATGATGGGACAAGAATTAGGAAGTGGCAAAATTGAAAACGAAAGTATCTATGTGGGTTCATTAAAAACAGGAACTTTCTTAATTGAAGTTTCTAATGGAACCACAACTTTAACAAAACGTTTTATCAAAGAATAAATACTTATAAAAAATACAAAGCCATACTGAAAAGTGTGGCTTTTTTTATTAATTAATTTGCTACTTTTAGCCTCTCAAAAAATCCCCAATAAAAATGAACAGAATACTTTTTCTAATCGTTATCACAATGAGTATAACAGCATCGGCACAACAGGTTTTAACTCCCGAAGGACTTTGGAAATTAAGCAGGATAAGTGCTCTTGGAATTTCTAAAGATAAGAAATCAATTGTTTATAAAGTGTCAACACCAGATGTTGCTGAAAACAAGTCCAATTCTAAATTCTACACAATTCCCGTTAACGGAGGCAATCCTTTGGAAGTTCAGGAAAGTGATACAAAAGATTTACTTGCAGATAAAAATGTTTCGCCAGACGGCAAATATATCTTGTCAACCCAGGAAGTTAAGACCGAAAAGGTTTTAGGAACGGATTTCTATCCCGAATTAGACAAATCGGAAGCCCAAATTTATGATGGATTAGATTACCGTCATTGGGATACCTGGAATACCGGTTCACACAATCATGTTTTTTTTGCGCTCAATAAAGGAGACAAAGTAAACCCGTTTGATATCATGAATGGTGAACCTTATGATTCGCCACAAAAACCTTTTGGCGGAGACGAAGATTACATTTGGTCGCCGGATAGTAAAAATATTATCTATGTTTCCAAAAAGAAATTCGGAACCGCTTATGCTATTTCTACCAATACTGATTTGTATGAGTACAATATTGAAACAAAAACCACCAAAAATCTAACGGAAAGTAATCCCGGTTACGATACTAATCCGGTTTTTTCTCCAAAAGGCGATTTGACTTGGCTGCAAATGAAACGCGACGGTTATGAAGCGGATAAAAATGATATTATTGTTAGATTCAATGGAATCGATATGAATTTAACTGGCAATTGGGACGGTTCTGTTGAAGGTTTTAAATGGAGTGCCGATAGTAAAAAGATCTATTTTACCGCCGCAATTGATGGAACATTACAGTTGTTCGAAGTAAACTTTCCGGGTTTGACTAAAATCGCTGCGACCGTAAAACAAGTTACTTCGGGAGATTTTGACATACATGCTATCGTAGATTTAGTTGGCGATAATGTAATCGTTTCAAGAGAAGACATGAACCATGCTGCCGAAATCTATTCTTTTAACCTTAAGAAAAAAGCATTTACGCAGCTTACCAAAATCAACAGCGAAACCTATTCTAAATTGACTTTGCCAAAATATGAAAGAAGATATGTAACTACTACCGATGGTAAAAAAATGTTGGTTTGGGTTATTTTTCCTCCCAATTTTGATAAAAATAAAAAATACCCAACGCTGCTGTATTGCCAGGGCGGACCACAATCTCCACTAACCCAATTCTATTCTTTCCGTTGGAATTTTTCCTTAATGGCTTCGCAGGGTTATGTTATCGTAGCGCCAAATAGAAGAGGAATGTATGGACACGGCCAGGCATGGAATGAACAAATATCAAAAGACTGGGGCGGTCAGGTTATGGACGATTACCTTTCGGCAATTGACGATGTGTCGAAAGAAAGTTATGTTGATAAAACGAGATTAGGTTGCATTGGCGCTAGTTATGGTGGTTATTCTGTTTATTATTTAGCCGGAATCCACAACAATCGTTTCAAGACCTTTATCGCTCATGACGGAGTATTCAATATGCAAAGTATGTACGGAACAACCGAAGAAGTTTTCTTCAACAACTGGGAAAATGGAGGTCCTTATTGGGATAAAAATAATGCAATTGCCCAAAAAGCCTACAACCAGTTCAATCCGATAAACTTTGTTGACAAATGGAATACGCCAATCCTTATGATACAAGGTGGAAAAGATTATCGTATCACAACCGGGCAGGCACAGGAAGCATTTCAGGCAGCACAGCTTCGCGGAATCAAAAGTCGATTACTCTATTTTCCCGAAGAAAACCACTGGGTTTTGAAACCACAAAATGGTATGGTTTGGCAACGTGAATTCTACAAATGGCTGAAAGAAACTTTGTAAAAGCTATTAAAATATTAAAAACAAAAAACCCAACTGTATAAGTTGGGTTTTTTTATTTATTCTAAATCTTTCATTTTGAAGCTCTCCATAAACTTGGTTGTGTAATTTCCAGCCACATAATCGGGCTCGTCCATTAATTGCCTGTGAAAAGGAATGGTTGTTTTTATTCCTTCAATAACAAACTCGTCCAAAGCACGTTTCATTTTATTGATAGCTTCTTCTCTGGTTTGCGCCGTCGTAATCAACTTAGCAATCATTGAATCATAGTTTGGCGGTATAGTATAGCCCGCATAAACGTGAGTGTCCAGGCGGATTCCATGTCCACCCGGAGCATGAAGTGTTGTTATTTTTCCCGGAGAAGGTCTGAAGTCATTGTATGGGTCTTCTGCATTAATACGGCATTCAATCGAATGCAATTGTGGTAAATAATTTTTACCGGAAATTGGCACACCGGCAGCAACCAATATTTGTTCGCGAATTAAATCATAGTCAATAACCTGTTCTGTAATCGGATGTTCCACCTGGATACGCGTATTCATTTCCATAAAGTAGAAATTTCGATGCTTATCTACAAGGAATTCAACCGTTCCGGCACCTTCATATTTGATAAATTCAGCTGCTTTTACAGCCGCTTCTCCCATCTTGTGGCGTAATTCATCCGTCATAAATGGCGAAGGGGTTTCTTCTGTTAATTTTTGATGACGACGTTGTACTGAGCAATCTCTTTCCGATAAATGGCAGGCTTTCCCATAAGAATCACCAACCACCTGAATTTCGATATGTCTTGGCTCTTCAATCAATTTCTCCAAATACATTGCATCATTTCCAAAAGCCGCAGCCGATTCCTGACGTGCACCTTCCCAAGCTTTTAAAAGCTCATCTTCCTTCCAAACGGCGCGCATTCCTTTTCCACCACCACCGGCAGTTGCTTTCAACATTACGGGATAGCCCATTTCCTTAGAAAGTTTTTTGGCTTGTTCGAAAGATTCCAACAGTCCTTCGGAACCCGGAACACAAGGAACTCCAGCCTCTTTCATAGTAGCTTTGGCAGAAGCTTTGTCTCCCATTCTGTCTATCATCTCAGGCGAAGCACCAATAAATTTTATACCGTGTTCCTGGCAAATTTTAGAAAATTTAGAATTTTCCGAAAGGAAACCATACCCGGGATGGATTGCATCTGCATTGGTAATTTCTGCAGCCGCAATAATATTGGACATTTTTAAATAGGATAAATTACTTGGCGGAGGTCCAATGCAAACGGCTTCGTCTGCAAATTTTACGTGCAGGCTTTCCGCATCGGCAGTAGAGTAAACTGCTACGGTTTTAATCCCCATCTCCTTACAGGTTCTGATTACACGAAGTGCAATTTCTCCTCTATTGGCAATTAGTATTTTTTTAAACATCTTGTGGTTATTTTAAATTATTATAACTGACAGTAGAACCATCATTTATAATTTATAATTTATAATTTATAATAGATTAAGACGGGTCAACTAAGAATAATGGCTGATCAAATTCAACCGGTGACATATCGTCAACAAGAATTTTAACAATTTTCCCTGAAACTTCTGACTCAATTTCGTTGAATAATTTCATAGCTTCTACAACACATAGCACATCACCTTTTCCAATTGAACTTCCCACTTCAATAAAGACAGGCTTGTCTGGTGAAGGTTTGCGGTAGAATGTTCCAATCATTGGCGACTTTATAGTAATATATTTTGAACTCTCCTCCGATGGTACTACTGGCGCGGACGGCACCACATGAGCTGTAGTAGCTGGTGCAGCCGGCATGGCATGTTGCATTGGTGCCTGTTGTACATAAGTAATATCAGGTGTATTTCCTTCGAGGGTAGTTCTGATTGTAATTTTTATATCACCTGTTTCTAACTTTACTTCAGCAACTCCAGAATTGGATACAAATTTGATTAGGTTTTGAATTTCTTTTAAATCCATGATTAGTTAATTTTAGTTAGTTTATTGTTTGTTATATGCCCATTTTAAATAGATAGATCCCCAAGTGAATCCACCTCCAAATGCTGCAAAAATTAAATTATCTCCTTTTTTTAATTTATTTTCAAAATCACTCAGCAATAAAGGTAATGTTGCTGAAGTTGTGTTTCCATAGCGGTGAATGTTTACCAATACTTTTTCTTCGTCAAGTCCCATTCTACTGGCAGTAGCGTCAATAATTCTTTTGTTCGCCTGATGGGCAATTAACCAATCCACATCATCATTGGTTAAATTGTTACGTTCCATAATCTTCTCACTCACATCAGCCATTCCTGACACAGCATATTTAAAAACCGTTTTCCCATCCTGAAAAACAAAATGTTGTCTATTTTCAACAGTTTCTTTTGATGGCGGAAGAATAGAACCTCCTGCATCAATTTTCAGGTATTCTCTACCAATTCCATCGCTTTTCAATAACTCGTCCTGCAAACCAAGGCCTTCAAAATTGGGTTCGAACAAAACTGCACCGGCACCATCTCCAAAGATAATACAAGTTGCTCTGTCGGTATAGTCAATAATTGAAGACATTTTATCGGCACCAATTAAAAGTATTTTTTTGTACCTGCCCGACTCAATATAGGCTGCAGCGTTTGACATTCCGTATAAAAAACTGGAACAGGCTGCTTGTAAATCGTAAGCAAAAGCATTAACTGCGCCTATTTGTGTTGCAACATACACTCCGGTTGCCGCTACTGGCATATCCGGCGTAGTTGTTGCCATTATAACTAAATCTATTTCTTTGGGATTAATTTTAGACTTAGAAATTAAATCTTGCGCTGCTTTTATTGCCATAAAGGAAGTTCCTTTTCCTTTTTCTTTTAAAAGTCTTCTTTCCTTAATTCCTGTTCGGGTAGTAATCCATTCATCATTAGTTTCTACCATTGATTCCAGTACTTGATTTGAGAGAACAAATTCTGGAATATATGCTCCAACTGCTGTTATTGCGGCTGTTATTTTATTCATAAATTGAATGTTTGACTTCCATTTTTTAAAGATGAAAAGTTGTTGAAATTACAAAAAAATAGTATACCTAGTTATTTTAGGATGGGATATTTAATAAATTTCTTAAAAACAAAAAACTCCCACAAAGTGAGAGTTAGTTTTGTAAAAACTTTACTTAGGCTACAGCTACTGATTTGTCAATAACTACTTGCCCTCTATAATACATTTTACCTTCATGCCAGTAAGCTCTGTGGTATAAATGTGCTTCTCCAGTTACTGGACAAGTTGCGATTTGAGCAACAGTTGCTTTATAATGAGTTCTTCTTTTGTCTCTTCTCGTTTTGGAGATTTTTCTCTTAGGATGTGCCATTTTACTATATTATTTATCCGTTAATAGTTGTTTTAATTTGTCCCACCGTGGGTCAATTTCTTCTTCTTTTTTTATTACTTCTTCTGCGTCTTTGACTTGCAATTCATTTAATTTTTTCAACGCCTCTGACTGCAAAGTTCCATCTTTAACTCCGGGATGAACCCTTTTTAAAGGAATAGAAAGTACAATCATTTCATAAATATATTGTGCCAAATCTATTTGATGTTCGCCATGAGGCAGAATTAACAATTCATCATTGTCATTGTTGAATTCTTCACCAAACTGAACTACTAATTTAATTTTTCCTTTAATCGGTAAATCAAATTGTTCTCCTGTTAAATCACACGGAACGTTAACAGTTCCTTTGTGTGCAAAGCTGATTTCCAGCATTGTCGCTTTTTTTTCTAAAACAACATTTACCTTTACCGCACAGCTTTCAAATTCATCAAAACTAAATTCGTCAAAGAACTTTTTCTCAATATTATATTCAAAGTGATGCTTTCCTATCTTTAACCCTATGAAAGGAATTAAATATTCATTCGTACTTTTCATCTAAACAACAATTTGAACCCTAAATCGGGAGTGCAAAGATATAAAATTATTGCAATTCCAAAAGCGTTATAAACATTTTTTTGTTTATAACTGCTTTTCCTTTGTTTTCATGGGATTTTGGCTTATTTCGTGGTATTGATTTCTCGAATTATAAATATCTATGGCCATGTAAACAGCTTCCTTAAACGAATTAAAATCGGCAACTCCTTTTCCTGCAATTTCATACGCCGTTCCATGATCGGGAGAAGTTCTGATTTTATTTAACCCGGCTGTATAATTTACACCGCCTCCAAACGATAACGTTTTAAATGGAATCAGTCCCTGGTCGTGATAAGTTGCAACAACAGCATCGTATTTCTCATATTGACCGCTGCCAAAAAAACCATCGGCGGCAAATGGTCCAAAAACAAGCGTTCCTTTTTCAAACAGCTTTTTTATAACCGGTTTCACTATTTCATCGTCTTCTTTACCAATTACACCGTTATCTCCGGCATGTGGATTTAATGCTAAAACTGCAATTTTTGGCTTATTGATTCCGAAGTCCTGTATCAATGATTGTTTAATGGTCTCAATTTTCTGAACTATCAATTTTTCTGTCAGATGTTTCACCACATCATTTACGGGAATGTGATCAGTTAATAATCCCACTCTTAAATTATCCTGAACCATGAGCATTAAAGCATTTCCTTCTAACTCTTTGTCTAAATAATCGGTGTGTCCCGGAAATTTAAATTCTTCCGACTGGATGTTATATTTATTAATTGGTGCCGTAACCAAAACATCAATTTGATTTTCTTTTAAAGCTTTGGTAGCCGCTACAAAAGATTTTATAGCATATTCTCCGATAGCGGGATCATTTGCTCCAAAATTCAAATCAACGCCTTCTCGCCAAATATTGAGGACATTCACTTTTCCGATAACTATCTGGTCAATTTGGTCAATTCCGTGGAGTGGAATCTCTAATTCCAATGCTTTTTTAATAAAAGACATTACTTTCACATTTGCAAAAATTACGGGTGTGCAAAGTTCTAACATTCTCGAGTCGTCAAAAGTCTTAAGAACAACTTCGCTTCCAATACCGTTTAAATCTCCTATTGAAATTCCAACAATTATATTTTCTGCTTTTTTCATGAGAACTACAAGTTATTTATTGCTAATTTTGAAGTGCAAATTTAGTAAATAAAACCATAATGTTTACAGGAATAATCGAAACCCTTGGAATAATAAAAGATTTAAAAAAAGTCAACGATAATTTAAACATAACTGTTTCCTCTGTTGTAGCAGAAGAGTTAAAAATAGATCAAAGTGTTGCTCATAATGGAGTTTGCCTTACCGTAATAGCAACAAGCAATGATGACTATACGGTAACTGCTATAAGAGAAACTATAGAAAAAACAAATTTATCCGATTGGAAAATTGGTGATTCAGTAAATTTAGAACGCGGCATGAAATTAGGAAACCGACTTGATGGGCATATTGTTCAGGGTCATGTTGACCAGACAGGGATTTGCAAATCTATAGAAGAAGCCAATGGTAGTTGGTATTTCACATTTGAATATGATTGTAATTTAAATAACATAACTATCGAAAAAGGTTCTGTAACGGTAAACGGAGTGAGCCTCACGGTCGTAAATTCTAAGGAAAGAGAGTTTAGTGTGGCTATCATCCCTTACACTTTTGAGCATACCAATTTTAAAAATTTTAAAATTGGCATAAAGGTTAATCTTGAGTTCGATGTTGTGGGAAAATACGTTGCCCGATTATATTCTTTGAAGCAATAAACAATAGAAATAGGTGGAAATAAAAAAAGCTTCAAATTAGTTTGAAGCTTTTTTTATATTTTTTATTTTGTGCAATTTGTAAATTCCATAACACACCGAGAGTACTACTAAAAGAAATATTCCTCCATCCAAAGGCAGTCCTGGCGGCGGCGGCGGCGATGAGGGTGGCGGTGGTTCTGTGTTTGCAAAAGCAGCTGTTGCTTGCAACAAAAACACCACCAGAATAATACTAATTCTATTCGGGACAATTTTCATAGTGCGTAAAAGTATAAAAAAATTCTGTGTGCCAAAATAAATTAAATGTTTAATCGACAAAGTTAATCAAAATTTAAACTTCATTCGTATTGATTCATTAGAGAAAACAAGCTTCTTTTCAAAAGACAGAATATGTTCTGTTTATAAACGATATTTTTACCATGTTGGTTTCGTTATAAAAAAAGACCCCATAACGAAGTCTTTGTAATGTGGTCCCACTTGGGCTCGAACCAAGGACCACCTGATTATGAGTCAGGTGCTCTAACCAACTGAGCTATAGGACCGGTTAATACTTCACTGATTCCATATTGATTCTTGGTGTTCAGTGAATAAAGCCAAGGCTTTATTTGAGGTTGCAATATTACCACTAATTTTTTTTCGTTGCAACTATTTTTATCGGATTTCTTGACAAAGTTCAATCAGGACGCCGTTTGTTCCTTTTGGATGTAAAAAAGCAACTAGCTTATTATCGGCACCTTTTTTGGGTATTTCGTTTAAAACAATAAATCCTTCTTCCTTTAACCTGGCTATTTCTTCAAGTATGTTTTCTACATCAAAGGCAATGTGATGAATACCTTCTCCTTTTTTTTCTAAGAATTTGGCAATTGGACTATCGGAATTTGTGGCTTCCAGCAACTCTATTTTATTGGGGCCATTCATGAAAAAAGAAGTTTTTACACCTTCGCTTTCGACTTCTTCCTGCTTATATGGCGGTTTGCCGAATAATTTTTCGAAAAGTAGATTGGAAGTTTCCAAATTGTTGACCGCTATTCCGATGTGCTCAATTTTACGCATGGTTTGTTGTTTGGTCGCAAAGTTCGCAAAGTTTTCGCAAAGTTCGCAAAGTTGCTACGGTTTTTCCTTTAGCCCTGATTGTAGTGAAAATCATCTTTGTCAAATTTTTATTGACAAAGATATTGTAACGCAAAGCAGGAAAATGGATAACTGATGAAACCAAAACTTTCGCTTCTCACTTTAAATAAAAATTTAAAATCGTACTTTTGCCGCATGGAAACCAATAGACAGAAAAAAATAGGTAGTGTTCTTCAGAAAGATTTAGTGGATATTTTACAGGGCGAAGTTCGTAAAAATGGAATTTCAAATCTGGTGATTTCTGTATCCAAAGTAATCGTGACTACTGATTTATCTATTGCTAAAGTGTTTTTGAGCGTTTTCCCACAGGAAAAAGCCGCCGAATTAATGGCCGCAATAAAAACCAATTCTCCTTTAATTAAGCATGATTTATCACAACGTGTGAAATTACAATTGCGAAAAGTGCCAAATCTTTCTTTTTATATTGACGACTCGTTGGATTATATTGAAAAGATTGATAATGCCTTGTCCGGAAAAGAAAATCCTATTGAAAACCGAGACCTTTTAGAAAAACGCAAGAAATTCTAAGTGAACTTTCCGCTTTACATAGCCAAACGATATCTTTTTAGCAAAAGTAAAAACAATGCTATCAATATTATTACAGCTATTGCATCCGTGGGAATTATTGTCGGGACGCTTGCTTTGTTTGTTGTTCTTTCGGTTTTTAGCGGTTTGCGCGATTTCAGTTTGTCGTTTTCCAACACAATCGATCCCGATTTAAAAGTCAATCCGCTTCAGGGAAAAACTTTCTTCATTTCTCCAGACCAGCAAAATCAAATAAACGATATTAAAGGCGTCGCATCTTATAGCAAAATTGTGGAAGAACGTGTGCTTTTCTTTTTTGACGGAAAAGAGCAGGTAACTTATTTAAAAGGCGTCGATGCAAACTATATAAAGATTAATGACGTTTCCAAAAATCTTTTTAACGGTAAATGGCTTCGTTACAATACTGCCGAAGTTGTTGTTGGTTACGGAATCACACAAAAATTATCTCTCGGGCTTTTTGATTTCAATAATGATTTTGAGGTTTATGTGCCACGAAAAGGCAAAGCTGTAATTGAAAGTGAGGCGGAAGCATTTAATAAATCGGTATTAATTCCTGTTGGGATTTATGCCATTAGCGAAGATTTGGATTCGAAATACGTTTTTGCGGATTTGACTTTGGCACAGGATTTATTGGAATACAAACATAATGAGGTCTCGGCTATTGAAATTAAAACGAAACCTAACGCCAATGAAGCTGAAATAATAGAAAAACTTAATACCATTTTCCAAAATAAAGTTGAGATAAAAAACAAAGCGCAACTCAACGCTACATTATATAAGATGCTGAATACCGAGAATATTGCCGTGTATCTTATTTTTACATTAGTCATTATTATTGCACTATTCAATTTAATCGGCGCCTTAATTATGATGATTTTAGACAAGAAAAATAACCTGAAAACACTTTTTAATTTAGGTTCTGAAGTCCAGGATTTGAAGAAAATATTCCTGCTTCAAGGCAGTTTGCTAACAATTATTGGCGGCATAATTGGATTGATTCTTGGAGTAATCATAGTGCTGATACAACAGCATTTTAAATTGGTAATGATTACTGAATCACTGGCCTATCCGGTTGTTTTCACCGTTCAGAATGTATTGATTGTTTTCGGAACTATTGTGGCACTAGGTTTTATTTCGAGCTTAATTGCAAGCAGCCGTGTGACAAAAAAACTGTTGGATTAAACAAACTGATAATTTGCATATACTTCTTCAATTTCATCTAAAGCTTTGAACAAACTTTCAGCTGATTCAAGCGTAACCAATTTCAATCGGTGTTCCTTAAAATTCGAAATCCCTTTGAAATAATTGGTGTAATGACGGCGCATTTCTACGATTCCGACGCGTTCACCTTTCCAGTCCATTGACCAGGTTAAATGATTTCGTGCCGCTTCAATTCGGTCAGCCATTGTTGGTGGTGCTAAATGTTCTCCGGTTTTGAAGTAATGTTTGATTTCGTTAAAAATCCATGGATAACCAATCGCAGCGCGGCCAATCATCATTCCATCCAAACCGAATTTGTTTTTATATTCCAATGCTTTTTCAGGAGAATCGATATCGCCATTTCCAAAAATCGGCATTGTAATTCTGGGATTGTTTTTCACCCGGGCAATATGTGTCCAATCAGCACTTCCTTTATACATTTGGGCGCGAGTTCGGGCATGAACTGTCAGGGCTTGCACTCCAATATCCTGTAAACGTTCGGCAACTTCATCAATATTAATCGAACTTTCGTCCCAACCCAAACGTGTTTTAACAGTAACCGGAAGATTTGTTCCTTTAATTACTGCTTTAGTCAAACGAACCATCAAATCAACATCCTTCAAAACGCCTGCACCGGCACCTTTACAAACAACTTTTTTTACCGGACAACCAAAATTAATATCTACCAAATCAGGGCGAACGGCATCTACAATTTTGGCAGACATTTCCATCGCTTCTTCATCACCACCGAAAATCTGAATACCGACTGGCCGTTCATAATCGAAAATATCCAACTTCATGCGGCTTTTTATGGCATCGCGAATCAAACCTTCGGAAGAGATAAATTCCGAGTACATCAAATCGGCACCATGCAATTTGCACAACCTACGAAATGGCGGATCGCTCACGTCTTCCATTGGAGCAAGAAGTAAAGGGAAGTCCGGTAATATGATGTTGCCAATTTTTGGCATAGTTGTAATTTTTGCCAAAATTACACTTTTTATATTAAATTAAACTCGGCTTGGATTACCCTCAATCCTATAATAAAATAAAGGAAAAGTATAATTTCCTTTAAATTTTAATAAGTAATTTTGTTCGATATACCCTTAAAGTATGAAAACAGAAATCACTTTACATGCCGGTTTCCGAATTTTAAAAGATACATTTAATAGCTTTCTTGATAATCGCGGACTGAAATTAAGCGCTTCTCTATCCTATTACACGGTTTTCTCGTTGGCACCTCTTTTATTACTGATGATTTCATTAGCTGGAGTTTTTTTTGGACGTGAAGCAATTCAGGGACAGGTTTTTGGAGAAATAAATGGTCTTATCGGGAACGAAGCAGCTGCGCAGATTCAGGAAATCATTAAAAATATGGAACTTTCCGGAGAAACAACCATGGCTGTCATCATTGGTGGAATAACCTTGATTATTGGTGCAACGAGCGTTTTTGTAGATATTCAGGAATCCATTAATATTATCTGGAAAGTAAAAGCAAAACCAAAGCGCGGTTGGTTAAAACTTCTCACAGACAGACTACTTTCTTCTTCCTTAATTGTTGGTCTCGGATTTTTACTAATTGTTTCGCTTATGGTTAACGGAGCTTTGTTAGCTATAAGTGAATGGCTCAAAGGTTATTTTCTCGATGTTACGGTTATTGTCTTTCAGATTGCGAACATTGTAGTCAGTTTTGTAGTTATTATGACACTTTTTGGTGTAATATTTAAATTTTTACCCGATGCGAAAATTGCCTGGAAAGATGTTAGATCCGGTGCTTTTTTTACGGCTTGCCTCTTTATGCTTGGCCGCTTTTTAATTGGAATTTATATTAATTATACCAGCACTGGTTTAGCTTATGGCGCCGCAGGATCATTGATTGTTATTTTGGTTTGGGTGTATTATACTGCAGCGATATTGTATTTTGGCGCAGAATTCACAAGAGTTTATGCTGAATATATGGGTGCCCGAATTGAACCAGCGGATTATGCAGTTTATGTTGAGCAATTTGAAAAGGAAAGAGATGTTGTTGTTCTTCCGGATACGGCAAAACCCGATGCAGAAGTTATTGTAGAACCTACTACAAAACCCGCTAAAAAAGCAACGGCTAAGATTTCCAAAAACCCAAAAATTAAAGCTAAGATCAAACCTAAAAAGGATGATAAATAGTAGTTTTTAAAAAATATTTATAAAAAGCGTTTCATTTGTAAAGTCAGACTCTTGGCTAATTTTTCATAAGCACCTTTAATTCTGTCTCCTTGTCCTCTGTAGTCTTTCACAATCCCTATTGATTTATCAAATGCTATTACAACTAAAAGGTGCGAAGGATTTTCAGTTTCAAAGATGCTAATTACAGCACTAATTTTTGCTGGTTCCACTTGAGCAACCTCATAACCTGGATAAATCCAAGTTGTTTTAACGTTGAGTGAATATTTGCATTTTTAAAACTTGTATTTTACAAAACTCTTGAATAAGAATACGGATATATCATTTTTATTTATTTTCATTTCACACCATACCTTTGACAATGACTAACTTTGAACTATCTTTGCCGATTAAATGCAGAGCATTAGCCCTAAAATTGAACAGATACCGAAGATGAAGCACATTAGAAATTTTTGCATAATTGCACATATTGACCACGGAAAAAGTACGCTTGCGGATAGACTTCTTGGAGCAACACAAACTGTTACGGCTCGTGAAGAAAAGGCACAGTTGCTGGACAACATGGACTTGGAACGCGAACGTGGTATTACCATAAAAAGCCATGCAATTCAAATGGAGTATAACTACAAAGGTGAAAATTATATCCTGAACCTTATTGATACACCGGGACACGTGGATTTTTCTTATGAAGTTTCCCGTTCAATTGCCGCTTGCGAAGGTGCTTTGCTAATTGTGGATGCCGCTCAAAGTATTCAGGCTCAAACGATTTCTAATTTATATTTGGCTTTGGAAAATGATTTGGAAATTATTCCAGTTTTGAATAAAGTTGATTTACCAAGCGCCAATCCGGAAGAGGTTAGCGACGATATCATTGATTTATTAGGGTGTAAACTAGAAGATATTATTCATGCTTCTGGGAAAACCGGTTTAGGTGTGGAAAATATTCTGGCAGCGATAATCGAAAAAATTCCTGCTCCAAAGGGCGTAAAAGATGAGCCATTGCAAGCCTTGATTTTTGATTCTCATTATAATCCGTTTCGCGGAATCGAAGTTATTTTTCGTGTGAAAAACGGAGAAATAAGAAAAGGCCAGAAAATCAAATTCATGGCTACGGGCAATGAATATTTTGCTGATGAAGTTGGAACTTTAAAATTAAATCAAGTACCAAAAGATGTGATTTCTACTGGTGATGTTGGGTATTTGATCTCGGGAATTAAGGAAGCAAAAGAAGTAAAAGTTGGTGATACCTTGACGGATGCAAAAACGCCAACAACGAATATGATTACGGGATTTGAAGATGTAAAACCAATGGTTTTCGCCGGAATTTATCCTGTTGACACAGAAGATTATGAAGATTTGCGTGCTTCGATGGAAAAATTGCAATTGAATGATGCTTCTTTGGTCTTTACGCCGGAAAGTTCGGCCGCATTAGGTTTTGGTTTCCGTTGTGGATTCTTGGGAATGCTGCATTTGGAAATTATTCAGGAACGATTGGAACGTGAATACGATATGACGGTAATTACGACTGTTCCCAACGTTTCCTACTTGGCTTACACCAAAAAAGAACCGGAAGTTGGCTTCATCGTTAACAATCCATCCGATCTACCGGAACCTTCAAGATTAGACAGGGTTGAAGAGCCATTTATCAAAGCCACTATCATTACTAAAGCCGATTATGTTGGAAATGTAATGAGTTTGTGTATTGAAAAACGCGGTGTTATTACGAATCAAACTTATTTGACGACCGAAAGAGTAGAATTGAATTTTGATATGCCGTTGGCCGAAATTGTATTCGATTTTTATGATAGATTAAAAACCGTCTCTAAAGGATACGCGTCGTTTGACTATTCTCCAATTGGCATGCGAGCATCTAAGTTAGTGAAATTGGATGTTTTATTAAATGCCCAATCCGTTGATGCTCTTTCAGCTTTAATTCATGAAAGTAATGCTTATAATATTGGCAAAAAAATGTGTGAGAAGTTGCGCGAATTGATTCCGAGACAGCAATTTGATATTCCAATTCAGGCTGCGATTGGAGCGAAAATCATTGCACGTGAAACTATAAAAGCGTTGCGAAAAGATGTTACTGCCAAATGTTATGGTGGTGATATTTCGCGTAAGCGTAAATTATTGGAAAAACAGAAAAAAGGAAAAAAGAGAATGCGTTTAGTAGGAAATGTTGAAATTCCGCAGGAAGCATTTATGGCTGTTTTGAAATTGAACGATTAAGATTGGACAGAAAGATAATAGAAAAACCCAATGGCGAAAGTTGTTGGGTTTTTTGTTTAGTATTAAAGCAGTAACTTTGCAACATAAAATTCAGCAACTATGTTAGAAGATAAAAGTCCGCAACGAACTTCACTTTCCCAACTGGGAGAATTTGGTTTAATTAAACATTTGACAAAGGATTTTGATGTAAAACAACCATCGACATTAAAAAGTATCGGTGATGATGCTGCAGTTTTGGGTTTTAAAGATAAAAAGGTTGTTGTTTCGACGGATTTGTTGATTGAAGGCGTTCATTTTGACTTGTCGTATATGCCTTTACGTCATTTGGGTTACAAAGCGGTAGTTGTAAATGTTTCCGATATTTGTGCGATGAATGCGAAACCAACACAAATTACGGTTTCTGTTGCGGTTTCGAATCGTTTTCCGTTGGAAGCATTGGAAGAGTTATTTGATGGCATTGCTATGGCTTCAAAAATCTACAATATAGATGTCATTGGTGGCGATACTACATCATCACAAAAAGGATTGATTATTTCCATAACAGCAATAGGGGAAGCCAATGAAGACGATATTGTTTACAGAAATGGTGCAAATAATGGCGATTTATTGGTCGTTACGGGGGATTTAGGTTCCGCTTATATGGGCTTGCAGGTTTTAGAAAGAGAAAAACAAGTATTTCAGGTAAATCCAAACAATCAACCTGACTTAGATGCGTATACTTATTTAATTGAGCGGCAGTTGAAACCGGAAGCACGGACTGATATTCGCGAACTTTTAGAAAAATTAGAAGTTAAACCAACATCGATGATTGATATTTCAGATGGTTTGTCATCGGAGATTATCCATATTTGCAAACAATCAAAAGTTGGTTGTAATTTATACGAAGAAAAAATTCCTGTTGATCCCCAGTTTATAAATGTTTGTGAAGAATTTAATATTGACGGCACAACCGTTGCTATCAATGGCGGCGAAGACTATGAATTACTCTTTACCATTGCTTTAGAGGATTTTGAAAAGATAAAAGCCAATCCCAATTTTACTGTAATTGGGCATTTGACACAGGAAAGTGAAGGCGTTCATTTGGTTACAAGAGCCAATACCAAAATCCCTTTAAAAGCTCGAGGATGGGATGCAATGAGCGAAGAATAATTTACTGAAAACAAAAAAGCGATACTTTTTACAGTATCGCTTTCCCCCTAAATCTTGTAAATAAAGTAGTTTTTTAAGAATTACTACTTTGGTCTACAGGTAACCCTAAAATCATAAGGCTAAATTACACCATGTAGACAAAAACGTTGTTACGGTTTCCCGCATAATCGTTAAATAACACCTTTTGTCTTAGCTTCATTAATTAAATCGATGTCGCTTCCGCCCGTTACTTCCAATATTTCTCTAATATTAAGTTTACGTTTCTCAATGGCGCTAAGGGAAAGTGGAATATATTGTGGTAAATCTTTAGTTTTTACTCCTTTTGACAAATGAAACAGAATTTGTTTATCAAAAGCATCTAATTCTATATTGTTATATTGAGCTTGACCAACTAATTTGATAACCGTTTGGCTGTAATAACTTTCGTTATTAATAATTTTATCAAATGCAAAAATCAATTCGTCAAAAGTCAAATCGTTTTTGATAATCAATCCATTTGGGTTAATATTTTTAATAATATTATTTATTTTAAGCAATTCGGTATGCATTGTTAACAGAATCACTTTACAATCAGGTATTTCAGTTTTAATTAAAGAAGCTAAATCTTCGCCCGAGTAAATTCCCTTTTCTGCATATTCAGGCATACTGATATCAAAAAAAGCTACATCAAAAGTTTTTTTTGCATCAACAATATTTTCATATCCTGATTTACAGTTGTTGGCCTGGGTAACATCAAACTCATATCCTTGTTGGCTATACTTGTCTAATGCATTTTTATACGCCTGGATTATAAACGGATGATCATCTACAATTAGTATGTTCATTGATTTTGTCATGCTGGTTCTTCAATTAGTTGTTTGGTTTCAATTGGAATAGTGATTATAATGGTGGTTCCGTGGTCTTTTTTAGAAGTGATATCAATAATTCCCTGACAGTCGTGCGTTCTGGAAATCATGTTCTGCATTCCAATTCCTTTACTTTTTTTGTTTACATCAAAACCGATTCCATCGTCCTGTATTTTAAAAAAAACATTTTCAGAATCTCCGCTAATTTCTACAGTAATATTCTTGGCGCCGGCGTATTTATTAATGTTCTGCAATCCCTCTTGCAAAATACGGTACATGTTAATTTTGATGGCATTACCAATTTTATCCCAGTTAATGATAGTGTCAATATGATATATTACTTCCGCTTCATGCAAAGATTTTTGTTCTTCCAATAAATTATGAACTATGGACACAAAGTTATTAATTAAAACTAATTTCTCTCTATTCAAGTCGTGTGAAATTTCACGGATGTCCTGTTCTATTGTTTTTAATTCATTTAATAACTCATTTCTCTTCTGTGGTGCGTCAGGATCAGTACTTGAATTCAAACTATCCAAATTTAAACGCAACCCAAACATCCTTCCTAAAACACCGTCATGAAGATCCTGTGCTAAACGTTTCTTTTCTTTATTTCGACTTTCGTCTATGATAGATTGTTGCGACATCATCAGGTTGAAAATTTCCTCATTTGCTTTTTGTTGGGCTTGTTTGAATAATAATTCTCTAGTTCTGGCACGTTGTGCTCTAACTATAAATAATAACGCCACTAAAATAAATGATATTATAAAACCATAAAGTAGGTTCCGGTTTCTGACCTCGAGGTCATCTTTTTCTTTGGTAATTACTTCTGTGTCAAATAATATACGTGCAAAACGATCTTTAGAATTGCGCTCTACTACTTGAAGGCTGTCACTTATTCTAATGTATTCTTCTGAATAAAAAGAAGATTTTTTTATGTCTACAACTGATGCTTGTTTTAACGCCAACACAACTATGTTTGGTATCTTAGAGTATTTGGCTTTTAATATCGCTATTTCTGCGTTTTTTATTGATTCTTTACTATTATTTATTTTTTGAAAATATTCTGAAAGATGAATATAACTATTAACTACTGCAGATTTATTGTCTGTAGTTTTTCTTATATTTAATGCTTTATAAAAAAGGTTAGGAATATTTTGGTAGTTTGAGGTCTGTAATCTGGAGTATGCCAAATTATCAACTAAAAGAGCATACAAGTCAGGGTCATCCTCTATTACATTCTTGTCATTTAGACCTAATTCAAAATTGGCAATTGCTTCTGGATATTTTTTTTGCTTTAAATATAAATATCCTAAATTATTGTAACAAACACCTCTTTGTTGATCACTTTTTAAATCATATTTTTCAACCACTTCTAATGCTTTTGAATGAAAAAAAATTGCTTTGTCAAATTCTTTCAATTCATTATAAACTAATCCTAGTTGATTTAAAGTATCATATAATTTTTCGCTTTCGTTGGAATTTTTGTAAATATTATAAGCTCTAGTTAATGATAATTCAGCCCCTAAATAATCCCCCGCTTTAGATTGAACTATTCCTTTATTCAAAAGAATGTTTGCTAAACTTATGTCGTCTCTAATTTTTACATAAATTTTTTCAGCTTTATAATAGTAAATGAATGAGCTGTCTAAAACATCTGAATATTTATAATACCCTCCTAGATATCTATATGACCTTGCTAATGAAACGGTATCATTTGCTGATTTTGATTTTTCTAATAAAACTTTTGATGCTTCTTTTAGTTTCTTAAAGTCCCCTAAACTATAATATTCAAAAATTACCTTAGAAAGATTTTCTCTGCTCGAAGTTGAATTTTTTCCTGATTTAATAAGCGAATATGCTTTGTTAATTCTATTTTTCTTTAAAGTATCTGAAGATGTATTAGTGTCAATTAATTTAAGATAATAAGAAACACTATCCGAAGTGGATACTTCAGAATCATTTATTTTTTTACCTTTAGAACAAGCTAAAAACAAAAAAACAAAAAACAACAAGTATTTTTTTTTCAATATTTTAGGGATTGCATATCAACAAAAATACTAAAGTATTTCAATAAAAAAAGTCACTAACATTAATTAGTGACTTTTTTTATTTTATTTAAAATTTATCTTATAGTCCTCCGGTAGAATCTCTTCCTCCAAGATTATTAACTACTATTAATCCTCCTGTAGAATCTCTTCCTCCAAGATCATTCTCTACAATTAATCCTCCGGTAGAATCTCTTCCTCCAAGTTCGTTAACTACAATTAAACCTCCGGTAGAATCTCTTCCACCCAATTCAGTTGGAGTTGTGAATGACGTGACAATAAGCATTAAAGCTAATAATCCGAATGTTGTTGCTAATTTTTTCATAATTTGAGACTTTATATTATTAATGTTTTAATTCGTTTTTGTGTGTGTCATTAATTGATTTGAGGCAATGTGAGGACACTTTCACGGAGTAAAACTAAAAAGGATGTCTCTGCAAATCCTTATGAATAGAGGTGTTTATGGTAGAATGGTGCCGTTTGATAGTGGATGATAGGCAAATTCGAGTGAATGGATTTAACAATTCTTTGGGTTTTGCCTGTAAAGCTTATTAATACTGCGTTTAACGAGAATTGAATTTGACGAGCAAAAGACAAATTTGGGTGAATGCCTAAATTTAAGTTGGCAAAAGAGAAATATTGAAATGCTGCTTTTTGAATATTTCCCATTTACTATTTTGATAAATGAAAAAACCCTTTAAATCCAATTTGAATAAAAAGGGTTTCAACTTACTATTGGAAAATGATATTATGCAGCAGAAGGTGCGGGAGTTTCCTCTTCGGGTTCACCACTATGCGTGTTGTATAGCACATAGTCATTAAACTTAGCTACGTCTGATGATTCCCAAATAGACTGCCCCGTATTTGTATATTTTACTAAGGTAGTATATATAGCGTTCCCCGCTTCCACTCGGTCTTCTTGTTCAATATCCCTGTCAGCAATTTCAAGCTGCTGCTCTGTTATCAATCTAGAAAATTCAGTATCAAGGGTGGTGATAGTGTCCAGCTCGCCGGAAGTCAGTCCATTAAAAGCAAGTGATGCCATTAAATCCGTACCAACCCGCACTACTCTTTTTGCAGTTTGACCCAAATCGCCATCGGTCTGACGGGATAGAGTGTTTGTACCAAATTTATGATAGGTACCACTATTTAAATTATACGTAAGTACGACACGTGCCATAACAACTCTTATCGCTTCTCGCAGTTCTTCCGCTTTGTCATTTTTTAAAGCGGTGCTGTTCATCTGATCTCCCAATGCTTCTTCATCAGTTAGACGTCCAGAAAACGCGCCGATGAGCGTTTTTAAGTCGTTTACAAAGGTTGTAGTGATGCCATACTCCTCAAATTGGGTTTGGTCTCTTTGCATAAAAGCTACTTTTTCTAACCCTTTCGTCACTAAGGTTCCATCCGAAAAATTGTAGTTTCGAATTACGTCTTGTTTTTTCATAATAATACTATTTATTTGGTTACTAATACAAACACTTAGCCAAATTATGTGCCAATAATTCATACCAAAACTTAATGTTTTCTTAAGATTTAAGAAAATGTTTGTCAGATGCCTGTTTGTAAGGGATTAAAGCAATGTTGAAAGCCTCCGAAGTAACGATGAAACTCTCCGATGTGATATTGTATGTCTCAGAAGTAACTCTGAAGCCTTACGAAGTAAGAATGAAAGAGTCCGCAATAAGAATGAAGGGGTCCGAAGCCTCAATGTAAGAGTCCGAAGCCTCGTTGAAGGCTGCGAGGGCATGAAAATGCTGGAAAAAGTAAAATAACGGGATAAAATCGAATTATTTAATGATAAAGTATTTCCACCTGCCCATACAAATCCTGTATTTCGCACTTTTTACTTTACCCTGTTACGTTAGGCAATGGAATGGCTATATTTATTGAAGTACTTTTGTAGGTTATTGACTGGATAACAATTTTACCATTAAGTGTTTCGACTCGTTGCTTTATGTTTTTTAACCCGATACCTTCATTACTGGCTTCCGGATCAAATCCTTTGCCATCATCCGTGATCGACAAACATATATTGCTTTTATCCAAGACTAAACTGATTGTGGCATTTTTTGCCTGAGCAAATTTATTGACGTTGTGGCTTGCTTCCTGAATGATGCGGAAGATATTCATTTTGATACTGCTAGAGATTCTTTCCCAATTGATAGTTTCGTCCATTTCTAACTTATAATCTGTGAAATATGTTTCCTTTTGTGTTTTAATGAAATCGTTTAAAAGGATGACAAAACTATTAACGGTATCTGTAAAGGAGACCATGGTTAAATCATGGGAAATATTCCTGATTTCCTGTTCAATCTCGTAAATACCTGCTATGTGTGTTAGACATTTTTCGATTGTTTCCGGGTCATTTCTGTGGGTTAGCACATTTAAATTGAGCCTGGTGCTGGCCAATTTATTCATCACACCATCATGCAATTCCAATGCAATCCTTTTTTTCTCGCTTTGCCTTGCCAGTTCTTCCTTGTTTTTCTGTACCAGCATTAATTCATAAATTTCTTCATTGGCTTTTTGCTGTTCTTGTAGTAATTGTAATTCTTTTTGTTTGGCTCTTTGACGCGTTATGATATGAATTAGCAGCACAAATAAAATAACCCCTGCGGCTATTGCAGTGACAATCCATTTTTGACTAATGGCTTTGTCTTTTTCTTGGGTGATTTCGTCAGTTTCATAGGCTATTCGGGCAAATTTATCTCTAAAGCTGCGTTCTGCGATTTGCATGCTGTCGTTAATCATAATGTATTCTTGAGCATTTTTTGAGGCGTTCTTTTTATCGACTTTTATAAGTTGTTCTAAACTTAGCAGAATATTCGAAGGATTTTTGTAACTTTTTGAGATGTTAAGTGCTTTATTGGCTGCTTTTATAGCATTAGCATTATCTTTTAATTTTTCATAATATATTGAAAGATAAATTTGGTTGTCGTCTTGTCCACCACTGTCGTCGTTTTTAAAAAAATAATCCTCTACTTCATAGAAAAGATCAGGCAAGCCATTCATTTTGTTATTAACTAATTTAAGATAACCATGCATTGATCTTGCATTATAAAAATTTTGAGGACTAACAAATTTGCTCTTGGGGTTTTTTAATATTAAGTCAATATAATATTGGGCATCATCATATTTCTTAAGTTGTATATAAGAATCTGCTATACCTAAATATGAATAATTAACAAATTTCAAATTGTTTTTTGCCCATTTTATCGACTCATTTTTATATTTAATGGAGTTTTTATAATCTTTTAAGTGCAAGAAGTTGTCGGCTATAGTTGCATAATTTCTATATAAATCTTGATTTAAATTCTTGTCCAATATTTTTATACGTTTTAAATTTTCAAATAATGTTTTATTACTCCCTAAGAAATCAGAAGAGTAAAACTGAACTTGAGCTATGTCTTTGTTTAAAGTTATTAATCGCTTAGTAGCATTCAATTTTAAAAATATTTTTTTTGCTTTGGAAAAAGACTCTATTGCTTGCTCATTTTTAGATTTACACATTTCGTTTAAGCCTGTCAACTTATAAGAAATTGCAATACTTAATTGGTTGTTTGATTTGAATGATAAATTAGATAGAATTTTAGAGTTTTTATCAAGTTTTTTAAACTGTAATAAGTTATAATTGTTAACCCCTATAAAATATAAATTCCACCGAGTTAGACTATCGTTTTGATTTAAATTAACGAAAGTTAACGCCTTATCATTATACAATACCTTCTTATTGTATGCAATAGTATCATTCCCCGCCAATTCAAGATATTTCCCAATAGAATCATTCCTAGCTTGATCTTTTTTGTCTACAGTTATTTTAGAAGTACAACTATACAAAGAGACCAGCAAAATTATTCCCCAATAAACAATCCTTTTATTCATAAGTCCAATATAGTAAAAACGAATTGAGTTCCGATTAAAAAACCGGAACCCAACTCTACCACAATTTAATTTATCTCCCTCAAACTTGTATTGTTATTTATTATAAATTTCTTCTAATAAAAAAGTACGTTCTTGATTTTGATATGGTAAAAATATGTCGTTGTTTTCACATTTTGGTACACTAAAAGTGTACATTTTTATGAAATTTGACAATGGACACAGCAATCTATTTTGATATATTTTAAATTAATCCAATGTTGCTGCGGCAAGTAACATTGCTTTTAGCTTTTTTGTTGCATCAATTACATCAGCGCAGTTCGTAATAATTAATCCGCACAGTAATCCTTTTATAGCTCCAATGGTTATTTCTATTTGAATTTCAATTGTAATTTCAGGAGGGCGTTTATTTGTGTTTTGAGAATCGGTGAAAATTAATTCCTGCATAATTTGGTCAGCCTCTTCGTTTAGTTCCGCCAGCGAAAGAAATTTATATTCTGTAACCTCATTTTCAAAGGTTGTTATTAATGAAGCACTTTTGAATGCTGCTTTTTGATTTATATCGCTTTTCGTTTGTGCAATCCCATTGAATGAGAATATCGCAAATGCAATTATCGCAAATAACGCATTTTTCATATTTATATAATTTTAATTATTGCAGTCCAACTTTGTGTCGTCAAAACATTATAAAGGTTGGGCTGCTTTTGTTTAAAAAAAGTGAGTTTTGAAGCTTACCTCAAAACTCACTTTTGTTATTCTTGTTTTATAGTCATTACTATATCTTCATCGAACTTATACTCTCCTTTTTTATAAATTTCTTTATTGGCAAGTGTAATTTCGTATGTATAAATGCCTTTGGGTACTAACAACAGGCATTCTTTTCCGTCTTTTGGGATAACGAGTTCTTTTTTAATCTCGTCTCCTTCCGCGTTTTTGCCCACAAGCTTAAAAGTTATCTTGTCTGCGAGTTTGTTTTTCACACACAGGCTTTCAATTACTTTGCTGTTTCCTTTAGTATCTGATTTTGAAACCTTAAGAATAGACAAACCACTCAAGAGCAGTTCTCCACCTTTGATGGCAGTTTCAAGATTGGATTGAGAATAAGTTAATAATGGGAAAATAAATACTACTATGAGTTTTAACTTCATTTTTTAAGTTTTTTGATTGAGCAATCAAAACCTATAAGTTATAAATAAATTTGCAAATGCTCCAGTTTCTAATTCATTAAACATGAAGCCAGTTTTCAAGCCAAATGTTGAATACTTACCAACGTTAATATTGAATTTTGTTGCCAATAAAGTTGAGTATTCTGTAATCGATTTGTCTTCAAATCTTTGATTTATAATACCCGGACCTAGAATGAATGAGAAGTAATAGTTATTGTTTTTCAATCCCCATTTTGGATTGCCATATTCTAAATAGGCAAAATAAAAATCGCTATACACATTTTGAGTATTCACTTTGTTTTTACTCCCAAAAACATCAATACCCGTAGTAAAAGCATTTTGCTTTATAATATAATTTAAAGACGCATTTAAATTGAGATTGCTTTCCTTATTAATTGAAAACAATCCGGCACTACCTGTAATACTAAATTTACTTTGAGAAAAAGATAAGAATGGGATAAAAAAAGTTAAAAAAAGAATTTTTTTCATAATTTGAAGTTTAATTGATTAATATCTACTTGTTGGAATTTATTATTTACTAAAAAAAAATCAGTTGGAAAATAAAGAAACGTGTCTTTGTTAATAATTGTTTTTAAGGAATTTTTAAGAATCATTTCCGTTGGAAAATAATAATAATTATCTATTGAGTTTATAACAATTTGTACAAATTCTGAACAGTAAAGATTTGTATCTCCGTTGTCTAAATCAAATCTTGAGTCAAACACGATTTCTTTTTTTTGAATTTCTTTAATTCTTTCTTTAACTATTAATAAATCCGTTTTGCTAATCTCTAATTTCCAAACACCCATATAAAAGAGGTCGTTTACATTTTTAAAATCAGCAAAACCTTCTACAATCAAAGAACTATTTTTTATTCTTTTATCTAAAGAAACATTATAAACCATCAATGAATCACTTTCTAAAAAACCGATTCCAATATGAGTAATGTTTTTGTTAATATTATTAAATATATCACCAACAAATTTCTTTTTAGAAATTGTTCCTCTGCCTATTATATAAATATCATTATTTTGTTTTACTTGACAAAAAATAAATAAAGGCATTAAAAAGAATAAAATATAGAGTTTCATTTTTGTGAATTTCTTATTTTAAGAAAATTACTTACCTTGTTCTATTGCATCAATAGAACCACTTACAATGCCCGCTCCAATTACGGCGCCTGAATACGCTCCTAGACCAGGCTCCATTGCATTACCTATAAGACCGCCTGCAAGACCCCCTATTGCATCACCAAACCAATGCCAAAATCTACTTTGAGTATTAGTTAATGTTTGTTGATTTGTCCAATAAAAATTTGAATATCTTACTATAGAAGTTGTCGAGAGAATTAAACCTTTTTCATCATCTTTCAATTCAGAGTTGTTTACTTCATTCTCAAAACTAATTATAAAATTGTACAGTTCCTTAGAATCTAATTTTTCGCCATTATCAAAAAGATAAACAATAAGTTTTGTAAGTGTTTCTTTTGCACCTGAGCTAATTTTAGCATTATCTGTTATTGAAGCGAATTTGTTTGGATAATCTGCAATTCCTTTTTTAATATCTTCGTCCGTTAATTCGTAATATCCTACTCCTTTGAATTTGTCTAAATAGTTTTGATTTGATAAGGCAATTTCTTTGACTTTTTTAGATATTTCAGATATTGACATTTCACTTACTTTATTGTTTTTAATAAGTTGTGATAAAATTTCATTGTGCAATTTTCCAACATAATCAAATTCATTTTTAGAATTCGCAGCAGATTGCCCAAAAGACAAGTTTGATAATAAAACCGTGGCGATTAAGCCAAATAATAAATTTTTCATAAATTTGTATATAATTTTAATTATTGCAGTCCAGCTTTGTGTCGTCAAAACATTATAAAGGTTGGGCTGCTTTTTTTGGTTGGTTTATTCGTACTACTGTTTAATAACAAACCTCTAAAATAAACAGTGGATTTTCTGTTTGAATTCTCTACAAAAAATTAGAAACGCATTTTTTGTATCATGTCACCAATGTGGTGGTAAGCCACTTAAACTACCATTGATTAAGTTAAATTACTGTTATTCAATTTTGATACAGTAAAAGTAAATTATTGATTTTATCTTTTGGTACACTAAAAATGTACTTTTTCATAACGGTTATATAAAACATTTAGCTGCACATTGAAGTTTACACTTTGGTGCTAAATCAATCCTTGCTTTCTGGCCTCCCTAAGAATGTCTTCATCGTTTCCTTTATCAATTCCCAAAAGCTGCTTGAGAATAGATTTTCTTTTATCGATGGCACTTTTCGAAAGATGCAGCAAATCAGGAAGGCTTTTGGTTTTAACTCCCTGCGAAAGCAAAGAAAGAATCTGGCGGTTATAACTATCCATCACTTTATTCTTTTCTCCCCACGACTTTTGATGATTGATAACCGTTTCGCTAAAATAAGTGCCTCCTTTAACGACAACATCGAATGCTTCAATCAATTCTGGAGCCTGAAAATCGCTTTTTACTAAAACTCCTTCAAGTTTATACTCTTTTATGATATTAAATAAAACTATAGATTCGCTGTGCGAGGTTAGAATTACGATTTTCGCGTTGGGATGCTGTTTCCTTATAATAGGCACTAAATCCCCGCCGTTATTAATATTTTTTTCAGAATAAGGGGGTAAAGTCTGGTCTAAAAATACTATGTCAAAAGGTTGATTTGCCTGAAGAATGGCGTTGTAAGCGGCCTCACATGAGTGTGCGGCAGTAGTGTTTAATACGTAACCAAAGGGGTTGTACGCAAGAATAGATCTATACCCTTCAATAATCGGCGGATGATCATCAACCATTAAAACCTTGATTTCCATCATGTTTTTTTGGTGAAACTACGAATTTTCTTCTAAATCTCCAAATAATTTCCAGCCGCTATTCTGCTGATAATTAAATCTACATTCTCTTTATAGGATTTCGAGAACGGCAGTTTGGTAGTTGAGTTCTTGATATAGCAAACAGTGTTTCCTGTGTGGATTCGTGATACCTGGTTTACATTGATAATATAACTGTTGTGGATGCGAAGAAATTGTGTTTGCGGCAAGACGGTTTCAAAATGTTTTAATGTTTTAAAAGCCGTAATCATTTCGCCATTGTTTAAATGAATATCGGTAGAGTTATTATCGGCTTCAAAATAGAGCACATCATCTGAATCAATATACCGATAATCCCCGTAGGATTTGACACAAATTACCAACGACTGCTGTTGCGGCATTACAACTGATCCCATAGGCGCGGTTGGATTTTCAGGTGCCGGAATAATTGTTACCTCCGTATCGTTTTCAGCTGTATCAATTTCCTCTGTTTCCAAATCTTCGGTAAGCGTTTCGTCTAACACTTCAAACGTCGCCGCGGGATTTTTTTCTTCTGAATAAGGAACATCCGATTTTATGGTGCGGTCAAATTTTAAGATTGCCTTCCTAAAATCATTTATATTCAACGGTTTTAACAAATAATCTATCACTTCATACTGCAATGCTTCATAAGCCAGCTCTTTCGAGGTAGTGGTGATAATGATTTTGGGAACAACACTTAAATAACGATACAATTCATTAATCAGCGCTAAAGAGAGATTACTTTTTTTATCGGTTGGATCAATTTCAAGAAAAACCAGTCGGGGCTGGTGTTCCAAAATAAGGTTCACCCCATCATCATAGGTATTGGCGGAAGCGACAAAGGTAAGGTTCCTAAAACGCTCGGCAATTGCCTGAGTTTTTAAGACACTTCCTTTATCATCGTCTATAATGATGTATGTTTGACTCATTAATGCTTTTCCGGTTTTTGATATTGGGAAAGCATTAGATTCGGTAAAATAACGGGTAGTTTTGGGGAAACTAGTTGTTATCGTTAAAGATTATAATAAAAATTTAACTACAAAAATAAATCCGATTAAACGTATGTATTTTCGTTATAACGAAAGTAAATTTTTGACTTACAAACGCAACTAATTGTTAACATTAAGCGTTATCTTGTTAATATGTCATTTTTTATTCGGAACAATGCTTACAAAACAAAAATCCCAAAGGTTTTTAGCATTTGGGATTAGGTTCTTCGCTTTCACTCAGAGTGACATTTGTATGTTACATTTTCATAAGCCATTTCCTAACGGAAACCTCAGCATTTATAAGTCCACGTAGTTCAGAAATTTTAACTCTGTCCTGCTTCATTGAATCCCTGTGACGGATGGTTACTGTCTCGTCTTCCAGCGTTTGATGATCTACTGTTATGCAAAACGGCGTTCCTAATGCATCCTGTCTTCTGTATCGTCTTCCAACGGCATCTTTTTCGTCATAGGCTACATTGAAATCCCATTTTAAGTCTTCGACGATTTTTTGCGCAACTTCCGGTAAACCATCTTTTTTTACTAATGGTAACACGGCTGCTTTTGTTGGCGCTAATACGGAAGGCAAACGCAAAACAGTACGGGTTGATCCATCTTCCAATGTCTCTTCGTGTAATGAAGTGGCAAAAACGGCGAGGAACATCCTGTCCAATCCCACAGAGGTTTCCACTACATAAGGAACGTAATTCGAATTAGTTTCTGTATCAAAATATTGTAATTTTTTACCCGAATATTGTTCGTGAGCTTTCAAATCGAAGTCGGTTCTTGAGTGAATTCCTTCCAATTCTTTGAAACCAAAAGGGAAATTGAATTCAATATCCGCAGCTGCATTCGCGTAATGTGCTAATTTTTCGTGGTCGTGGAAACGATAATTCTGCCTTCCTAAACCAAGCGATAAGTGCCAGTTCAATCGAGTTTCTTTCCAGTATTCGTACCATTTCATTTCTTCGCCTGGTTTTACAAAAAACTGCATTTCCATTTGTTCAAATTCCCTCATACGGAAAATAAACTGACGTGCTACAATCTCATTCCTAAAGGCTTTCCCAGTTTGTGCAATTCCGAAAGGAATCTTCATCCTTCCTGTTTTCTGAACATTTAAGAAGTTTACAAAAATACCTTGTGCCGTTTCAGGCCGCAGGTATAAGTCCATAGCATTTTCAGCAGAAGCACCAAGTTTGGTACCGAACATCAGGTTGAATTGGCGTACTTCTGTCCAGTTTCTTGAACCCGTTTCCGGATCAGCAATTTCCAGTTCTTCGATAAGGTTTTTTACGTCTTCCAAATCCCCGGAACCTAGTGAACGCCCCATTCTTTCAAGAATTTCTCTTTCTTTCGAAAGATATTCCATTACGCGTGGGTTGGTTGTTTTGTATTGCTCTTCGTCAAAAGAATCGCCAAAACGCTCGCGGGCTTTTTCGATTTCTTTTTTTGCTTTCAGATTTAATTTTTCGGCATAATCCTCAATCAACACATCGGCACGGTATCTTTTTTTAGAATCTTTATTGTCAATCAATGGGTCGTTAAACGCATCAACATGACCGGAAGCTTTCCATGTGGTTGGATGCATCAGGATTGCGGCATCAAGACCCACAATATTGTCATGCATCTGCACCATGGCTTTCCACCAATATTCTCTAATATTCTTTTTTAATTCTACTCCGTTTTGAGCATAATCATAGACTGCGCTCAAACCATCGTAAATTTCGCTTGACGGAAAAATAAATCCGTACTCTTTTGCATGCGAAACTACGTTCTTAAATAAATCTTCTTGTTTTGCCATAATGCTGCAAAAATATAAAAAGCGATTATAAAAAAAGCAGTAAAAATCAATTAGAATAAAATTTTTTTATACTTTTATGTAAGAAAATTATCTTTTTATGTGGAATGATCTTTTAAATTTATTTTTTCCAAAGTCTTGTGCGGGTTGTCATTCATTTTTATTAAGTGACGAAAAAGTCATTTGTACCCAATGCCGACACGAAGTTCCACTGACGAATCATCACAAAATTGAAGACAATGAAATCTTCCAGAAATTTTATGGAAGGATTCCATTGGAGTATGGTTCGGCTTTATTTTATTTCCACAAAAAAGGAATTGTTCAGGAAATGATTCACAAATTAAAATATAAAGGTCACGAAGAAATAAGTGAAACTATTGGCAATTGGTATGGAGAAGAGTTGAAAGATTTGGATCAACTTAAAGGAATCGACTATATTATTCCTGTTCCGTTACACAAAAAACGACTTCGGGAACGTGGTTATAATCAAGTGGAAGGTTTTGGTAAAGCCTTGTCGTCAAACTTAGCTATACCTTATGACGACCAGCTTTTATATCGAAAATTGTACACTAAAACCCAAACCAAAAAAGATCTTTTGGGCAGAGCTGATGTAATCGCAACCGTTTTTGATGTTTCTTTTTCAGATAATCATGTCGGCAAACATTTTCTTCTCATTGATGATGTGATTACGACTGGATCAACGCTCGAAGCTTGCAGCCGCGCCATTTTGAAAATCCCAAATACTAAGATTAGCATTATTTGCATGGCAATGTCTCACAGCTAAATGTTAAGTTTCCCAAAAAACATTTCATTCACACTAATTATAATTGTTATTTTGTGCTTTGAAAAACAGCGGTATGCCAAAATCTATTTTTAAGTTAATTTGTTTGCTTTTTATAGTCGTGATGGCAAGTTGCGCTAAGCGTGGCAATATAACTGGCGGCACTAAAGACACCATTGCTCCTGTTTTGAAAGCAAGTTTCCCTAAAAATTTCTCAACTAATTTTAATGGTAAGGAAATCAAATTGGTTTTTGATGAGTATGTCAAGCTGAAAAACATAAACAAGCAGTTGATTATTTCGCCACCAATGAAAAATCAGCCGGAGATTTTACCGCAGAACGCCAGCAAAACTTTGACCATTAAGCTTCGGGACACGCTACAGCCTAATACAACTTATAGCTTGAATTTCGGACAAAGCATTGAAGACAATAACGAAGGGAATCCGTATCCTCAATTCAAATATGTTTTTTCCACCGGCACTTACATTGATTCGTTGAAAATAAACGTCAAAGTGAAAGATGCTTTAGAAAAAAAAACAGATAATTTCGTTTCGGTGATGTTGTACGAAATCAATGAAAAGTTCAATGATTCCACAATATATAAAGAATCCCCGAGGTACATAACCAATACATTAGACAGTCTGGAAGGGGTTACAATTGAAAACATCAAAGCCGGAAAATATCTTTTGCTAGCGTTAAAAGACAATGGAAATAATAAGTTTAATCCAAAATCAGATAAAATTGGTTTTCAAAAACAATACATTACCATTCCTAACGACACTATTTTTGAACTAGAATTATTCAAGGAAAAACTCCCTTTTAAAGCGATTAAACCAACACAGGCATCAGGGAATAAATTAGTAATGGCTTACGAAGGCAACCCAAAAAACATGAAAATTTCCGTGAAAAATGGTTCGGAGATTGTTCCAACGATAGTTACTCAGTTTCAGAAAAAAGATTCGGTTCAGCTTTGGTTTAAACCCATAAAAGCTGATTCTTTGCAGGTTGTTGTAGAGAAAGATAACTTCAAAAAAGAATTTTTGGTAAAGATGAAAAAGCAAAAAGCGGACACGCTAACCGTAAGTCCGTACTATTATGGAACGCTTCCTTTACGAGAGCGATTTTCTTTAAATAGCTCTGTTCCCTTAGTGAAATTTGACAAATCAAAAATCTCTATTTTCAATAAGGATTCTATTGCCGTTCCTTTTGAAACGGAATATGATGACTTTCAGCAAAAGCTGTATTTCAATTTCAACAAAGAACCTTTAGAAAAATATAAAATTCAATTAATGCCGGGCGCTTTGACAGATTTTTTAGAAAAATCAAACGATACATTAACCTATAGAATAGCGACAAAAAACACATCCGATTATGGTAATTTAAAAGTGATTTTAGAAAAGGCAAAACGATTTCCAATCATTGTTGAACTTACAGATAAAGACGGTAAAGTAAAGGCAACAGCTTACACAGAAAGCAATCCCGTTGTGGAGTTTTTGGGACTTGAACCCGACAAATACACGTTGCGCATTATTTATGATGACAATAAAAATAAAGTTTGGGACGCCGGAAGTTTTATGGAAAGGCGCCAATCAGAAGAAGTCATTTATTTTCAAAAAGAGCTGGATGTCCGTGCCAATTGGGATGTAGAACAGCCTTTTGATATAGGTACGAAGTAAGAAAGTTATTTACTGCGAATTTCAAAATCATCCCTATCGTTCAAAAAAGCCAACTTCTCACGGGTTTCCATAAGTTTAGCTTTATCTAATTCCACAATAAAAACAGCATCTGCTTCCTGAGGATCCAAAACATAATTCCCGAGAAAATCAACAACCTGCGAATGTCCAACATACTCGTGATTATTATTATCGGTTCCAATTCTGTTCACGCCAATGGTGTAGCACATATTTTCCACGGCTCTTGCTTTCAGTAAAATATCCCATGCATTAATACGTGGTTTAGGCCAATTGGCAACGTAAATCAGTACATCATAATTTTCAGCATTTCGGGAAAAAACAGGGAAACGCAAATCATAGCAAACCAGTGGACAGATTTTAAAACCTTTGTAATTTACAATTAATTTATCCACGCCCGCGGTATAGAACTGATGTTCGCCAGACAGTGTAAACAAATGTCGTTTATCATAGGTTTCGATGTCACCATTTGGAAAAACAAAAACCAACCGATTGTAGTAATTACCATTTTCTTCAATGACCAAACTTCCAGTTATTGCACAGTTTTTGGCTTTCGCCAAATGTTGAAGCCAGGAAACCGTTTCTCCTTCCATCGTTTCAGCTACCTCTTTTGGATTCATCGAAAATCCGGAAGAAAACATTTCGGGTAGCACAATCAAGTCAACATCTTCCATAAAGCCAGTAATTTTTTGGACCAAATGGCTTCGGTTTTCAATTGGGTTTTCCCAAGCTAAAGATGTTTGTATAAGTGCAATTTTCATAACTATTTAATTGTGATCTCGTCAATAAAAATAAAAGCATCGCCTCCAAAACCTTGATGCCATTCTGGCAATTTTCCTAAGTTATAAGCTTTTATTTTTATGTATTTGCCTTTCATTTCTTTATTTAAATTGAAACTTTTGATTTTATTCTCGGTTTCTTTTGCATCTATATCATTGCTAATTGTTCCGGCTAACGTAAAGGTAGTGTTATCTGTCGAAACATAATATTCAACTTTGGTTGGCATTAAAATCCAAGAGCGTGAATCCTGCAAGAAAGTTGCCGCAATGGAATGAATTGGAAGTTCTTTCTGTAAATCAATAACCGCTTCAAAATCCTGGCTTTGATAACCCTGCCAATCGCCTTTGCGCCAATTTTCTGTGCCGTAAATCCCATCAATCAGACCATTTGGTCCGCCGGCATGATACTGCGGATTGTATGTTGATTTGAGGTCGATAGTGTAATTGTTTGGTTTCTTGATAAATGTGGCAGAGACTGTATTGCTTTGACTTTCGTTGTTTTTAATATAAGTTGAAATGGTTGAAGTTTCTTCAATTTCAATTGGTTTTGAATAAGGAACAAATATTTTTTTAGACAGATAATTGTCTTTATCACTTATTAAAAAATAGATTGTATCTTTAGGGTTTTGAGATACTATTTCAACCGTCAATTTGTCTTTAAAAGATTTACTTTCGGCATAAATTACAGGAACAGAAATGATATTTGAGTACGAAGGTTTAGTTATCATTAATTCATGCATTGTTTTATAAACTCCTATTCTTTTTCTAGAATTTGGGTTACTTATATTTACATAATCATTATTATCACCAATTTTTATTTTAATGTTTTTATATAGTGGTTCGGTTTCAATCCATTCAGGCTTTCCAGGAGTCACATCATAAATTCCCATCGAACTCAGGACATACCAAGCGCTCATCTGACCACAGTCTTCATTCCCAATCAAACCTTCGGGGGTGTTTTTATAGAAATTGTCCAAAATGAAATGCACTTTCTCAGTAGTTTTTTCAGGCTTGCCAACGTAATTGTATAGATACGCTATATGGTGACTTGGTTCGTTGCCGTGAGCGTATTGCCCAATCAATCCCGTTACATCTGCTTGTTCTCGGCCTGTAGTTTTGCTTTCGCTGTTAAACATTTCATCCAGTTTGGCTTCAAATTTGGCTGCTCCGCCATACGCTTCAATCATTCCCGGAATATCCTGGGGCACAAAAAAGGAATATTGCCATGAATTTCCTTCGGTAAAATTATTATTGATTTCCTTTGGATCAAAAGGCTTGTCCCAGCCTCCGTTTTTCTTTTGACGCATAAAACCGGTATTCCAATCGAAGACATTTTTCCAGCTTTGCGAACGTTTCATGAAATAATTGTAATCTTCTTTTTTGTTTAAAATCATTGCCATCTGTGCAATACACCAGTCATCATAAGCATATTCCAGGGTTTTGGAAACACTTTCATGCTCGTCATCCATTGAGATGAATCCTTGTCTTTTATAAGCATCCAATCCTAAATGGTCAAGCATTGCGCTATGTTTTGCGGCTTCAAATGCCTTTTCATAATCAAAACCCGTAATGCCTTTTGCCATTGCATCAGCCATGACTGAAACCGAATGGTAGCCAATCATACAATCTGTTTCATTGGAAGCCAATTCCCAAACAGGCAATCTTCCGCCTTGTTCGTATTGTTTCAAAAATGTATTGATGAAATCGGCAGTTCGTTTCTTTTCAATCAAAGTATATAATGGATGTGCTGCCCTAAACGTGTCCCAAAGGGAGAAAACGGAGTAGTAATCAAATCCTTCTGCTTTATGGATTTTGTTATCCCTGCCGCGGTATTTTCCGTCGATGTCCTGAGCAATATTTGGCTGAATCATCGTGTGGTATAATGCAGTGTAAAAAATGGTTAGTTTAGCTTCGCTCAGTTCGCCTTTGGCTTGGGTGTCCTTATTGCTTTCTGTAATATCGATTTTAGCTAATTGTTTGTCCCAAAGTTGCCTGGCTTCCTTTTTAACTCTTTCAAAATCCCAATCTTTTATTTCAGACATATTGACTTTTGCTCCTTCATAACTCGTTGGAGAAAGTGCAACTTTTACCAAAATTTGTTCTCCTTTTTTAACAGATTTTGAAAAGCTGAGTGCTAATTGGGTTCCTGCAAAAAAGGCATCTGTTGTTTTGGCTGGAGCAAATCCGTTATTTCTAACGTTGTTGATTTTCATCGGAACATTGAATTCTATTCGGGCATAAACGTATTGGTCTTTCGCCCAGGCTTCGCTTCTACGAAGTATCTCGATAGTTTTAGAGTCGATAATCTTGACATCACCATATAATAATTTATCTCTGTGATTTAAATCGAGGATAATATTGGCTTGACCGCTTTTGTTGAAGGTGTATTCGTGAAATCCAATTCGGGTGGAAGCTGTCAGTCTAACATCGATATTGTCTTTATCAAGTTTCACGGAATAGAATCCAGCACTTGCTTTTTCATTGGCATGAGAAAAAGTAGCGCTGTATTCCTTTGGATTTAATGTTGGTTCGCCCATAGTGGGCATTAGCATAATATCGCCAAAATCGGTACAGCCTGTTCCGTTTAAGTGTGTATGCGAAAATCCATAAATTGTATTGTCATCGTAATGATAACCTGAACAGCCGTCCCAACTTCCGTCAATTCGCGTATCGGGTGAAAGTTGGACCATTCCAAATGGTGTAGTTGCACCCGGATAGGTGTGACCGTGACCGCCGGTTCCAATCATTGGGTTAACATATTGATGATAATTTTGGCTAAAAGCTAAAGCTGATAAGAATAGAAATAATACCGAAAGTAGTTTTTTCATTGAATTATTGTTGTTTTATTCCGCTACGCTCCATACAGTTCGCCTCATGGCTCGTGTCCAAATATACAAATTTTGAAGCTCACAAAGAATGTCCGCGTGAGCGATAGAGCCAGGCACCGTGTGCAGGCGATAGCGCGACCCGAAGGGGCACGCCATAAAAAAACGCACCCAAATTGGACGCGTTTACGTTTATATAGATGAGATTGCTTCGTGCATCGCAATGACTCATTTACTTCATGCTTGCTTTTAAATATTCCCTGTTCATGCGGGCGATGTTTTCCAATGAAATTCCTTTTGGACATTCTACTTCGCAGGCGCCTGTATTCGTACAGTTTCCGAATCCTTCCTCGTCCATTTGGCGCACCATATTTAAGACACGTTGTGTTGCTTCAACTTTTCCTTGTGGCAATAAAGCGTATTGAGAAACTTTGGCGCCAACAAATAACATTGCCGAACCGTTTTTACAAGTTGCCACACAAGCTCCACATCCGATACACGCAGCAGCTTCAAAAGACTTGTCGGCATCGTGTTTTGGCACCGGAGTGGAATTTGCATCGATAGTTCTGCCCGATGTATTTACCGAAACGAAACCACCAGCTTGCTGAATTCTGTCAAATGAACTTCTATCAACCACTAAATCTTTTACAACGGGAAACGCTTTGCTTCTGAATGGCTCGATAAAAATTGTGTCACCATCCTTGAATTTACGCATGTGTAATTGACAAGTTGTGGTTCCTGTTTCAGGTCCATGTGGCCTTCCGTTGATGTATAACGAACAGGATCCACAGATTCCTTCACGGCAATCATGGTCAAATGCTACCGGAGATTTTCTATCGTTGATTAATTCCTCGTTCAGTTGGTCTAACATTTCCAAAAACGAACTTGCAGTTGAAACATTATCTAATTTATAAGTTTCCATGCTTCCTTTGGATTTTGCATCTTGCTGACGCCAAATTTTAAGGTTTAAATTGATATTTTTTGCCGTTGACATAATCTGTTATTTATAATTTCTAGCTGCAATTTTGATAAACTCGTATTTCAATTCTTCCTTATTCAAGATTTCTTTGCTGATATCGTATCCCATATATTCCCAGGCACTAACGAATGAAAAGTTTTCGTCATCACGAAGCGTTTCCCCTTCTGAGTCCTGATATTCTTCGCGGAAGTGACCGCCGCAGGATTCATTTCTTTGAAGCGCATCCATTGCCATTAATTGGCCTAAATCAATGAAGTCGGCAACTCGTAATGCTTTTTCCAGTTCGGGATTTAATTCAGTTGAACTGCCCGGAACGTAAACATCTTTGTAGAATTCTTCTTTTAGGGAGGCGATTTCGGAAATGGCTTCTGTTAAGCCTTTTTCATTTCTTCCCATTCCAACTTTATTCCACATAATCAGACCAAGTCTTTTGTGAAAGTGGTCAACCGTTTTGGAACCGTTGTTGCTCAGGAATTTATTAATTGTTTCTTTTACGCTGTTTTCTGCTTCAGCGAATTCGGGTGTATCGGTTGAAATTTTTCCGGTTCTGATTTCGTCTGCTAAATAATTTGAAACCGTGTAAGGTAATACGAAATAACCATCAGCCAAACCTTGCATTAATGCTGAAGCTCCTAATCTGTTGGCACCATGATCCGAGAAATTAGCTTCACCGGCAACGAAACAACCGGGAATTGTTGACTGCAAATTATAATCAACCCAAACGCCACCCATAGTATAGTGAACGGCAGGATAAATCTTCATCGGCGTTTCATATGGATTCTCGTCGGTGATTTTTTCATACATCGCGAATAGGTTACCATATTTTTCTTCAAGCCATTGCTTTCCTAATTTGGTAACTTCTTCGGGAGTTGGATTGTGATTTCCTTTTGCGTAGGCTGTTTGTTTTCCTTTAGTTTGGATTTCGGTAGAGAAATCTAAATAAACACCTTCGTTTGTGTCATTCGCTTCAATTCCGAAACCTTCGTCGCAACGCTCTTTTGCAGCTCTTGAAGCTACGTCACGCGGCACTAAGTTTCCGAAAGCAGGATATCTTCTTTCAAGGAAATAATCCCTGTTATCTTCAGAAATTTGTGTTGGTTTTAATTGCCCTGCACGAATTGCTTCTGCATCTTCTTTCTTTTTTGGCACCCAGATTCTACCTGAATTACGCAATGATTCCGACATCAAAGTCAGTTTCGATTGGTTAACTCCGTGAACGGGAATACAGGTTGGGTGAATCTGAACAAAGCAAGGATTTGCAAACAAGGCGCCTCTTTTGTGGATTTTCCAGCCGGCCGTTACGTTACTTCCCATTGCATTTGTAGAAAGAAAATACACATTTCCATAACCGCCTGAAGCAATAACAACAGCGTGTGCGGAATGTCTTTCTAATTCTCCGGTAACTAAATTACGGGCAATAATTCCTCTTGCTTTTCTATCAACTTTCACTAAATCTAACATCTCGTGACGGTTGTACATTTTTACACGACCTAAACCAATTTGTCTCGATAAAGCCGAATAAGCTCCAAGTAATAATTGTTGTCCCGTTTGACCCGCTGCATAAAACGTACGCTGTAATTGGGTTCCTCCAAAAGAACGATTGTCTAACATTCCGCCATAATCGCGTGCAAAAGGAACGCCCTGAGCCACACATTGATCAATAATATTAGATGACACTTCAGCCAAACGGTGAACGTTCGCTTCACGTGCCCTGTAATCGCCACCTTTTATGGTATCGTAAAATAATCTATAAGTACTGTCACCATCATTTTGGTAATTCTTAGCTGCGTTAATTCCACCCTGAGCTGCGATTGAGTGTGCTCTTCTAGGTGAATCCTGGAAACAGAATGCTTTAACATTATATCCCATTTCTCCTAATGATGCAGCGGCAGAAGCTCCGGCTAAACCAGTTCCCACAACGATAACATCAATTTTCGGACGGTTATTTGGCGCAACTAATTTTAAATGATCTTTATAATCTGTCCATTTATCCGAGATTGGACCTTCTGGTATTTTTGAATCTAGTGTCATTTATAATTGATTAAAATGGTGAAACAATGCAATGAAAATGAATCCGAAAGGAACAACTATTGCAAACACATATCCTAGTTTGTGGAGGGCTTTTGAGAATTTATTATTAAATCCAACAGACTGCATTGATGAGTTGAAACCATGCCATAAGTGTAAAAACAATAATACAAAAGCTAAACAATACAATCCTGTACGAACCGGGCTTTCAAATTTATGCACCAATTCGCCATAATATCTTGTAGGATCCTGTGGGTTTGCTTCAACATATTTATACGCGATTTCTGGAAACCAGAAATCATAAAAATGCAATCCCAAAAATGCCAATACAACTAATCCAGAAATAATCATATTTCTTGATGCCCAAGAAGAATTAGCAGAACCGTTATTTCTCGCATAGCCAATGGGTCTTGCGACATTATTTCTATACTCTAACACAAATCCCATAAGAAAGTGAAAGACAACCCCAAAAGCTAAAATGGGCTGCATCACATACTGGATTACAGGATTATAACCCATAAAATCAGAACATTCATTAAATACGCTTTCGCTGAATACAGAAGTTAAATTGATAGAGACATGAAGGGCTAAAAATGAAATTAAGAAAAGCCCGGAAAGTGCCATAGCAACTTTTTTTGCGATGGACGAGCCCAAAACGGAAGATCTTGCCATAATTGTGTAGAGTTTTTAAAAAACAACACAAAAATACTGCTATTTGATATTAACTACAACCTTTTCGTCATAATTTATAATCAATTTAAAGTGAGCGCCACAGTAATTTATTTTTCTTTAATTAGGCTAACTTTATTTCACGTAAGTCGGAACCAAACCACGCAATCCCATATCAACAACATTCTCGTTGGCACTTGGTTCATATTTCCCGTCAGCATTCACTTCGTGCCATTCAAAACTGTTGTTGATTGACAACGATAGCGTTATCACTACATCCTTAGTTTCGGTGCCATCAATTACTAAATCGGTTGGAAATCTCCCTGTAACCACGCAGGAACCTGCAGGAATTGGAGATGTTGCATTAAGCGGATTTGGAACAGTGGTCGCGCCGGGAGCGGCTTGACCCCAAGTAGAATAATTAACATCATTTAAGCCAAATGCCCAATAACCTTGGGCTTTATTTGCATTTACCGGAAAAGAATAATCTGCAATATTGAAGGTAGAAATATAAGTATTAAATCCAACAAAGCTGGCCAAGGTGCCTTCATAATCGGTTCCGCTACTGGCTTTGACAGAAATCTGGTAATTTTGGTAGGACAAAGAAACACGCATCCATTGATATGTTCCTGCCAAAACATCCTTCAGTGGGATTTTTAGAAATGTTTCTCCCTGAGAAACAATTTTAGACTGATTAAAATCGATTGCATTAGCACCGCCGGCAGTCGTTTCGGGAGCATGATACAAAATTGTTCCTTGTCCAAGTTGCGTGTTGGCATTTGGCGCCATTTCTAAATAATGTGAAGAAATCAAATTAAAAATCGGCGTTTGTGCAGAATTTCCGGGAGCTACAGTTGAAGGTTGCCCTAAATTATTCAATCTTGCTTGATTTGGGTCAAATTGAAATTTGACAATCAACATTGGCTCACTGGTGGTTTCGCTACTACAGGAATACAAGGAAACCATTGTAATAACTAACAATAACCCGTTGGGTGTAATTAAATAATTTGATTTTTAATATTGTTTATTGGTCTATCAAATATGAATTTATTGATATATTGAACCAAAGTTAATGCTGTTATTTTAGCTAAAATTCTTGTTTTAAATCCTTCAAAAGATTTT
>NZ_JANXTI010000063.1 GCF_025352425.1 Flavobacterium sp.
AGAATAAGTGCCAGGTACTAAACCCGTAAGATCCTGGCTGGCCGATTGTCCCGCGGGAATAACACCACCATTTGACGCTGTCCATAAATAAGTATACGGAGCTAATCCTCCTGTTGGTGTTAAATCTAAAGATCCCGTAGCACCACCGCATTGCGAATCAATGTTAACAAATTCTCCGTTTACACCACCGTTAACAGTAATGGATGGAACTTTTCCACACTTAGGCGAAATGTTATTGGGATTTAATGGACAGGTTTCGTTTCCGCTGGAAGTAGTCCAGGCTTCCCAGATATCGGAAATCTTTATAATATCTCCACAGGTGTAGGTAATATTACCAAAGTCTAAATAAGTTATCACCCCACCCGGAAGTGGACCGTTACATCCGGTCCAGGTTGATGATGAAATCAATGCACCGGTGGTACCGCTGTAAATCTCAACAGTTCCCCAAAAGGCGAACGAAGTCCTGGTGGATCCCGTAGTGTTATTGATTCCTAATGCTAGGTTTCTTGTAATTGTTGTTGGTGTAGGACAGGAGTTACAAGTACCTCCGCCTGTCAATTTTGCGGCGACAAGCTCAAGATCTTTAGATGTACAGGAAGTGTTAGCTGGTGGAAAAGTCTGCGCAAATGACATTGATATACAAAGTACATTAAGTATCAAGAAAGCGCATAAATTCTTCGAAAGTGTAAAATTTGATTTCATACAGTTAGGATTAGTAGAATAGATTTGAAAAAAGTATTTTGGGCAGGGAGGTCTTTGCAGTTGTTTATGAGGTTGATAGATAATGGGGCTTATACTATTGAACCAAATTTAGTTTCAGAGTATTTTTAAAAAACAATTTTATCTGTGACCAACATAAAAACTCGACAAAATGCACTTTTTTAAATTTCTAGTTCTTGATTAAGGTTTTTTTGGGGTTATATTTGATTTTTGACATGGTAATTTTGGGTATTTTAAGGTTACTTTTTTCTGTTTATTTAGGTTTCACAGTTCGAAAATAGATAGTTTTAATTAAACCCCCAAAAAAAACATCGACAAAATGCATTATTTCATAGATAAAGTGCATAATTTAACATTTTTAAATAGAAAAATACTGCAATAATAAATTATTAATAAGATGTTTATAACATATTTTTATTTTAACTTTTATTTATAAGTAGTGTCTACAAAAACCGTTTAGATAAATAAGTGTAAAATTTCCTGAATATTTTCACATTTTAAATTAGTAAAACAGTTTTTAAAGTCTTTAATAAAATCTATTTTATATGATATAAAAACTTAAATTTAGCGTACTAATAATTTTTTATATGAAACAACTATTTTTAGTGCGTCACGCCAAATCAAGTTGGGGAGCGCCACTTCGGGATGTTGATAGACCTCTGACCAGTAGAGGTATTCAGGATGCACATTTGGTTTCTTCTCATATTGGTAACCAAATTCCAAAATCATTTTTAGTTTGGAGCAGTATAGCCAAAAGAGCTTCGGAAACAGCAATTATATTCGCCCAGAATATTTCCTTCCCATTAGAAAGCATTATATTTAAAGAAGAGTTATACACTTTTGACGAAAAAAAACTCGAACGAATCATAAAATCATGTCCAGGCAATTACGATAACTTAATTCTTTTTGGACACAATGAGGCAATTACAAATTTTGTCAATAAATTTGGGGACATCTTTATCGATAATGTTTCCACTTGCGGATTTGTAAATATTATATTTGACAATAACTCCTGGAATGACATAGAAAAAGGTGTTACCAAGAAAGTTATTTTCCCAAGTGATTTAAAATAAATATGAGTACAGATTCAGGATTTCGTTATATAGACAGAGAAAAAAGTTGGCTGGCATTTAATGCCAGGGTTTTACAGGAAGCCGCAGATGAAGCGGTTCCTTTATTAGAAAGGCTTCGTTTTATAGGGATTTTTTCCAATAATTTAGATGAATTTTTCCGTGTCCGATTTGCGGCAATTCGGCGTCTGAGCTTGTCCGGCGTTTCGGGAGAGAAAATTCTTGGTGGAATTTCAGCTCCGCAACTTGTTAAAGATATTACCGAAATTGTAATTAAACAACAGACAGAAAGTTTGCGTGTGCTTAAAGAAATTGAAAAAGAATTAGTAAAGCAAAACGTCATTATAATCGACGAAAAGGAAGTGTCAGAAGAACATGAGAACTTTATTAAAGATTTTTTTATCCAAAAAATAAGCCCGGAACTTGTTACGATTATCTTAAATGATCTGGCAGAATTTCCTTTGTTAAAAGACACTTCTGGTTATTTAGCTGTTAAATTAGTAATGAAATCTGAGCCAAAATCTAAAGTGCTGGGTTTTGTTATAACCAAACCTGAAGTACGCTATGCCATTATCGAAATTCCGAAAAATACCAACCGTATTGTAGAACTTCCAAACAAAGACGGTAAGCAATACCTCATAATGCTCGATGATTTAATCCGTTATAATTTGAGCAGCATTTTCAATATTTTTGATTATGAAAGCATTTCGGCGCACATGATAAAAATTACGCGTGATGCGCAATTGGACATAGATAGTGACATGAGCAAAAGCATGCTCGAAAAGATTGCAACTTCGGTAAAAGAAAGGCGTATTGGCGAACCGGTTCGGTTTGTTTATGATCAGCATATTGAAAAAGACACACTTAAATTTTTCCTTACCAAAATGGGTATCGATGTTTCGGATGGTGTTATTCCCGGCGGAAGATATCATAACCGTCGTGACTACATGAACTTTCCCAACCTTGGTCGTTTTGATTTGTTGTATCCGCCAAGAGTGCCGCTTCCGGTGGAAGGCTTGTCACTTGACGGCAGTCTTTTGAATAAGATTGCAAAGAAAGATTATTTAATAAATGCCCCGTTTCAGTCATTTTCTTATCTGATAAAGTTCTTGCGTGAAGCTGCTTTGGACCCAAAGGTAACAACTATTAAAATCACTTTATATCGTTTGGCAAAAAACTCCCAAATCGTTAGTTCGCTGATTAATGCTGCCAAAAATGGTAAAAAGGTTACGGTTCAGATAGAACTTCAGGCACGTTTTGATGAAGCCAGTAATATTTCGTATGCCGAGCAAATGCAACAGGAAGGAATTGAGCTTATTTTTGGTATCAAAGGCTTAAAAGTGCACAGTAAAATTTGTCTAATTGACCGAATCGAAGAAGGAAAACTAAAACGGTACGGCTTTATTTCTACAGGGAACTTCAACGAGAGTACGGCCAAAATCTATACCGATTTAACACTTTTTACCAGTCACCAACAAATCCTGAAGGACGTTTCTAAAATCTTTGATTTCTTCGATGTTAATTACAGAATCCATCGGTACAAACACTTGATTGTATCGCCACATTACACACGCTCCAGGTTCTACAAGTTAATTGAGAGGGAAATAAATAACGCCATTATGGGCCGTCCTGCCTACATAAATTTAAAAATGAACAGCATTTCGGATTACCCAATAATTGATAAATTATACGAAGCCAGTAATGCGGGAGTAAAGATTAAATTGCAGGTGCGTGGCATTTGTTCCTTAATTCCAGGTATAAAAGGAATGAGCGAAAACATAGAAGCGGTGAGTATTGTTGACTATTTTTTAGAACATTCCCGTTGCTATATTTTTTGCAACAATGATGATCCCGAAGTCTATATTTCATCAGCCGATTTTATGACACGTAATTTAGACGGTCGGGTAGAAGTAACCTGTCCGATATATGACGAAGACATTAAAAAACAAATTATTGATACCTTTAATGTAGGTTGGAAAGGGAACGTAAAAGCGCGTTATCATTCAGAGAAATTTGAAAACAAATACCGTGTTCGTGCTGAAGGTGAACCTGTTTTCCGTGCGCAACATCAGACTTATAATTACTATAAAGACAGACTTGAAGGCAACCAAAATACGCCAATAGCGAAAACCCAAATAACCAAATAAACGAATAACCGACCCGAGGCGCCGCCGAATTGTATGTAGCGCAGCGAAATAAATTACCTGTAATGATTTCAATAAAAAAATATGCCGCTATCGATATTGGGTCTAATGCCATGCGATTGCTTATTACAAATATTGTAGAACAACAAGATAAGGAACCGCAATTTAATAAGAGTTCGTTGATTCGGGTGCCAATTCGTTTGGGGCAAGATGCTTTTACCGTTGGGGAAATCTCGGAGGAAAATATCGACAGAATGATTGATGCAATGAAAGCGTTTAAACTGTTGATGAAAGTGTATAAGGTAGAAAAGTACAAAGCGTGCGCTACATCTGCTATGCGCGAAGCCTATAATGGGAAGGAAGTTGCCGATACTATCAGAGAAAAATGTGACATTGATATTGATATCATCGACGGCAAGATTGAAGCAACTATTATCGCGTCTTCTGATTTGCACGATTTCCTAAAAACCGACCAAACCTATTTATATGTTGATGTTGGCGGCGGAAGCACCGAGTTTTCTTTGTTTACGGATGGAAAAATGATTGCGTCCAAATCGTTCAAAATTGGAACCGTTCGTATGCTCAATAACATGGTATGTGATATCGTGTGGGATGAAATAGAAAAATGGATTAAAACAAATACCGAAGAATTTGACAACGTTATCCTTATAGGTTCCGGAGGAAATATCAATAAGCTATTCAAACTATCGGGCAAATTGCAGGACAAACCGTTGTCGTATCTATACCTGAATTCACAATATCAATATTTGAATTCATTGACTTACGAACAGCGTATCGCCGAACTAGCACTAAACACTGACCGTGCCGATGTAATTATACCTGCAACCAGAATATATTTAAACGCTATGAAATGGAGCGGAGCCCGACAATTATTTGTGCCAAAAATTGGTTTGGCCGATGGAATAGTAAAAGCAATGTATCAGGGAAAATTATAATTATGAAAACATATAGAATCATTTGCCTCATTGTCTGCATACCCCTTTTAGGATTTCATATCTACAGTTTAAACTATCAAGATTTAAGCTTTTCAACTAATAAGGGGCATTATTTAGGAATAATTGCCATGTCTTTGGTAGGATTAAGCTTTTTGATGGGAATCATTAAGGATAGAAAATATAAATAGTAACTACTCATTAACCTCCAACCCAAAAAGGTTTCGCATCAACTCCAAGTTCGGATTCAATTCAACCAATCGGTTGTATTTATCTATTGCTCTAGTGCTTTTTTTAAGTACTAAAGTTTCATTGACAATTACATTTATAGTTATATCATGGTTATGTAATCTTGATTGAAGATACCCTAAAAGTTCCTTGTCTTTTTCAAAATCTATTTTAGAACTTTCATTAGGTAATTCATGAATTATTGTCGTTCCGTCGAGTGTTGGATTATTAATCGTTAATAATGAAGCCACTATATGCTGCCCTTTTTCATTTAAACGTTCAGCATACTTTACCCATTGTTCCAGCATTTCAGTTTCAGTGAACGACTCGCTCGGCAGATGGGTAACTTCCTTTACTGTAGATTTTAAATTTTCAGTCAATTCCTTTCTATGCGATACACTTTTTAATGACATCGAAGAAACCTTCGGTTGATTTGATAGAGGAGGCTTTTCGTTTTCTGCCGGAAGTTCTTCCACTGTCATTGCGACGGATGATGCATCCGAGGCATCGCCCAACGGACCAGAGCTAATATCTTCAATTTCTGCTGCCTTCGGAACTTCTTCTACAAATGGTTTTTGGCTTTCGGCTAATGGCTGCTTAACTTCCGAAATAGAATAACTGTTATTACGATAATACGCAGGCGGAATTATAAACTCAGGCTTTTTTTTTTCTCCATCAAAATCGATAGAGCTTAACTGCATTAGCGCGAGTTCTACCAATAGGCGTTGGTTTTGGGAAACCTTATATTTCAAATCACAATCGTTTGCAATGTCAATGCCTTTCAACAAAAATGCCGAAGCTACTTTTTGCGATTGCTGTCCGTATAATTTTTGTGCCGCTTCACCCATTTCCAATAAGGAAAGCGTGGCCGGGGTTTTGGCGACCAATAAATCCCTAAAATGCGATGCCAATCCGGCAATGAAATGATGACCATCAAAGCCTTTGGATAAAATATCATTATAAGCCATCAACACTTCCGGGATTTTGTTTTCCAAAATCAAATCGGTCATATTGATGTAAGTCTCATAATCTAAAACATTCAGATTTTCAGTAACCGCCTGGCGTGTCAAGTTGTTCCCGCAATAGGAAACCACTCGGTCAAATATTGACAAAGCATCACGCATCGCGCCGTCCGCTTTTTGGGCAATGATATGTAAAGCGTCATCTTCAAATTCCACACCTTGACTTTTTGCCACTTCAGCTAAATGTTCTTTTGCATCTTTAACCGTTATTCTTTTAAAGTCAAAAATCTGGCAGCGTGATAATATCGTTGGAATAATTTTGTGCTTTTCGGTCGTAGCCAAAATAAATATGGCGTGCTTTGGCGGTTCTTCCAACGTTTTCAAAAACGCATTGAATGCTGCCGAAGACAACATGTGTACCTCGTCAATGATATACACTTTATATTTTCCGGTTTGTGGCGGTATACGAACCTGGTCAATCAGACTTCTGATGTCATCAACCGAGTTGTTTGACGCCGCATCGAGCTCAAATACATTGAAGGCAAAATCCTCATTTGGGTCATCATAACCGGGTTGGTTAATTTTGCGTGCCAAAATCCTCGCGCAGGTTGTTTTCCCAACGCCTCTTGGTCCGGTAAATAATAATGCGGAAGCTAAGTGATTGTTTTCTATGGCGTTGAGTAAAGTGTTTGTAATAGCTTGCTGTCCGACAACGTCTTTAAACGTTTGCGGGCGGTATTTACGGGCAGATACTACAAATTGTTCCATAGATTTTACTGGAATACAAATATAGAATAATTGTTGATTTGGTTATTTGGGAATGTGGTTATTTGGAAAAAACTTTTCCACAATTTATGAATCTAATGTTTATTTCCCCTGATGCTTAATTCGTGTAAAACTTTGGCAGCCTCACTCTCTGAATTGGGCGAAAAACCAGCTACAAAAACTCCTTTCTCTCCGCTGTTGGACTTAATGCCGTAAACGATGGCTTCGTCATCAGGATTGGATTCGCCTTCGTATCGGTAAATGTGCAGGATTTCATAATTGTCAGGATTATTATAAATAGCTTCTTTCTGTAGATTGAAGTCGACGTTAAAACCCATAGCTTTGAGTTCTTCCAGGGCTTTTAAAACAGAAGCATAGTGATATATGTTTTTCATATCATAAAAGTAACGATTTTTGTTGACAAGGCAAAAGCCCTAGCCCAGATAGAAGTGGAAATCCTGACATTGCGTAATACAATCATGATGAGATTGCTTCGTTCCTCGCAATGACAGATTGCAACGGATAGCTGGATAAAGCTTCTAAAATCAGCATACAACTTCTGCTATCGTCTCATTTTCGAGTAAGATAACCAAGGCACATTCTTCTTCATTAAGTTCAGTATCTTTAGTTTCGGGTTTGTAATTCCAAATGGAACCTTTTTCGAAAGCTGCGATTACTGTTGGATGCACGTAGTATTTTTTGCAGACCGTTCGCGTGTTTCCTAGTTTGGATGCGACTTCGTCCAAAACTTCTACAACTTTGTGTTTAAATTCCTTTTCATTTTCAGGTTGCGATAATTTTTGAAAAGCACCCAGCGCATTCACGCTTCCTGCCCAGCAACGAAAATCCTTTGCAGTAAAATCTTCACCTGTCACGGTTTTCAAATAGTTATTAATATCGGAAGAAGTGATGCAGCGATGGTTGCCATTATCATCATAATATTGGAATAAATCCTGTCCCGGAATGTCTTGGCATTTTTTGACAAGATTAGCCAGTTTCGTGCTTTCCAGACTCATTTTGTGCTTTATTCCTTTTTTGCCAATGAATTCAAAGTAAATTTTGTTCTTGGTAAATTGCACATGGTCGTTCTGTAATGTCGTTAATCCAAAAGAACCGTATAGCTTTTTGTACGCATCATTTCCAATTCGGATATTGGTCAACTCAATAAGTTTTACGACCAATGCCACAACTTTTTCAAAGGGCAAACCTTTTTTATTCAGATCGATTTCAACTTGTTTTCTAATTTGTGGCAGCGCTAATGCAAAACTCCGAAGCTTATGAAATTTGGATTGGTTGCGGATTTTATTCCATTCCTGATGATACCGATATTGCTTGCGACCTTTTGCATCAATGCCAGTGGCCTGAAGATGCCCGTTTTCAAAAGGCGAAATCCAAACATTTTCCCATGCCGGTGGAATTACTAGTTTCTTGATTCGCTCTAAAGTGGTTTTATCACGAACGAGTTTTTTATTCTCGTCCATAAAAACAAAACCTTCACCTTTTCGCACGCGGTAAAAGCCGCTATTAATAGCTATGAAATATCTTAGTCCGACGGATTTGGCGGTGATTTTGGGATTTCGTCCAATTTTCTCCAGTTTGGATTGTAGTCGTTGCATTATAAGAGGTCAATAAGTTTGACCTTCTCCCTGATTTTATGGTCTTCCCGTGGTTTGTGGTCTTCCTGCGGTTTTGGTTCCTGACTGGTTTCGGGATTCATTTCGGGATGTTCTTCCGGGTCCTTTTTATTTTTGATGCTGAGTTCATTCAGTACCATGGCCGCACTTTTATCAGTATAAGCGGAAGCTCCGGCAACAAAAACGCCTTTTTCTCCAGTACTCGATTTGATTCCGTAAACCGTAGCTTCATCACCCGGATCACTTTCACCTTCATAATAATAGACTTCCACAATTTTAAAATCATGCGGACTGTTTATAATTCGCCCTTCCTGACTATTGAAATCAACTGTAAAGCCTTTTTCTTTTAATTCGTCCAAAGCTTGAGAAACAGGGGCATAATGATACATATGTGGATCCATAGTTACTTTGATTTAACTGGTTATTTATCACATTAAAATTACTGTTTAACCATGCCTTTAGGTTACAGAATTAATTCAGTTTGTTATAAAATTATTATTGTAAGTTTGCACCGCAGACCGCCTTATCGTCCTGAGAAATTGGGAAGGAAAGTCCGGACACCACAGAGTAGCATATTGGGTAACGCCCAACCGTTGAAAAACGAGGACAAGTGCAACAGAAAGCAGGTACAGGTAATGCTGTAGTGAAACCAGGTAAACTCTATGCGGTGAAATTCCAAGTATATCGGCATTTAAGGATTACTCGTCCGTTGCCGAAGGGTAGGAAGCTTGATCTCGTTGGTAACAGCGAGGCTAGATAAATGATAAGGGTTTTGTCCCGACGATTCGGGACAAGATACAGAATCCGGCTTATAGGTCTGCTTTTTTTTCTTTCACTTTTCTTCGTAAATAGTATTAACTTTGTTTTTGCCCAATTAAACCAAAGTTATGAGCGAATACATTGTAAAAGTTCTCGAAGCGAAATTCATCACCCACGATGTAAAACGATTTGTTGTAGAAAAACCTTTAGGATACGACTTCATTCCCGGACAAGCGACCGACATTTCAATTAATCTGCCGGATTGGAAGGATAAATTGCGCCCTTTTACCTTTACGAGTTTACGGGAATCTAAATCTTTGGAATTCATAATTAAATTATACCGTGATCATGATGGAGTGACAAAAATGTTGGGTACTGTTAACAGCGGAGATGAACTGATTTTACACGATGTTTTTGGAACACTTAAGTATGAAAAACCAGGAGTGTTTTTAGCTGCTGGAACCGGAATCACTCCGTTTATTTCTATTTTCAGGGAATTATACAGACACAATCAAATCAAAGATAACCGACTCATTTACGTCAATAAAACTTCAGATGACATCATTATGGGCTCTGAATTATATAAAATGCTCAAGAGAAATTTTATCAATGTTTTAACCCGGGAAAATACAATAGGATATGTGGGGAAAAGAATTGACCGCAATTTTCTGATTGATAATATTAATGATTTCGGACAGCATTTTTATGTCTGTGGTCCTGATAATTTTGTAAAAGACATGACTAACTACCTACTTGATTTGGGCGCTGAAGCGGATACCTTAATTTTTGAAAAGTAAAACCTATTCCTGATTTTCGTCTTCTGATTCATCCCGAAGCGTCGGTACGAAGAACGTAAACACTGAACCACCGTAATTCTTTTGGAACGAATAATTGGGCATTTTGTCCAGTTTGGTGTATTTCGAATGTTCGACAATTAACATTCCTTCTTCGTCAAGTAATTCCTTTTCAAAGATAAGTTCAACCATTTTCTCGAATTCCTTTTGAGCCATGCCGTAAGGCGGATCAGCAAAGATAATATCGTAATTGCCGGAATGTTTCTCCAGAAATTTAAACACATCGCTTTTTATGGCTGTAATATCAAACTCAAATTCCTTTGCGGTTTTTTTAATGAAGTTTATACAGCCAATATCCCCGTCAACACATAGAATTGGGGAACAACCGCGCGAGCCAAATTCATAGCTGATGCTTCCGGTTCCGGCAAAAAGTTCCAATACCTTTAATTCTGAAAAATTAAAATGATTGTTCAAAACGTTGAACAACGCTTCTTTGCTCATGTCGGTAGTAGGACGAACGGGAAGATTTTTTGGTGGTGCTATTCGTCTGCCTTTAAATTTGCCTGAGATGATTCTCATGAGTGCAACAATATAAAATGTTCGCGCTTTTCGTCTTCAGTTAAAGAACCCAACATAAAGCTCACATCAAACAAATTGGTATTGCGGACATATTTGTACGCCATGTTATAGAGCACATCACCTTCGGCAATTTTGCCTAAAAGGTCTAACTTGAAACTCTCAGGATTCAAGTGTAATTGCTCGGCTGTAAATAGAATATAATAAAGAAAATCTTCGGGCGTTTTATATTCAAAGGAATTATAAAGCTGCAATTTTTGATTTTGGATAACGACAATCTCGAAATGCGTGTCGCTTATGTGCACGAACATTTTTGGTTCCTCCGTGTTTTTGGAAACATCCAATAATTTTTTTACCAAAACCGTATTGGCGTGCTTGTAATCAAAAGTGCCAAACTGGTCAATGAAATAATTATTTAGGTTCACATACGGAATATACACATTGTTCATCTCATAATTGCCTAATTCATCATAAGCAAAAAAATCCGTCTCAAATACTTTAGTATTAAACTGCAGATAGCTTCCTAAATACTCTTCGTCAAATAATGCTGTTGGCACAAAAGTCGAAAGGTTATTACTATGAATGATGACAACTTCGTCATAACTGGCGGTGAGTTCCTGATGTTTCTGAAATGCTTCTGCAAATAAATCCTCTACTTTAGTAGTAAGATTGACTTTCCCTAGCGCCACTTTTTTCAGCATCGTCGCTTTGTTAGTCAGCGTGTCAAAAGTAGCAAAAGACAACCCATTCAGCGAAACCTGAATTGCCAGTTTTTGATACATTTTGTCTATAACGCTGCTGTTTTGCCACATATTATTTTGAATTAGTGCGGATGGCAAACTTACAAATTTATACTGAATTTGTCTCAGTATCCGTAACATTTTGCACGGTTTATCTATTTCTTTTCTCTATTTTCTATATTCTAAATCATTATATTTGAAATTCAATTTCCAGAATAAATCCAAATGACTTCCAGCCAGTTTTACAGTTTGTTACAAAGACAGTTTCCGTTTCAGCCAACTGTAAAGCAGGATATTTTTTTTCAGAAGATTGCCGATTTCCTGACCAACTCCAATTCGAATGAGATATTTGTCCTGAAAGGTTACGCCGGAACGGGGAAAACCACTGTAATTTCGACGATAGTTAATAATCTTAGTTCCATCGATAAAAAATATGTTTTACTGGCGCCTACAGGTAGGGCTGCGAAAGTCATTGCCAATTATTCGAACAAACCGGCGTTTACGATTCACAAGAAAATTTATTTTCCGAAAAAAGGAAAATCGGGTGGTGTTTCGTTTACGATGCAGACCAATAAATATAAGAATACCATATTTATTGTTGATGAATCTTCAATGATTTCAGATGTGAACACCGAAGCCAAACTATATGAAAACGGTTCGCTACTGGATGATTTGATTTCTTATGTTTATAACGGTCAGAATTGTAAAATGATTTTACTCGGCGATACAGCTCAGTTACCACCGGTGCAATTAGACGTAAGTCCGGCATTGGATACCGAAAAATTAGCTCTGAATTACAATAAAGAGATTTTTTCCATTGAGTTGGATGAAGTAATGCGGCAGGAAGAATATTCAGGGATTTTATATAACGCCACTGAATTGAGGGAATTATTAAAGAGTTCGTTTCTGGATGATTTCAAATTCAATCTCAAAGGTTATAAAGATATTGTTAGGCTCACGGACGGTTTCGATATTGAGGATGCAATCCAAAGCGCGTACAGTAATTACAGTATTGAAGACACCTGCTTTATAGTGCGTTCCAATAAACGGGCGAATCAATACAACCAGCAAATACGCTCGAAGATTTTGGATAAGGAAAGCGATTTGTCTGTTGGCGATTATCTGATGGTTGTGAAGAACAATTATTTTTGGTTAAAAGAAACCGATGAAGCGGGATTTATTGCCAATGGCGATATTGTTGAGGTTCTCGAAATTTTTGGTTTCAAGGAATTGTATGATTTTAAGTTTGCCAAAGTCAAAATCAGAATGGTGGATTATCCCGACCAGAAACCGTTTGAAACGATGTTGTTATTAAATACAATTACGAGTGAATCACCGTCACTGACGTATGACGAAAGCAATCATTTGTATCAGGAAGTGATGAAGGATTACGAAGGTGAAGCGCAATACCGCAAGTTCCTAAAAGTAAAAAGCAATGAATATTTCAATGCGCTGCAAGTGAAATTCTCTTATGCCATTACCTGTCATAAATCGCAGGGCGGACAATGGAATACAGTTTTTGTTGAGCAGCCTTATCTGCCCAATGGCGTAGACTTGGATTATATTCGTTGGTTATACACTGCCGTAACGCGCGCGAAAGACAAACTGTATTTGATTGGTTTTAAGGATGAGAGTTTTAATGAATAGTATCCAAAAAGAAAAAAACTCAGTAACTTTGCCATTCAGCAACTAAGCCATTTAAAATGAAAAACTGGATTGTCTATTCGTTGATTTCGATGTTCTTTGCGGGATTAACTTCGGTTATTGCCAAAATGGGATTGAAAAATGTAAGTTCCGATACGGGTTTGGCGGTGCGAACCGTTGTTGTTTTTGTGATAGTTTGGCTTAATGTGTTTATCTTTCAATCGGTTAAAGATTTTAGGAATTTGACTAAAATGGATATTGTATTCCTCGCTATTTCAGGTGTTACCACTTCTTTATCCTGGATTTTCTATTACAAGGCGATAAAAATCGGGAACGTGTCACAGGTTGCTCTGATTGACAAAGGAAGTATTATAATTACTTTATTACTTTCCTTTATTGTTTTAAACGAACAATTTTCCTGGAAAACTGCTATTGGCGGAACGTTCATCCTCACTGGACTTTTAATTTTAACGTTGAAATAAAAATGCCAAAGCAACTTTGTATATTAGCCATACTTAAATTTTATTATTCTTAATGAAAATCATCGCCGTAATCCCCGCCCGTTATGCTTCTACACGTTTTCCTGCGAAACTTATGCAGGATTTGGGCGGAAAAACAGTTATTCAGCGTACGTATGAATCGGCGGTAAACACCAATTTGTTTAACGATGTTTTTGTGGTTACGGATTCTATTTTCATTTACGACGAAATCATCAACAATGGTGGCAAAGCCATTATGAGCGTTAAGGAACACGAAAGTGGCAGCGACAGAATTGCTGAAGCTGTTGAAAAACTTGATGTTGATATTGTTGTAAATGTGCAGGGCGATGAACCTTTTATCAATAAAGAACCATTGGCAAAAGTGTTGGATGTTTTTCGAAATGATTTTGACCAAAAAGTAGATTTGGCGTCGCTGATGTTTCAAATTACGGATTCTGCAGAAATCGAAAATCCAAATAATGTAAAAGTGGTAACCGATCAAAATGGCTTCGCCTTGTACTTTTCGCGTTCCGTAATTCCGTATCCACGAGATGAAAATGCGGGAGTTCGCTATATGAAACACATCGGAATTTATGCTTTTCGTAAACAGGCTCTTCTTGATTTTTATCGTTTACCAATGAAATCGCTCGAAGCTTCCGAAAAACTGGAACAACTACGCTACTTAGAATTTGGCAAACGTATAAGAATGGTGGAAACCAATCAAGGTAGCATCGGAATTGACACACCCGAAGATTTGGAGCAAGCCAGAAATCTATTGTAGTTTTTTAATCGTAAACAATTCATTGTGCGTTTCCACTTTCGGATACATTCTCAGCGAATAATTGCCACCAAATTTTGATTTATAAATCAGGTTTCGCTCTTCCTGTGTTTTGTTGATGACCATTGTATTAAACAGAATAAAACCGTTCAAATTCAGCAGCGAATTAATCCGATTGATGAAAAAATCCTGAAAAAGAAAGTTAGGCATAGTAGTATCTTCGAAAATATCAATGATAATTAGATCATACTTGTGCTTCGTTTTCAAAACATATTCAAAAGCATCATCAATCACAATCTCCAGATTCGGAATTTTATCCAGCTCAAAATACTGGTTGGCTATTGCAATAACGGCTTCGTCAATTTCAACACCAGTGATTTTTCCTTTAAATTTTATTTCATCAACTAGGGTTTTAATTACGCTGCCACCGGCAACGCCAAGAACCAACACACTTTTAAAATTCCGAATCCGCTCAAAGCCGATATATCTCAGGCCTTTTCTAAGTATTCGCTGCAAACTTCCATACGAATAATTCGTGCTTTTACTGTCTAAAACCAATTCGCCGTTATTCCATGTTACTTCAAGCGACTTGCTAACGGCAGAGTTTTTTTGGTAAATGTTAATCGGAATAAAATAGCTTAACAGTTTTTGCACCATCACTAAATATTTTCTCAAAAGTAAGGCAGAAATACTAAATTTACGAAAAATAAATCGGCATGAAAAAGCGACTTTACAAATTTATTTACTTCCGGTTAATCGGTTGGAAATTGAAAGGTACACTTGATTCGTCTATCAAAAAATGTATTGTCATCGTTATTCCGCATACATCCAATTTAGATTTTTTTATTGCCTTGCTTGTTCGCGGAATTATGAATGTTGAAATCAATTTTGTAGGCAAAAAGGAATTGTTTGCGTTTCCGTTTGGTTATTATTTCCGAAGTGTTGGCGGTGCACCGTTAGACCGAAGTGGAGGAAAGAATGTAGATGCAACGGTTGAATTATTCAACAAACATGATACGTTTCGCTTAGCATTATCGCCTGAAGGCACACGAAAAAAAGTATCAGAACTCCGCACGGGATTTTATTTTATCGCTTTAAAAGCCAATGTTCCAATTATTCCGGTGGCTTTTGACTATGGCAAAAAAGAGGTTAGGGTTGGAAATCCGGTTTATCCCAAGGGCAATTACGAACACGATATGAGAATTATTCTACCGCACTTTAAAGATGTTAGAGGCAGAATTCCGGAAGGAAGTTTTATGTTCGAATCCAATCAAAAAATTTTCTCGTAAATAGCATTGTCCTCAGAAATATTAAATAGTATCCGAATCGCTTAACACGGGAATAATTGCTATGAAAAACAAATTAGAATCTAGTGTTAGCTTAAACCTTTGATAGTTATTATCAAAGGTTTTTTTATGCAAATGATTTTCGTTACTTACATTTGTGTAAATTTCGTTTATGGATTATTTAGCACTACATCAACAGTATAATGAAGAACACCTTTTTGGAAGATATATCTCATTGCTGCATACTGAACGTTTGATTCTAAAACACCAGCCCGAAATTATTGGAAAATCTGTTCTGGGAAAGCCAATTTTTAAATTACAATTTGGAACAGGTAAAACCAAAATTTTAATGTGGTCACAAATGCACGGAAATGAGGGCACTACAACCAAAGCGTTGTTCGACTTTATAAACTACCTGCATTCCAATACTAAAGAAAGCAATCTTCTTTTAGACAATTTTACTTTTTGTTTGTTGCCAATGCTGAATCCTGATGGTGCCGAATTGTATACTCGGGAAAACGCAAATGGAATAGATTTAAATCGTGATGCCCAAAATCTTTCACAGCCCGAAAGTGTTGCGCTTCGACAAACATTTGAAAATTTTCAACCTGATTACTGTTATAATCTTCATGACCAACGTACTATTTATGGTGCTGGGGATTCAGGACATTCGGCTACAGTTTCCTTTTTGGCGCCGGCTTTTAATCAAAATCGAGATATCAACGAGGTTCGAATTAAAGCTATGAATGTCATTGTAGCGATGAACCATACTCTGCAACAATTTATTCCAAACCAGGTGGGACGATTTGATGATTCGTTTAATTTAAATTGTGTTGGTGATACTTTTCAATACTTAAATGTGCCAACAGTACTTTTTGAAGCAGGGCATTTTGCTAACGATTATGAAAGAGAAATCACTAGAAAGTATATTTTTATCTCTTTAGTTTCCGGAATTAGGTTTTTGAACGAAAACGATATAGTTCGCAGTGAAATCACTGATTATCTAAAAATTTCGCAAAATAAAGTCGTATTTTATGATTTTGTTTATAAAAATGTTAAAATAAATTATGATAGTACCGAAAAAATTATCAATTTTGCTGCTCAGTTCAAAGAAGTTCTAAACAAGGGAAAAATAACTTTTGAAGCAGAAATTGCCCAGATTGATAATTTAGAAAATTACTTTGGTCATGTAGAAATTGACGCTAAAGGCGAAATTTATAATGACGAAGAAGGTAATTTTCCAATTCTGGAGAAGAAAGCTAACTTTTATTTAGGAAAGAACATTAGAATCGTCAACGGAGCACAGCTTAGCTAACTTTTCTTTTACACTTTGGACTTTAAAATTATATTTTAACAAAATTATATTTTATGAGTAAGTTTAAATTAGACGAAGTAGACCACCAAATCCTGGATATGTTGATTGACAACACCAGAATTCCTTTTACAGACATTGCAAAAAAACTGTTGATATCAGCAGGGACTGTGCATGTAAGAGTTAAGAAAATGGAAGACCAAGGAATAATTATGGGTTCTTCATTGTCGCTGGACTATGAAAAACTTGGTT
>NZ_JANXTI010000077.1 GCF_025352425.1 Flavobacterium sp.
GCTGGCGTGAGAGCGAGCCGCTAAAAAGTGAGCGGCGGCGGAGAGTTTATAGATGATAGGAAGGGCGGCGGCGCGCAGGCTCTTTCTATCATCTATCCTCTCTGCTCCGCGCTATCCCTCTTGCAAATGCGCTTCCACCATCCAGAGGTATTTGTCGATTCCGCGTGAAATCTCCGTGAAGATGTCGGCGGTGTCGGCGTCGGCGAGTTTTGTAGCGCGCTCTATAGCTTGGCGCGCGAGTTCGCCGAAATAAGCGAGCGCGTGGGACAGTTCTTCCACATGCTTGTGCCAGTGGATCGTGGCGAGCGGATACTCTGGCATGCTCGATCTCGCAGCCACCGCGCGGACGGTCCCTTCCGCCACGCCCCCGAATTGCACGATGCGCTCGGCGATGAGATCGACGTAAGCTTCCGTCTCCTCCGCTATCTCGTCGAAAAGCTCGTGCAGCGCGATGAAGTTCGGGCCTTTCACATTCCAATGCGCCTGCTTGGCTTGCAGCTTCAAGTCGATGCAATCCGCGAGCCGGTCTTGAAGCAGCGCCGCCACTTCCATGCGCACCCGTTCCGGCAAGTCGTTGCGGGAATACACCGCTATTTTAGTGTCTTCGTTCATAAATCCATCTTGCATTCGGTCCGAAGCGGAACGTTGGATTTATCGCGCTCAAAAAAGAACGGTGTGCAAAAAACCGCCGCCTCCGGCTTCCATGCGCGAGCGGAATTCCGTCGAAGATTGACGCAGTTTCAAAGGCAAATTTCCGCATCTGCCACCGGCGCTTTCCGACCGCAGCCGCAATTCCTCGCCGCACACTTGCGCCACGCGACGGCGCCAGACCTGAAAAAGCCCATGAATTGCAGGTTTCAGCAAAAAAAATCGAACCCGGCGGCTGTAAGACCTTGCCTTACGGAGCGAGCGAAGCTAAATTCTTCGCATTATGCATAAATTATATCATCAATCGGCGAAGGGCTTCACTCTCGTCGAAATCATGATCGTCGTGGCGATCATCGCATTGCTGGCAGCCATTGCCATCCCAAACTTCCTAGAAATTCAATAATTTAGGGTTGGCAATTATTGACGAGCAACATCGTTTTGGTGTGGAGCAGCGTTCAAAACTATGGCAAAAAAATGATATTCCACCACATGTTTTGGTCATGACCGCTACTCCTATTCCACGAACACTTGCGATGAGTTTGTATGGCGACTTGGATATTTCAGTAATAGATGAGTTGCCACCAGGGAGAAAACCAATTCAAACCGTACATCGTTATGACAGCAACCGATTAAAAGTGTGGAAATTTATCAAGGATGAAATTGCCAAAGGTCGGCAAATCTATATTGTTTATCCGCTGATTCAGGAAAGTGAAACCATGGATTACAAGGATTTAATGGATGGTTACGAAAGCATTTCGAGAGATTTTCCTCCCGACGGTTCGGGACCACAATACAGCATTTCCATTGTTCACGGCAAAATGAAACCTGCCGATAAAGATGCAGAAATGAAACGCTTTTCCGAAGGGAAAACCAATATTATGGTAGCAACAACCGTGATTGAAGTTGGTGTAAATATCCCAAATGCGAGTGTAATGATTATTGAAAGCGCAGAGCGTTTTGGTTTGTCTCAACTTCACCAATTACGAGGTCGTGTGGGTCGCGGCGCAGAACAGAGTTATTGTATATTAATGACGTCGTTTAAATTATCGAGTGATAGTAAAGTACGATTAGAAACCATGTGTCAAACTAACGATGGTTTTGAGATTGCCGAAGTAGATTTGAAACTTCGTGGTCCGGGCGATATTATGGGGAAACAACAAAGCGGTATTTTACAACTTCAAATTGCTGATTTAGTCAGAGACAGGGATATTTTGATGGTGGCAAGAAATGAGGCATTAAAACTTTTGAAGAAAGATCCGTCAATGACTTTGCCTGAACATCAAACGCTAAGAAATGTTTTTATTGAACTTTCGAAAAAGAAAAACATTTGGAATTACATCAGTTAAAGTTCATGACAGTTCAAAGGAGGCAACTTCCGGATATTGTAGAACGTTCTCGCTAGCCCCGATGGGAGCAAGCTACCGTGTAGCGCGGACAGCGGGAGGATTCGTCCTGAAGACAAATGCAGCTGTGCTCCTAATTAAGAAAACTAACAAAAAACACTTCAAAACTTTCTTCCTGCGAGCATCATTGTTTATATTTGCACACTTAAATAGCACACATGAAGATTTCATACAATTGGTTAAAACAATTCATTAAAATAGATTTAAAATCAGAGGAAACAGCGACCTTACTAACTGATTTAGGTTTGGAAGTTGAAGTTGTTTGCAACTACCAATCGGTTCGTGGTGGTTTGGAAGGCGTTGTAGTAGGTCATGTTCTGACCTGTGAAAAACATCCCGATGCCGATAGATTAAACATCACTACCGTCGACCTTGGTGATGGAACTCCAGTTCAAATTGTTTGTGGGGCAAGTAATGTTGCAAAAGGACAAAAAGTACCTGTCGCCACTATTGGAACCAGATTATTTGACAAAGATGGTGTAGAATTCGAAATCAAAAAAGGAAAAATACGCGGACAGGAAAGTCACGGAATGATTTGTGCCGAAGACGAATTAGGTTTAGGAACGAGCCATGACGGAATCATGATTTTGGATGCTAATTTAAAACCGGGAACGCCTTGTGCCAAGGTTTTCAATATAGAGGATGACGAGGTTTTCGAAATTGGCTTAACGCCAAACCGTGCTGACGCTATGTCGCATTATGGTGTTGCAAGAGATTTACGCGCCAGTTTGTTGCAAAAAAACAGCAGCATTGAATTAATCACGCCGACGGTAAGTACGTTTAGAATTGACAAAAGAACACTCAAAATAGATGTTGATGTCAAGGATAGTAAGTTAGCGCCCAGATATTGTGGCGTTACCATTTCGGGTGTTACGGTAAAATCATCTCCCGCCTGGCTGCAAAACCGTTTGAAAGCTATTGGTTTGACTCCGAAAAACAATATCGTTGACGTTACTAATTATATTCTGCATGACTTAGGGCAGCCATTACACGCTTTTGACGCTGCGAAAATCAACGGAAAAATTATTGTGAGAACAGTGGAGGCCGGAACAAAATTCATAACGTTAGACGATGTGGAAAGAACCCTGCACGAAGAAGACTTAATGATTTGTGACGAAAAGGGGCCACTTTGCATAGCTGGTGTTTTTGGTGGTAAAAGCTCCGGAGTTACCGAAACCACGAATTCTATTTTCCTTGAAAGTGCATATTTCAATCCGATAAGCGTTAGAAAATCGGCAAAAAGACATGCTTTGAATACCGATGCTTCTTTCCGTTTTGAAAGAGGAATTGATCCGAATATCACTGAATTTGCCTTGAAACGTGCAGCACTTTTAATTAAAGAAGTTGCCGGTGGCGAAATCACATCTGATATTGTTGATATATATCCCAAAAAAATCGAAGACTTTCCTGTATTTCTGAATTTTGATAAAACTGCCAAATTGATTGGTCAAGAGCTGCCAAAGGAAACCATTAAGAAAATTTTGGCTTCTTTAGATATTAAGGTAAACAGTGTTTCCGATGCGGGTTTAGGGTTGATAATTCCTTCGTATCGTGTAGATGTGCAGCGTGAAGTTGATGTTATTGAAGAAATCCTTCGCGTCTACGGCTACAACAATATCAATTTTACAAAAAAACTGAATGCAACGGTTGCCAATTCAGCAAGAACGGAAGATCATAAAGTTCAGAATATTATTGCTACGCAGTTAAATTCTCTTGGTTTTCACGAAATGATGGCCAACTCTTTGACAACGCCGGAATATATAAAATTATCCGAAATGTTGAAAGAAGAATACAACGTAATGATGTTAAATCCATTGAGTCATGATTTATCGGCAATGCGCCAATCGTTGTTGTTCTCAGGTTTAGAAGCTGTGTCGTATAATATCAACAGGAAAAATTCGGATTTGAAGTTGTTTGAATTTGGAAAAACCTATCACAAATTACCTTCAGGCTATAACGAGCCTAAGCATTTGACACTTTTTGTAACCGGAAACAGGATTTCAGAAAGTTGGACCACCGCTGAAAAACCATCGGATTTCTTTTTGTTTAAAGGCTTTGTAGATTCCGTTTTAAATCGTTTAGGCGTTTGCAAAATCCAAAACAAACCTGTTGAATCGGATGTGTTTGCAGAAGGAATAACCATTGTTTGCGGTAACGATACTTTGGTTGAATTTGGAACCGTTAAAAAATCTATTCTAAAACATTTTGACATTAAGCAGGAAGTTTTCTTCGCTGACTTCAACTGGAATCTGATTTTGAAATCAATTAGCAATAAAATAAAGTTTACCGATATACCGAAATATCCTGAAGTACGCCGGGACTTGGCGCTATTAGTTGACAATACTGTTGCTTTTGACACTATTTATACAATTGCACGTCAAACGGAAAAAGGGTTGCTAAAAGACATCAATTTATTTGATGTGTATGAAGGTAAAAACCTGCCGGATGGTAAGAAGTCGTATGCCGTAAGTTTCACGCTGCAAGACAACACCAAAACTTTAACCGAAGAGCAGATTGACAAAATCATGAGCAAGCTTCAGAAGAATTTAGAGGCTGAAATTGGTGCGAGTTTGAGGCAATAACATAATACTAGAGGCGGGATAACCGAACCATTACCACATTAACCAGCTTCAATCGTCTGGTTTTTTTATGTTTGTGGTGAAGTCCTCTTCCGAAGGAAACTAGTTCTCTAAATAAAGAAGTGAGTTCTCTTTTGTAAGCCTTCAATTCACTTTTTAGAGAATGTAATCCCTTCCGAGGTCAATGCATTCTCTGAATTACAGATTGCAATCTCTTCCGAACGAATAGCATTTACTTATCCAGAGATATGATATCCCTTAATTACTCATTGCAATGTCTCATGAAGTGAATGCATTCCCTTATTTACTGATTGCAATCCCTTATTTTTGAAATGATAACTCTTCAGAGGTGATTGCATTGTCTTCCGAAGGGATAGCAGCTAAATATTGTCACATAAAAAAGTCTCCCAAACCAAAAAAGGAGACTTTTTCATTTACACTAAATAGTTTCGAAGTACAAGTATAAATTATGATTTTGGGGTAACTACAGCGTCAATAACATGAATGACACCATTAGACTGATTTACGTCGGCAATAGTAACTTTCGCGCTATTACCGTTTTCATCTGTCAAATAAAGGTTTGAACCTTTCATCCAGGCGGTTAACGTTCCACCGCTAACTGTTTTCAAAGTTGCTTTTCCTTTTCCTGCTTTTATAGCTGCAGCAATATCAGACGAACTCATTTTCCCGGCTACTACGTGGTAGGTTAAAATGGTTTGCAATAATTTGAGATTTTCCGGTTTTAATAATGTTTCTACTGTTCCTTTTGGCAATTTGTCAAAAGCGGCATTTGTTGGGGCAAACACGGTGAAAGGACCTTTTGATTGTAATGTTTCAACTAATCCTGCTGCTTTTACGGCTGCAACTAATGTGGTGTGGTCTTTAGAGTTCACTGCATTTTCAACAATGTTTTTTGATGGATACATTGGAGCACCTCCAACGGTTACAGTTTTCTCTTTTTGGGCAAAAATGGATGTTGTTGCAAAAATGGTCAAGGCAAAAAAGGCAGTAGTTAAAAAATTTCTAGTTTTCATAATTATTATTTTAAAAGTTATATAGCCATTTACGCCAGTACTTTGTTTATGGTTTTTGTAAAGATGATATTTTTTAAAAAATTAACATTGTAGTAATAAAATTAATCGGTCTTTAAATTTTATAAACAAAAAACTCCCGACTTTCATCGGGAGTTTCTATTTAATAAGAAATCAGAAAATTATTTTTTCTCTTTCTTTTCCATTTTTGCTTTTAATCCGGCAAGGATTTCATTGTTATCTCCAAGAGTCTGAGCAGGAGCATTGTTATTAGAAGCTACTGATTCAGCAACTGCCTTAACATTTTTCTCTTCTTCTTCTCTAAAGATAGCGGTGTGAGAGGCTACAACTCTTTTGAATTCTTTGTTGAACTCAATAACTTTAAAGTCAGCTACTTCACCTTTTTTCAATTTCTTACCGTCTTCTTTTTCTAAGTGACGTGTTGGGATAAACGCAACAACATCATCGCCGAAATCTACAGTAGCTCCTTTGTCAACAATCTCAGCGATAGTTCCGTTGTGGATAGTTCCAACAGCGTAAGCTTCTTCGTGTTTGTCCCAAGGATTAGCAGTAGTTTGTTTATGACCTAACGATAATTTACGTCCGTCAACATTCAACTCTAATACTACTACATCTAATTTATCACCAACATTTACAAATTCTGATGGATGTTTGATTTTCTTAGTCCAAGATAAATCTGAGATGTAAACCAACCCGTCAATACCTTCTTCTAATTCAACAAAAATTCCAAAATTTGTAAAGTTTCTAACGATACCTGTGTGTTTAGAACCAACAGGATATTTAGCTGTGATATCTGTCCATGGATCTTGCGTCAATTGCTTAATACCTAAAGACATTTTTCTATCGTCTCTGTCTAAAGTTAAGATAACTGCTTCAACAATATCGCCAACTTTTACGAAATCCTGAGCCGAACGCAAGTGCGTAGACCAAGACATTTCAGAAACGTGGATTAAACCTTCAACACCTTCAGCTACTTCAATAAATGCACCGTAATCAGCGATTACAACTACTTTACCTTTCACTTTGTCTCCGATAGCTAATTTAGAATCAAGAGCATCCCAAGGGTGAGCGTTTAATTGTTTTAAACCTAATTGAATTCTTGTTTTCTCATCATCAAAATCAAGGATTACAACGTTTAATTTTTGATCTAATTCAAGAACTTCACTTGGGTGGTTGATTCTTGACCAAGAAAGGTCAGTAATGTGGATTAATCCATCAACACCACCAAGATCAATAAACACACCGTAAGAAGTAATGTTTTTAACAACACCTTCTAATACTTGTCCTTTTTCTAATTGACCAATGATTTCTTTTTTCTGAACTTCGATATCCGCTTCGATAAGCGCTTTGTGCGAAACAACAACGTTCTTGAATTCGTGGTTAATTTTCACCACTTTGAATTCCATCATTTTGTTTACATATACATCGTAATCACGGATTGGTTTCACATCAATTTGTGAACCTGGTAAGAATGCTTCAATTCCGAAAACATCTACAATCATACCACCTTTAGTTCTACATTTAACAAAACCTGTAACAATTTCACCTGTTTCGTTTGCAGAAATAACTCTATCCCATGATTTGATAGTTCTTGCTTTTCTGTGAGATAATACCAATTGACCTGTTTTGTCCTCACGGATGTCAATCAATACTTCAACTTTGTCACCCACTTTTAAAGCTGGGTTGTAACGGAATTCATTCAATGAAATTACACCTTCTGATTTCGCGTTAATGTCAACAATTGCGTCTCTGTCAGTAATTCTAACCACAACACCTTCTACTACTTCTTCCTGATCTGTTGAGATAAAAGTTTTAGTAACTAATTCCTCAAACTCTTGTAGGTTTTTCTCATCTACAGGATCAATTCCTTCTGAGTAATTGTGCCAGTTAAAATCTGTTAAAAACTCTTGTTGTTCTTTGTTTAATACAGCCATGCTGATAAAATAATTTGTATGCTATGTTCTTCGAGTTTCTGGATGCGATAAAAACACAACAGTGTTTATATATAAATGTTTGATACCTAATGGAAACTCTTCTTCGCCAAAAGGTTGGCAAAAGTAAGCATAATTTCTTAATTACAAAATATTTTTGTCGAGAAAAAAGAGCAAAGAAGCAAGAAAAAAGATTTGATAATGTCATTCGGGGAGCGAAGCAATCAGGAGCGAATGGTTCGGGCATTCTTGGTTTCCATATTCCCGCTATCCGCGCTACATGGTTGCTGCTGCAACCTGCCTGCCGGCAGGCAGGTCGGGGGGCTAGATCAGATTTTCATTGAATTTTTGGAAACAAAAAAAGACCTGACAGGTTTTGGAAACCTCTCAGGTCAATTATAAAAATAAACTTGCTAGTGACTCACATTCGCGACGGCATTCGGATCATGTTTGTGCTTAAACATTACGGCGAACAATACCGCAATGACTAAAGCGTAGCCCGCAAAAGAAAGCCAGATATTATGCCAGTCTTTTACTCCATCATGTACAAAATAAGTGTCAATAATTATTCCGCTCAATTTGCTTCCACCGTATGCGCCAAATCCATTAGTCATCATCATGAATAATCCCTGAGCCGAAGAGCGGATTTTAGAATCAGTTGTAGTTTCAATAAATAAAGAACCTGAAATATTAAAGAAATCAAATGCCATTCCATAAACAATACAAGACAATATAATCATCCATAATCCATCAGACGGGTTTCCATAAGAGAATAATCCAAAACGTAAAACCCATGCCAACATTGAAATCAACATTACCTGTTTGATTCCAAATCGTTTTAAGAAGAATGGAATAGCCAAAATAAATAGTGTTTCAGAAATTTGTGAAATTGATAGTATAACAGTGGAATATTTGACTCCAAATGAATCTGCATATTCGGGTATGCTCTCAAAATTCGATAAAAAAGAATCTCCATACATATTGGTTAACTGTAGCGCTGCTCCAAGAAACATTGAGAAGATAAAAAATAACGCCATCTTATACGTTCCGAATAGTTTAAAAGCATCTAATCCAAGCTTCTGAATCAAAGTAGCGTCTTTTGCGATTAATTTTTGTGGCGGACATTTTGGTAACGTAAACGAATAAATCCCCAAAATAATAGCGAAAACTGCGGCAATATAAAACTGATTTGCAGAAGCTTTATTCCCTGATAGATTTGTTACCCACATCGCAATAATAAATCCAATTGTTCCCCATACTCTAATTGGTGGGAACTCTTTCAGCACATCAAATTTGTTATTTTTTAAGATAGTATAGGCAATAGAGTTAGATAATGAAATTGTAGGCATATAAAAAATCATCGCCAATAAAACAACATAGTAAAACATATTTGGTTCTACAACCGACGGAAGGTAAAGTAAAACCAATCCGTATAAAACATGTAGAATTCCATACAGCCTTTCGGCATTGATATATTTATCAGCAATTATTCCCGTTATTGCGGGCATAAATATCGAAGAAATTGCAAGGGTGGAAAAAATTGCGCCAAATTCTGAAAAAGTCCATCCTTTTGCATTTATGCAATAAGTCCCAATTGTGATCAACCACGCTCCCCAAACAAAGAATTGAAGAAAACTCATTACTGTCAATCTGAATTTTATACTCATAAAATAGTTTTGATTTAGTTAAATAGAACGTAAATCTACTATTTAAATCGGGAAAAACAAATAGTTACAACGATTTCGTTACTTCTTCCACCATTTCCAAAACAGCAGAGAATTGTTCCTCGCGGGTGAGATAGGAATTGTCAATTTCAATAGCATCGTCGGCTTTCCTAAGTGGAGAATCATCACGATGCGTATCAATATAATCGCGACCTTCAACATTTTTCAAAACTTCCTCAAAAGTAACACTTTGCCCTTTATTATTAAGCTCTTCAAAACGTCTTTGGGCACGTGTTTCTGAACTCGCCGTCATGAAAACCTTTAGGTCCGCTTTTGGGAAAACTACTGTTCCAATATCGCGGCCATCCATTACGATGCCTTTTCCTCTTCCCATTTCCTGCTGTTGCTCTACCAATTTAGCACGAACCTCAGAAACCTCTGCCACCAGGCTTACAAAATTGGAAACATCAAGCGTTCTGATTTCCCTTTCTACATTGACATTATTCAGATACATTTCTCCAAAGCCCAAGTCAGGATTGAATTCAAAATGCAATTTTATGGAAGGCAAACTATTTATTAAGGTTTGTTTATCAAAAAATTCCGCCATTATATAACCATTTTCCATTGCGAAAAAAGTCACAGCCCGATACATAGCTCCAGTGTCAACGTATACATAGCCTAAATATTTGGCCAATTGTTTGGCTAAAGTGCTTTTACCTGTAGAAGAAAATCCGTCAATGGCAATGGTAATCTTTTTCAAAATTTTAAATTTAGTTTAATATCGGTTGCCCGAAAAATCTATCGTTAATCCAAACAAACTGGTATTGGCTGCTAATGTATATCGTGAATAAGAATAATTAAGTTTCAAATTTCCCATTTTTAATCCAAAACCAACCGAAATTCCTGAGAAATTTCGTTGCTCCAAGATACGCAATTCTTCGGCTCTTCTAAAATTATAACCTACTCTCAGGTTAAATCCTTTATCGGGGAATAATTCAGCACCAATAATAACATGACGTAAAGCATTTCCAAAAATAGAAACTTTTTCAGGAGTTGAACCTCCATCTAACGAACCTTGTGCCCTATTGGGATTAGCAAAAGCCAATTGCCATTGCTGCATGTTTTCCAAAGTTACGTGCCAACGAATTGGAACATTTTCCATCAATTGCGAAACACCAATCAGAACTTCTAATGGTAATTTTTCACGTGTGTCTGCATAGGTTGTGATTTGTGTCCCGATGTTTCGAATAGATATAGCCCAATTTACATCGTTGCGGGTATCAATAAACATAGCGCCAATATCGACCGCGGCTCCAAATGAATTATAGCTTTCTAAGGTGGAATTAATTAATTTAGCATTAGCTCCCACATAAAAATCAGAATTTGGAATATTATAGCCATAACCAAAAGTTAAGGCGATTTCACTTCCCGTAAAACTTGATGTTTGCTGTCCATTTTCGTCATAACCATCAAATTTCCCGTAATTTACATAGTTCACGCCTCCAAAAAAGGTTTGCACATGCCGGTCATAAGTGTAAGCATAAGAAGCAGTTCCATAGGTAACTTCTCCAAAATAACTTCCATAATTTAAGGAAAGCTTGTTATCCATTTCCGGATTAATATTGGCCGGATTAAAATGTGCCTGATTGACATCGCTGTCGTAAAGTGTAATTACTTTTCCGCCTAAAGCCGCTTGTCTTGGTGACGTCACTAAATTCAGAAATTGGTATATTGACTTTCCTCCAACTTGGCCGAAACCAACCAAATTAGTGAGACAAAATCCAATACAAATTGCTTTTTTTAACATCAAAAAATGACTTATGCTATATACTATAACGGAAATGCGAAGATATTATTTTATATGGTATGAAAAAAAGTTAAACAAAAAAGGCATAAGTGTTATTTACTTATGCCTTACTTGGTATTTTTGAAAATATTTACAATTTTTTTGCGTTTTTTACTTTCTGATCCATCAACGCAAAATCAATAACTTCGCTCATTTCCTTTACATAATGAAATGTTAGCCCTTCAATATATTGCGCTTTGATTTCGTCAATATCACTCTTGTTTTCATGACACAAAATAATCTCTTTTATATTAGCTCTTTTGGCAGCCAAAATTTTCTCCTTGATTCCACCAACAGGCAATACTTTTCCACGCAGGGTTATTTCGCCGGTCATGGCTAAATTTTTCTTTATTTTCTTTTGGGTTAACAGAGAAACTAGCGAAGTCAGCATGGCAATTCCGGCACTCGGTCCGTCCTTTGGGGTTGCGCCTTCCGGAACATGTAAATGAATATTGTATTTTGAAATCATTTCCGATTCCAAACCAAAAGTCTCCGCATTTGATTTGATATATTCCATAGCGATGGTTGCGGATTCCTTCATTACATTTCCTAAATTCCCTGTCAAAGTCAAATGACCTTTGCCTGATGAAATCAAAGACTCAATAAATAATATATCGCCACCTACAGATGTCCAAGCCAAACCTGTTACCACTCCGGCTACATCATTGTTTTCTGATTTATCGCGCGCTAGTTTTGGTGCGCCTAAAATTTTCACAATATCTTCGTCAGTAACTTTTAAATTATACGCTTCTTCCATTGCGACTGATTTTGCAGCGTTTCGGATAACCTGAGCTAACTTTTGCTCCAAGTTTCTAACTCCTGATTCCCGGGTATAACCTTCAACAATTTTTTCCAATTGTTTTTTTCCAATAGTTAAATCCTTTGGTTTCAGTCCGTGTTCCTTCATTTGCTTTGGAAACAAATGCTGACGGGCGATTTCTACTTTTTCCTCTATGGTGTAGCCAGACATTTTGATCACTTCCATCCTGTCTTTCAAAGCCGGTTGTATGGTTGCCATATTATTGGAAGTTGCAATAAACATTACTTTAGACAAATCATATCCCATTTCCAGGAAATTATCATAGAAATCACTGTTTTGTTCCGGATCTAAAACCTCAAGCAATGCCGATGATGGATCACCTTGATGCGAATTCGATAATTTATCAATCTCATCCAAAACAAAAACCGGATTGGAAGTTCCTGCTTTTTTCAAACTTTGAATAATTCTTCCGGGCATTGCTCCTATATAGGTTTTCCTATGGCCGCGTATTTCGGCTTCGTCTCGCAAACCACCAAGGGAGATTCGGATGTATTCTCTTCCTAACGCTTCTGCTATTGATTTTCCCACAGAAGTTTTTCCCACACCCGGAGGTCCGGTTAAACAGATTATCGGTGATTTCATATCATTTCGCAATTTTAACACAGCCAAATGTTCTATGATTCTTTTCTTAACATCTTCTAATCCAAAATGGTCTCGGTCGATGATTTTTTGCGCCCGTTTCAAATCAAAATTATCTTTTGAATAATGATTCCATGGAAGTTCTAAAAATAATTCCAAATAGTTTCTTTGAATACCAAAATCAGGCGCTTGTGGATTCATGCGCTGCATTTTGGTAATCTCCTTCTCAAAATGTTTTCCTGTTTTCAGATCCCAGGTTTTGGTTTTGGCTTTTTGACGCATTTCCTCTATTTCCTGCTCGTTTGAAACGCCACCCAATTCTTCCTGAATGGTTTTCATTTGTTGGTGCAGAAAATATTCCCGTTGTTGCTGGTCTAAATCAAAACGAACTTTAGATTGAATATCGTTCTTCAATTCCAGTTTTTGCAACTCAACGTTCATGTAGCGCAACGTTTCTAAAGCTCTTTCTTTTAGAGCATTCGTCATTAATAAATCCTGCTTTTCCTTAACCGTTAGATTCATGTTGGAAGAAACAAAATTGACTAAGAAAGATTGACTTTCTATATTTTTAATAGCAAAAGTGGCTTCGGTTGGAATATTTGGACTTTCTTTTATGATTTGAATTGCTAATTCTCTAGTCGAGTCAATTATTGCCTGAAATTCGGTATCGTGCTTACCCGGACGTTTTTCTTCAACTTCTTTTATGGTGGCTTTAAGATATGGCTTTTCAGAAGTAACGGCATCAATGGCAAAACGTTTTTTTCCTTGCAGAATAACGGTAATGTTTCCATCAGGCATTTTTAAAACACGGAGAATTTGTGCTACGGTTCCAACGGAATAAATATCATTCTTGGTTGGATCTTCATCTTCTTCATTTTTTTGAGCCACAACACCAATAATTTTATTTCCGGCGTTGGCATCATTAATAAGTTTGATGGATTTGTCCCGTCCTGCCGAAATGGGAATCACGACTCCCGGAAATAAAACGGTATTACGTAATGGTAGAATTGGCAATGAAGAGGGTAACTCCTCCTTATTCATTTCTTCCTCATCTTCGGGCGTTAAAAGGGGAATCAAATCGGTTTCAGTATCGAATTCCTGCAGTGACAAATTTTCGAAAGATATAATATTACGGATTGACATGGTGTGTAATTAAGTCAAATAGACATTAGAAATTATTCAATGCTAAACAAATGTAGAACATCTTTTTCATCTGATAAATTAAAATCGATGTATGACACTTGATTTTTGGTAAAATCGATATGTAAACAGATATTATCGACTAGCGCGCAGATAAGTCAAGTATTATGCCATAAAAAAATCCGCCAAAATGGCGGATTTTTTTTATTTTTTGTGTAATTATTATGGCGCAACCGTAAAGGTTACGTTATTTATAATGCCTTCTGTAATCTGTCTTACGTTTGAGGCACTTGACGAATTATAACCAGTAAAACTAAATGTTCCTGATATTTTTTTCGCTGCAACATCGTATTTTGTTATTGTCACTGTACCGGCAGATGTACTCGTTACTGAATTAAAAGAACTAAAAGCATTAGTTCCTGTCAAATCTTCAGTATATTGAAAAAACAATAAAGTTTCAAAATTGGTATTGGCAGTAAAAGTTCCCACTGCAGGATTAATCAACTGAATGCTCATGGATTTTCCGTTAGGCATCATACCGACAATATTTATTTCAGGACCAAAGGCAGAACCTGACAATTGAGCTATTATTTGTTGTGCATTAAAAACATCGCTTCCTATTTTTGCGGTAAAAGTACCTGCTCCGCCGCCGCCTGTGTGATTACCAAAATCATCTAAATTGATTGCACTATCAATTGGTTCTGTTTCACATGAACTGAAAGTGAAAGCGGTTAAAATCAAAAATATCCCTGCTAATAATTTTATATTTTTCATAACGGTTATTATAAATAAAGACCAAATATAATTTTTTTTGAAGTTATGACAATGCTTTTTTGGGAATTCTCAACAATAATAATAATCCCGCTAAGAAAAATATACCCAAAAATACAATAGCAAATCTTGGACTTCCTGTAATTTGGTCTATTAATCCATATACCATCATTCCGATAACGATACCTATTTTTTCGGAAACATCATAGAAACTGAAAAAAGAAGCGGTGTCTTTGGTTTCTGGCAAAAATTTAGAGTACGTAGATCTTCCCAATGACTGAATACCACCCATTACCAATCCGACGAAACTTGCCATAATATAAAACTCCATTGGTGTTGTAATAAAATAGGCAAATCCACAAAGCAAAAGCCAAAACGCATTGAGAAAAATCAACACATTTATATTTCCGAATTTTGCGGAAGCTTTTGAAGTTACTACCGCACCGGCAATGGCAATTAATTGAATCAAAAGTATACAGGTTATTAATCCGATCTGGCTTTCTTCGGGACTACTCCATTGAATTTCCTGTGCGCCAAAATAAGTCGCGATAAGCATCACGGTTTGAACCGCCATACTAAACACAAAAAAACTCAGTAAGTATCTCTTTAACGGAATTTCGGACTGCAACAATTTCCATACTTTCTTCAATTCTCTAAAGCCATTGAAGATAATTGATAAATTTACTTTCTCCTTATTTGAATTCCCTTTTGGCAGATAAAAATAAGTGTATTTACTAAAGACAATCCACCAAATACCAACCATCATAAAGGAATAGCGCATCGCTTTTATCGAGGCTGGATTTCCAATACTATCGGTAATGTGAAAAAGTGCCGGTTTCATTATCATCGCTAAGTTCACTACCAATAATATGACGCTGCCTATGTATCCTAATGAATAGCCTTTTGCACTAATTTTATCCTGCTGTTCCGGAAAGGCGATGTCGGGTAAATAGGAGTTGTAAAAAACCAAACTTCCCCAAAAACCAATCAATCCAAAAAAGTAAAATAGTAAGCCCAAACCAATATTAGCCAAATCAAAAAAATACAATCCGATGCATGATAAAGCTCCTATATAATTGAAGATACGCATAAAAATCTTTTTATTTCCCATATAATCCGCAATACCGGAAAGCAGCGGAGAGAAGATTGCTACACATAGAAAAGCGGCAGCAGTTACAAAACTAATCAGTGCGGAGTTTTTAAAACTATATCCTAACAGCGTAACATATTGATTGTTTTTATCAAACAAGGCGTTATAAAAAATTGGAAAAACTGCCGAAGCAATAACCAAACTGTAAACGGAATTTGCCCAATCATAGAAAGCCCAGGCGTTGAGTAATTTTGGATGACCTTTAGGAAGTATTGGCATAAAATGTCTTTAAAATAAAAAATCCCGATCTAAATCGGGATTAAATATAATCTTTTTATGAATTCAAATGTTATTTAAACGTTACGCCAAATTTCAGTGCTTCTGCTTTTGCCACGGGCACCAATTTTTTTAAGTTAGCAATCCTTGTTGCATCCGATGGGTGAGTACTTAAAAACTCAGGCGGCGCATTTCCCTTGGATTGTGCGGACATTCTCGACCAGAACACTACAGCCTGATCAGGATTGTAACCGGCAATTGCCATTAAGGTTAAACCAATTTGATCGGCTTCTGTTTCATGGCTTCTGCTAAAAGGCAGCATTCCACCAATTTCAGTTGCAGCTCCATAAGCAGTCAATGCAAGTTGTTGCGTTTCCTGGCTTTTTGATCCTGTAGCTATGGCAACTCCAGCTCCTCCAAGCTGTTGTAAAAGTCCCGCACTCATTCTTTGTTGACCGTGATTTGCCAAAGCGTGTGAAACCTCGTGTCCCAAAACGGTTGCTAAACCAGCATCATCTTTTGTAACCGGAAGAATTCCTGAATACACCACAATTTTTCCACCAGGCATACACCAGGCATTTACTTCTTTGTTCTCAACCAGGTTATATTCCCATTGATAATCTTTCAAATAGCCTTGATAACCATTTGCGTTCAGCCATTTTTCGGCTGCATTTTTTATCTTCGTACCTACATTTACTACCCGGTTGGCATCTGCAGTTCCTTTAACAACCTTATTTTCTTTTAAGAATGTTCCATATTGTGCAAATGCTGAAGGCAAAATTTCGCTATTTGGAACTAAAGCCAGTGTTTGTTTTCCCGTAAAAGGATTTTTAGAACACGATGTTGCCAAAGCTATTGCTATGGCTCCGGTAAATAAAATTCTATTTCTCATAATGTTTGGTTTAATTGAATCAAATTTAGGAAAATTTTAGGTACCAATTATATGTAATTCCGTGAAATCTTTATATAATATCAATGTGTTATCTCCATTAAACTGTAACGATTCCAATGAAATTTTTTCATTATCAATCTCGACTCTTTTTACTTTAAATGGCAAGCCTTTTAAATTGATTTTGAATTTAGTATAATGCGTTTCAAAAGTTCCTTCAGTATGCTGTTGAATAAAAAGTTCTTTTTCTTTTCCGTTTAACGTAAATGTACGCAACGAAAACCTGCCTTTATTGTAATCATAGCCATCCTGAGCATCTTCATAAACTGTGGATTTTTCTTTTCCTAATTTGTAATAAGCATCTAATGTCAATTCATCAAATTGTAACTCCCCAACATACTGCTGCACAGGATATTTCGGAATAATGGCGCCTTCTTTTATAAAAATCGGAATCTGATCAAAATCTGTTTTTATCCAAAGTTCTCTTTTTCCTTCTGTCAACTCGTCTGTCCAGTAGTTGTACCAATTTCCTTTTGGCAAATACATACGGCGGCCTTGGGCATTCGGCTCTAATATTGGGCAAACCATAATCTGATTTCCAAAAATAAACTCGTCCGTTCTGTAATGTGTGTGAAAATCTTCCTGGTCATAGTAAACCAAAGGTTTTAACATTGGTGTTCCTTCGTTGACATACTGCCAGAACATGGTGTACAAATAAGGCAACAATTGGTAGCGCAATTCGATAAACTTTCGGGTAATATCAATAACTTCTTCACCAAATGACCAAGGCTCCTGTTCACCGTGATCGCCCGAAGAATGGGTTCTGCAAAACGGATGAAAAACACCCAACTGTATCCATCTAGCGTATAATTCGCCCGAAGGCTGCTCTGCAAATCCACCAATATCAGAACCGGTGAAACCCATTCCTGACATTGACATCCGTTGCATTTGAATATTAGCAATCCATAAATGTTCCCAACTTGCGACGTTATCGCCAGTCCAGGAAGAAGTATAACGCTGCGCTCCGGAATAAGCCGAACGCGTAATGATAAATGGCCTTTTCGGATATGCAAATCGCTTCACACCTTCATAGGTTGCTCGAGCCATCTGTGTTCCGTAAATGTTATGTGCTTTTCGGTGACTGCATGGATTTCCATCATAATCATGGCGCACATCTGATGGGAAAGTTTTTCCGGGAACGTCCATTACTGCTGGCTCATTCATGTCATTCCAAACGCCTTTAACTCCTATTTCTGAAATCAATTCCTTAAATAATCCTGCCCACCATTCACGGACTTCCGGATTTGTATAATCCGGGAAATTGCATTCACCCGGCCAGACTTTTCCTTTCATAAATGGACCATCGGCGCGTTTACAGAAATAGTCATTCTTCAATGCTTCCTGATACACCCAATAATCTTTATCTATTTTGATTCCGGGATCGATGATAACAACGGTTTTGAAACCATCTTTAGCTAACTCGGCAACCATTCTTTTTGGTTCGGGAAAATATTCCTTGCTCCAGGTAAAGCAACGAAAGCCTTCCATATAATCGATGTCTAAATAAATAGCATCGCAAGGGATTTTCAAATCTCTAAATTTTTTAGTTACCTCTTTTACTTTACTCTCAGGATAATAACTCCATTTACATTGGTGATAACCCAAAGTCCACATAGGTGGCAATTCCGGTTTTCCGGTCAAATGTGTATACGTTGTAACTACATCGGCCATTTTTGGACCGTAGACAAAGTAGTAATTCATTTCGCCACCTTCAGCCCAAAAACTTGTGACGTTACGTTTCTCGTGACAGAAATCAAAAAAAGTTCTGAACGTATTGTCGAAGAAAACTCCATATGACTTGTTATGATGCAAGCCGATATAGAAAGGTACCACTTTATATAATGGTTCCTGATCTTTGTGAAATGCATATTGATCGGTGGCCCAATTTTCAACACGTTTCCCTTTTAGGTTTAAATGTGTTGGCTTGTCCCCCATTCCGTAAAAGCTTTCTCCGTCTTTCGACATCTTACTCATTTTTACAATGTTGCCACCATGCTCATAACTTTCTTCCCAGTGAAATCCAATTTCGTCTTCCAAAATCGCAAACCCATCAATATCGTGAATTGATATTTTCAAATTTTTCTTATTGACTTTACAGAAAACCTTGCTGGTTTTAATGAGATAAAAAGTGCTTTCTTCTACAACTTCAAGCTGGTTGTAACCATGAGATTGTGTTTTGTCAATTGCATACGAAAAATCATTGCTGAAATAGCCTTTCGTAGTGTAACGAAAACGTATTAAACTATCACGAAGGATTGTAACTTTTAAAATTACATTGTTATCAGTATTGAAATAAATGCTGTCAACATCCTGATTAAAACTAATTATTTTGGAAGGTGTTTGGTCACCTTTATGTTCAAGTTCCTGGTTGGTAATCATATTGGTTTTTTATGTCGTGTGGCCAAATTTACAAAGATGATACTGATTTTATTGCAACAGAATAAAGTAGTTTTTAACTACAACGTTTGCGGGTTATGATAAAAACATTTTATTTTTTAAACCATTAAGAAATTAAGACAATTAAGTGTTCCTCATTAAGTCATTTTCTTAACGAAACTTAATCTCTTAATGGTATAATAGTTTACTTGTTGCGGATTAACTTAATTTATAAACAGTAACGCCCAAAGGTGGTAAAACTAATTCAGCTGAATACTCTCTGTAATTCCATGCAGTTTTTTCAATTTTAATTGGCTTTGTCATTACTACACCGCTGCCGCCATATTCTGTGCTGTCGGAGTTGAAAATTTGGGTTAATTTTCCTTTTGATGGAAGTCCGATTCTGTAATTATCTCTAACGACAGGCGTGAAATTAGCCACTACAACGAGATTTTCTTTTTCATTGTTTCCTTTTCGGATGTAACTTAAAACGGCGTTTTCACTATCAGAATAATTTATCCATTCAAAACCATCCACATGGAATTGTTTCTCATACAAGGCCGGATTATTTTTATACAAGGCATTCAAATCGGTGATGCATTTTTTGATTCCGTCATGGTAACCAAACTGCAACAAATGCCAATCTAAACTTCCCTCAAAATTCCATTCAGAACTTTGGCCAAATTCGGCTCCCATGAACAATAAATTCGTTCCCGGATGTGTAAACATATAGCTATACAACAAACGTAAATTTGCAAACTTTTGCCATTCGTCACCAGTCATTCTACCTAAAATAGATTGCTTTCCGTAAACAACTTCATCGTGTGATAAAGGCAACATAAAGTTTTCGGTAAACGCATACGTCATTGAAAATGTCAAGTCGTTTTGATGGAATCTTCTATAAACACTTTCTTTTTTAAAATACTGCAATGTATCGTGCATCCAGCCCATCATCCATTTCATTCCGAATCCTAAACCGCCAATGAATGTTGGTCGCGAAACCATTGGGAAACTGGTGCTTTCTTCCGCTATTGTTTGTGTATCCGGGAAATCTGCATACACTGCTTCGTTAAAATCTTTCAGGAAACTGATGGTGTCTAAGTTTTCTCTTCCTCCATAAATATTTGGTTCCCACTCGCCATCTTTTCTGGAATAATCAAGATATAACATTGAAGCCACGGCGTCAACACGTAAACCATCTGCATGGTATTGGCTAAGCCAAAAAATAGCATTGCTTATTAGGAACGAACGCACTTCATTCCTTCCATAATTGAATACCAAACTCTTCCAGTCGGGATGATATCCTTTTCGTCTGTCCGGATGCTCATATAAATTGGAGCCATCAAAGAATCCCAAACCATGTGCGTCATCAGGAAAATGCGATGGAACCCAATCAAGGATTACTCCAATTCCGGCCTGGTGTAATTTGTCGACCAAAACCATAAAATCCTGCGGTTTTCCAAAACGGGATGTCGGTGCAAAATAACCAACCAACTGATAACCCCACGATGGATCATAAGGATATTCCATGATTGGCATAAACTCGACATGTGTAAAACCTGTTTCTTTTATGTAATCAACCAATTGGTCAGCCAATTCAAGATACGTCAAAAACTTACCTTCATTGTTTCTTCGCCACGAACCCAAATGCACTTCATATACCGAAAAAGGTTTGTCCAGACCATTTTTGTCTTTTCGGGTATCCATCCATTTTTTGTCTTTCCACTTATAGTCTAAATCCCAAATAACTGACGCTGTTTGCGGCGGATGCTCGCAATACAAAGCAAATGGATCAGCTTTCTCAGTGATAATTCCGTTATTGTTGGATTGGATTTTATATTTATAGGTTGTGCCTTTTTCAACACCCGGAATAAATCCTTCCCAAATACCGGAACCATCCCAGCGCACATTCAGTTGGTGCTCACCCTGAATCCAATAATTGAAATCACCAACAACAGAAACCGACCGTGCCGATGGTGCCCAAACCGCAAAGTAAACGCCTTTTACACCGTTGACTTCAATGAGGTGTGCACCCATTTTTTCGTATAACCTGAAATGTTTTCCAGCCTTGAATAAATCGATATCAAAATCAGTGAAAAGGGAATGTGCTTGTACTTGGTTCATTTTAGTTTTTGTTGTTATTGTGTATATCGTTTTATTCTTTCTGTTCCCTAGACTGCGCTCGGGATGACAATATTCTATGTTAGAAGCTCTTTTTTCTGCGGTTGTCACCCAGAGTACTTCGGCTACGCTCAGCATAAACTAAAGTCGAAGGTCTTATGGTTTATATTTATAATGAGTTGCGTTTCTACATTCTGCCAATGTTTCAATCATATCAAAATCTCCTTTTATCAGTGCTTCTTTTTTTGCTTTTGACCATCGTTTTAATTTCTTTTCAAAATATATAGCTTGGTTAGGTTCTGTAAAATCCTGAAACCATTCCAAAACTACCGGTCTTCTCGTGAAAGTATAAGCATCAGGTAATTTTCCATCATTGTGCTCATTAACTCTTCTTTCTAAATCATTTGTAATTCCTGTGTAAAGGGAATAGTCACTACATCTTAATATATAAACATAATAAAACTTCATTTTTATTTTTCTAACTATGAGCCCTTCGACTGCGCTCAGGGTGACAGTATCTATAAATTTAAACACTCATCTTTCTGCGGTTTGTCACCCTGAGCGCAGCCGAAGGGCTTATAACTTCTCGGAATGACAATCTATAGCTCCAACTTAATACCCCATTATACTCTGAATTCCCCTTAACGGAATAACAGCCCAACGCGGACGAGAGTTGAGTTCGTATCCCAATTCGTAAACCGCTTTTTCAATCAGGCAGTATTTCAAAAGAAAATCTATTTCGTGGTTGTAACCAATGTTCAGATTGCCTGATTGCGCTTTCTCAACATAGGTTTCCAAAAAGCAGCCTACAAAGTAGTTAAACAAAACTTCGGCGGCATGAAAAAGTTGCTCCTGATCAAAAGGATATTTGTCTTTGTTGTTGAAAATCGTTGCATAAATTGCGTAGTGAAACGAACGGAACAAACCGGCCACGTCTTTCAATGGTGGCTGTTTTACTTTTCGGTCACGGATGGTACTTTCCGGTTCGCCTTCAAAATCTAATATGTAGAAATCATCGCCGTTCACCAGCATTTGTCCCAAATGATAATCGCCGTGAATCCGGATGCGTTCCGATTTCATTTTTGTCCAGTCAAAATCGACAAAATGTTTACGCACCAACTTTTTATTTTCCATAAACTGATGCGCAAGTTCGAGTGCCAATCCGTCCAGTTTGTGCAGACTATTTTCGATAATATTCAATCGGTTTTGGAACTGGTATAGCATTCTGTTTTTTAACCAAACAGTGTAATCGCCATTATAGGTTGTTGGCGTAAATGCGGTATCATGAATGTCTCCGCCAAGTGCAATGTGCATTTCTGCCGTGCGTTTTGCCATGGTTTGAATACGAAGAAATAAACCCAATCCCACCCAATCAATAATCTCTGGTGGAATCTCATTGATCTTCACGCGTTTAAATAATGGAATATCCGGTAACTTATCAATCTTGATTTTTTTGGTTTTGAGATTACTGAAAACAACATCGATTTCTTCGAGCATAAATTGCCACGCATCACCTTGGTTGGGCACTAATTCCTGCATCAAACCAAGAGTTATATTTCCTTCAGATAAAGCGAGATTAATACTTCCGGTATACGCCGGTGAGCTTTTGAAATGCATTCTTTCGGTGAGGAATCGGCTAATCTCATAATCAGGATTCGTACTCACATAAATACGTCGGAAAATCTTTAAAACAAAAGCATCATTATAAATAATGGATGTATTACTTTGCTCAACGCCCATGAACTTAGACGTTTTGTATTCTTTATCTTCAAACTTAGTTCCTTTGTGGAAAACCAGTTTTAATTCGGGGTTGTTTTTAGACTGGACAATGTTTTCAAACAACAGTTTTCTAAAGTCTTCCTGATGTAGCGCATCGACTAAAAAACCTTGTTGATTCCCCATTTTTACAGGCGCAATAATAGTACTGGTATCCAGCTCTTCCTGAGACATAAAAGCCAATGGCATAAAGTAATGCTGATAAAATGCTTCTTTAAAATTTACTTCCAAAAGCACTCCGTAGTAGCTGTTTTTCTTAGATGTAATTTTGAAATGATCCACCACTTCGATATACTTCAACGTACTTGCTTTTCCGCCATACCAACGCTTATTGATAATGTAATTCTCTAAAATATCTGAAGAGAATACCTTGATAAACTCTTCATCCTCAAAAGCATTTTTCCAATCTGTTTTAAAAACAAACGGTGACGAGAAATTATCCTGATTATCATTTTCCATGACTATTTTTTTAAGCTGGCTCATTTTAAAATTTTAAACAAATGAAAAGGCAATGCCGGATTTAATTCAACAAAATTCCATTCTTTATCCCAAATATAACTGTTTCCTGTAATTAATTCTACTACTTTAATTGGCTGTCCGGGATGAACTCCTAAAGATTGTAGCGGCAGTTGAACCCACGCCTGTTTGGCATAATACGGATCTATGCTGCAAATCATTAGCGTTTCATCAAGTTTGTCATCATCATATTTGTAATACGCCAAAACCTGATCATTATCGGTAGCACAAAACTGAATGTTGTTTGTTTGCTGCAACGAAGACTGCTCGTGCCGAATTCTATTTAATCTCGAGATTACCGTTATCAATTTATTCTGAACCGTCCAATCCCAGGTTACAACTTCATATTTCTCTGAATTGTGATATTCTTCCTTTCCGGGCATTGCTTCCGAGATCATGTACTCATAAACGGGTCCGTAAATCCCAATGCTGGAACTTAAAGTAGCGGCCAAAAAGTATTTGTGAAGGTAAACGCTTTCATGTCCACTTTGCAAAGCATACGGCAATATATCGGGTGTATTTGGCCAAAAGTTCGGACGGAAAAACTCGCTCTGTTCTGTTTTTGTTAATTCCTCAACATATTCTATCAGTTCCGCTTTGGTATTTCTCCAGGTAAAGTAAGTATACGATTGAGTGAAGCCTTGCTTAGCCAGTTCATGCATAATCTTCGGACGTGTAAAAGCTTCCGCTAAAAACAAAACATCGGGATGCTTTTTCTTGATTTCGGCAATCAGCCATCCCCAAAAATAAAACGGTTTCGTATGTGGATTATCAACTCTGAAAACTTTGATGTCGCATTCTTCAACCCAGAATAAAGCTACATCCAGCAACTCTTTCCAAAGATTTTGCCAATCACCGCTTTCAAAATAAATTGGTTGGATATCCTGATATTTTTTTGGTGGATTTTCAGCATATTGAACGGTTCCATCAGGGCGCCATTTGAACCATTGTGGAAAATCTTTTACATACGGATGATCGGGAGCTGCCTGTAACGCATAATCCATTGCGACTTCAATTCCCAAACTTTTAGCAGCTTTTACCAATGATTTGAAATCGGTTAAGGTTCCCAGTTCTGGACTTATGGCTTTGTGTCCGCCGTGCTTGGAACCAATTCCCCAAGGCGAACCAACATCGCCTTTAGCGGCATTCGTAGCATTGTTTTTTCCCTTTCTGTTTACTTCCCCAATAGGATGAATTGGGGGAAAATACAAAGTATCAAAACCCATTGCAGCAACTCTTGGCAAAAGTTTCTCGCAATCGGTAAAAGTCCCGTGCTTTCCAATTTCCTGAGAAGTTGAACGTGGAAAAAACTCATACCACGTGCTGAATAATGCTTTTTTTCTATCAACATAAACCTTCAGTTCTGCCGAAGTATTGGATAAAGTTCGTGTTGGATAATTTTTAAAAATATGATGCAATTCTGCAGATAATGCTATTGCAATGGCCTTGTCGTATTGCTTGGCATCCTGAAATGCTTTTATGGCTGCATTTAAATACGTTTTTTCAGCAGCCGATACTTCTTTTAATATCGCCTGACAATATTCCGCACCCTCCAGCAGTTCTGATTTCACTTGCTGATTATCTTCAATTTTTCGTTGTGTTCCATGTTGCCAGTTCAAAGCATAATCAACCCAGCCTTCTACGAGATAAGAATAAAACCCTTGCTTTTCGACTTTAAATTCGCCTCGCCATTCATCATTTCCGGTTTCAGTCATTCTGACTTCTTGCCACTTTTTGTCCGATTCATGTTTGAATTTCACACGGCAGGCAACAACATCATGTCCATCAGAAAAAACATTTGCCGTAACCACCACTTTTTGGCCTACAATTCTTTTGATAAAAAAAGCACCATTGTCAAGCTGTGGAGAAACATTTTCAATTATAATTCGAGTTTGGTTTTGCATTTTAATAGTAATTTTATGAAGTTGTAATTTAGATAAAAAATAGTATATGATATAAATTGCAGTATAATTTTATGGAAATGACAAAAAATAGTGACATACCCAATCAATCATTGCAAATTCCGAAAATATTTACGCTAACCGCTAAATTATTACAAGCTATTGCTACAAAATTAGCAACCCTTTTTGCCGCAAAACTATTTCAAACTTCTCTAAAACTTAAAATACCAAAGAGAGTAGAAAGATTTACATCATCAAAAATTAGGAACAGAAAAAAATTAGAAGTTAAAAGTAATAAAAAGTATCCTTAACTTTATTTCAAATTAAAACATACTATCATGTCAAAAGAAACAACAAATTGGGCAGAAATCCTTAAACCATTAATCGCAAAATACAAAGGCAAGCAACATCCGTTGGATTATAAAAACACTTTTCAGCTTTTGGTTATGGTTATTTTGTCGGCACAGGATTCCGATGCCAACATAAACAAAATTGCTCCAGCGCTTTTTGAAACCTATCCAAATTTGGAAAGCCTTTCGGTTTCCAATGTGGAGGCTCTAATACCTCACATCTCAAAGGTTCGAAACTTCGGAACAAAAGCCAATTGGTTAATCGAAATTGCCCAAATCATAAAGAAAGACAAAAATATTCCCCTAACTATGGAAGGATTAACCGCCCTGAAAGGAGTTGGGAGAAAGTCCGCGAATGTGATTATGCGCGAAACAAAACAACCAGCTGAAGGCATTATTGCCGACCTTCACGTGATAAGAGTGGCACCACGCATCGGAATTATTCCTGAAACCAAAGATGGAAACAAAGTAGAAAAACTATTAATGCAGGCTTTACCAAAGGAAATCTGGGGTGAAGTCGGCATGGCAATTTCATTTCTGGGAAGAGAAACATGTCGACCAACCAATCCAAAACACAGCGAATGCGTAGTGAGTGATCATTGCGAATATTGCAAATTGCATTAAACTTAATTTGGGCGTGCCGGCGCAACAACATTTGCAATCTTACACAACCCTTACTGGCGCCGTCGGGCTATCCGCGCTACATGCCTGCCAACCGTCAGGCAGGGTAGCTGCTCCTATCCCTCACGCGTTCGATTCAATTAGGAACTTCCTATAACAATGTAGCCATCTGAATAAATTTTCAATCCTTATCAATACCAGGGATACGTCGACAAAATGTTTATGTATGCGTCGACAAAATGTCCAAGCATACGTCGAGAAGATGTCGAGGCTGCGTCGACAAAATGTTTAGGCTGCGTCGACAAAATATTGAGGCCTTATGAATAAAAGGTTAAATCTTTGATAAACAAAAAAAACCTATCCAAATAAATGAATAGGGTTTTCTAAAAAAGCCTACCTACCGGCAGGCAGGATTTGAAATTAAAAGGAGGAAGCCCAGTGGGCTTCAGGTATAAAAACAAGAAAGCCTGTCCGATTGGACAGGCTTTCTAAAAAAAGCCTGCCTGCCGGCAGGCAGGGCAACGGATCAACCGAAGGGACACGCTGCACCTATAAAAAAAAGAACCCCAATCTTTTCAGATTGGGGTTCCATAAAAAAAAGGCAGCGACATACTCTCCCACATAACTGCAGTACCATCTGCGCAGTCGGGCTTAACTTCTCTGTTCGGAA
>NZ_JANXTI010000098.1 GCF_025352425.1 Flavobacterium sp.
CTAAAACTCTTAAATAATTTTTAACTATATTTGACATGAATATTGGTTTGTTTTGCGACTTCAAGATACTGAATTTCAGTATCTTGACCAATATTTAATCAATTTATTTTTACTTTAAATAATTACACCCAACGGGTTAAACTTATATTATTTTTGATTCGGGAAATTTTTTATGATACAAACAAAAAACAACAATTAAATACAACAACCATGAAAGCAAAAATTTCAATACTATTAATTTCATTCATATTAGTTTACGGATGCACAACCAGTTCTGATTCAAATAATACAACAGTAGTTATCCCTGTAGCTCCATCTAATTTAAATGGTGTTGTCATCGCTACATCCCAAGTAAATCTGTCTTGGACGGATAATGCATCCGATGAAACGGGTTTTAAAATAGAACGAAAAACAGGAATAGGAAGTTATGCTGTTGTAGGGACTGTTAATACTGATGTAGTAACTTATAACGATTCTGGTCTAACACCAAGTACTAATTATACTTATAGAGTATATTCCTATAATTCTGCGGGTAATTCAGCAGCTTATTCCAATGAGTTTACTCTTACCACATCAAGCGTAAGCAGTTTACCTATATTAACCACCACAGCGGTTACGTCAATTACTCCAACAACTGCGGTGTCAGGAGGAGCTATTTCAAGTGATGGAGGAGCAGCAATAATCGCAAGAGGCGTATGTTGGAGCACCAGTGCCAATCCTACTGTTGCTTTAATTACAAAATCAACTAACGGAACAGGTACAGGAGTTTTTGCGAGTAATCTAATAGCTCTCTCTGCAAACACTACTTATCATGTAAGAGCCTATGCCACCAATAGTGTTGGAACAGCTTATGGTGCAGACTTAAGTTTTATAACCGCTAACACCTCAAGTACTTCAGTAACCGATGTAGACGGAAACACTTATCAATTAGTGACCATCTGTAGTCAGGTATGGACAAAATCAAACTTAAATGTTACTAAATATAGAAATGGAGATGTTATCCCTCAGGTTACAGATCCTACACAATGGGTAAATTTAACCACTGGAGCTTGGTGTTATTATACTAATACAACTGCTAATGGAACTACCTACGGAAAATTATACAATTGGTATGCAGTGAATGACCCAAGAGGATTGGTTCCTGCTGGTTTTCATGTGCCTTCTAATACAGAATGGGATACCTTGAGAGATTGTTTAGGCGGAGATGCACTTGCAGGTGGCGCTATGAAAGAAACAGGCACCGCGCATTGGATAGCTAACACGAATGCTACCAATAGTAGTGGGTTTACAGGGCTTCCAGGCGGTGCTCTTTATCAAAGTGATTTAGGAATAGCTGGAACATTCCAGTCTATTGGTGAGTTAGCTTTCTTTTGGAGTTCAACTCCGTTTCTTTCATCAGCCTGGTATCGACGACTTAATAATTTTAATGGTTATTTCGTTAAATCCTATCTTTATAATCAAAACGGTTTTTCAGTACGCTGCATCAAGGATTAATCCTCATAAGCGTAACTTTTAATCGGTCCAGGTATAACAATCAACCAAGTCTGCCAATATATAAACGTTGTCTGGTAGTCCAAAACAAAGTCTGACGTTATATAAATAAGGTCTGGCATTCCATAAACCATGTTTTGTGTTAAATAAATGGTGTCTGGTATCAAATAAATCAAGTCTGGTGCTACATAAACGAAGTCTGAAACCATAAAATGAAGTCTGACGCCATAAAAACCGTGTCTGACTCATAAAATAATAACTTTAAAAACTAATAACATGTCATTTTCAATCAAAATCGAAGAGTACACACCACTAGGTGACATTATTCTTGCCAACTTTAATCGCGATGTAGATGCAATCAAAGCACGTTATCCAAAACTAAACGAAACCTTCAAAGAAAGTTTCTCAACTAAACTAGAGGCTATCAAAATCCAAGAAAAAAAGTATGTAATAACCCAGCAACAAATAGCAATCACTAAAAGCCTCTATGAAGAATCTGATGTACTGGTTCAAGAATTAATCTTTCTAAAAGACTACATCAAAGACGCAGGCCTAGACAACACCCTAGTTACCGCCCTCATCCACGACCTACGAAGCCACAACATCGAAGGCGCTGTCGATAAAATACAAACCCTAAAACAATACATCCAAGCAAACCAAACCCCAATAGAAGAAGAAGGAATGGCAACTACTTTTCCTGATGCGTTAGCAGCCCACAAAGATAGCCTCGCCAAAAAGAACAAAGACCAAAAAATAACCATGGATAGCGGCGCAGTCCTAACAGGAAACAACAATAGTCAATACACCAACCTTTATAACGACATCATAAAAATAGCAGACAAAGCCAAAAAAGTATTCAAAAACACCCCTTTCGAAGACCAATACGTCATCTCCAAAATCATAAAATCAATGCGTTCCTCCAAAAAAGCAGGAGGAACAAACCCACCACCACCAGCACCGTAATCTCTTTTGTCACCCTGAGCGCAGTCGAAGGGCACACTTCATAACCAAAAAACCCCGATTCAAAATCATGAATCGGGGTTTTTTATAATCTAAAAAATATTATCTTCTATCATCTCTTCTTTCAGGACGTGGTCCACGATCTTCTCTCGCAGGAGCATTTTCATCTCTCGGCGGTCTTGGCAAAAGTGCTTTTCTCGACACTTTTTCTTTTCTTGTTTTTGGATCAATACCTAAATATTTCACCATAAACACATCACCCATATTTACAACATCAGAAACATTTTCTGTTCTTTCCCAAGCCAATTCAGAAACGTGTAATAAAACCTCATTTCCTGGAGCGTCAGTATATTCTACAACGGCACCAAAATCTAGCATTTTAATTACTTTCACTTCATAAGATTCGCCCATGGTTGGTTTGAAAATAATAGAATCGATTTTTGCCAATACTGCTGCAATTCCGTCTGGATCTGTTCCTAAGATTTCAACAACACCTTGTTCGTCAACTTCGTTAATTACGATAGTACAACCAGTTGCTTTCTGCAATTCCTGAATAACTTTTCCGCCAGGACCAATTAAGGCACCAATGAAAGCGCCAGGAATGGTTCTCATGATAATTTTCGGAGCATGAGTTTTCACATCAGTTCTTGGTGAGGCTAAAGTTTCAACCAATTTTCCAAGGATGTGTAAACGTCCATCACGAGCCTGAGCCAAAGCCTGCTCCATGATTTCATATTTCAATCCGTCAATTTTGATATCCATTTGACAAGCCGTGATTCCTTCTGAAGTTCCCGTTACCTTGAAATCCATATCACCTAAATGATCTTCATCACCTAAGATATCAGACAAAACAGCAAAACGATCACCATCCGTAATCAATCCCATTGCAATTCCTGAAACAGGACGAATCATCTGAACTCCCGCATCCATCAAAGCCAATGTTCCGGCACAAACAGTTGCCATAGAAGACGAACCATTCGATTCCAATACTTCAGAAACAACTCTGATTGTATATGGATTTTCCGCTGGAATCATGTTTTTTAAAGCTCTTTGAGCCAAATTCCCATGACCAACTTCTCTTCTTGAAGTTCCTCTTAACGGACGAGCTTCTCCTGTAGAAAATGGCGGAAAATTATAGTGTAAATAGAATTTTTCCTCTCCTTGTTCTGATGGCGAATCAATTTGGTTAGCTTCTCTTGAAGTTCCTAAAGTTGCAGTTGCCAATGCCTGAGTTTCTCCACGTGTAAACAATGCCGACCCGTGAACTGATGGTAAATAATCTACTTCACACCAGATTGGTCTGATTTCTGTAGTTTTTCTTCCGTCTAAACGGGTTCCTAAATCAAGCGTTACGTTACGAACCGCTTCTTTGTTGACTTTGTAGAAATATTTTCCAACTAAATCTCCATTTTCAGCCATTTCTTCTTCTGTAAATAATGCTTTTACTTCTTCTTTTACAGCATCGAATGCAGCTGAACGTTCTTGTTTAGCCGAACCTTTGCTTGCAATGGCGTAAATTTTATCATAAGCCGCTGCTTTCACTTTAGCGTGAATAGCATCGTCTGTTCTGTCTTGGTCATAAGAACGAACTTCTTTTTTGCCAAAAGCAGCCTGCAAACGTTCTTGCGCAGCGATTTGGTTTTTGATGTGTTCGTGTGCGAATTTAATGGCTTCTAACATTTCTGCTTCTGAAATCTCTTTCATTTCACCTTCTACCATTGCGATAGAGTCTGTTGAAGCACCAATCATCATATCAATATCTGATAATTCCAATTGAGCACGAGATGGATTGATAATGAATTTTCCATCAATTCTTCCCACTCTCGCTTCTGAAATTAATGTTTCAAAAGGAATGTCAGACAAGGCAAGTGCTGCCGAAGCTGCTAACCCTGCCAAAGCATCCGGCATAACTTCATCATCATGTGACATTAACTGAATCATAACCTGAACTTCTGCATGGTAATCACTTGGGAAAAGCGGACGCAATACACGGTCAACTAATCTCATGGTTAGCACTTCGTTGTCGCTTGGACGAGCTTCTCTTTTGAAGAAACCTCCGGGAAAACGTCCTGCTGCAGCAAATTTTTCGCGATAATCTACCGTTAATGGTAAAAAGTCAATACCCGGACTTGCTTTTCTTGATGATACAACTGTTCCTAAGATTACAGTTTTACCAATTCTAACTACTACAGAACCGTCAGCTTGTTTTGCCAAACGACCTGTCTCGATTGTGATGTTTCTGCCATCACCTAAATCGATTTTTTCTACAAATAATTGTGGAATCATAAATTTTTCCTTTTTAATTTTTACATTGGTTCTTGCCTGTCGACAGATTAGTTGTGTTTTTGTAGCTGTTGTTTGTAACCCAATGAAAAACCGAAACTTTTCTTCTTTTTAACCTAAAAAAAAGAGGCGCGTGGGCACCTCTTTTTATATTGACTATTTTCTAATATTCAATTCTTTTATGATCTCACGATATCTGTTGATTTCTTTTTTCTTAAGGTAATCAAGAAGACTCCTTCTTTTACCTACCAAAAGTACTAACGAACGCTCGGTGTTGTAATCGTGACGATTTTTTTTCAAGTGCTCAGTTAGGTGAGAGATTCTAAATGTGAACAATGCAATTTGTCCTTCTGCAGATCCTGTGTTTTCTGCTTTTCCTCCGTGTTTGGCGAAGATTTCTGCTTTAACTTCATTAGTTAAGTACATGCTAATATTATTTAAATGATTATTATGTATGAATTAGGATTTTCCTAATTCGTGTGCAAAGATAATCTTCTTTTTTGATTAGGCAAATAAAAAAGAACGATTAAAACAATTTCGCCACTTCTTCATTTACAAATTCAAGAAAACGCTCGTCAGCTTCTGTAAAAGGGTCAATCACGTGACTGTCAATGTCTATTTGCCCAATGTTTTTCTTCTTTACGAAAAGTGGAACCACAATTTCCGACTTAACGGTAAAGCTACAAGCGATATAATTATCCTGAGCAGAAACATCGGGAACAACAAAATTTTGATTGGATTCTGCGACTTGACCACAAATTCCTTTACCGAATGGAATTACAGAGTGGTCAGTTTCCGCTCCAACGTATGGCCCAAGGTGAAGGGTTTTATTTTCGTGATTTGCAAAATAAAATCCAACCCAATTGTAATAATCAACATTGTCCGATAAGAACTGGCAAAGATGTTGCAATTTGATATCTCTTTCGGCATTTGATTCAGAAAGAATAGCCATCACCTGAGGTTTTAAACGTTCGAAATTCATGTTCAATTTTTTATGCAAATGTAACGACTGAACTTTTTTTATTTTATATAAATTTGTTAAAAATTATCTTTTGAAAAAATTGCTGCTGGAATATAAACCTTTTTTACTTTTTCTTGGAAAATTTATTGCCAGTTATTTGATTTTAACCTTCATTTATCAAACCTATCTGAATCGTTATGATACTAAAAATGCAGAAGTAGATTCTTTCACTCAATCTGTTGCTGAACAATCTGCGGCGGTTTTGTCCTGGTTTGATTCGAAATCCTATACCATGCCTCATCTTAGTGAACCAAGTGTGAAATTATTTTATAAAGGCAAATATATTTCTCGAATTATTGAAGGATGCAACGCTTTAAGTGTGATTATTTTATTTATTTCGTTTGTGATTGCGTTTACCGGAAAATTTAAAAAAACAATTTTGTTTATCGCCTTTGGAACTATTTTGATTCATGTATTGAATATTGGCCGGATTGCGCTTTTGTGTGTCGCACTATACAATCTGCCGCAATATGAGCATTTTTTACACGGTGTAATTTTTCCGTTGTTAATTTATGGAATTGTGTTTTTGTTATGGGTAATTTGGGTTAATAAATATTCGTTGTATGCTACAGAAATTAATAAGAAATAAAGGGAAAATAAGCTGGTCATTGTTCTTGATATTGCTTCTGATTTTAATTAGAGTATTCGAAGACACGCTTTTCTATGACCCGTTTTTAAATTATTTCAAAGATGAATATGCAAATTTATCGTTTCCGAAAATCAACATTTTCAAATTGTTTTTCAGTTTAGGATTGCGATTTTATCTCAATTCTGTGATTTCATTATTGCTGTTGTATGTCATTTTTAAAGACAAGCAAATTGTAAAATTCTCGGCCTTCCTTTATATGGTTTTAGGTTCAATATTGATGATTAGCTTCATTTTTGTCTTGACATTTTTTGCAGAAGAAAGCAAAATGACTTTGTTCTACATAAGAAGATTTTTGATTCAACCGATTTTTATTTTATTGTTTATTCCAGCTTTTTATTATCAGACCCAAATCAAAAAATAACAATGCATTAAGAAAGCAATCTTTTCTTTTTCATAACTTTGGCTCATGATTTTCAGAAAACACATTAGTATATTGTTAACGGTTCTCCTATTGGTTTCCAATTTAGGATTGGCCTTCAATGTGCATTATTGCGATGATGAAGTTGCTTCAATAACATTAAGCACAATTCAATCGGCTCAAAAAGCTGAACAGGATTGTTGTGGAGTTGTTGAGAAGAATTCCAAATGTTGTAATGACAAAATCATTAAAGCGGAAATTAAAGCCGATCTGATAATTGTTAAATCCGTATCATTTGACAGTGATTTTATTCCGAATACCTCTAGTTATAACCATTTTATTTTTGTTACAAAATCAAACTTTAAATTAAAAAACTGCCTTAATTACTATTGCGATGCACATGCGCCGCCATTGTATCTTTTGTACAGCCAATATACTTTTTACTGCTGATTTTAGTATTCGATAAGTAATCACTTAATCACGAATATTAAAATTTTAACAAATGAAAAAAATACTGTTATTCCTAACATTATTAATTTCTGCCGTCACCTTTTCACAAGAGGATATCAAAAAAGATACTTTGAAAACCGTAACCGTTGAATCTAATAAAAAAGGACTAAAAAAATCAATATCAGGAACAGCAAATACCACGCTTGTTACCAGCAAAGAATTGCTCAAAGCAGCCTGTTGTAATTTGGCGGAAAGCTTTGAAACAAATCCATCTATCGATGTTAATTTTTCGGATGCACTCACAGGAACCAAACAAATCAAAATGTTGGGCTTAACAAGTCCGTACATTATGATTACCGAAGAAAACATTCCTTCAGTTCGTGGTGCATCGCAAGCGTATGGATTGTCATTCACGCCTGGAACTTGGGTAGAAAGCATTCAGATTACCAAAGGTGCCGGAAGCGTTGTAAATGGTTACGAAAGTATTTCAGGTCAAATCAATACCGAATTAATAAAACCCTTAAAGGATATTCCGTTTTATTTGAATGCGTATGGTTCGACCGATTCGCGTTTCGAATTGAATACGCATTTCAATAAGATAATTTCAGATGATTGGTCAACGAGTCTTTTTGTCCACGGGAATACACGTGTTTCCAAAAACGATATGAATGAAGATGGTTTTCTGGATAATCCACTCGGAAAGCAGTTTAATATCATCAACCGTTGGCAGTACGCCTGCGCGGAAACGGGTTGGGTTTCCTTTATCAATCTTCGGTATATGAATGATAAAAAACAAACCGGACAAATTGAATTTGACCCAAATAGAGACCGATTGACAACCAATTATTGGGGTTCAGAAATCAACACTGAACGAATTGATTTTTCATCAAAAGTGGGCTATGTTTTCAAGGATATGCCTTATCAAAGCATTGGTTTTCAAAATGCATTCAGCAGTCATAATCAGCAATCGTATTTGGGACTGAATCAATACGATATCAAGCAGCAAAGCTATTATTCCAATCTGATTTTAAATTCAATAATCAATAACACCAAACACAAATTTGCAACGGGATTAAATTTCACCTACGATAAATACTCGGAGTTTGTAAACCTTGCCGACGTAAGTAGAATAGACAATTCAGCCGGAGTTTTCTTCGAATATACTTATAATGACAATGATAAATTCAGCTATATTTTGGGAGCAAGATTTGATTATCACAATAGATTAGGTGCATTTTTTACGCCAAGATTGCATGTGAAATACAATCCTTGGCAAAAAGCTGCGTTGCGATTCTCAGCAGGAAGAGGAAAAAGAGCGGCTAATATTTTCGCTGAAAACCAAAATCTCTTTGCAAGTTCAAGAACGTTTTCTATCCTTGATACCAATGGAAAAGTTTATGGTTTAGATCCAGAAATTGCATGGAATTATGGTCTGAGTTTTACACAAAGTTTCAATTTTTTTGGTATGAATGCCGATGCAACTATCGATTTTTATCGAACCGATTTCCAAAATCAGGCGGTTGTAGATGTTATGAATTCACCGCAACAGGCTTTGTTTTATAACCTAGAAGGGAAATCATACGCTAATAGCTTACAACTCGATTTCAATTTGGAAATCATTAAGCACTTGAATTTGAGAACGGCATATAAATATTACGACATTTCTACTGATTATCTTTCCGGAAGTTATCAAAGACCGCTGCAGGCAAAGCATCGATTTTTTGCCAATATTGAATTTGCAACGCATATAGTTCAACACGGAAGACAATGGAAGTTTGATTTCACAACGAACTGGCTTGGAAAGCAACAACTGCCTAATACGGCAGGTAATCCACCACAAGACAGATTGCCGGAATTCTCACCTTCGTTTGCTGTTATGAATGCTCAAATCACACGAACTTTTTCGAGTACATTTGAAATGTATATTGGTGGAGAAAATATTGGAAACTATCGTCAGGACAAAGCCATTTTAGGTTCAGACAATCCTTTTGGACCAAATTTTGATACGTCAATTGTTTATGCTCCGATTTTTGGACAAATGTATTACGCAGGATTACGATTTAAAATAAAATAACTTTAAATAAATAATTATGAAAAATATAATTTTAGGAATGATGTTACTCTTCGTGGCATTTTCAACACAAGCACAAGAGACCCAAGGCACAGCCGAACTGAGCGGAGCTAAAAAAAGTAAAAATGCCAAATACGAATTTGAAGTGAATGGCAACTGTGAACAATGTAAAAAGCGAATCGAAAAAGCAGCTTTTTCTGTTTCGGGCGTTAAAAGCGCTGAATGGAATATGGAAAATCACCTGTTACAGGTAATTATTAATGAAGAAAAATGTTCAGTTCTTGATGTGAAAAAAGTAGTTGCGAAAGTTGGTCACGATTCTGAGGACGTTAAAGCCACAAATGAGGTTTATAACAAACTTCATGGTTGTTGTCAATACGAGAGAAAATAATTTAAAAACTCCTTAATTTTTAAGGAGTTTTTTTTATGCATATTTTTACAAGAAAAAGAAATTTGAAAAAAACTGTACTCGTTTTGTTATTGCTAATATATGGAAGCTCTTTTTCTCAAAAAATAGTTCAAAATCAACGAGTGTGGTTTGCTTATATTGGTCAGTTTAAGGTTTCTGAAAGATGGGGATTCAATTTAGAGGGGCAATCAAGATTTGATAATGAATTAGGACAGAATCTACAAAATGCTTTTAGACTTGGAGGAATCTATTTTTTATCATCTACGCAAACCCTAATTGGCGGTTATGCTTTAGTCAATACTTTAAATGTATCAGCGGATAAATTTTATAAGGAAAACCGAATTTGGGAACAATACCAACTCAATAAAAAATGGAGGCAGAATACAACGACACATCGATTTAGGTTAGAGCAGCGTTGGATTGAACAATTGGCTGATAATGGTACATCTTATCAAAACAGATTTCGTTATTTGAATAGAAATCTATTTCATCTGGCAAATTTACAATCTGAAAAAGAGGAAATTTATGCCATACTTCAGGATGAAATTTTCCTAACCGTTGGATCGAATACCATTAATTCAAAATTCATGGATCAGAATAGATTCCTTTTGGGACTTGGGTTTAATTACAACAATAAATTTCGTTTTGAATTGGGATATATGAATCAATTTGTTACCTCAAGTTATGGGAATAATGCAATGAATCACACTATTTCTGTTACTATGTTTCATAGTTTAGATTTGCAAAAGCTTTAATTTTAACGCGGAATCCAAAAAAATATGACTAATTTCACGCTCGATAAAACTTATAATTCATGAGTGATTTTGACTGGATGCAATTGCTAAACCCCGAATTTTATATAACCCTGTCTGTTGGCGGCGCGAAAATTGGATTGTGGATTGTATTGTTTATTGTATTTGCAGAAACAGGACTTTTTGCCGGTTTCTTTTTACCGGGTGACAGCTTACTTTTTTTAGCTGGAATATATAGCCGGGATTTGATTGAAAATTTCACTTTTATTAAAAATGATATCGTAAATGTTACCTTATTATCATTACTTGTTGCAGTTGCCGGAATATTAGGTAATATGATGGGTTATTGGTTTGGGGAACGAAGTGGTTATTACTTATATAAAAAGAATGACAGCTTTTGGTTTAAGAAAAAATATCTTATCCAATCCAAAGAGTTTTTCGAACGATATGGAGGAAAAGCCATCATCTTTGCGCGTTTTATACCTATCCTCAGAACCTTTGCGCCTATTGTAGCCGGAATTGTTGCGATGGATAAAAAGAAGTTTATGTTTTACAACATCGTAAGTTCATTTCTTTGGTCGTTTATTTTAATTTTCTCGGGTCATTATCTTTATGGATTATTTTTGGAAAAGTTTGACATTGATTTAAAGAAGCATATTGAAATTATAGTGATAGGAATAATAGTTGTTTCAACACTTCCGGTTTTTCTTAAGGTTATCAAGAAAGAGCCTGGAAAGCAAGAATAAAAAAGTCCAAATAAGCTTGGTGTTTTGGAATAATTTTTGTAATCTTATTCAGAATTTAAACCGAAACCATGAAACATTCTTTACTTTTCCTGATACTTGTTGGAGGCCTGTTCTTTTCGTGTTCCAACGAAAACTCTTCAACGAATTCCCAAACCATCGAAAAAATTATTAGCTACATCCCGCAACAGGCCAATTTTCAAACAAAAATCATCTCTTACTATGACACTGAGAATCGAAGCACTCTGGATTCAGTGTTCGATGCCAATAATAACTTTGTGAGGAAAAGACAGTATGTGTATAGTTCTCAGTCTAGAACAACTAACACATTCGACAATTTAAATGTACTTACAAAAATAATAATTGTGGAATACGATAGTACTGGACGATTAACTACCGTGACATCGTACGATGCATCAGGAAATATAAATTTTAAATATGCGTATGATTATGACGACGTTAATCATACGGTAACTAAGAATAAAGTTGAGGGAAGTACTATTACGCCAGTATTTTTTTTCAAAGTCAATTCAACAGGGATGATTTACTATCAGCAAAATATCCTGAATAACAATAGTGTAACCCAATTGAATTATGTTGGTAATAAGCCAATCTCAATGTTTTTCGACAATCCCATTAATTTGTTGAATTTTAATTATTACTCCATTTTGAAACCAATGAATCTAAGAATTTCCGATGTTCAGAAGAATAATAAAGTATTGGATTTAGGAATAGAGCATATGGCATTTAACGCAGATTATTATTTTTCGGATTATGCAGATAGCTACTTTATCCAATATACATTTGACGTAAATGATTATCCTTTAACAGCGCATGAGCTTACACCCCTTACTGGAAGTAGTATGGTCGAAGACTTTTACTATTATAATTAATTTGAATTTTCATACAAAAACAAAAAGGATGAGCCAAACTCATCCTTTTTTATTTTCATAATTTAACAATCTTACATCATTCCCGGCATTCCGCCGCCCATTGCCATTCCACCACCTGCATTTTCTTCCTTGATTTCTACCAAAGCACATTCAGTGGTTAAAATCATTCCCGCTACTGATGCTGCATTTTCAAGTGCTACACGCGTTACTTTTTTAGGATCAATAATTCCGGCTTTAAGCATGTCTACATATTCGTCAGTTTTGGCATTATAACCAAAATTCGCTTTTCCTTCAGAAACTTTTGCTACAACTACTGAGCCTTCCAAACCTGCATTTTCAACAATGGTTCTTAATGGAGATTCTATAGCTCTGGAAACGATTTGTATTCCGGTAGCCTCATCAGCATTGTCTGCTTTTATGCTATTTAATACAGATTTTGCTCTTAACAAAGCAACGCCACCACCGGCAACAATTCCTTCTTCAACTGCGGCACGAGTTGCGTGAAGCGCATCGTCAACACGGTCTTTTTTCTCTTTCATTTCTACTTCAGAAGCAGCACCAACATAAAGTACGGCAACACCACCAGCCAATTTAGCCAAACGTTCCTGCAGTTTTTCCTTGTCGTAATCAGAAGTAGTGGTTTCGATCTGTTTTTTGATCTGGTTGATACGTGTCTTGATGGTATCTTCTGCGCCTGCGCCTGCAACAATTGTAGTTGTTTCTTTGTCGACGGTGA
>NZ_JANXTI010000100.1 GCF_025352425.1 Flavobacterium sp.
CTAAAACTCTAAAATAATTTTTTACTATATTTGACATAGATATTGGTTTGTTTGGCGACATCAAGATACTGAATTTCAGTATCTTGACCAATATCTAATCAATTTATTTTACTTCAAATAATTACACCCAACGGGTTAAATTTATAAGAATTAAAGAGCTTCCTGAAAATCTATATCTTATTAAGCACGACATTTATTGGTTTCAATCAACAGAAAATGATGAGATAAATAAAACCTTAGTAACCAAAGAAATTGCAATGGAAATATTGAGAAGCGATGTAAAAAAAATATTGAAGCTAATTAAAAAATAGACGGCACCTAACAGCCGTTTCTCGCAATTGCGAATTTTGTTGCAAGTTCACGTTTACGTTTCGCAAGAAATATTATCTTAGGTGGAGAATAATTCGTTCCGAAGTTCGCAACTTCGCAAAGCCTGCGAACGTTATCCAACCTTAAAAACTGAAGTTGAAAGACTTCTTGCTGAATAAATACACTACTAAGGTCATTTTGCTATAATACACTCCGCTCCCACGTAAACCCTTTCGTGTGGTAACTAGATTTCAATCAAAAAAGGCTAACCTCCCGGTTAGCCTTTTACTATTTATAACACAATATTCAGCCCTACTTTGAAATTCCTTCCCCGTGTAGAATAACCCACATTCTCAACAAATTCTTCGTTGAAAATATTAGTGACCGAACCAAAAACAGTCAAACGACTTTTAATCAATTCATATTTGACTAAAGCATTAACCAATTGGTACGAACCTAATTTAGTGGTTAGCACAGTAAAGGTATTAGCATCATAAAAGGCATCATTGCGGGCATCAAAATACTGATAGTTCACGCTGAAAAGTGTTCTGCCGGTGGGCTGAAAATCCAAACCTGCATTGACTTTATGCTTTGGGATTAACCTGTCTAAAGCTTCATCAACTTGCGTAAATGTATAGTTTCCGTTTAACTGCAGTTTTGAAGTCACCGCAATATTTACAGCTGTTTCAACACCTTTAGCTTTGGTTTCGCCATTTACGTTGATATAATATGCTTCAAACGTAGTTGGGTTAAAATAAAAATCAATTGCATTGTTTTGATTACGATAAAAACCAACAGCATTCAGCTTTACTTTTTTGTTAAATAGTTCTGTTTCAAAACCTGCTTCAATGGTTGCATTATCCTCGGGGGTTAAATCTGCATTCCCATATTCTGAATACAACTGGTACAAACTAGGCGTAATGTAGGCGGTGCTGTACGAAGCCAAAACCTTCAACGGAAAACTGGTTTTGAAATTGTATGACGGATTCAAATTATAAACTAAATTATTGCCATAAGCGCTGTGGTTATTTAATCGCGCTCCGGCATTCACGTTCAAACCAAAGTTAGAATTGTACACCACGGTCGCGTACCCATCAATAATGCTGAACTTCGTGCTTTTGTTATCAATACTACTAAATGGCGTTTGGCTTTTCATATCGTTAAACTGATAATTGGCTCCCAAAATCAGAAAAAATTGTTTACTGAAATTGTATTTATTAAAACCATCAACAACAACGCTTCTTGATTCATACAACGAATAATCAATTGTGTTAGAGAATGTGTTTAACTCGTTATAATCACGTTTGATTTTGGTAAAACCTGAATTCAGTACAAATTCCCCTTTGTTGTATTTGTATTTTGGAGAAACACCAAAACGGATTTGTTCCGATGTCGAAACATTCGCGTCAGTATCATTAAAACCTGTATTATCAAACGCCAGATCGTAATCATTTTTGATTTTGTCATAATTCCCGAAGAAATCCAAAGTCAGTTTCTCTGTAGCCTTAAAGCCCAATTTTGTCAAAAGGTTCTGTCTCGAAAAACTATCAGGTTCATAATTAACACCGGCAATTTGCGACATTCCTTTGGTTTCAGTGCTGTTGAATCCGGCAAAATAATTTACCTTTTTAAAATTGCCATTTACCGAAAGTCCTTGGTTAAAATCTTGTCCGTTGTAGTGGTGATTATCCGCTGTATTATTGGAGCCGATATTTACATAAGCATTACCCTGAATTTCCTTTTTAGCCGATTTTTTCAGTGTAATATTTATCACTCCGGTGGCTGCGCCGGTACCATATAATGTACTTGCCGCCCCTTTCATAATCTCGATTCGCTCTACTTGTTCTACTGGTAATAATCGCAAATCATACTCAAAGCTGATTCCGGAAGCATCGGTTAGCGGAATCCCATCAATCACTATTAAAACCTGACGGTTTTTTCCACCCCGAATGTAGTAGCCAAGGTTTTTCCCGTTAGCAGATTGGTTTCCGTTGATTTCTACTCCGGCGACCTGACTTAAAACCGTAGCTAAGCTTTGCCCTGATTTTTTGGCTAAATCTACAGAAGTGATTACTTCGATAACTTTTCCGGATTTTTCCTTGCTTTGTGCAAATTTGGTGTCGGTAATCACCACTTCTTTTAACGGATTCACTTTGACAGAATCCTGTTCCTGTGCATACGCACAAGTGTTTAGCAAAGCTAAAATAGCTACTGCTTTAACTGTTTTTTTCATTTTAATTCAACAATAATTTTAAAATAATTGTGGGAGAAAAGCATAGAATTTACCCATACCCAAACCTTTTGTCCCGAAAGTTTGTTACTCTGATGAATGAGGCAGGTTTCCTGGCTTGCGTCTTGTTGTTGACCTTCTCATCCCGAAATTGGAACAATGGTTTTTGTAGATAACAACAAGCTTAATAGCTTACAGTTGCGGGAACAGCTTTGGTATTTATCCAAATTCCCTTTTAATGCGATTTTGAAAAACTAAAATCGCAACCTTAATTCGGGTGCAAATGTAAAGCATAAATTAAAAACAAAACAATACTTTTGTAAAAAACAATTTGATGAAAACCTTTTGTAACGCTTTATTTTTAGTCATTCTTTCTTTTTCCATAATACAATGCAAAAAAGAACCGAAATCGGAAACTACTATTTCTCCTAAAAATGAAGTGCGCTACGCAACGGGTTTTTCGATTCAAAACTACGATGGATATTCGGTGGTAACCGTTAAAAATCCTTGGCCAAAAGCAACCAAAACCTATACTTACATTCTTAAAGAAAAGGATGGAATTGTGCCTGACAATCTGAAACAAAACCTGATTATACAAATTCCTATAGAAACAATAGTCGTTACCTCAACAACACATATTCCATCGTTGGAAATGCTTGATGAAGTCACTACTTTGGTTGGTTTTCCGCATGCCGATTATATATCTTCCGAAAAAGTAAGAGCTCGAATTGACGCCGGCAATGTAAAAGAACTGGGGAACAATCATGATTTAAATACCGAAGTCATTCTCAGTTTGCAACCTAATGTTATCATTGGCTATGGCATTGACAACAAAAATCCAACGTTGGATAATCTGCAGAAAAGCGGATTAAAAGTAATGCTCAATGGCGACTGGAACGAGGAAACTGCATTGGGAAAAGCCGAATGGATCAAGTTTTTCGGAGCGCTTTATGGCAAACAAAAAGAAGCTGACGAAATCTTTACCACAATTGAAAAAGACTATTTACATACTATTGAAGTTGCAAAAAGAGCCATTGCTACGCCCACAATTCTAGCGGGTGATATGTATGAAGACCGATGGTATTTACCAAAAGGAACAAGTTGGGGAAGTCTGCTTCTCAAACAGGCAAATGGCAATTATTTATGGCAGGAAACCAGTGGAACAGGCAGTTTATCCTTGTCGTTTGAAACCGTTTTCGAAAAGGCAAAAACCGCTGATATCTGGATTACTTCCGGTCAGTTTTCGACTTTAAAAGAAATGACGGATATGAATCCGCATTACGCTGAATTTGACGCTTTCAGAAACAAAAATGTATATTCTTTCAGCAGAAAAAAAGGAAAAACAGGTGGTATTCTTTATTATGAATTAGCGCCAAACCGTCCAGATATTGTGTTAAAGGATATCGTCAAGATTTTGCATCCCGAATTGTTACCGGGTTATGAACCTTTTTTCTTTGAGAAGTTAAAATAGTGAAGAACAGAAATACCATATTGTTTTCGGGTTTATCAATGCTTTTACTAGTGACCTTACTGATGAACATTTCAATGGGTCAGGTTGCCATTCCGATGAAGGATGTTTTCAGAAGTTTATTTGGCAGTCATGCTTCAAAAGAAACCTGGGAGTATATTATCATTAATTTTCGCTTACCGAAAGCTATCACGGCGATTCTCGTTGGCATCGGGCTTTCCATTTCGGGCTTGCTGATGCAAACATTATTCAGGAATCCATTAGCCGGTCCTTATGTGCTTGGATTGAGTTCGGGTTCAAGTTTAGGCGTTGCTTTTGTTATACTTGGGGCTGGGTTTTTACCGGCTATTTTTTCGCAGTTTTTATTGTCGTCTTATGGAATTATTTTGGCTTCCTGTATTGGAAGTTCTCTGGTTTTAGTCATGATTTTGATCGTATCACAACGCTTGCGCGACACGATGTCGATTTTGATTGTTGGTTTGATGTTTAGCAGTTTTACGAGTGCGATTGTGAGTGTGTTTACCTATTTTAGTTCGGCTGAACAATTGCAGAAGTATACGTTTTGGTCCATGGGAAGCATTGGAAATTTATCTTGGCCGAATATTTCTATTTTAGGCATTTGTACTCTACTTGGATTACTGTTCAGCCTGCTTTCCTTAAAGTCATTAGATGCCTTATTATTGGGAGAAAACTACGCCAAGAGCATGGGATTGAACATCAAAAAAGCGCGTTATATTATCATATTCGCGACAAGCATTTTAGCTGGAAGCATCACGGCTTTTGCAGGGCCGATTGCGTTTATTGGATTAGCGGTTCCACATTTGGGGAAACTATTATTTCAAACGAGTAATCATAAAATATTGTTTTTTGCAACACTGCTAATTGGTTCCATTATCATGTTATTTTGTGATACGATTTCGCAAATGCCGGGTTTTGATTTTACCTTACCAATAAACGCCATAACATCGATTATTGGTGCGCCGATTGTAATTTGGTTAATTATCAGAAAGAAAAGTATACAATAAATTTCAAACACATAGAAACATAGTACTTATTTTAAAATGATATCACAAAAATACCTTGACGAGTTAACCTATGAAGTAATTGGTTCAGCTATTGAAGTGCAAAAAACAATAAGAAGAAGCTTATGTCCCTATGTGTTTAAACTAAAAAAATGAGTTCGATTAAAATCATACTTTCCACTTCCCATTTATCCATTGGATACCAATCCAAAAAGGAGAGAAATACTATTGCCGAAAACCTCAACCTGACTTTTGAAGAAGGAAAATTAATTTCTTTGGTTGGCGGAAATGGCATTGGAAAATCGACATTATTACGAACGCTAACCGGAATTCAAAAACCATTGTCAGGCACTGTTACGCTGAACGAAAAGGATATCCATCACTACGAACCCTTAGCATTGGCACAAAACTTAAGTTTGGTATTGACAGAAAAATTGCCGCCAAGCAACTTAACTGTTTTTGAATTGATTGCGTTGGGAAGGCAGCCTTACACTAATTGGCTTGGAAAGTTATCACATGGAGATTTGGAAAAAATAAATGAGGCCATTGCGCTAACACATATTGCCCATTTGCTCAACAAAAAGCATCACGAAATTAGTGACGGACAATTGCAAATTGTTTTAATTGCAAGGGCTTTGGCACAAGATACGCCTTTAATAATTCTCGATGAGCCTACAACACATCTGGATTTGTTTCATAAACTTTCGGTTTTTAAACTGCTGAAAAAACTGTCACAGGAAACCAATAAATGCATCCTGTTTTCAACCCACGATATTGATTTGGCGATACAACTGAGCGATGAAATGATTGTCATGACAGAAATTTCAGTGGAACAGGACAACCCGTGCAGTTTAATATCGAAAGGAATTTTCGATAGCCTATTTAAGGACGAAAGCCTTTTTTTCGACAAGGAAAAAGGGAAATTCAGTTTTAGGAACCTGTAAAGTTGACTATCTTTGTATGAGCCCTAAATCCTTCAAATATGAAACACATACTTACCATTGCACTCTTTTTTTGGATTGTCATAGTTTTGGCACAAACAAAACTTGAGATCACACCACAAGGTTTACAACTGCTTGAATTGAAAACGCCAAACAAGCCTATTGATCAATTGGTAGAACTTTCAAAATCATGGGCACCTTATTATAATAAAAAAGGTTATGATATCTCTGAGGTCACAGCAAATTCACTAACCATTGAAGCGCGTGTTGAAAATGCTTTTTATTCCTATAACGTAGGCGTAAAATATAATCATGACGTCAGATACAGTCTGAAAATTTTATTTAGGGAAGATAAAAAATACACGCTGACTTTTTCAGTAAAAGAAATATATGCTGAAAATGTACTAATGAAAACTACATTAGCGGACTTCTTTACATCGGAAGGAAAATTAAAAGATGATTTCAGGGATGCAAAACCTTCTTTGGAGAACACTATAAATAAAATTGTTAGGTCGTATACAGATTTTATAACCGCGAATTAATTTGCCTTTTGGCTTCTCCAACTACAAACGCTACAGAATTGGCAATATTATAACTTCGGATTAAATTGGACATGGGAATCGTTAAATGATTTTCGAATTGGGCTAAAACTTCCTTGCTCAAACCAACGCTCTCCTTACCAAAAACCAGCCAGTCGCCATCTTCAAAATCGGCTTCATATATAGATTTGGAAGCATGCGAACTCATCAAAAAAACTCTTGATTTATCTTCAATTTGATGCATCCATTCAGCTATATTTTGATATTCGGTAACATCTAAATGTACCCAATAATCCAACCCTGAACGTTTTAGGTTTTTGTCGTTTATCACAAATCCGAAGGGATGAATTAGGTGCAGCCGGCTTTCCGTGCCAACAGATAATCGGCCAATATTTCCGGTATTGTTTGGGATTTCGGGTTCTATTAAAACTATGTTGAGCATTTTTATTCGGTTATTGGTTTAGTTATTCGAAAAAACTTTTAACTTCTACTACTTCGCCGGCTTTAAGGTTTTGCAAATGTATATCACCAACACGGATTCTAATCAATCTCAATGTTGGAAATCCCACAGCGGCTGTCATTTTTCTAACTTGGCGGAATTTACCTTCTGTTAACGTTATTGAAACCCAAGAAGTTGGACCATGGCGTTCATCCCTGATTTTTCTTCCATCGCCAATGCAATCCGGAAGTTTGGTTATGATTTTAGCATCACAGTTTTTGGTTGTGTACCTTATGCCTTTGAAACCAATTTCGACACCATTTTTTAATTGGCTGATAACTGATTCATTAATAATTCCGTCAACTTGTGCATAATATTCCTTTTCCACAGTTTTGCTTCGTACTATTTCACTCATCATTCCGTCAGTGGTAAGCAAAAGTAAACCTTCTGAGTCCTCGTCTAACCTGCCAATAGCCATGGTTCCTTCGGGGAAATCATGCAGTTCGCCTAGCAACTTTTTAGTCCGCTTCTTTTCATAAATAAACTGGCTCAAATAATCATGAGGTTTATGAAGCAAGAAGTGGCGTTCTGTTTTCATATTGGATTTAAATTATATAATGAAATGTTAAAATTATATAAAATGAAATGCAAAACTAAAGTTAATTTTAACATATTATTTTAAAAACACATAAGTTATGAAAACTGTATATTTAATTCTGTCACATATGGCTTCAGTGGTATTTGGATACCTATTCATAACTAATCTGAAGTATTCTTTTGAATTGAGCTATCTTATAGTAATGTCTTTGCTATTGATACTATTTTTTATATTTCTGATTGTAAGTGTTTTAAACTTCCCAAAAAAACCAAAACCAAGATCACTATTTTACAATAGTTATTCCGGCAAGAGGACAAAAAATGAGGATTTTGACAAAAATTATTCTTTTATGAACGAATAAAATTAAACCAATTGTTTTCATATATTTACTTTTAAATAAGTTTTATATGAACGCCGTTATTCTTTCTGGTTTATTATTTGTAATCGCTTTATTTTTAGGAATTTATTTTGGAAAAGTGTTTTTTTTAGCCAATTCCAAATCTGAGAAAGCCTCACTCGAAGAGAAAATAAATGGATTGCTACAGCAAATTGAGCAATACAAAAATCAGGTGAACCAAACTGTTCAGGAGAGGGAAAACATCCGAACCGAAAAAGAATCCTTAGCCATTCAATTGACAAAAAAAGAAACTGATTTCGAAAATCTTTGGGAACGTAACAAAGAGCAAAAAGAAGAAGTAGAAAAACTGCAGGAGAAATTTACCAAAGAGTTTGAAAACCTGGCCAACAAAATCCTGGAGGAAAAAACCAATAAATTTACTGAGCAGAACAAGGAAAATCTCAAAAACATCCTTACGCCTTTACAGGATAAAATCCAGCTTTTTGAAAAGAAAGTCGAAGACACCCATAAAGAAAGCATTGATTATCACGCGGCTTTGCGCCAACAGATTTTGGGTTTGCGTGAAATGAATGAACAGATGAGCAAGGAAACGCTGAATCTTACCAAAGCCTTAAAAGGCGACAGCAAAATGCAGGGGAATTGGGGTGAATTGATTTTGGAACGTGTTTTAGAAAAATCAGGTTTGGAAAAAGGGCGGGAATACGAGGTTCAGCAAAGCTTTACTGCGGAAGATGGAAATCGGGTTTTTCCGGATGTTGTGATTAATCTGCCGGATGGAAAGAAAATGATTGTGGATTCAAAAGTTGCACTAACAGCTTATGAACGTTATATTAATGAAGAAGATGAAAACGAAAAATCTCAGTTTTTAAAAGAGCATGTGCTGTCAATTAAACGTCATGTTGAGCAACTGGGAAGCAAGAATTATCACGATTTATATCAAATGGAAAGCCCTGATTTTGTGCTTTTGTTTATCCCAATCGAGTCTGCATTTGCATTGGCATTAAATGAAGATACGTCGCTTTATAATAAAGCTTTTGAGAAAAATATTGTAATTGTTACACCTTCGACGTTATTGGCAACATTACGAACTATAGATAGTATGTGGGCAAATCAGAAGCAACAGGAAAACGCGTTAGAGATTGCACGACAAGCCGGAGCATTGTATGACAAATTTGAAGGTTTTGTAGCTGATTTAGTAAAGGTTGGAAATAAAATAAAAGATTCCAAAACAGAATATGACAATGCGATGAGCAAATTGGTTGATGGTAGCGGAAACCTCATCAACCGAGTGGAAAACCTTAAAAAAATGGGAGCCAAAGCCAAAAAAGCATTACCCGAAAATATTTTACAAAGAGCCAATTCGGAGGAAGAATTTTAAAGTAACTATTCTAAATTTTTACCAAATAGTGAAAAATCAGATTTCATTTTTAAGAATTTGTGTTAATTTTTAGAAGGTTATTAAATAATTATTATATTTGGTCTGCATTTTAAAAATCTATGAAAAAATATTACATTCTTTCGGTTACGGTACTCTTAACATTTATCATTTTTATTTCCTGTTCTGACAAGGGCGATGAGTACATACCGGTTTCTCCTGTTGTAGTTGACTTAACATTGGTTCCTTATCCTAAATTGTCAGATTACCATTTTTTTGAAGGAGATATAAAGGAACAAGTTCCCTCGTTAAATGTTATTGCATACGAACCTGCAAGTTCACTCTTTACTGATTATGCCTCAAAAAAGAGATTTATCTGGATGCCCGCCGGTGTTGCAGCAACTTATGTTGCCGATAATAAAATTCTCGATTTTCCAATCGGTACTGTTTTGATAAAAACATTTTATTACACAACAATTCAACCAGGAAACGTAACAAAATTAATCGAAACCCGATTAATGATCCGAAAAGACACTGGTTGGAAATTTTATGAATATTTATGGAATGATACACAAACAGAAGCTGATTTAGTTTCTGGCATCGACTTTACAAATGGTAGCACCAAAACCATTACGTTTACCAAGCCCAGTGGCGAAACCATAACTACAGACTACAGAATTCCTTCAGATGGTGAGTGCCTTGCTTGTCATAAAATTAATGAAATACCAACACCCATTGGTGTTAAACCACAAAATTTAAATCACAATCATACTTATGGAAATGCAAGTAAGAAGATATTACAGAAATTAGTTGATCAGGGTTATTTGAACAGTTTCCCTTCTTCAATTGTTTCAACTGTAGATTATCATGATACTACGCAACCATTGGATTTAAGACTGCGTTCCTACTTAGATGCCAACTGTGCACATTGTCATCAAGACCAGGCTCGTTGTTATTACAGAGCAGTTCGATTCCCTTTTAGTCTAACGAATATTGATTCCAATATTGGTATTTGTTTAGTAGCCGATGAAGAAATAAGTCCAACGTTGCAAAAAGTAATTACTCCCGCAAACTATAATAAATCAATTATGCATTATCGATTGATATCAAACGATGAAAGTGAAAGGATGCCATTATTAGGAAGGACTATTGTTCATGATGAAGGGGTTGCACTTTTAGAACAATACATATCTTCATTAACTCAAACCTGCAATTAATATTTTAAAAATAATTTAACAAAAAGCATATTATGAAAAAAATTACCTTTATTCTTGTTTTGTTTTTTAGCTTATCAATAGCTGTGGCTCAAACAAGTTGTGCTACGGCAGTAACCGTCGCGCTAAATTCTACTACAACAGCACCATCATTTACAGGTGAAAATGGTGCCGCGCCAACGCAATTATGCGGATTAACACAAGGTGCCGGGACAAAAGGAAAATGGTACAAGTATACAGCTACACAAAATAGCACTATCACTGTTTCTACTTTTTTAGCTCAAAACAATAATAGTGATACTCGTTTAATAGTTTATTCAGGAGATTGTGCTGCATTAGTTTGTGTCGGTTCTAATGATGATTACAATGGATCTTACTCTTCACAAGTAACTTTTGCAGCAATTTCAGGAACAACCTATACTATTGCTTTTGATAATCGTTATAGTTCGGCTGGCTTTGATTTTACATTTATGGAAGCTGCTCCTCCTGGTCCGGATAGATTGTCATTCACGTCCCAGGCTGTTGCAGGCATTACCGGCGGTTACAATAATTGTATTGTTGACATGAATGGAGATTATTTAGATGATATCGTTTCAGCAGTTGATGCTACACATTTGGCAATCACTTACCAACAAACCGGAGGAACTTTTTCTACAACAACTTATACCGTTCCAAATACAAGCGTTTTACCGTCATGGAGTATAGCTGCCGGTGATTATGACAATAATGGATATAATGATTTAGTTTATGGTTCAGGAAGCGGTGTTGTGTTTTTAAAAGCGAATGCCACTGGAACAGGGTATACAATTGACAGAAAAACACAAAATTATTTGGTGCAAAGAACAAACTTTATAGACATCAATAATGATGGAAAACTTGACGCTTTTGCTTGTGATGATAATGCACCAAATAGATATTATATGAATGACGGAACGAATTTGACAGCCATGCAGGGAGGAATTGGTGATTTCCCTTCAGGCGGGAATTATGCTTCAAATTGGTTTGATTATGATAATGATGGCGATGTTGATATGTATCTTGCAAAGTGTGGTCAGGGTGGCTCTGGTGTTGGAGGAAATATCGATATGTTTCTTAAAAACAATGGAGACGGAACTTATACAAACGTAGCTGCAACAGCTAATATGGCTAATCCTGAGCAAACATGGTCTGGGGCTTGTGGTGATTTCAATAATGATGGATGGATGGATGTTATTGTTGGAGTAAATTCGAATTCTAATGGATATACCAATGTAAAAAGAAATAATGGTGACGGAACATTTACAAGTGTAACTACGGGTTCTGGTTATGACACAAATACCAGTTTAGGCAGAGAATATGTGGCTCAGGATTTCGACAACGATGGATTTTTAGATGTACTCGGTTCTGGAAGTAATATAATGTTTGGTGATGGAAATTTCCATTTTACACCAAACCCAAATATGTACATCATGTCTGCTTACGATAGACCTGTTGGAGATTTAAATAATGATGGATTTTTAGATATTCAAAATGGCACCAATGTTTTGTTTAACAATGGAAACACGAACAAATGGGTGAATGTTAATCTACAAGGTGTTCAAAGCAACAAAAACGGAATTGGTGCAAGAGTTGAAATTCACGGTTCTTGGGGACAACAAATCAGATATGTACAAAGTGGTACTGGATTCCAAAACATGAGTAGCTTAATGGCTCATTTTGGAATTGGACAAGCAACAACAATTGATCAAGTAGTCATTAAATGGCCATCGGGAATTATTGACACTATCAACAATGTAACCCCAAATGGGAATCTTTTGGTAGTTGAGGGATCAACATTAGCTATCAACTCGTTCAACAATGGCGTATTTTCAATTTTTCCAAATCCGACCAAAAACGTAATTAATATTCAGTTGCAAAATAACCCAAATGTAACGCTTACATCTGCCGTGGTTTACGATTTAACCGGCAAAGTAGTACTTACAACTAATGAAGTAAGTCAACCAATAAATGTTGAAAAATTGGCAACAGGAACCTACATTTTATCCATTTCTGATACAGCAGGTAAAAATTATCCTCAAAAATTCATTAAAGAATAATACGTTTATTACACTTTTAAAAGCGCCCTTGTACGGGCGCTTTTTTTATTGCAAAAAGTTGGTAGGGATATAATGTGTTAATGTTTAATAAATTATGAATAAAATATCCTATATTTGGTTTGCATTTTTAAAATCTATGAGAAAATATTACATACTATCGATTCCGATATTTCTATTGTTTATTGTTTTCATAGCGTGTTCTGATAAAGATGATGTTTACACACCAATTTCACCTGTTGTAGTTGATTTGACATCAGTTCCTTATCCAAAATTATCCGATTATAAGTTCTTTGAAGGCGATATAAAAAATCAAATCCCTAGCTTAAATGTTATTCCTTACGAGCCAGCCAGTTCTCTCTTTTCAGATTATGCCCATAAAAAAAGATTTGTTTGGATGCCACAAGGAACAAAAGCAAATTTTATAGCCGATAACAAAGTATTAGATTTACCTGTTGGAGCTGCGCTTATTAAAACATTTTATTATGATAATGTGCAACCCGATAATACAACACGTATTATTGAAACACGTGTTATGATTAGAAAAACAACCGGATGGATTTTTGCTGACTATGTATGGAATGCTGAACAAACAGAAGCCTATTTTGATTTAGCAGGCAGTTATACAGATATTTCATGGAAAGATGAAAATAATATAATCAAAAGTGCTAATTATAGAATTCCAACCCAAGTACAATGTATGATTTGTCACAAAAACAAAGAATTTGTAGGAACTACTGAGATTGATACTTATATCCCTATCGGTATCAAACCACAAAATCTTAATTTTAATTATACATATGGTTCAGAAACTAAAAATCAACTTTCTAAATGGATTGATATTGGATATCTGGAAAATAATTTCACATTTCCCAGCGCTGCCAATACCACTATTAACTATAATGACAGTTCAAAACCATTAGAATCAAGAGTTCGTTCTTATTTGGATAGCAATTGTTCACATTGCCATGCTATTGCCAGACATTGTGATTACAGGCCAATGCGTTTCCCTTTTAGCGAAACTAGTGGCGTTAATGGTTTAACCAATATGGGAGTTTGTGTGGATACAGAAGATTATAGTTTTGCTCCTGCACTAACCAAAATTATAGCACCAGGTAATGTAAATAGATCTATGCTCTATTATAGAATAAACACAGCTGATGAATCTTTTAGAATGCCTTTGCATGGAAGAACAGTAATACACGAAGAAGGAATAGTATTAATAGAACAGTGGATTAATTCGCTATCGCCTTGTCCATAAACAAAAAATAATAAAACTAAAATCAAAAAAATGAAAAAAATTACCTTAATCATTGCATTGCTCTTTATTGTGCAATTATCAAATGCACAAGACACTTGTGCTACTGCAGTGCCAATTACTGTGGGTTCATATGTTGTGAGTGCTGTAAATGGAACACAGATTCCAAGTCCAATTTGTGCTGATAATGGCACTGGAGCAACAGCTGGAGAATGGTATGTTTACACTCCCACACAAAATCACACCACTACTGTAACTACAGATTTAGCGGTTAATTCAGGTGGTGATACTAGATTTCATGTTTACACAGGAACATGTGGTAGTTTAGCTTGTTTTTCAGGAGATGATGATGGTGGGATAATTGGAAATGGCTTCCTGTCTGTAGCTACATTTAATGTGACTGCGGGAACTACCTATTTTATTGCTTTTGATAATAAATGGAGTTCGACTGGATTTACTTTTCAGCTATCAGAAAGTGCTGTTGTTATTTTGCCTACACCGCCAATAACTTACATACCGCAAACTATTGCTACTATAAATAGCGGATACAATCTGTGTATTGTTGATATGAACGGCGACCATGTTGATGATATCGTGGGAGTCAGTAATAACAACTTAAGAGTACATTATCAAGGTGCTGGGGGTACATTTACAATTACGGATTATCCAATTAGCGGCACAAGTATGATGCCCGGGTGGAGTATGGCAGCAGGAGACTACAACAAAGACGGTAAAACTGATTTGATTTTAGGAAGTGGAAGTGGACTTTCCCTATGGAAATCAGTGGGAACTGCTTATACCAATATAACTCCTGGTGATTACATTTTCTGTCAGAGAACGAATTTTGCCGATTTAAATAATGATGGTAATCTTGATATTTTCTCTTGCCATGATATTGCCCCTAATTGTTATTATTTAAATGGTGGTGGTCTTGCGAATGGTTTGACTTTTTATCAGTCTAACACTACTGCAGGCGCTATGAATTTTGGTACTATCGGTGGTAATTATTCTACATTATTTACTGATTTTGATAATGATGGGGATGTAGATGTTTTTATTTCTAAATGTTCAGGTCCTCCGTGTGAATTACACAGAAACGATGGAAACGGGATTTACACAGATATTTCTGCAATTGCGCAAATTAATGTTACTCCTATTCAAACCTGGTCATCTGCTATTGGTGATTTTGATAATGATGGTGATATGGATATAATCATTACGGCAAGTTCCGGTTTACATAAATATTTTAGAAACAACCTGGATACTTCCAATACTACTGAAGAAGCATTTTCAAATATAACCGTTGGTTCAGGTTGGGATACAAATACATCCACCAATATTGATAATGTCACTTATGATTTTGATAATGATGGCTTCCTTGACATCTTAGGTGGTGGAAATAAAATCATGTTTAATCAGCATAACAGCACTTTTGTACCTTTTAGTTATTCAGGAATTGGTGTCGGTGCTATTGGTGATTTAAATGACGATGGTTTTCTTGACATTCAAAACGGGAGCACTATTCGTTATGCAGTTCCAAATACAAACAAATGGTTAAAAGTAGCTTTGCAGGGAATCCAAAGTAATAGTAATGGTATAGGAGCCCGTGTTGAAATTTATGGTTCATGGGGCAAACAAATTAGAGATGTCAGAAGTGGAGAAGGATTTAAATATATGAGTTCATTAAATGCTTATTTTGGTATTGGTCAAGCAACAACGATAGATCAGGTAATAATAAGATGGCCATCTGGAATTGTCGATACATACAATAACGTAGCTCCAAATCAAAGACTAATGGTAGTTGAAGGAGCAACATTAGCTGTTAATTCATTTAATAATGGTGTTTTCTCTGTCTATCCAAATCCGGCAAAAAATGCAGTTAACATCCAGTTGAAAGATAATCTGAATGTTACGCTTAAATCAGCCTTAATTTATGACCTAACTGGAAAAATAGTGTTGCAAACCAACGAATTAAATCAACCTATTAATGTTGAAAAATTAGCAACTGGTACATATATTATATCCCTTTCTGATACAGAAAACAAAAGTTACACCCAAAAATTTATTAAAGAGTAAGAACCACATTTAATAAAAAAAGCGTCTCTTAATCGGGACGCTTTTTTTATTTATTTTATTTTTCTAAAAGACTCTCAACAAATTAAACCCAAAGAAAATATCTCCTTTAGTCCAATCTCCCGTAGTGTTGCCCAAAAATCCGGCTTCATGAATTCCTTGTGAACTACTAAAGTGCATTTGAAATACATGCCCGCCAGTTTCTAAATCGACACCTATAGAAAGGGGATTTTTAAAAGGTGAAGTGCTCGATCTATTTAAATGTGCTGCATAATCAACATTAACTGACCAGCGTTTTGCAAATTTATATCTTCCTCCCATTCCAATAGCATATTGACTATTATCTTGGTTATCATCAATTACAAAATTTTCGTGAAAAAATGTAGGTGCTAATTCTAAAGACAATTTACTGTTGAATTTTTTAGACACTAACAGTTGTGCTACATAAATTAACCTATCCTCAAATTTCATATTTGGATAAATATTTTCTTTTAATGTATTATTAAAGCCAAAACTGGTAAAAGCTGCAATGGCCAAGGGAAAGCCATTGGTTTCCTGAGAATGCAATAAAAATTTACCCGAAAAATCATAAGCCAGTTCACTTCTGGCTCCACTAATTGTAAACCAATTGTTAACACCATATAGGAACTTTAATTGAGTTACTGCATTATCAAGTCCATATGCACCTTCAAAACCATCTTTAAGGGAACCAAATCTATGGGCAACAATAAAATAAAAATCTCCTTTGGAAGCCAATTTGGTTGATTCAATATTGACAATTTTTAAACCTTTGAATGCTGACTCTACTTTGCTTTTTTGGGTAGTTGCTGTATCAATATCCTTCAACAAATCCTCTTGAGCAATCATAGTTATAGGTAATAAGAGCAATAGAATAATTTTTTTCATTTTTTTTTAAATTTATTGTTTAATTGTACATTGATCCATTTGAATTTCCTCTAGTAAATCATCAAAGCCAACCACTCTTCCTTTCAAAGCTATAGCATTTTGAAGCTGTAAAGTATTTGGTATACTATTTGTAAACCTGGCGAGTAACTTTTTGTCTACTGTAATTATCTTATTAGATAAATCTATGTTTGTAATTTTGCCGTATATCTCGATAGTCTTATCTAAATATTTTGCATTAGCTAAACTATCATTTTGTTGAAATGCATTATAAACTTCGTTAACAGAAGCAGAATAGGAAACAGTTTCGGTTGATATGTCACGATGGCTTTTATACATATATTTATAAGCGGCGAAAGCTAAAATCAAAAGAACTGTTACAGCAATGATTATTTTTTTTCTCATAAGATTTAATTTATTGATTGCAAATTTAATTATTTAATAGTGAGCTGGAATTTTTACTAACTTTTTTATTTATTTTTGAACAAAAAGAAATTACTATGAAGCAATTAAAATTAACATTATTATTTATGCTTTTCGTTATCATCCAATATGGTTGTACCAACGATTCAACATCTGATTTAATTGATAATTCAATAGTTGATGAAATTACGTATACAAATACAACTAAAGCCATTTTTGATAACAACTGTATTCCATGCCATGCAACTGTACCAGTAAATGGAGCTCCTATGTCCTTGACTACTTACGAATTTGTCAAGAGCGCGGTTTTAACCCGAGGATTAATGGATAGAATTTCAAGACCACAAGGTTCACAGGGAATGATGCCAAATGGCGGGACAAGATTACCACAAGCAACAATCGATAAAGTTTTTCAATGGGCAGAAAATGGTTTGCCAGAATAAAATATAAATTATAATTATGAAAACAAAGATTCACGAATACCAAAAAAACATTAATATTCTTATGAGTAAAAAGAAATTAGTAAGTCTATTAATTGTAATCAGTTTGAGCAGTTTTGCCCAAACCAAAATGATTACCAAAACCGGAAAATTAACTTTTGAAGCTTCGGTTCCAGCTTTTGAAGAAGTAAAAGCAAAAAACGAATCGGCGACTGTTGTGTTAAATCCAAGTACAGGAGAAATTGCAAGTTTAGCATTGGTTAAAGGTTTCCGTTTTAAAGTAGCATTGATGGAAGAACATTTCAACGAAAACTACATGGAAAGCGATTCCTATCCAAAAGCGACTTTCAAAGGAAAAATTGAGAACTTCGATGTTACAAAACTTACCGCTACTGCAAAGGATTATACGATAAAAGGAAAGATGGAAATGCACGGAAAATCAAAAGATATTACTATTCCCGCAAGCATCAAAAAAACATCAGATGGAATTGAAATTGATTCCAACTTTACTTTGAACACCGAAGATTACGGGATTGATATTCCAAGTGTCGTCAGTAAAAAAGTCTCGAAAAAAGTAGCCGTAAAATTTGGTGCTACACTAAAATAAAAAATAAGCTGTAAATTCATTTTACAGCTTTATTTTTTCAAATAAATTCAATTTGTCAATGTGAAGAATTGTTTTATTTTGATTTTCACTTCTTGAAAACATGGGCAAAAATTTGGCTCCAAAAATAATCTCGTTAAACGAATAGGATGCTCGTTTAACTACTGTCGTACTAAACATATCGTCAAAAACCTTTAAAAACACAAGAAATTCCCCGTCAATAGTTTCATAATCTTCTTTTGTTAAATTATATAACGGACTGTTTTCTGTTATGGGATGAACCAACGTCCAACTCAGGTTCAAGGCGTTTATTTTTGACAATTGTAAATCGAGAGTGTAAAATTTGTTTATTAAAACCCCGTTTTCATCCAATTTCATTCCAAGTGTTACTTTAGCTTCCGCATCAGTCAAATTGGTGTTTTTGAATGGAGACAATCTGAGCATCAGAGCTGTTCCCTTTTCAAATGGCGCAATTACAGCGTTTTTCGAAAATTTAATGTGTGCTTTTGGTTTACTAAATCGTCCGTAAAACAATCCTGTAGCAATAGCAAAACTCAACAAGCCGAATAAAGCTTCTATGGCCGCCACTAAACTTGTTGCAAATCCTGTAGGACTGATATGCCCGTAACCAACAGTTGTAAACGTTTGAATACTGAAGAAAAATGCCTGCCCAAATTTGTCTATAGCAGTAGTGGCGGTAACTCCGTTTAAATGCTCAACACCAACCAAATAATACAGACTGGCAAAAATAAAATTAACTAAAAAATAAAATAGCACAATTATGACCAAAAACTTCCATCGTGGAATATTAAGCATCGTGTGATACCAACTAATGCTTTCAAAAAAACCAATCCCCGATTTTTTGACATTGGCATTACCACTTTTAGTGATAAACCGACCGCCATAACTGGATGCATTGATCCCAAAACCAGTGTTCGCATCAGATTTTGCTTTGCTGTTTATTTTTTTTAGAAACTTCATTGGTTGTTTTTTTAGATCAAAATTTCCATCACATAATCATCCATTACATAACCATTCCCAATATCTATAACTTCTTCACTGATGACGGTAAAACCAATCCTTTCGTAAAAACGAATGGCTATATTTTTTTTATTCACATTCAAAACCAAGGCTTTTTGATGACGTTGTTTTGCTTCATTTGCAATAAAATCAATGAGTTGCTTTCCAATGCCATTTCCCTGATGAGCGGGCAAAATATAGATTTTATGAACTCTTGTTTTAGGTTTTTTATTGTAATTAAATTCATAGGCTGCGAAACCCACAGGAATTTTATTCTCAGTTACCACTACAAAACGATTCCCTTTTTCATCAGCTTGCTTTTGCAACGAGGGAACACTGTACATCATTTCCATCATATAATCCAACTGTTCCTGACTTAAAATGGCTCCATAAGCAATAGGCCAAACTTCCTTGGCAATTGCCCGAACAGTGGTAAAATTTTTGTCAATGTTTTTATTAATTTCAATCATTTTTATTGTTTCAATGCCTTTTCATAAGTTGAAATCCAAACTTCCACAGTCATTTTTGCGGCCAATTCACCAATAAATTCAAAAGGAATATCGTCCACTTTTTTAAACCGAAGACAACTTTTTCCCATATCGATTTTGGTTTTGACATGCTTTGGATATTCGATAACAAACCAATCCAACAAATTTTTATTGCTATAAATTCCCATATGATAAATGGCAATGAAATTCTTCTGTGAAGCCAAATTAATGAATGGCAACGGTAACTTCGGATTGCAATGATAGCCATTTGGATAAATGCTGTGTGGCACAACATAGCCCAACATTCCATAACCCATAACCTCTTCAAACCCTTTTGGTAGATTATCCTTAATGGCATTCCGAAGTTTTAGCATGGCTCCTTTTCTATCTTCGGGTAATTCAGCTAAATATTCTTCTGGAGTTAGTGCTTCTGATTGCATGGTTCAATGTTTTGTGCATCAAAAATAGAAATAAATTTAATAGCTTTACAGATTGATTTTTATAACTGTTTCCAATGTCCACATGTCCTTTAAAAGAGATAAAACTTGAAAATAAATGTTCTGCATTAAAGTTATTTTAATGAGCATCTTATTTTTAGTATTTATCGTATATCCCTTTATCAATATCCATTAAAAAATCATGAATAAAAAAACAATTTCATTGTTGCTGTTCTCATTTCTGCTTATAAGTTGTTCAAGTCAAAAATCTATTCCAAAAAAAGTTGGTACTGCAGATAATTTTAAAACCATAACTACCGAAAGTCTGCAAACCAATCTAACCGTCATTGCTTCAGATGACATGCAAGGTCGAGATACCGGAAGTGAAGGTCAGAAAAAAGCAGGTCGTTATATAATTGATTTCTACAAAAAACATGGCGTTGGTTTCCCAAAAGGTGCTACCAATTATTACCAATATATTCCCGCTGCCTTTTTGAATGCAAAACGCAACGAAAATCTTCCCGATTCAGAAAACATTTGGGCTTTTATTGAAGGTTCAGAAAAACCAGAAGAAATTGTGGTTGTATCCGCTCACTATGACCATGTCGGAATGAAAAATGGCGAAATCTATAACGGTGCTGACGACGATGGATCAGGAACAGTTGCCATTATGGAAATTGCAGCTGCTTTTCAAAAAGCTAAAGATGAAGGACATGGACCAAAACGTTCCATCTTAATTCTGCATATGACCGGCGAAGAACACGGGTTGCACGGTTCGCGTTATTATACGCAAAACCCTTTATTTCCTTTAGCCAATACCGTAGCTGATGTAAATATAGATATGATCGGGCGGCGCGATCCTTTTCACGTAAAAACAAACAATTATGTTTATCTGATTGGCTCTGATTATTTATCAACCGATTTATACAATGTATGCGAAGAAGTGAACAAAAAATACAACTTTCTATCCATCGATTATAAATACAATGATAAAAGCGACCCAAACCGTTATTATTACCGTTCCGATCATTATAATTTTGCCAAAAAGGGAATTCCGGTAGTTTTTCTTTATAATGGTGAACATGCCGATTACCACAAGCCCACAGACGAAGTAAGCAAAATAGAATTTGATGCTTTAACAACCAGAACTAAATATGCGTTTGCTATTGTCTCGGAAATTGCTGATAGAAAAGATAAACTAGTGGTTGACAAAGCAGAAAGTAAATAACTTAAACAAAAAAAGTCCCGATTTCACGGGACTTTTGCGTTTCTGGGTGGCTGACCGGGTTCGAACCGGCGACCCTCGGCACCACAAACCAATACTCTAACCAGCTGAGCTACAACCACCATTTTTAACGAGTGCAAATATATTATAATTCTTTTCTTTTGCCAAGAAAAAAATTAAAAAGTTACTTTATATCGCTTAAGCTATTGACGGCCAAATGTCTTTCGACTGTGAAACCTTCAGCGTGTTCTACCCCTACTAATCGTCCAAAGTCCTGCGAACGATAATGTATGCTTTCCAAAAAGTTTTTAGTGGCAATTGGCGTTACAGGTTCTTTAGAATTCTCTGAATAAAACTGTGAGCTATAGGCCATAATTGCAGCTGTTTTTTTATCTGTAAAGCCAGTGATGTCCACGACAAAATCAGGTTCTATATTTTCCCATTGAATATAATGATAGACAACTTTTGGTCGCCAGGCTTCCTGATTTTTTTCATCGAATGATGTTTCTATTTTTCGTAAGCCGGAAAGAAAGCAAGCATCCGAAACCAGTTTGCTTCCTTTGCCATGATCTATATGCCGGTCGCGAATAGCGTTGCAAAGCACAATTTCGGGTTGGTACTTCCGAATCATTTTTATGATTTGAAGTTGGTGCGCTTCATCGTTAACAAAAAAACCATCCCGCATATCTAAATTTTCCCTAACCGAAATTCCTAGTATTTCTGATGCTTTTGCAGATTCTTCATTGCGGATTTCAACCGAACCACGAGTTCCCAATTCACCGCGCGTCAAATCGATAATGCCCACTTTTTTTCCTAACGAAATTTCTTTGGCAATGGTACCACTGCAACCTAATTCAACATCGTCCGGATGTGCGCCAAATGCCAATATATCTAATTTCATATCTCTTTAATTATTAATTAACTCTGTTTTCTATTCTAAAATATTTTTCATCGTCATTGATTTATTTACCGTTTCAATATATTCATCCGCAGGATTACTGTCTTTTGTAATACCGCAGCCAATAAATAGTTGTGCCTTGCTTTTAATCACTTTCATACATCTCAAATTGACATATAAATCGGTTTGCAATGTTCTGAAAGTAACAAAATCTATATTCAGTTCGCCTAGAAATCCGGAATAATACTCCCGATCATAACCTTCGTTTTCAAGAATAAATTCCTTTGCAGTTTGTTTCGGTAATCCACAAACCGCTGAAGTGGGATGCAAGGCTGTTATAATTTTTTTTAGAGATTTTTTAGATTTTAACCGGGCTAAAATGTCAGACTTAATATGCCACAAATCACCGGCTTTAACAGTATAAGGGCTTGAAATTGTGACTTCTTTGACCAAACTCTCTAAACTATTTACGATAAAATCAGTTACTAACTGCTGTTCTGTTTTCTCTTTATCCTGCCAAATAATATTTGTTGCCTGTGCCGCCAATTGGGTTCCGGCAAGTGCAACAGTTTTTAAAGCAGTGCCGTTTGTTTTCAAAAACTGCTCTGGAGTTGCTCCTAGCCACATGCCAACTTTGGGATGATAAAAACAATATTTGAAAGCTCCCGGATACTGATAAATCATTTTACGTAAAGTTGCCTGAATGTCAAAATCGGGAAGAGCTATTTCTTCTTTTCTGGAAAGAACGACTTTCAGGAATTGTTTGTCTTTGATGGCGGCCACTGCCTTAACAACTATTTCCTCAAAAAAATCCTTGCCAATGACGCCGCTTTGAGTGGTAGCTTTGGACTGGAAATAATAGTTCTTGCTACGAACAGTTTCGACATATACGTCGGCATACTCCAACGGAATAAAGGGAACTTCCTCTGCATCAAATGGCGCAAAAGCAAAACCTTTTTCCTCATAACTTTCCAAAAAATAAAGATGGTCATTCTTTTGGAACACGCCAACTACTTTATCAGAATCCGGTTTGCAGAATAATACAAAAGGAAGGTTTTGACCTTGTTGGGTTTTGACTTTTATGAATAAATCGGTCATTTGCGTCGGGGTAAAATCATGTTAGTCAGTTTACAAAGCGAAATCAATTTTCCTTCCTCATCGGTGACTTTTATTTCCCAAAGATGAATGCTCCCACCCCGATGAACAATCTTTGCTGTACAGAAAACCGTTCCTTCTCTTTTACTTTTTAAATGATTCGCCGAAATTTCAATACCACGGGCTTCTTGTTTTTCAGGGTTAATGAACAGCATGGAAGCAGCACTTCCAACACTTTCTGCCAAAGCTACTGTTGCACCACCGTGAAGGATTCCCATGGGTTGATGCACCCTTGAGTTAACGGGCATTTTTGCAGTTAAAAAATCTTCTCCTGCATCAATATACTCTATTTCTAAGGTTTCCATTAAAGTGTTTTTGCACCAATTGTTACAAAGTTCGAGGATTTTATCTTTATCGAATGACATCGCTTTTTCTTGTAAAAATAATACTTATTTACAAGAACTTTAACCCAAATAATACTCACTTGAATACTTTTGACAATAAAATTGACTTTTTAACGTTATAGTATTAGATTTTTAAATTTTCAAATTAATACTTATATTTACCAAAATTCATACTGCAAATGCGTAAACTCATTATTCTATTTTTTGTTGGTTTAGCTATTACCGTCAGTTCATGTCGCCAGGACTTTGTTTTTGAACCTAGTACAGGAGATTTGGTTTTTTCAAAAGACACAATATATTTAGATACCGTTTTTGCCAATATTGGTTCAAGTACTTACACTTTGAAAGTTTATAACAAAAGTAGCAAGGACATCAAAATCCCAACAATTAGGTTAGCTAAAGGGGTCGGAACAAAATACCGAATTACGGTTGACGGAATGACAGGTGATGAAAACAGGATTTTCCATGATGTGGAATTACTGGCTAAAGACAGCATGTATATTTTCATAGAAACCACGGCGGGAATTGGGGATGCAAACCCTTCGGATTTCCTTTATACCGATCAGATAGAGTTTGACAGCGGTGCAAATCTGCAGAAAGTGGAATTGGTAACGCTAATTCAGGATGCTTATTTTATCTTTCCAAACAAACAAAACGGGATTACCGAATCGATTCCTATCGGATTTAACGAAGACGGTACTGTCCTGGAAACGAATGGGCGTAACCTAAGCCACAATCATCCTGATAATGGCAATGAATATCTTTTCAAAACAGACAAACCTTACGTCGTCTACGGTTATGCCAGTGTTCCCAGTGGCGAGACACTAACAATTCCCGGCGGTGCCAGAGTCCACTTTCATGCGAATTCCGGTTTAGTTGTCCAGCAAGGCGGAACGTTACACATTACTGGCTCAACATCTACGACTGCCGCCTTGGAAAACGAAGTTATTTTTGAAGGCGACCGTTTAGAACCTGATTTCTCGGATGTGCCCGGACAATGGGGAACCGTTTATCTCAGACAGGGAAGCTTGAACCACACTGTCAAAAATTTAACCCTCAAAAATGCCGTCATAGGTTTGTTGGTTGAAAACAATTTAGGGACACCCATGACTATTGAAAATACACAGATTTATGATTGTTCCAATGTTGGTTTATTAGGAAGAGCCGCATCCATCGAAGGAAAAAACGTAGTTATCAATACGGCTGGCGTAGCGTCATTAGCGTGTACTCTGGGTGGAAGCTATGAATTCAAACACTGCACATTCAACAACAATTGGTCGAGCTCAAAACAGGTTGCTGTATTGGTTAATAATTACTATACGGACGATACAAATACGCAACATGCTTACGATTTGCAACAAGCTAATTTTTACAACTGTATTATATTCGGCTCCAACCAGGTCGAACTGCTAATTAATAAAAGCACCATTGATCCTGCAAACAATTGGACAACACCAATTTTTAGCAAATGCCAAATTCGATTTAACAACACCAACAATCAATTTACAAATAATCCTGACTATGCTTTTATTAATGATACCAATGAAATAATAAAAAATCAGGATCCTGATTTCCTTGACATAAATAAAAACAAACTTATGATTGGCGAGAATTCCGCTGGGAATGGTTTTGGAAATAACGTTGGAGTTCCTTTTGACCTTATCAACACGCCTCGTGTACTACCAAATATAGATTTAGGTGCCTATCAACATATTACTTTTCCGCCTGCAAATTAATTAAAAAGAATTTAGGTTTCATTTTTTTACCCTAAATTTGCAACTACAACAACAACTAAAAATAACACAATGATTCATTTCTTCGGAAACGAAAGTGCTACCGTTTTTGCCGTTCATTCGCAAAACGAACTTTCGGCAGAAACCATCTCAAAACTTAATTGGTTATTCGCAAACGCACCTAAAATAAAAAAATCCGTCCTGACGGATTTTTTTATTGGTCCACGTGCCGCTATGATTACGCCGTGGAGTACCAATGCTGTAGAAATCACCCAAAACATGGGAATCGAAAATATTATCAGAATCGAGGAGTTTCAGAAAGTAAATACCGATTTCTCAGATTTTGATCCAATGCTTTCGCAAAAATACAGCGAATTGAATCAGCAGATTTTCTCGATTAATATCCAACCCGAACCAATTCTGGAAATTGAGGAAATTGCTGCCTACAACAAACAGGAAGGCTTGGCGTTGAGTGAGGAAGAAATAATGTATTTAGAAAATCTATCAAAAAAAATAAACCGTAAACTTACCGATTCAGAAGTATTTGGCTTCTCCCAGGTAAACTCAGAACATTGTCGCCACAAGATTTTCAATGGAATGTTTATTATCGACGGCGTTGAAAAAGAAATGTCTTTATTCAAAATGATAAAGAAAACTTCCGAACTCAACCCGAACGATATTGTTTCAGCTTATAAAGACAACGTAGCTTTTATCAAAGGCCCAATAGTAACCCAATTTGCTCCAAAAACCCGAGACAAGGCGGATTTCTATCAGGAAAAAGAATTTAATTCAGTGATTTCAATAAAAGCCGAAACGCATAACTTTCCAACAACAGTTGAACCATTTAACGGCGCAGCAACGGGTTCAGGCGGAGAAATTCGTGACCGTTTGGCTGGCGGACAAGGTTCATTGCCATTAGCCGGAACAGCAGTTTATATGACAGCTTATTCAAGGTTATCAGAAAATCGTCCATGGGAAAACGGAATGACCGAACGAAAATGGCTGTACCAAACACCAATGGATATTTTGATAAAAGCATCCAATGGTGCTGCTGATTTTGGTAACAAATTCGGGCAACCGTTAATTACGGGTTCCGTTTTAACCTTCGAACACGAACACTTTGACAAGCTAAATGGGAAAAGCAGAAAGCTTGGTTTCGATAAAGTCATCATGCTCGCTGGTGGAATTGGTTACGGAAAAGAAGAACAAGCCAAAAAACGTAAACCAAAAAAAGGTGATAAAATCGTTGTTCTTGGCGGAGAAAATTACCGAATCGGAATGGGTGGTGCGGCGGTTTCATCTGCAGACACAGGGGCTTTTGGTTCCGGAATAGAACTCAATGCGATTCAGCGTTCCAATCCTGAAATGCAAAAGCGTGTGGCCAATGCAGTTCGGGCAATGGTGGAAAGTGATTTAAATCCAATTATATCGATTCACGACCACGGCGCGGGTGGACATTTGAATTGTCTTTCTGAATTGGTTGAGGAAACCGGCGGTTTGATTGACTTGGATAAATTGCCTGTTGGCGACCCTACTCTTTCTGCAAAGGAAATTATTGGAAACGAATCACAAGAAAGAATGGGATTGGTAATTGGTAAAGATGATATCGAAACGTTACGAAAAATTGCAGACCGTGAACGTGCCCCAATGTATGAAGTGGGCGAAGTAACCGACAATCATCGCTTTACTTTTGAGAGCAAAACAACCGGGAACAAACCAATGGATTTCGCTTTGGAAGACATGTTTGGAAGTTCTCCAAAAGTGGTAATGACCGACACAAGTTCTCAAATAAAATATAATGAAATAGAGTACAGCCAGGATAAGATTCAGGAATATCTCGAGCAGGTTTTGCAGCTCGAAGCGGTGGCTTGTAAAGATTGGTTAACAAATAAAGTCGACCGTTGCGTAGGTGGAAAAGTAGCCAAACAACAATGCGCCGGACCGTTACAATTACCGTTGAACAACGTGGGTGTCATGGCTTTAGATTTTAATGGAAAAGAAGGAATCGCCACTAGTATTGGACATTCTCCAGTTTCAGCCTTAATAAATCCGGGTGCAGGCTCGCGGAATTCAATTGGTGAAGCATTGTCAAATATTGTTTTTGCTCCATTAAAAGATGGTTTAAAAAGCGTTTCACTTTCTGCTAACTGGATGTGGGCGTGTAAAAACGAAGGTGAAGATGCACGACTATATGAAGCTGTAAAAGCGTGTTCCGATTTTGCAATTGAACTTGGAATCAACATTCCGACTGGGAAGGATTCGCTTTCCATGAAGCAGAAATATCCGAATGATGAAGTGATTGCGCCGGGAACAGTTATCATTTCAGCTGCCGGGAATTGCTCCAATATTACCAAAGTAGTGGAACCTGTTTTGCAGAAAAATGGTGGCTCAATATATTATATCAATCTTTCCCAGGATGATTTCAAATTGGGAGGAAGCTCGTTTGCGCAAGTCTTAAATAAAATCGGGAACGACACACCAACAATTAAAAATGCTGATTTCTTCAGCAAAGCTTTCAATACCATTCAGGATTTAATCAAGGACAGGCAGGTTGTTGCCGGACATGATATTGGTTCGGGCGGACTGATTACAACATTATTGGAAATGTGCTTTGCAGATTTAAATTTGGGTGCCGAAATTGATTTCAATGCCTTTGCGGAAAAAGATTTGGTAAAGATTTTATTCTCGGAAAATATTGGATTATTACTTCAGGCGAAAGATGATGCAGTATTTGAAAAAGCATTAGCAGAAATCGAATTCTTCAAGATTGGTAAAGTAATTTTTTCTGAATCTCTTTTCATTCAAACACAAGTCGAAGGCGAACTGATCGAAGATAATTTAGAATTCAAAATTCAAAATAATAGAGAGAAGTGGTTTGAAACCTCTTATTTATTAGACCAAAGACAAAGTAAAAACAACAAAGCCAAAGAACGTTTTGAGAATTACAAAATTCAACCGTTAACCTATCTATTTCCTGCTCATTTTACAGGAAAAAAACCTGTAACTTCGAGTGCAGTCGCGAGGCCAAAAGCAGCCATCATTCGTGAAAAAGGAAGTAATTCGGAACGTGAAATGGCAAATGCCTTATACATAGCAGGTTTTGATGTCAAAGATATTCACATGACTGACTTGATTTCGGGAAGGGAAAATCTGGAAGATGTTCAATTTATTGGCGCTGTGGGTGGATTCTCAAATTCCGATGTTTTGGGTTCTGCTAAAGGTTGGGCCGGCTCATTCAAATACAATGAAAAAGCCAATAATGCGTTAAAAAACTTCTTCAAAAGAGAGGACACACTTTCTGTTGGAATTTGTAACGGATGTCAACTGTTCATGGAATTGGAAGTGATTCATCCGGAGCATAAAGTACATGGAAAAATGCTTCACAATGACAGCCAAAAACACGAAAGTATTTTTACTTCTGTAAAAGTTCAGGAAAACAATTCAGTAATGTTGAAAACATTGGCCGGAACAACTCTTGGCGTATGGGTTTCACACGGTGAAGGAAAATTTAATTTGCATGAAACAGAAAATCAATATAATATTGTAGCAAAATATGGTTACAGCAGTTACCCAGCAAATCCAAATGGTTCTGATTACAATACAGCAATGATGTGCGACAAAACAGGAAGACACTTGGTAATGATGCCACATATTGAACGTTCCACTTTCCCTTGGAATTGGGGATATTATCCAGCCGATAAAAAGGACGAAGTTTCCCCTTGGATTGAAGCGTTTGTCAATGCCAGAATTTGGTTTGAGAAATAGGCTCTAATTGTCATTAGCTTCGCTCAGGTCGAGCAAGCTCTCGTGTCCCGCGAAAGCGTGAATCCATGCTTGTCAAATTTTAACAATTGGCTATTTAATCTGTTCATAACTAATTGCCTTACAACGATGACTGACATATAATAGTTTTTATTTTTATTTCAAAGAAAACCTGAAAATTATGAAATACAAAAAATTATTCTTTGGTGTTTTATTCTTATTTGTAATGAACAGCTTTGCCCAAACTAAAATTGAAGCTAAAGACGGCATTCACTATATTACAACGACTATCGATTATCCAATAACCGGCACCTATTTATTCCAAGGTGCAGAACCAACAGTGGAATTAAATGGAGGTGGCAGCGGTTTTTACCAATTACATGACCAACCAAAAAGAGCCGTAAATTGGGGAATAGAATGTGATGAGACAGGAATCCCATTATCTATAAAAGGATTTGATAGTGCAGCATATACACTTTGGTATCAATATACATCGAAATCAGAATCTGACGATGACGATATGAATTGGACTGCTGTAGAATTTACAATTCATTTCAATACTTTAAAAATGTTCATTCAGGGAGAACGAAGTAAAGACTACACAGAAACAGCAGGTAAATAGAACACCTCTTTTGTCATTCCGACGAAGGAGGAATCTCCTCGCTTTAAATCTTGTGGTTTATCCCGGTAACTATCGAAGCTTTATCTCGCAGTTGCTATATCTGAGTAAAGCAAATGTGTTTATTTTATTCTTTTACAAACTTTAAAGTTTCCGTTTGATTATTGGTATAAACAATTTTTATGAAATAGGTACCACTTGATAATGGTTCAACAACTAGCTTATTATTTTCAAGAATAATGATGTTCATTTTTTGACCTATTTCGTTATAAACGGTTACTGCAATAATGGTTTCTTTGGTTTGCAGAGCAATATTTCTCTTAGCCGGATTTGGGTATAGTATTGATTTTGGTTTGTTCAGCTCAAAAGTATTGATTCCCAAGACACTCGCCAATGGCTGTTGCTGTGTAACACAATGCACCATGCCCCCATTACCATATAAGTTCCTAACATCAATTCCTACAACGGTTCTGCCCGGATATAACCCGGCAATGATAGCATTGGCAACAGCATCATTCGGGTCATTATAGTTAGGAACTAACACCCTATTGTTGGCCACATAATAATTGATATAACTTCCTTTATATCCTAAATTTTGTCCATTAGTTTTTGACACATCGTTTTGAGTAAGTGGCAAATACACTTTGGTGTAAACAACATTAGCTGCATTAGTTGCAGCATATAAAGTATTAATATCTGTTTGTGAAGCTCCCCAATACAATAAATCAGCGTCGTTCATAGTTACTAATTTGTTGCCCGATACAAACTTCGCAAAACCGTCAATATGAGCATCGGTAATGTCTTCTTGGCTAATATAGAAGTCTTAGTAGCCAAAAAAGTACCGGCACCATCCATTTCCCAAGCTCCGCCTTCTCTTTTTCAATTATAAAATTTATATTATTTTAGATTTAGTTACTTTTACGTAAATCCTATTATTTATGCCTGTTAAATACTACCTCCATAAAAATGCGCTTTCCACAAACCCGGAGAGCCATAAAGCAGTTATCGTTCCTCATAAGGTAAATACCCTTGCCGATATTATAGCCGAAATGGTGCAAAGAGGCACTACACTTTCGGAAGCCGATATACTCGCATCATTGCATCTGTTTTTTGAAGTGGTTGGCCAACAGGTACAGCAGGGAAACCATGTTAATGTGCCAATTGTGAATATAAAACCCGGAATTTCGGGGGAATTTAGCACCAGTACCGCTACATTTGATCCTTCACATCATAAACTTAAAGCTACGGCTTCTGTTGGCCCTGCTATCAAAAAGGTGATGCAAAATACAGCTACCGAAAAAATAACCCAGCCTTTAACAGTACCGGTACTAAACGCGTTTAAGGACATACTATCACAAAACTTTAATACTACCCTAAGTCCGGGCGGCATTGGGCAAATCACGGGAAGCCATCTCAAATACAACCCTGAAAACCCTAACGAAGGCATCTTCTTTGTTTCGGCAGCACGGCAGGAATATAAAGTAATAAATGTTGCCATCCGAACTTTAGGCAGGCTGGTATTCAGCATACCCGAAGCAATGCCTCCAGGTAATTACACATTGGAGGTAAAAAGAGCTTTCGGAAAATCTGACGCTTCTATCCGAAAGGGTATTTTAGCATCTCTTTTAATTATTGAATAAGCACCAACCTCTTATAACATCCTCGAGTTTATTTTATAAAACAACCGATATTAATTTATAAAGTCAACGACTTTATATTTAATAACCACCTATTGAATTGACATGATTGCTTTATATTTGATAGTAAGAGGAGAACTTCAGTTCACCAATCCCATCGGGATGGTATATAGGTAACAAAAAAGGCAGCGGATCGACCGAAGGGACACGCTGCTCCAATAAAAAAAAGAACCCCAATCTTTTCAGATTGAGGTTCCATAAAAAAAGGCAGCGACATACTCTCCCACATAACTGCAGTACCATCTGCGCAGTCGGGCTTAACTTCTCTGTTCGGAATGGGAAGAGGTGAGCCCCGACGCAATAACCACCTTAAGAGGTTTTGCATGGGTAACCAGCTACG
>NZ_JANXTI010000054.1 GCF_025352425.1 Flavobacterium sp.
TGTCCGAAAACAGATTTACTAGAAAAATAATTACTTTTACTCATCGTTATTTGAATTTTTGCAACTCTAAATTACGATTTTAATTGAGAAGCCATTTTTATGGCTTCTTTTTTATTTACTTTTATCGGACAACAATGATAAAATATAGGAAAGAATACTAAAAATTTGAATAATATTTTAGGCTTTTTAACAAGCCACGGCCAAAAGGCGTAAAACTGTTCTTCAACTCCTAAAGACCAATAATGCCCGACCATATATACCAAATTTTCACTTCCAACTACTGTTGCTATAACGCCATTAAAAGAAGTCTTGAAGTTAGGGAGAATGAATATATAAAATAGTATCGGCCATTCAACATTTTGAATTCCGTTTAGAAAAATGACAATTATCAGATAAAAATAGTAGAGCGGCCAAATCCTTAAAATTCTTCTCATGTAAAATTTTTTTACATCGATAGTGCCTGTTTTTTCAATTTCTTTTAGTAGAAGATAGGTAATCAGAAAGCCACTAAGTGTAAAAAACATAGTTACCCCAAAATTAGCTAAATCCAGCAATTCACTTTTAGGTAATGAGTAGTAATCCAATTTATTATTGATGTGACTAAAAACTACCGAAAGTGCCGCTATTGCCCTAATACCGTTTAATCCAGGAAGGTAAATTTTATTATTCATTTCAAAACTAAAAAAAACTGTTTACAAACTAAATGGCATAATTAAAATACCCCTTTTTGAAAAGGTCAAAAAATCCGAGCAAGGTGGTTTGGCTTTAGGTAAAGAGTTGCAAATTCTTTTTGTCAGCTCCATTTCACCAACGCGGTCTGAGTTATGAATAAATATCTTGAAATTATCAAACAAATTGATTGTGGTAATACAATAGAGCGGATTCATCTTAATCAATGCGACGACAGTAGTTGAAATTCCTTTTCAAATTTTAAGACCTTCGTTCTGTTACTGACTACACCATCATTCACCAAACAGGCTAAAAAACGAAACTTTAGCGACGAAGTAGTATAAGGCAAATAACTTCCGTGGTGGTATAATTCATTTAACGAAAAACTTGACAATTCTTCATTTTTGTGGAGGAAGAACTTTTTAATAAGCGTTCGCAATTTATTTTTTATCATTTCTAACACATTTATACAAATATATATAATTTAAAGTCGAAACTAACGGATTTTCTTTTGATTGACTAATGACAGATACAAATCTTCGACATTTTTAACATATCGTTCTTCCGTATAATTTCGCAACGCTTTTTGGTATCCGTTTTCCCCAAAAGCATGACGTAAATTACGATCGTTATATAAAATTTCCAAACGATTAGCTATTTCTGCAAAATTGTACTTTTCAACTAAAAAGCCGGTCTGCTGATCATCAACTATATATCTCATTCCCCCTACTCTAGTCGCAACTACGGGTAATTTATGAAACATTGCTTCAACAAGAACTAAACCGAAAGACTCATGAGATGAAGCAAGTGAAAAGATATCAAACATTTCATAATATTTGTCAAGTTGATGCTGATAACCCGCAAAGATAACTTTATCTTTAATTCCTAGTTCCAAAACAAGTTTTTGATAGTTTTCTTTCTCCTTACCATCACCAACAATTACCAATTTTGCATTTACTCCTTTATTTATGAGAATGTTAAAGGCTTTTATTAAATCTGAGAAACGCTTATTTTTATCTGATAATAATCTACCAACTGTTCCAATAACTATTTCTTCATCTTTAATTCCAAATTCTGCTTTTAACTTAATTATTATGTCACTATCAACCTCTCTTGGCAAAGCAACTCCATTGTTAATTAAAACAACTTTATCTTTTGATATTTTTAATTTACTTAACAAATATTCAGTTGTTGACGGGGATACGCCAATTACTTTATCTGATATGGTCGCAAAAATCTTCATCAATAAATGTCCCTTCCATCTTCTATTTTGAGGATCGGATGTTTCTTCTATTAGTATAATTGGAACATTTTTAATGAATCCATTAATGGCGGCCATAGTAACTCCTTCAAAAACAGCTCCATGAATAATGTGTGGTTTATAGTCGTCAATTATTTTCATCACTTTTTTGTGCTGACTTAATTGAAAAGGAAAATTTAACAAACCAATTGGGATAACCTCAACTCCATTTGCCCTTATTTCATCAGCTGTTGGTCCCTCCGTTTTGGTGCAAATAATTTTTAACTCAAATTTTTGCTTATCCAAGAGTTTAGCTAAAGATAATCTTCTTCTTTCTACTCCACCCGAACCAATTGTCTCCTGTATATTTAACACTCTGATCATTATAGGTTTTGATAAAGATTTTCCAAATTTTCGACATATTTACTAGTAGTGAATTTACTCGAAATAGAGTTTTTTCCCATTTCTCCAATAGAATTTATTGATTCTGTTGGCAGCGTTATTATATAATTCAATTTTTCAACCAGCTCATCTTCATCATTGGGGTTAAATAACCATCCTGTTTCATTTTCAACAACAAACTCTGGTATTCCGCCTACGTTTGTGCATAAACAAGGTAGTCCTTGCTGCATTGCCTCCACAACAGCAATACCAAATCCTTCAGAAAATGAAGGCAGAACAAACAAACTAGATTTCGCAATATAATGCTCTGGATTGGGAACAAAACCTGTAATCGTAACTCTTTTATTCAGATTTAATTCTGAAATTAATTGTTCGATATTACTTCGTTCTCTACCATCTCCAACAAGAATTAGTTTAGAAGATTTATTATTTAATTTTGAAAAAGCGTTGATAAGTAGTTTTTGATTTTTTACTTTTTCAAAACGACCAACACTTACAATTGTAAATTCATTTGGTAATTCTCTTTTAATATAATCTTTTTCACTCACAGGATTGTAAATTACATAACCTTTTTTAGAGTCTATTTCATCAATAGCAATCAAATAATCTTGCACCGCTTTAGATACACAAATAACTTTTTTGGTGAGTTTATAAAGATTACTAAAAATAAATCTAGCTTTATTGGAATGATTTGGAAAACCAATCTCCTCGGCAATTATATTTTTTACTCCGGCCATTTTTGCTGCGATAATCCCGTGAAAATTAGCTTCGGCGGCGGCTGTATGAACGATATCTGGGTTTTCTATTTTAAACCATTTATAAAGCTTCCAAATGTTTTTTAAATTTGTAATACTGGGATTTTCATTAAATATCTTTACCTCAAATCCCTTACTAAAAATTAATTTTTCTGCATAACCACCATGGCCTATTGCTGCAAAAATATAGTTGTTTTTAAAATCACTTTTTCCTTCAACAAATGAAATATATTGTTGTTCCTGACCTCCAAAATCTAGTGATGTAGTGAGTCTAATAACTTTCATTTTTGAATCAATTTCTTGTTCTATTCCAATTCACATTGTCTTTTATTTTTTTTGCAGGAATTCCTACATATAATCCATTAGTATCTGTGCTTTTGGTGACTAAAGATTTGGTGCCAATAATACAATTATCATTTATTGTTACCCCTTTTAGTATTGTAACAAATCTTCCTAACCAAACATGATTTCCAATTATAATATCTTCTCCAAAATTAATTCTTTCATTGCTATCTATATCAAAAATGGTATGAGAATCAGATGCTTCAATCTGAATCCCTGATGAAAACATACAATCTTCTCCTATAATTATATTTTTGTTGTTTTCCGCAATAATAAAATTAGCTCCTTCAATGGATGTTTTATTTCCAATACTCAATACTCCATTATCATCCTCAATTCTAAAATTAGTATTATTAATATGGCATTGATTTTCTATTGTAAGAGTGTTATTATTTCCTCTAATATAGATTGTCGAATTCATAACAATTGATGATCCAATAGTAATTTTATTATTGTTACCGATAACGTCCAATTTAAATTTATACCCTTTTCCATCATTTTCATAATGATTCTTAACACCTCTAATTGGCTTGAGTGTCTTTAGAATTTTTGAAATATAAATTCTTATCGTGAAAAGCATAGTTTAAATGTTAAATTTCATATTCTTTATGAAATATTTAAAGCTTAAAAAGACAAGTACTATTAAAAAAAATGCAGTGGCTGCAATTTTAGATATAACGCCTATATCTCTTAATAAATATCCAACTACTGTCAAGACACATGTTGCCAACATCCAATAGATTGGATAATAATTTAGAGAATTATTATTTTTAAAATCTTTTAAATAATAACCTGAATATCCCATAAACATCAAACTTATAAAAGTAGTTACAGCTCCTATTTTATAACCAAAAAAAGGAATTAAAGCAAAATTCATTGCTACATTGGTTATTCCTGCAAAAAAAGTAATTTTCCAAAGAATATTAGTCTTTTCTAAAAACACTAATTTATTTATTGCTCCAAAATACATCGCTCGATAATTATAAGCCATCACTATAATTATTCCTATTGGATAAGTCGCAGCTAAGGCTTGGTTTTTAATAAGTAACTGAAATATTTCTTTCAACCAAATACTTATTATGAAAGAAGCGATAAAAAATACTATTTGTAGAACAAACACCAATCTTCTAGCTCCCTTTTCGTCTTTATTTCTATAACATTCATTCATCAAAGGTGCAATCGCAAAACCACTAACCATGCCTATTGAACTAAAAAAATTACCCACAGTATAAGCAGCATTATATTTACCGATATCATTTATTGGAACCGATAATCGTTGCATTACAATTTTATCTGAAGTATTTAATAAAAATGTAGAATAACTATGTGGAATAGTTGGAAGCGTAACTCTTAAATAAGATTTTATTCTTCTAAAAGAAATTTTAAAAATTGGTTTTAATTTATATTTAAAAACTAATGGATAAAAATAAGAAGCATTATCTAAAACAGAAACAATAAAAATAGAATAAAACCAACCTAAATATCCCATTTTTAATTTAGCAATAAACAATACATTAAGTAAAACAGTTGATGTTCCAAAAATAATGGTTCTTATAGCAATTGGAAAAGGTTTTTGTTTAATTTGAAAAAAAGTAGATCCTATAGCTGATGTTGGTCCAAAAAACAATCCTGCTCCAATATTTAAAAAAATAACAAGAGGAATATTTTGAACTTCACTTGGAATTAAAACCCAAAGAAATAAAATTTTAAAAAAAAGAAAAACTAAATTCCATATCATTAAAAATCCATAAATTTCACCCCAAACTTTCAAATACAAATTCGGGTGTTTATAAAAAGTATTTACCAAAATTATTCTTAATCCTAAAGAACTAAATACTTCTATTGCTCCAATATAGGATATGATTACACCAAAAATACCATAATCTTGTTCAGTAAGATACTTTGTAATAAAAGGTAAAGAAAATAAACCTGCAATTTTTGGAATTTGGTTAGCAAATCCATAGATAAAGGTATGTGAAAATAGTTTTTTTAACATTATTAATGAAATTTACCCTCTTCTTTCAATTTAGTATAATGTGCTTCGTCTCTATATTTAAAAACAGTCGCTGGGTTTCCTCCTGCTATGGCATATTTGGGAATATCCTTGACTACTACTGCGCCTGCTTGAATAATCGCACCTTCACCAATAGTAACCGTTCCTAAAATTATCACTCCATGACCCAACCACACATTATCTTCAATAATAATTTCTTTAAGAATTATTGAAGTATCATAAGGAATCTTTTCTCCTTCATAATTATGAATTTGCGTTAAAAAAACACAATCCATTCCTGAATGAAAATTATCTCCAATCTCAACTTTACCATTTCCAAGAATTCTTAATCCATTAAAATTAACATTATTTCCAAGTCTAGTTCTAGTATTAACATAAGTCAACCCATTAACGAAAATTTGTCCTTTTACATATTCCGCAGTTTTTAAGACTTGTTTTTTGTAATAGGATTTCCTAATCTGCTTTAATTTATTTATAATTTTAGTAATCATTAACTAGTAATTTTCTTAATATTAATTCTTTGGAATGATTTTCATATTCCGTATTCACAGTGCTGCAATAATATTTAGCATTATTGTATTGCTGTTCTATTTCATTTTCCTCAAGTTGTTCAATGTGTTGAGGCAAAAACTCAACGTTTTCAACAAAAGTAGTTATTCCATTTTTAATATAACCATACAGATCAAAACAAGCCACTTTATCATCTATATAATAGGTCTTTACTTTCATTAAAGTAGCTTCCAAAATAATGGAAGATTCACCAGAAATTATAATGCTCACTTTTTTCAAATAATCATGCGGACGCTCTATTTTAGAATTAGAAATTTCAATAGAATCAGAAGTTAAGAATTGATTATAAAAATTGAGGTCATCACCTGGGTGAGGTCTTAAAATAATTTTCTTAACTTTTTTTATCGAAAGAATAGTTTGAATTATCAAGTCAATTATCTCTTTCGAGTAAAATGGCTTTAAACAGAAGCCTACAATTAATTCTTCTTTAGCTTTATTTTTATTAAAACACAAAAAACCATCTAATCTAGAAACTCCAACTAAATATATTCTTCTTGATAAATTACCTATTTCAGTATAAACATCAACAGCTTGTTGACCCTCTAATAATGCAACATCTGGAAGCAGTTTTGGAAAAGCTGGAGATACAGAAGCATGTTGAATATAATATGATGTAACTTTTAATCTTTTAGACACTAACAACAATGAAATTGGAATGAGATTGTGATCATTTGTTAAAATAATTTTACTGCATCCTGTTTTTTTTAAATAACCTTCCAATATTTTATTTGAAGCTAATAATAAAGATAAATTTACCAAAACATGTGTTCCGTTTATATTTTTCTTATGACTACTAATATACTTTTTGGAAATAGAAAAAGCTTTTATAAAGTATAATAATGATAGTAAAAACTGCTTCCTTGTGTTGAAATAAATAGAGTCAAATCCATCAATTTTGAGCTGATTATTGAGTATGAATAACGTTTCCTTTTTATCGTTCATCGCATTAAAAACATCAATAATGGCATTTTTCTGATTGATGGTTTCGATGTAAACAATTTGTTTATACTTCTTTTTTATTGCATCATTTTTTTTAAATGAAATCAGCTTGAAACAATTATATACTAAAGTTGAAAATGCTCTAAAAACATATAAGGTTTCTATTTGAGAATTGTATTTGTACACTTTTTCACCAAGTCTAATGACAAAGTATTGATTCAAATAAAAAAGTGTCTTAGCGTTTCTAAACATTTTATTATTTTACTAATAATTTGCTCTCTAAAAGGTTATTTATTTCCTTTTCAAAAGACATAATTGGCTTCCTCATTATGTTGCTAATATCTAATAATGAATGTTTTCCATCACTATAATTTAGCAAATATAATAACTTGGCTAAACTTTCTCCTCTGTCTTCAATCGCCATTAAGGTTGGATACAAACCTCTTTTTCCTAATTGCGGTTCTCCATAAGGATTTTGATTGATATACTTTCCGTCAAGTTCAATACTGTCTACTACTTCATTTAAAAGCAAAATATAGTCTTCTAAAGATTGGAAATCTATCAATGATTTATCATCTTTAGAGGTGTGATATTCTTTATATTCTCCATACATAGTTCTTGACAGACATACTACTGGTAAGTCAAAACCCGGAGAACAATATTGTCTTTCATCACTTCCCATGGGGGAAAAATCTCTTTCTTTAAATTCTTCTTCCTTAAACTGTAAAATATTATTAAATACTTCATTAAAATAAGAATCACTTCTGGATTTTTTTAAAGTAATTGAACCTTCATCTCCACAACACGTCAGCACAGCACCACCAATAAGGTTTTCTTTGAAATGAAATCCATTTTGTGAAAGATAATAAATGGCACCAATAGTTTCAGGAGCTAAATAAAATCGGTAGGTATATTCTAGGTTTTTCTTTTTTTTAATTAATTGATAAAGAAATGATAGAGCTAACATTCCAGACACTTCATTATTAGCCATACTGGGATGACAACAATAAGAAGTAAAAAGAATTTCTTTATCTGATGAACCTTTGATTACGGCCTCTCCTACGGTCATTGAACCATCTTTTAAAGTAGTATCAACAACAACTTTATACAAACCTTCTTTTGGAAGAGCTAAAAAATCATTATAACTCATACAAAAACCCCATCGTTCTACATAATAAGAAGTTACATAAGGAATTACTTCAGGAAAATCATGTCGAGTCATAATATGAGAACTCAATTCTTCAAAAGATAGTGTTCCTTCAAAAGGAATTGAATAACCTATTAAGTGCAAATTATTAACAGAAAAATCGGCGATTTTCTCTCCATTTGGAGTAATAATATAAGCTTGATTGACATTCCATTCTCTAGGAACAATCCAATCAAAAGCATTAGTTCCTGATGGAACTTCGGTTATTACAAAATCAATTATTTCTTTGAGAATATCAAATGTTTGTCGTACTCCATTCCCAGTGAGACTTCTATTTATTGGAAAAAGTCTGTCAAAATAATTTTCAATTTGATTTTTCATTATTAAATATCGCTTTTTCTAAAACTTGTTCAAAAACTCCATTGGCGTTCAAAATATATTCTACAAATTCCCGAAACGCGCCTTCTCCCCCTTTTTTTGTGGTAACAAAATTCACTTTATCTTTTATATATTCAGGAGCATTTGCAGTAGAACCGCTAAAGCCAACTTTTTGTAAAAGTGAAATGTCATTAATGTCATCACCAATAAAAGCACATTCATCAAAATTTATATGTAATTGGTCAATTAATTTTTGAGCAATTTCAACTTTATTTTTAACTCCTTGAAAAAAATAATCTACTTTCAGTTTAGTAGCTCTTCTATTAACAATTTCAGTAGTTTCACCTGTTAAAATGGCAATTGGAATATTTACTATTTTCGCAAATAAAACCCCCGCACTGTCATAAGTATGAAATCTTTTCAATTCATTTCCTGTTTGATCATAATACATACTTCCATCAGTCCATACACCGTCTATGTCTGTGATAATGAGTTTAGGTAAAGCTTTCATCTTTAAAAATTATTTTATTGCCTCAACATAAATGGATATTTGTGGGTGGGTGTGATCAAATAGAACTGAATTTCTCATTAAAGGAGAAACAGATTGATTGCAACCTGAACGATAAACATTTTTAAAACCAGCCTCTTGAAGAAAAGTAATAATTTTGTCATGAGACCACCAACAAATATGATTCCCTGGTCTATTTGGATCAAATTCAACTAACGAACAAAAATAATCTAAACAATCTGGAAAACCCTTTTCTTTAATTATTGCATTTATTTCTTCTTCATTAAATTTTATTTTACTAGGCGAAATATCATTTTTAGCCAATGGTCCTGCCACGTGATGAAGCCATCTTTCAGCCAAAGAAACACTTGTTGCTGGATTAAAGAAATTATGCTCATAACTTCCTTTTTTAACATAATTATTATCCCAATAAAACCAATCTTCATCATTTGCCTGCAATGCTCTAAAGTTCGTTATCGCATCTGGACCCGTTTGAATTCTAAAAACACCTCCGGCTTCTAAAACTCTATAGGCTTCGGAAAAAAATAATTTTACAGCATTTTCCTTTATGTGTTCAATAGTGTGGGAAGTATAAATCAATTTTGCAGATTTGTCAGCTAAGGGTAGCGGATTTCCAGACATCAAATCATGATGAATAAAATTTTTTTGAACTCCACCATACCAATCACTAGCAAAATCGATATTTTTCCAATATGGATGATAAAAAGAACCTGCGCCTACATTATAAAAAGGAGACGATTTAAGAACCTCTTCACTAACAGTTTTTCTGTAAACTTGCAAATTAAATGGATCTTTTTCTCTTGTAATTTTTATTCTTTTTTTCTTTAAAAAAGATTTTATAATTTTTTTTAGTTTTGATTTAATCATTATTTTTTAATTTAAAGTCTATAGTTAAATATTTGCGAATGTTCAATTTTTCTTATTTAATTCATTACTCTACAATAAAATAAGACTGAATTCCACTGTATTTACTGCGTTGTATTCTAATGTTTTGTAAGGATAGTGATTCTCTTAGTGCTACTGTTTCCCCTGGAAATTGCGGGTCATTTAATTCATCAAAACCAATGATAGAACCTTTGGTTAAATATGGCTTTATCAATTCTAAACATTTCTTTGTTGGTTCATAGACATCAAAATCAAAATAGGCAAATGCAATTATCGTTTCTGGATGTTCCTTTAAATAATTTTCGAGCGTTATAGTTGCATCTCCTTTTATCAAAAAGTTTTTATTAATATGATTCAAAGGGCATTCGCTATGATGATATTCTAAAACCTCTTTAAGATATTCTTCATAATTGTCTGTTACTGAAAAGGCTCCTTTCTTAATTATTTCATGGTTCCCATCTTTTTCGTCTACTTCGGCAAAACCTGAAAAGGTGTCAAACCCAATAATTTTTCTACTATGATTATAAGGTTCATGAATCCCTCGAAGATTGTTTAGTGTTACCAAATTTTGTCCCCAACGAACTCCAAACTCCATAATGACACCATGAACATCTAAAAACTTGCTATACATGTCATTGAAAAACAACTGTTTAGTTAAATCTTGTCTTTTCACAAACAACCCAGAATTTGTCAATTTTTCATTTTCAGGAATTGGAGAATTTTCATACAACTCCAGAAACTTACCTCTTTTATCAAGTTCAGATGTTGAGGCTATGGTTTTTATTTCGATGCTCATATTATTTGGTTTAATTAGTAAATCGTTATACTAATATTTTTATTAAAATTTAATCATATTTGGATAAATTAATTCATTTTTAGGAATAGTAACCTGAATCTTTTTCCCTATAATTTCATCTTTCTGACTCCATTTGAAACCATCACCGGGGCTCAGTAACTGCAAATCTTCTTCGAGTATTATATCGCCTGCATTTAATTGTCGTTTAACCGCTATCGAACGCTCCAATTTTACTTTGGCAGAAAGCACCTCTTTTTCGATGTAAATATCTTCAACTCCAGCCCATTTCTCGGCAATCCTAATATCTCGGACCATTCTGAAAACACCTTCAGGCCCTAACGATCCTGCTTGGTCCGTGCCTTTCATATTTCTGTCGATAGTAATGTGTTTTTCGATAATCTGGGCTCCCATACCTACTGCAACCACTGGAGCGGAAATCCCAATAGTGTGATCGGAAAAACCAATAACATACTGGCCATAATTCTTTTGAAGATAAGTGATGGTCTTTAAATTTAAATTATCCGGATGTGTTGGGTATTGTGAAACACAATGCAGAATTGAAATATTATTATGGTATTTAGAAATCGTATTTAAAGCATCATCCAATTCCTTTTTTCCAGCCATTCCTGTAGACAGTACGATTGGTATTTTGGTTTCTGCCATTGCTGCCAATAATGGCAGGTTCGTCAAATCGCGGCTTGCTACTTTCAAACAATCAGGCTCAAACAATTTTAGCAAAGAAAGACAACCGACTGAACATAGTGTTTCCACAAAATCAAGCCCTCGGCTTTTGGCATATTTGTACACTTCAAAGTGCTCCTCATCATTGAGTTCCAAAAATTCACGGTGTTCGCCATAAGTCTTTCCAAAAGAATGAGGCGAATCATAAGGACGATTCATATGGGTATCCGTCAATTCTTCTTTCAAATCTCTTTTGGTTAGTTTAACAGCGTTCATTGGTTTCAACTCCATGCCAAAATCATCCTCAAAAATAGGTCTTGAAACCAGTTCAACGATTAGTTTGGCAATATCTACGGAGCCATTGTGGTTTTGTCCTATCTCCCCAATAATATATGTTCCGTTTTTTGTTTCTTCAATCATAATTTATACAAGATATAAAAATAGGGCTTATTTTGAATTATTGTTTATTTGCACTGTCATTTCTCTTTTATAATCAGGATTACTGTCTAAAAAGATAATTATCTCATCAATACAAAATTGGTTTCCATACTTTAAATACAATTGACCATAAATCTCAGAAAGCAATTCAAAATCGGCAAAAGTATCTAATGTCATTCTCACATCATTTCTTCCTTCCAAAACAGGGCTCACTGGTAAATATTTAATTTCAAACAACTCGACGTTTTTATATATGAAATTGGTCAAGTGCTCGTGATAAAGTGTTTCTTTTGTCATCGAATCAATACGTTGTAACGCTTCTAAAGTAACTAATTCTGCCCAAAAACCAAAATGCGTTATGATGCTTGGTTCATTATTCACTTTAAAAGCCACATAGTCATATTGGCTGTTACCTTTGGCAAATTTAATTAAATGTTGCATTTCTTTTACATCCAGGAAAGGATTGTCTGCACAAACCCGAATTATATGACTGAAATTAAATTTATTTCCGGCCTCAATGAAACGAGACAACACGTCGTTTTCACTCCCTCTATACACAAGGCATCCCAAATCCGTTCCTAAAGTTTCCAAGGCGTCGTTTGAAGATTCAATAGAAGTAGCCAGCACTATAGGAATATTCGGAAAACACTTTTTTAATTTTTCAATAATTAATTGAAGGATATTCTTCTCTTTAAAAAAAGGGAGAATCATTTTTCCTGGCAACCGGGTTGACCCAATTCTTGCCTGGAGCATAAAGCACATCAATTTCTCTCTTTCTGCAATCATCTTGATTTTTAAAATACCAAAATTACTAATTTGAAAATTACCAACCTATTATAAATGGTAATCAAATTAATTGTATTAAAGCTATATGATTTTATAAAAAAAGACCCTCGATTTCTCGAAGGTCTTTTTACTTTTATTAATTTGATACTTATCGTTTGATAACGCGAAGTGTTTTAACTTCTTCGCCTTGTGTTACAACAACGTTGTAAACTCCGCTAGGATAATGATCTCCGATTTGTTGTTCAACAATATCGGTAGCTCTCACTTCTCTTCTTTCAATAAGTCTTCCGGTCATATCATAAACCACAATACCTACTTTCTCTTCACTTGCAGTTGTTAAACTCAAATTGAAGGTTTCACTGTATGGATTCGGATACGCAACTACATTAAATGAGGAGGTAAATCCTGCATCTGAAGTTGCAGCTTTAGCTGAACAATCTTTATACCATACCGTTACTGCTACACCATTTGCTATCGCTCCACAACTATTGGTAAATACTGCTCTGTAGAAGTTTGCTCCTACTGATGCTTCATTTATTGTATAGCTTTGTGAAGTTGCTCCTGCAATAGAAACAAAACCTGAGGTTGTAGAAACAATAGATCTTTGCCATTGAATAGCACCATTATAACCAGCTCCTATAGTCAATGTTTTAGTAACACTAAAACTTCTGCATAGTGCCAAAGTTGAACTCGCTCCTGATGGAGTAGTTACATTACTTGTAACTGCTTTAGCTAATGGAGCAGCAACTATTGAAACTATTACCTCATTGCTTGTAACTGTTGAACATGATCCAATAGTTACTGAAGCTCTATACATTGTTGTTACTGTCAAGTTACCTGTAGAAATACTTGGAACATTTGAATTGGCTATGTTTGTCCATGTAGTAGCTATAGGGGTTTTCTTTTGCCATGTAATAACTCCTACGTTAGTACCTGTCAAACTTAATGTAGTACCTGTTCCTGTACATAGTGGAGAGGCAGGTGAAGCCGAGGCTGTACCAACAGAAGCTGATGTTCCAATAGTAAATTGAACCGGAGCTGCATAAAGGGCTGAACATGCGCCACTCATTACTCGTGCTCTGAAATATACATTCTGAGTAATATTGGTAACCACATAACTTGCTCCTGTAGTACTGGTTGAAGTTGTACTAAATGGATTATCAAGTGGAACTGATGCTGCTTTTGGAGCATTTACATAAGTAACACCATCAAATGAATACTCCCATTGTAAAGTACCAACATTACCTACAAGTTTTACAGTACCCGAACCTCCGGAACAAACTGTT
>NZ_JANXTI010000079.1 GCF_025352425.1 Flavobacterium sp.
GGAACGGGAGCCTATACCGGTGGAGTGTATTCCTCAACTGCTGGTCTGACTATCAATACTACTACCGGTGCAATCACGCCTAATACCTCTATACCAAATACCTATACTGTTACTTATACCATTGCCGCAAGTGGTGGTTGTGCCCCTGTGGTAGCGACTACTACGGCAACCATTACTGCTTTGCCTACAGCCAGCATCAGTTATGCAACGCCGTTCTGTTCTTCTGTGACCACGGCTCAGTCTGTGACTTTAACCGGAACAGGAGCCTATACAGGTGGAGTGTATTCTTCTACTGCAGGTCTTACTATTAATCCTGCAACGGGTGCTATTATACCTAGTAGCTCTACTGCCAACACCTATACCGTTACCTATACCATTGCGGCCAGTGGTGGTTGTGCTCCTGTGGTAGCGACTACAACGGTAACTATTAATCCTTCGGCAAGTCCAACATTTACAGATGTGCCTCCGATTTGCTCAGGTGAGACTCTTAGTCCTTTACCAGCCATCTCAAACAACGGTGTTACAGGAACTTGGATGCCAACTTTGAATAATACATCGACTACAACTTATACTTTTACACCTACAACAGGGCAATGCGCTACAACAAATACGTTAATTATAACTGTTTATTCACTACCACTAATAAACTCAGTACCCCCTTTACACTACTGTGATCCTAATAATGATGGATTTGGTGTTTTTGATTTGACACAAGTGATTCCAACAATTACTGGAGGAACTCCATATCCAGTAAGTTTTCACGAAACCCTAACTGATGCAGAAATTAACGGCACTTACATTCCAAATCCAGCTAATTATTTCAATATTCATATAGACCATCAAACTATATACATACGCGCAGAATCTACAGAATCGACTAGTTGTTATAAGATAATAACTTTAGAATTAATTGTAAATCCAACTCCCGAAGCAAACGAGCCAGACGACTATCATGTTTGTGATACTAATAATGATGGTCTTGCAAGTTTTGATTTGACAACTGTTGCTCCCCAGGTATTTGGTTCCATAAATCAATCAACACATTCGATTGGCTATTATACTAGTCTGGCAAATGCTCAATCGGAAACAAATCCAATAAGCAACCTTACCAGCTTTATTAATCAAACTATAAACACCCAAACCATTTGGATTAGGATTACCAATAGTGCCACAGGTTGTTATGATATTGTAACATTACAATTGTTTGTTGATCCTCTGCCACTGGCAACTCAACCAAACTATCCTCCTTATACTTTATGTGATAATTATGCTCCATTATTTTATGAAGAATTCGATTTGGGTTCTAAAATCACAGAGATATTAATTGGGCAAACCGGAATGAATGTCAGCTTCCATTTCAATCAGGCTGATGCTTTAGCAGATATAAACCCGTTACCTCTTTTATATACTAATATTGCCCCTAACGTACAAACATTATGGATTAGAGTGGAAAATGCAAATACAGGTTGTTTTGTTTTATCTACTATAGATATACGCGTTGAACCTCTACCAAGTCCAATTCCTCAAAACGAACCCTATACTATTTGCGATGGTAATCAGGATGGATTTGGAACTTTTGATTTGAATACATTGACCTCCGATATATTGCAAGGTGCTAATTATACCATTACCTTTCACGAAACCATCGAAGATGCCCAATTAGGCAACAATCCTTTGGCCAGTCCTTACAATAATATAACTCCATTTGTTCAATTTATTTATGCTTCCGCTATTGACAATGTGAATGGCTGTAGAAGTATTATCCCTATCGAATTAAATGTGGATCCTCAACCTATAACACCATTTACAGTACCAAATTTAATTCAATGTGATGAAGATAATAATCCGCAAAATCTATCAATGGTATTTGATTTAACTCAGAATGATTCTGCTGTGTTGGCCATACAGACTTCTGCACCATCAAATTATACCGTCACTTATTATATTTCTCAAACAGATGCTATTGCTGGGATTGCACCTATTATTCAATCTACTCATTATGTAGGAGCGAATCACGATATGATTTGGGTAAGAGTTGAAAATAATTCTTCGCATTGTTTTTCAATAGGTTCTTTCGAATTATTAATTAACCCTCCATTAGTATTAACAACACCAACGCCATTAAGCATTTGTGATGATGATGCCGTACCAAATAATCAATATACAGAATTTGATTTAACGGTTAAAAACAATGAAATAACTCAAGGCCAGTCTAACCTGACTGTGACCTATTATCCAAGTTATCCTATAACTTCACTGAGTGTTGCAATTCAAAATCCAACAACATATACTAATGCATTGCCTGCTGTTCAGACATTAGGTGTTATGGTTACCAGTGCCCAAGGCTGCAGAAGTTACATTTCATTAGATATCAGAGTACTGCCAATTCCAACGCCAAGAACCAACGGAATCAGACCGTTGCCTGCACAATGTGATGTAAACAATACAGGTGACATGCTGGAAATTTTTAATTTGACATTGAACGCTTCCATTATAATAAATGGCGACCCAACATTAGTGTTGCATTATTATCCAACACAAGCAAATGCATTGGCTGGAACCAATGAAATTCTAAATCCATCTGCCGCTTTAGTTGGAAACAATGTATGGATTAGAGTTGAAAATAATAGAATAGATTATCTAGGCAACCACTGTTTTGTATTGGTGGAACAACCGCTAACTGTAAATCCATTGCCAACCATTATTCAACCGTTGACGATTCAAAATTGTGATGATGATGCCGATGGACAAGCGTCATTTGACTTGACTTCAACGAATGTTAGTTTGTTAGGAAGCACCCAATTACCAACAGATTTTACAATTACTTATTATACAACCGCTGCCAATGCTCAGGCAGCAGCAAATGCTATTCCAAATCCGACAAATTTCATCAATACCATTAATCCGCAAATTATTTTTGTCAGGGTCGTGAATAATGCTACAGGTTGTTTCAATACGGGTCAATTTACACTTGTTGTTAATCCAAAACCAATGGCAACAGCACCGGCAGCTTTTGAAACTTGTGATACCGACGGAACTAATGATGGTTACTTTACATTAGATTTGAGTACGTATAGTAATGGAATTATTGGCGCTCAAACCGGAGTTACCACTACTTTTTATAACACTCAAACTGATGCTGTTAATGGAACAAATGCTATTACTAATTTAGCCAATTATCAAGCCTATACTCATACCATTTGGGTTAGAGTTGAAAATGTAATTACGGGTTGTTATCAGTTAGTACCATTTAATATTACCGTCGAACCATTGCCTGAACCAATCATTTCTTCTCCAAGAGATAACATTTGTGTCCAATATGATACAAATCAATTATTAAGCGGCTTGACTTTGGATAGCGGAATCTCCAGTACGGGTTACACTTTTGCCTGGTCATTAGGCGGAACTGTAATTCCTGGTGCAACCGGTTCAACATATATCGTTAATACTGTTGCTGCGGGAGATTATACAGTCGTAGCTACAAGTACAAGTTCGTTGGCTTGTGTTTCAAATGTTTCGAATACATTTACCGTAATCCAATCTGGTCCGGCACAATTTTCTGAACCTCCATATACCATTAGCAATGATTTCAGTGACAATCAAATTATAACAGTTAATGTAGTTGGATTTGGTGTTTATGAATATAGCCTGGATGATGGTCCTTTCCAAAGCAGTAATGTTTTTGAACATACTTCATTGGGTGAACATACTATTACTGTTCGTGATGTAAAAGGAAATACCAGTTGTGGTGAAATAGTTATTGATGGAGTTCAAGCAATCGATTATCCTCATTATTTTTCGCCAAATGGAGATGGTATTCACGATACTTGGAATGTTATTGGGTTGGAAGATCAACCTTTTGCCCGGCTTTATATTTTTGATCGATATGCCAAACTATTGAAACAGTTGAGCACTGATGGCCCTGGTTGGGACGGAACTTATAACGGACATTTACTTCCTGCTGATGATTATTGGTTTAAAGTGGAATACTTAGACCAAAGCAAGACCAGATGGAAAGAATTTAAATCGCACTTTACACTGAAAAGATAATAGCGGAATTTATTATCTTTAAACGTAAATTCATCATCATGGAACAATACGGGAAAATCCTATTGATTGCTATGCCCTTTTTTCTTTTGCTGATTGTCATCGAAAAAATATATGGTTACTTTAAAGGCATTAACCATGCACCAATGATGGACAGCATTTCGAGTATCAGTTCCGGAATGACGAATGCCGTGAAAGATGCGTTGGGTTTGAGTATCGCTATTCTTTCTTACGAATGGATGGTGTCACATTTGGCGGTTTTACATGTTGAGGCTACAATTCCAACATATATAATTGCCTTTTTTGTTATTGATTTTTATGGGTATTGGAGCCATCGATGGGCACACCAAATCAATTTCTTCTGGAACAAACATGCCATTCACCACAGCAGCGAAGAGTTCAATTTGGCTTGTGCTTTGCGCCAACCGATTTCTAGTTTTGTCAATCTTTTTACTTTCCTTTTATTACCGGCAGCTTTTTTTGGAGTTCCATCAAAAGTGATTGCTATTTTATTGCCGATACATTTGTTTTTACAATTTTGGTATCATACCAGATATATTGGCAAACTTGGTTTTCTGGAGAAATTTATGGTTACGCCTTCGCATCACAGGGTTCATCATGCCATCAACCGGGAATATATGGATAAAAACCACGGGCAGATTTTTATATTTTGGGATAAGTGGTTTGGTACTTTTCAGGAAGAATTAGATGATGTTGCACCTGTTTTTGGAATCACGCGACCAGCGCATACCTGGAATCCAATCAAAATAAATTTTCAGCATATGTGGCTTTTGATTAAAGATGCCTACCATGCCGAAAACTGGAAAGACAAATTCACCATCTGGTTTAAACCAACAGGCTGGCGCCCAAAGGATTTCGATGAAAAATATCCCATTGATAAAATTACCGATGTCTATAATTTTGATAAATATGGCAACCAACATTCGCAACTTTTGATGTATTGGTCATTGGTACAATTGTTCACTACTTTGGGATTTATAAGTTATCTTTTTGGAAACATTGCCAATATTGGCTTGCCGAATATTTTTGTGTATGGATTCTTCGTTTTTCTAACCATTTACAGCTACACCGAATTAATTGATACACGTAAATTTTCTATTCTTTGGGAAGGCTTGCGATTTATTTTTTCAATGGGAATTCTTTATTACTATGGCGATTGGTTTGGAATGTCAACGCTTTTACCCTATTCAAATCCGTTGCTTATCGTCTATTTCTTTGCATCGTTATTGATGAGTTCTTATTTTGTTTTTGTGGAGTTTCGTAATACCCAAAACCAACTTTCGTATGATGATTAGTTTTGTATTATGGATTGGATTTAAATTGAAGCAAAAACAAGAAGCTGATAGTAAAAAATATTAGGAGCACATCATTTGTCGTCTTCAGCACGTGCTGTCCCGCTGTCCGCTATACTCCGCCTGCCTGTCGGCAGTCAGGGTATCGCTCCCATCGGGGCTATCGACTCCGTTTTGCTAACATCAGGATATATCCTTGATTGATAGATACTTCATAGATGAAGCATAGATACTCCATAGATAAAGCATAGATAGTGTATTAGGAATGCATTGAGGATGTGTAAACCAGATTTCTACTTAATGCGGTAATTTATCTTTTATAACTCCATAAAGAAAGGTGCCCAAAATAGCACCAATCAATATCAATCCGACGCTCATAAAACCTGCGCCAAGTAATATAAAAATTGGGCCCGGACAAGCACCAACCATTGCCCAGCCTAATCCGAAAAGAATACCTCCAATCCAATAACGTGCGTTTCCTTTTTCCTTATCCTGCACAATCAAAAGATTGCCATCAATGTCTTTCAACTTATTTCTTTTTATGATTTGGATGCCAGTAGTTCCAACAAAAATTGCCATCATAATAATACCGTACATATGAAACGACTGAAACTGGAACATTTCATAAATTCGGTACCAGGAAACCGCTTCCGATTTGGTAAGCACAATACCAAAGAAAAACCCAACGAGTAAATATTTTAAATAATTCATAGCTAAAAAAGTAAGGGTAAAATATAATGCGACATAATCAAGCCGCCAATAAAAAAGCCAATAACCGCTTTTAAGGAAGGCAATTGCAAATTACTCATTCCCGCTATGGCGTGACCCGAAGTACAGCCTCCGGCATATCGCGAACCAAAACCGATTAATAATCCACCAACAAGTAAAATAATCATCATTTTGGGCGAATGGAATATTTGGTCTCCAAAAAGTGCATCAGGTAATAATTTTCCGTTTGGCCCATCAATTCCCATTGCCGCTAATTGCTCAATGGTTTTTGGATTGATAGCAACATTCGAAGCATCGCTCAAAAAATGAACCGCTACATAACCCCCAATCATGGCACCAACAACGACAGCTAAATTCCAACGTTGTGATTTCCAATCCCAATCAAAAAAGGGAACTTTTTTTCCAATACCAGTCATGGCACATAACGAGCGTAAATTGGACGACATTCCAAATACTTTTCCAAAATAATTAAGAAGCAGCATTACGACAGCTATGAGGAAACCTGCAACCGACCAATGCCAAGTGTGAGTTAAAAATTCCATACGATATATTTTTACAAAAATAGAAATTCATTTGAACTAGGCAGCTAAACTATTGCCATAAATTGTCTATTTTTGGTTTACCTCCTTTTTGCATGATAATTGTAAAAGAAAAAATAAAAATATTTCATATGAAAATAAAGTCGCTTTTAGTCTCAATCCTAATCACAATGGCAACCTCATCTTGCGTTAGTACAAAATCTACTTTGAAAAATGTAGATGATAATGCGCCAATTCCAACATTATCAGCAAATAACACTTTTGTTTTAACCGAATACAGCAAAGACAAAAAGTATGGTTACAACGCTGATTATCCTATCAATGTTTTTTACAAAAACACTAATGATGAAAACCTAAACGCAGAACGTTTTCTGAATGCCTTAGCGGGACCAAATGGAAAAAAAATAACATTTTCTAAACTGGAAAGTTGTTGTCCGTTTCCAACAAAAAGAACAGAAATTGGCGCAGGTTTTCTTGATGTGTACGAATTAAAATGGGAAGGACAAACTGAACCAACAAAATTGTACCTAAACATTTATGAGAAAGGATATTTGCTTGTTCCAGTTGGCCTTTCCATTAAAAAATAACTTACATATTAACGGTAAGAAATAATAAAAAATATGCTTATATTAGCCGTCTTAAAAACTTAATTTTTATGAACTTAAATACCATTCCACAAATCAAAAACATTGATAGTGGAAATTTCTTCGTTCTAGCTGGTCCATGTGCTATTGAAGGAGAAGAAATGGCTATGAAAATCGCCGAAAAATTAGTCACAATTACAGACAAATTACAAATACCATACGTTTTCAAAGGCTCCTTTAAAAAAGCCAATCGCTCAAGAATTGATAGCTTTTCGGGAATTGGCGATGAAAAAGCGTTAAAAATACTTCGTAAAGTTTCCGAAACTTTTCATGTCCCAACCGTTACCGATATTCATACTAACGAAGATGCTGACAAAGCAGCTCAGTATGTTGACGTGTTACAGATTCCCGCATTCCTGGTTCGTCAAACCGATTTAGTGGTAGCAGCTGCCAATACCGGAAAAGTGGTCAATTTAAAAAAAGGACAATTTATGAGTCCGGAAAGCATGAAACACGCAGTTCAGAAAGTCCTTGACTGCAACAATCAAAATGTGATGGTTACCGATAGAGGAAGCATGTTTGGCTACCAAGATATGATAGTTGATTTTCGTGGCATTCCTACTATGCAACAGTATGCAACAACCGTTTTAGATGTAACACATTCTTTGCAACAACCTAATCAAACTGCGGGTGTAACCGGTGGACGACCGGACATGATTGAAACCATTGCCAAAGCGGGAATAGTAGTTGGTGTTGATGGTATTTTCATCGAAACCCATTTTGATCCGGCGCATGCCAAAAGTGATGGTGCTAATATGCTGCACCTAGACTATTTTGAGGGGTTGATGACCCGTTTGGTAGCCATTAGAAAAACAATTAATCAATTTTAATTTATTACCTATTTTGAAAAAAATATTATTTTCATTCATAACTTTTTTTGCCTTAACCCAAGCTGTTTCTTCTCAGGAAAAAGCAGCTAATTCTGGTAAATATACTACACACAATAAGGGGAAATTTTTCGTTGCTTTTGGTGGAAACAGGGACACTTATACAAAATCTGATATTCATTTTAAAGGTGAAAACTTTAATTTTACAGTTTCAAATGCGGAAGCACATGATAAACCAAAGGGCTGGCATGTTGACTATATCAATCCGGCAAGATTTACGATTCCTCAAACCAATATGAAATTTGGTTATTTCCTGAACGATCATTATGCAATAGCATTAAATATTGATCACATGAAATATATTTTTTTACAAAATCAGACTGCAAATGTTACCGGTACAATAAACCTGCCTGCTTCTGACCCAGGTTCGGTATACAATGGAACCTACAACAACACGCCTGTTGATTTTACCGATGGAACATTCCTTCAATTTGAGCACACTAATGGTTTAAATTATGTTCATCCTGAAATATCACGATTTGACGATTTGTCAAAATTATTTGGAATTACAAACACAGATAAATTTCAAATCAATATTACTGAAGGAATTGGGGCAGGCTTTCTATATCCTAGAACGGATGCAATTGTTTTGAGTAAAGAAGACCATGATAAATTTCATATTGCAGGATATGGTTTATCGGCAAAAGCCGGACTTAACTTTACCTTTTTCAAATACTTTTTTCTTCAAACAGAATTAAAAGGCGGTTATATTAATATGCCGGATATTGAAATAACATACAACAACAGTGAAAAAGCTTCACAGCATTTTATGTTTTTTGAAAGCATCATTTACTTTGGCGGAATTTTCAAAATATAATTTTTATTCCATCCTTGACCTAAACCAACCATTATGAAAAAAATTAACTTATCGATTTTAGTCCTATTATTGTTTTCAATAAATGCCTATTCGCAGTTTACTGAAGGATTTGAATCAACTACAGGACCAGATGCCCTGCCATCTACCAACTGGACATTAGGGTCAGGAAATTGGGCGGTTTTTGATAATGGTATTGGCACACAAAGATGGGATATTAATTCAACCATTTCGACTCCGGTAACAGTATATCAGGGTGTTAATGCAGCTTATATAAACAGGGAGAATATTGGTCAGGGCAATACTTCGGAAAATTATCTGGCGACACCGGCAGTACTAATTCCGACCAACGGTGAATTACATTTTTTCACGAGAATGTTTACCAGTGGAAACCAAGGAACAATTTATCAAATAAAAGTAGCACCTGCTACTGCTTCACAAACCGATGTTTCTTCCTATTCTTTAGTGCAGCAATGGACAGAACCAGAATTGATTGTACCAACATCGAACTTTAATATCTACACAGAAAAAACGGTTAATTTTTCGGCTTTTGCTGGGCAATTCGTTTTCATTTCATTTGTAAAAATATATACACAACCAACTACATCAATAGATGGTGACCGATGGTTAATAGACAATGTTGGTATTAATGCTCAATGTTTAGCACCAACAGGACTAACTTTTTCTGCAATAACAGTAAACGGAGCCACATTAAACTGGATAAATCCAAATGGCTCAGGAACTACCTGGGAAATAGAAGTTGTTCCTGCTTCTGGAACTCCAACAGGGACACCTACACATACCACTACAGCATTACCGTATGTCGTAACTGGTTTACTTCCAAATACTGCTTATAACTATTATGTCAGAGCAATATGTACCTCTGGATTTTCAAGCGCGTGGTCTACCGCGTCTGCCACCTTTACTACTGGAACTGCTCCACCTGTTTGTGGTGGCAATTTTGTGGATTCGGGCGGCGTTGGAGGCAATTATGCCAATAATGAAAATAGCACTACAACAATATGCCCAACCAACCCGGGAGATCAGGTAACAGTAACTTTTACTTCTTTTAATGTTCAAAATGGTTCCGATTTGTTAAAAGTGTATGATGGTAATAATGCTTCGTCCACATTACTAGCCACTTTAACCGGAACTACTTTGCCTCCGGCGTTTACATCTTCAGCAGCTTCAGGATGCTTAACATTTGTGTTTACATCTAATGGTACTACGACGGCTACGGGTTGGGCAAGTAATGTGACTTGTGCTCCAGCGCCAACATGTAGTTTACCTACGGCCGTTACCAATTCAACGGTGACTTTTAATTCAGCTATTATAAGTTGGACACAGCCCGCAAATCCTGATTCGTCAGTTGCTACAGCGTGGCAGATTTTGGCGTTAACATGCGGTTCGCCAGCACCGACTGCTTCTTCGACTGGGTTTGTTAGTGCTTCTTCAAATCCATTTACTTTAACCGGATTATTACCAACAACCTGTTATGATATTTATGTCAGAGCGGTTTGTTCAGCTTCAGATAGTAGTGCCTGGTCACGAATTGCAAGTTCTTTTACAACCCAGGCGGCACCGCCAGTTTGTGGTGGAAACTTTGTCGATAGTGGTGGTACAACTGGAAGCTATAGTAATAGTGAAAATACAACGACAACTATTTGTCCGACGAATGTTGGCGATTTAGTAACGGTTACATTTACTTCGTTTTCGTTAGAAAGCTGTTGTGACAGCCTTAAAATTTATGATGGAAACAGTACTTCAGCCACTTTATTGGGAACATACACAGGGGCAACATTACCACCCGCATATACCTCAACTGCAGCAAATGGTTGCCTTACTTTTCTTTTTACATCTGATAGTAGTGTTACACAAGCGGGTTGGATAGCTAATATAACTTGTGCTCCCGCACCTACGTGTAGAAAACCAACATCTTTAACAAACTCAACAGTTAATGCGACATCAGCAATTTTAAGCTGGACACAACCTGCAAATCCTAATTCCTCGGTTGCGACAGCATGGCAGGTTTTGGCGCTAACTTGCGGTTCACCAGCACCAACTGCTACTTCAACCGGATTTGTAAATGCAACTTCCAATCCATTTACACTTACGGGATTAACTGCGACAACTTGTTATGATGTGTATGTTAGAGCGGTTTGCTCTGCGTCGGATAGCAGTACCTGGTCCTCTTCAACCACTTTTACAACTCAGGCTTTACCGCCAGTTTGTGGCGGAAACTTTGTTGACAGTGGTGGAACCACAGGAAACTATAGTAATAGTGAAAATACAACTACAACAATTTGTCCGACAACCACTGGAGATTTGGTAACTGTTACTTTCACCGCATTTTCATTAGAAAGTTGTTGTGATAGTCTCAGAATTTATGATGGAAGCAGTACTTCTGCAACTTTATTAGGAACTTATACAGGCACCACTTTACCGCCAACTTATACGTCAACTTCGTCAGGTGGATGCTTAACGTTTTTATTCACTTCTGATAGTAGTGTTACTCAAACAGGTTGGATTGCTAATGTAACTTGTGCACCAGCCCCAACATGTAGTAAACCTTTAACTTTAACAAATTCAACGGTTACTGCAACGTCGGTAATTTTAAGTTGGACACAACCTGCAAACCCTAATACAACAGTTGCAACTGCCTGGCAGGTTTTGGCGCTAACTTGCGGTTCACCTGTACCAACCGCTGCTTCCACTGGATTTGTCATCGCAAACTCAAATCCATTTACTTTAACCGGTTTGTCGCCTACAACCTGTTATGATGTCTATGTGAGAGCGGTTTGTTCAGCTTCAGATAGAAGTGCATGGTCGGCTTTAACAACTTTTACAACTCAGGCTTTGCCGCCGGTTTGCGGTGGAAACTTTGTTGATAGTGGTGGTACAACAGCAAACTATAGTAATAATGAAAACATTACAACAACCATTTGCCCAATAAATGCCGGAGATTTGGTTACAGTGACTTTTACTTCATTCTCAATGGAAAGTTGTTGTGACAGACTCAGTATTTATGATGGAAGTAACGCAGCAGCGCCTTTGTTGGGTACTTATACAGGTACTACTTTACCACCAGCCTATACTTCCAGTACACCAAATGGTTGTTTGACTTTTGTGTTTACTTCTGATAGTAGTGTTGTCCAAACGGGTTGGATTGCCAATGTGACATGTGCACCAGCTCCGACTTGTAGTAAACCGATAAATTTAACGAATACAAACGTTCTTTCAACTTCAGCGGTTTTAAGTTGGACGCAACCTGCAAATCCTAATACAACAATGGCAACAGCCTGGCAGGTTTTGGCTTTATCTTGTGGTTCGCCTACTCCAACTGCTACCTCGACTGGGTTTGTTAATGCTTCTACAAATCCATTTACCCTAACCGGATTGACGCCATTAACATGTTATGATGTATATGTTAGGGCGGTTTGTTCGGCTTCAGATAGTAGTGCCTGGTCCGCTTTGACTACATTCACGACGCAGGCTTTACCTCCGGTTTGCGGTGGAAACTTTGTTGACACGGGCGGTCCTGCTGGAAATTATAATAATAATGCTAACATTACAACAACCATTTGCCCTACAAACACTGGAGATTTGGTGACCGTTCAATTTACTTCATTTAATGTTGAAATGGGTTTTGATCAGTTAAGAATATATGATGGCGACAACGCATCGGCACCTTTATTAGGAACCTACACAGGTACTGTAATTCCCCCAACTTATACATCAAATGCTGCCAGTGGATGCTTAACTTTTGTGTTCACTTCTGACGGTACGGGAACCCAACCTGGTTGGACTTCCAATGTAACTTGTGCTCCGGCACCTTTATGTCGTAAACCAACTAACTTAACAACATCAACTGTAACTGCTAATTCGGTTAACCTTGCTTGGACTAATGTGGGTAATGCCACTTCCTGGCAAGTTTTAGCATTAGCATGCGGCTCTCCAATTCCAGATTTAACAACTACAGGTTGGGTATCAGCATCAACAAATCCATTTGTGCTAAACGGATTATTTCCAAATACATGTTATACTATATATGTTCGTGGAAATTGTGGCACTGATGGTGTAAGTGCTTGGTCCAATTCGGTAACAATAACAACTCAAATAGCACCTCCGGGTTGTGGTGGGAATTTCCTGGACTCAGGGGCACTAAGTAATTATGCTAATAATTCAAATATAGGAACGCTGATTTGCCCTTCATCACCAACAGATAAAGTGACAGTAACTTTCACTTCTTTTGATACCGAAGCCAATACAGATTTTTTAAAGATTTATAATGGAAACAGTGCTGCAGCACCTTTAATTGGTACTTATTCGGGTACAAATTTACCTCCTTCGGCTACTTCATCTGCAGCAAATGGTTGCTTGTATTTTGTATTTACTTCAAACAATTTAGTTACTCAAACGGGTTGGTCGTCAAATATCACTTGTGCTCCTGCTGTCTCATGTCCTAATCCCTTAGGTGTAACTTCTACTACTGTTGTCACTACAACATCGCAATTAAGCTGGATTGAAGCAGGAAGTGCTACTTCCTGGCAAGTCCTGACTTTACCATGTGGTTCACCTCCACCTACAAATAGTAGTACAGGTTGGATTTCAACTACTGCAAATCCATATACAGTAACTGGTCTTACGCCAAATTGTTGTAATCAATATTATGTTAGAAGTGTATGTTCAGGTTCAGCAACAAGTAATTGGACTCCTGGCTATTTGAATCAGGCTGGTAGTTATGTTGTCTGGAGTTCAGCGAGTGGCGCAAGTACTTTATCCGGAACTTTTCCTGGTGGAACAGTTGCTGTTACCTTCACTGGTACTGGTAACCCTGTAACTATTGACAGCCCTGCTGGTGTTGATACAAACCTGGTGGTAACCGGTAACAATACATTCTCAACAAGTGGCCCTTCAGACAATCCACCTTCACAAAGATTGACATTTACATTCTCTACCCCTGTAATTATTGATAGGTATAGTATGGCGGACATTGATTTAGGTACATGGGATGATTCATTTAATTTTGTTGGTGTAACCTTTACTTCAACAACATCAACTAATGTAAATACTACTGTAACAGGTGCGGTCGCCAGCCCTAGCTCAGGTGGTAATAATACTGAATATGCATCATGGTTTTCAAGTACAACTCCAGTAACTAGTTTTTCATTAAATTATTTAACAACAGGTGGACTTACTCACGCTTATTTGGCTTATGCTCTAAAAGTATTCATGCCATGTCCTATTCCACTTGCCACATTGAATGTAAGTGTTAACAGTCCAACCGTATGTCAGGGAACACCAGCAAATGTAATTGCAACTCCTAGCACACCTGGAAATTATAATTATACCTGGACAGTTCCAACCGGAGCAACCAATCCTGGAAATGTTGCCAGTTTCTTTACTAATGTGGCTGGAGTTTATAGTGTCATTATAACGGACACCGGTACCGGAACTACCAGCCCTAGTGCTTCAGGAACTGTTACCATTAACACACCAATAGCTGCTATATTTAATTCTATTCCGGCTATTTGTAATGGTGCGACTGCGCCTTCATTACCTTCAACTTCTATTGAAGGATTTACGGGAAACTGGTCGCCAAGTGTTGTTAACAATACACTAACGGGAACTTACACTTTTACACCAACTGCCGGACAATGTGCAAGCTCAGGAAGTGTTACCATTACTGTAAATGATCCGGCAGCTCCTACTTTCGATACGTTTGGCCCTTATTGCACAGGCAGTACCGTGCCAAATTTACCAACTACGTCAAATAATAGTATAACAGGAACATGGTCTCCGGCAATTATCAACAATACGCAATCAGCAACCTATACTTTTACACCAAATTCTGGTCAATGTGCTTCAAGTACAACTAAAGATGTTACCGTTATTCAAACCACAACTCCAACATTTTTATCTCCGGCTCCTATTTGTACGGGTAACACTGCTCCAACATTACCTTTAACTTCAGTCAATGGTATTACCGGAACCTGGTCTCCAAGTGTTGTTGACAATACGCAAACTGCGACATATACCTTTACACCAAATGCCGGCCAATGTGCTACAACAACTACAATGTCGGTAACGGTTTATCAGGATTGTTCTTTTGGCAGTTTTGCAAATGCCGTTTGGTTGACTAATTGTGAGGATAGCAATTTCTTTAATACGGTTGGTTCAGGAACTTCAATAATTGGCCCTGCTCAAAATATTTTCCCTAATACCGATTTTGGAACTTATATTTCAAACTCCAACACTTTTAAATTAAGAGGTGCAGAATTAAAAACATTTAAATCTGCTACCGCTAATGTTTGTAGTGCCCGATTGAATTATAGAATTTACCCTCAATCAGGAACTCCGGGAGCGTTTACGGTTTTAAATCTTCCATTCTTTGAAGACTGTTCAGCTGGTACCTTCCCTAGTGGTGGACCTTGTAATCCTGGTGATCAGAAATGGCAAAAGGTCTTGAGCGATGCTGAATTCCCAGTAGATTTAACTGCTTTTCCTGCGGGTGATTATATTTTGGAAGTGTATTATGATATTACTGGAGATGTGAATTCCACCTCGCAATGTGATGATACTATTTATATAAATAATAACGGAGATAATTTTATAGCAACCTATACATTACAGGAAAGCCCAACGTATACATCCGTAAATCCAACTATTTGTAATGCGGCTGATGGATCAATTACCATTGAAAATTTAGCGCCAAGTACAACTTACACTTTGACTTATACACATGATAGTCTAGTTGTCGGGCCTTTGACTATCAACTCAAATAATTTGGGACAATATACCTTAAGCGGATTAACCGTTGGGACTTATGCAAACTTCAATTATGAGGTAAACGGTTGTACTTTTGCTTCAGCTGACATTATAACTCTTACTGTACAGTCAATAGTTCCAATTGCAAGCACAGATCCATTAACTTGTAATGGTACTACCGGAACTATTACTATTAGTAATTTAGTTCCTAACCAAGCTTATGCAGTAACTTATTCAGATGATACAGTTGTGGTTGGACCTACTACAATGACAGCAGATGCCACTGGTCAAATAGTATTAACCGGATTGAATGCTGGTGTTTATACCAACTTTAACCTTACCACTACTTACTGCACTGCAACATCTACTCAAGTTGTCACGTTAAACGATCCTGCACCTCCTGTGGTAACAGTAAATAGTTCAACTGTCTGTATTGGCCAATCGGCAACGGTTACTGCTACGCCTCAGGTACCTGGTATTTACAATTATGTGTGGACTGTTCCGACCGGGTTTACAAATCCAGGAAACGTAGCAAGTTTCAATACAAATGTTGCCGGAACCTATACCGTGGTAATTACTCCTCTCGGAACTTTTTTCTGTAATGGAGGTTTTGAAAGTCCAACTACAACAGGTGCTTTCCCAAATATGTTCAACGAAAATATCGTTAATTGTTGGGACACAACAGCGGCAGATGGAATTATGGAGTTTTGGCCTCCAGCGGGGTTTGAAGGCGTTTTTGCGTATCAGGGAAATCAGTTTATTGAAATTAACGGAAATTCAACAGCTACTGTATTCCAGGATTTCACAACGTATCCCGGCGCTCTTTTACAAATTTCATTTGCACACAGAGGACGTCAGGGTACTGATGTTGTAGGTTTAGAAATTGGTCCAAACGGTGGTCCTTACACAAGTCTAGGAAACTTTACTGATTCTACGGCATGGGCATTACACAATCTAACCTATTCGGTTCCAACTTGGGGTGGAAATAATTATACGATTCGATTTGTATCAGTATCGAGTACCGGCGGTGACCCAACTGTTGGTAATTTCTTAGATGCGGTTAGTGTTAATTCGGGTGAATGTAGTTCATCGCCAGCATCCGGAACGGTTACTTTATTACCTACGGTGACCTTGAATCTAACTTCAGCTAATAACAATCAAACTGTTTGTATAAATACAACTATTGCTGCTATTACTTATGCTTCTGTAAATGCTACAAACGTAACAGTAACCGGACTTCCAACTGGAGTTAATGGTATATTCAACTCGGGAACAAATGTCTTTACAATAAGCGGAACTCCAACACAATCAGGCACATTCCCTTACACAGTAAGTACCGTTGGCGGTTGTAACGTAGTAACACTAAACGGAACCCTAGTTGTAAATTCGACAGTTGCAGCAACATTTACTCCAATAACAATTTGTAGAGGCGATGCCGTGAATTTGCCATTAACATCAATTCAAGGATATACTGGTACATGGAACCCGGCAACAGTAGACAATACTCAAACGGGAACTTATATTTTCACTCCAACAGCTGGGCAATGTGCAACAAACGGAAGTTTAACGATAACTGTTAATCAGCCAATTCTAAGCACATTCGCATTCATTCCTGCTATTTGTAATGGAGATCTAACGCCCGTATTGCCTGCAACTTCATTGGAAGGATTTACGGGAACCTGGTCACCAAGTACTGTAAGCAATACACAATCGGCAACGTATACATTTACTCCAACAGCGGGACAGTGTGCATTAGCCGGATCTGTTTCGGTAACGGTTAACCAAAAAACAACTCCAACATTTAATGCTATTGCTACGTTATGTACTGGCGAGACCGCACCTTCACTTCCATCATCATCACTTGAAGGGATAACCGGAAACTGGACACCATCAGTAATTGACAATACAACTTCAGGAACTTACATCTTTGTTCCTAATGCGGGACAATGTGCAAACAACGGAGCCCTTTCAGTTACCGTTCAAAGTGCGTTTGATTTCGAACTAACCGGAAAATGTATTGGAGATGACTTTTTTATAGAAGTTACTGCTGTCAATAATACAATTGACATTAATACTGCAAACTTTGTTTGGTATAACAGCAATAATCAAACTGTTGGTAATAACTCAAGTACGTTTAATGTGACTGAATATTTAAATTCGACAACACCAATTGAGGAAATGCCAATAACTTTCTCTGTGACTGTTACAAATGCAGATGGCTGTTATAAAACAGAACCTATTACTTTAACTAGAATATTCTGCGGAATCCAAAAAGGTATTTCTGTAAATAATGATGGTGATAATGAATTCTTTGACCTGACCTTATTAAATGTAAAACATCTGAGCATTTTCAACAGATATGGAATGAAAGTTTACACCAAAGGTGGTTACATCAATGAATGGAAAGGACAATCTGATAGTGGTGATGAATTACCTGATGGTACTTATTATTATGTTATTGATTTCAATGATAATTTGCCTGCAAAAACCGGTTGGATTTATATCAATAGAGAAAATTAATTAAACAAAAAACGTCCCGATATTAGGGACGTTTTTTTTATGACATGCTTATTGTTTAGTCAATTCCGTATTGATCAAACAAATATACCAACGAAGCCATTGTTGCTGCGCCCAGTTCCAGTTCCCGCTTATTAACAGCATCAAATTTATCATTTGCAGCATGATGATAATCAAAATAGCGTTGTGAATCCGGAATCAATCCTGCCTTTACAATTTTTGCAGAAGTAAGATGTCCGATATCCGAACCTGTATTTCCTATTGTAAAACTATGTATCAAATAGGGCTCAAATAAATATTTCCAATTAGTTACTTTTTCGAAATTAGTTCCATCACATTCAAAAGAAAATCCTCTTGGCGAAAATCCACCGGCGTCACTTTCAAGAGCGAAAATGTGATTTTCATGGTTTATTTTTGATAACTCTTCATATTTCTTTCCGCCTCTTCCACCAAACTCTTCATTCATGAAAAGCACTACTCTGATAGTGTTTTTTGGTTTATAATTTAGTTTTTTAAATAGCTCCATAACTTCAATACTTTGCACGACACCAGCTCCATCATCTTGCGAACCATCAGCCAAATCCCAGGAATCAAGATGTCCGCCAACAATCATAATTTTTTCCGGATTTTCCGAACCTGTGATTTCACCAATTACATTATATGAAAGTACTTCATCAAGATTTTGACAAGAAAGCTTCATAAAGAATTTTAAACTACTATTCTCTTTAAGTTTTTTACTCAATAATTCGGCTGCATTTGTACTAATTGCGGCGGTTGGAATATATTGCTCTTTGGGCATATCGCCATAGCTTTGTGCGCCGGTATGCGGAAAATCATCTAATCTAAAACTCATTGAACGAACAATAGTGGCAACAGCTCCATATTTGGCTGCATCTCTCGCTCCATAATATCTTTGGTCAACACAATTGCCATACGATTTGAAAGCATCAATGTTTTCAGCTTCAAAAGGCCTGTTGTAAAAAACTATTTTACCTTTTACCTTGTCGGTACCAAGAGTTTCCAATTCTTTTAAACTATGCACTTCAATAACTTCGGCGGTTAAACCATTTTTTGATGTGGCAATTGAACCGCCAAGCGCACAAATTGGAATACTTACTTTGGTTTTAGTATCCAAAAAGTAAGCTGTTTCTTTTTCGCCTCTTACCCATTGAGGCACCATTACTTCCTGAAGATACACTTTATCTAATCCTAAAGTTTCGAGTTGTGCTTTGACATAAGCTACCCCTTTTTCTGCTCCAACGGAACCGGACATTCGGGAACCGATTTGGTTAGACAAATAATCTAACCAGGAATAGCATTTGGAATTCGACAATGAAAAAGCGTAAATATTCTTAAGCATCTGTTGGTCGTAGCTTTGCGAATATATAATTGAGGTAAATAATAAAGCTAAGCTGGCAATTTTTTTCATAATATAATTTTTATCAAAAATAAATCAAAAAACATTTGGTCACAGAAATATTATTTATTTACTTTGCCATTCAAAGTACTTTAAAATGGAAAACGAAAAATACCTTAAAGACATACAAGACATCAAGCAGATGATGTCAAAATCTACACAATTTATTTCATTAAGTGGCTTATCCGGAATTTTGGCCGGGATTTACGCATTGATTGGTGCTTATATTGTCAATCGGCTTTTGGAGAAAAACAAATATGATGTTGTGATTATCGAAGGATTAACGTTTAAACTAATAATTCTGACCGCTTTCATTGTTTTAGTACTTTCATTAGTTACGGCATTCATAATGACCAAGCAAAAGGCTAAAAAATTAGGAGAAAATGTCTGGAATTCTTCATCAAAAAGGCTGCTGATAAACTTTTGTATTCCTTTATTCACGGGTGGAATTTTTGCTTTGCTCCTATTGCGTCACGGCGTTTATGGTCTGATTGCACCAATAACTTTAATTTTTTACGGATTGGCTTGTCTGAATGCCAGTAAATACACTTTGAAAGACGTTCGCTACTTAGGAATAACTGAAATTATTTTAGGTTTAATTGCCGTTGAGTTTGCGGGATATGGTTTGTACTTTTGGGTATTAGGTTTTGGAATTTGCCATATAGTTTACGGTGCGGTTATGTATTTTAAATATGATAGGGATTAACAGTGAAAACCATAATCCAAAATATCAACAAAGCCTTTGATCACCGAATCCGTCTCGGGATTATGTCGGTATTGATGGTCAATGAAAGTGCCGATTTTAATATGCTAAAAGAAATGCTTGGTGTTACCGATGGAAATCTTGCCAGTCATACCAAAGCATTGGAAACCGAAAACTATATCATGATTGAAAAACAATTCATCGGAAAGAAGCCTAACACCAGGTATATTGCCACGACAACTGGAAAAAAAGCGTTTAGGGAACATATTGAAGCGCTTGAAAAATTAATCAAAAAAAGTTAACCTATTTTTTTATCAATAAACTTTGAAATTCAAAGTACTTTTAATTATTAAAATTATGAACAAAATTTTAACCATTTATTTTTTAAACAAAAAACAAAACTCCAATTTAGTAAGCTTGGGCATAATTTCAATCGCTTTAATGCTGTTAAGGGTCAAAATCACGCACGATATCTATTTGCTCTTTTTGATATGGAATTTATTTTTAGGATACATTCCTTATTTTCTATCATCAGAAATTAAGATAACTGTTCCTGGTAGATTTAAATTTTATTTACTCTTCGTGAGCTGGTTCCTTTTCCTGCCAAATGCGTTCTATTTATTGACAGATTTCAAACATCTAAACCACGACAACGACCTACAGTATTTATTTGATACATTATTACTGGCCTGCTTTTCCATAGCGGGATTTTATGCTGGAATTTCTTCGATGCTTCAAATTCAAGGATTGTTGGAAATGAAATTTCACAGTAAAAAGTGTCGCCAAATAATAGTCATCCTTTGTTATCTCTCAGCCTTTGGCGTCTATCTTGGGCGTGTAATGAGGTTTAACAGCTGGGATATTTTGAGTAACCCTGTTGACCTTTTTTCTACAATTCTTAACAGCACGCAAAGTTTTCATACTTATGAATTTACATTCTATTTTGGAAGCTTCATCCTAATAATCTACAGTATTTCTTATTTATTATTTGAAAATAAAACAACTATATCATGATAACACAAACAAAATCCACAGGAAAGTTTTCAACCTATTTAGCCATTACTTCTTTCGGAATCGGAACACTTTTGCTAATCCTTTATTTATTATTCCCGGAAACGATGTTACTCATATATGCCGGATATTTTTATGTTCTATTGGCCATTCTAATCAATGGAATCACATTTCTACACTTATTCTATCTATTCATAATTTATCGCCTTAAAAGAGAAATCATTGCTATTCGAATGCTCATCCTTCTGGCAAACATTCCAATTGCATTATTCTATTTAAACATCGTAATACATACAACCAATTAATTCTAACATAAAAAACAATTAAAATCATGGAAATTTCAGAAAACGAAACACAAGAAGAAAGAACAGGCTTCTTTCAATCTACAACTGCAAAAATGCTAATGGTAGGATTCCTAACCTTGGTCTTATTAATTCCGCTATTCTTTGTACAGGATTTAATTCGAGAACGTTCACAGCGAAAAACAGAAATGGTGGATGAAGTTACCAATTTATGGGGAAAGGACATCTTGTTTTACGGTCCGATTTTAAGGATTCCGTACACAAGTTACGAAGCTTACAACATCACCAATCCCAAAACCGGGGCAACAACCATTGAGAGAAAAGCTGTAAGCAATTATGCCTATTTCTTTCCTAATGAATTAAAAAATACTTCAAATATCAAGAAAAATGAATCGCTGAAACGTGGCATTTTTAATCATGTGGTTTTCACGGCAGATATGAATTTCAAAGGAAATTTTGCATCTCCGAATTTTACAAAACTTGGCATAGCCGAAGAAAACATTCAATGGAGCAAAGCTTCCATAATCGTAAAAACCACCAATTTAAAAAGCATTAAAAGTGAACTTAAAATTCAATTGAACAATGATAAATTTTCTTTTGAACCACAAAACAATGACAAAAGCGAATACAGCGTTTTGGCCACCAACAGCTTTGATTACAAAGCATTAATCAAAAATGATAAAATCAATTTCAATTTTGGAATCACGTACAACGGAAGCAATAGCGTAAAATTTATTCCAGTTGGAAAAATAACTACGGTAAGCGTAGATTCTGATTGGGAATCACCGAGTTTTGAAGGTTCATTTGCTGCAAGCGATACCACGAAAACCATTAACAAAAAAGGATTTCACGCGGATTGGAAAATCCTCGACATCAACCGAACATTTACACAGCAGTATGTAAATGCATTACCTGATTTGGATGATTATCTGTTTGGCGTAAAACTAATCCAAACTGTGGATGAATACCAGCAGAACGAACGTGCTTCAAAATATGGTTTTCTGGTTATTGGTTTGACTTTCCTGATTTTCTTCTTAATTCAATCTGTTAGTAAAATCAATATTCATATTTTCCAGTATTCAATGATAGGTTTGGCGCTTATCATGTTCTATACGTTGCTGATTTCAATTACAGAACACAGTACATTTAGCTTTGCCTATACCGTTGCCGGGACTTCAGTCGTCGCCATGATAACTTTGTATTCTATTTCGATTTTAAAAAACAGGAAGTTCCCAATGTTCATTGGAATTTCACTTTCGGTTTTGTACACATTCATATATGTGATCATTCAAATGGAAGATTATGCATTGCTTGTGGGAAGCATTGGATTATTTTTAATTCTGGGTGCAGTGATGTATTTCTCAAGAAAAATTGATTGGAGTAAATAAGTAAGTTTTTAGTTTAAAAGAAAAAAAACCTGTTCAAATAGAGCAGGTTTTTTTAATGAAAATCATCAAGATTAATTTTCCAGTCTTTGTTTTTATCGTACCAAAGTTGTCCCTTAAAAACCGTTAACGGACAATCAAAATTATTGGTAAATAAACCTCCTGTTCCTAAACCTTGTGGCATTAAATTATTTTGCAAAAAAGTAAATTGAGCAATCGCATTTAAACCAACATTGCTTTCCAAAGCTGAAGTAATCCACCAACCAATATTCAATTTTTCTGCAATCGAAATCCATTCTAAAGTTCCACGAAATCCACCAATAAAACTTGGCTTCAAAACGATATATTGCGGGCTTATTTTTTGAAGTAAATTTTCCTTTTCTTCCTTCGTAAACACGCCAATAAGTGCTTCATCTAAAGCTATAGGAATTTGGCTATTTCTACATAGAGCTGACATCGTGTCAGTATGATTTTTATCAATAGGTTGCTCTATGCTATGAATCTTAAAGCCAGTTATTTGTGTAATTTTACATAAAGCGTCATTTTCAGAAAAAGCCTCATTAGCATCGACCCTAATTTCAATTGTATTTTCATCAAAATTAGCTCTGATAGAGCGCAATAAATCGATTTCCTTGTCAAAATCTATTGCTCCAATTTTCAGTTTTATACAAGTAAAACCTTGTTCTATTTTGTCCTCAATTTGGGCTTTCATAAAGGCTTCATCACCCATCCAAACCAGGCCATTTATCGAAATGCTTTTTGTGCTTTTTGTAAAATCGGAAGGAAATAAAACGAACGGATTTTCGCTTTTCAAAGACAGAAAAGCCATCTCAATTCCGAATTGAATTGATGGGAATTCTATTAATTCATCCCAAAGTTTTTGTTCTCCAAGATGAATATTTTTACAAGTCCATTTTAATTTTTCTTCATAATCCGGTCGGTCGTCTGCAGATAATCCGCGAAGGATTCCGCACTCGCCTATTCCTTTTTTGCCGTCTTTTTCCAAGATGATAAACCAGGTTTCCTTATCTGTTAAAATGCCTCGTGAAGTTCCGGAAGCTTGTTTAAAATGAAGTATGTATTTGAAGTACGACGCCTTCATCATTAAAGCGAAATGCTTTCTCCAATATCCAAAAGCATTAAATCCTTTCCGGCATCAAAGAATTTCTTTTTGGCTTCATCGTGATTGATAACTATAAAACCAAATGTATCATAATGACAGCCTAGTATCTTATCGCAATCCACAAAATCAGCCGCCATGATAGCATCTTCGACATCCATGGTAAAGTTATTGCCAATTGGAAAAATCGCCAGATCAAGCTTTGTCCGCATGGGAATAAGCTTCATGTCCATAGTAAGCGCAGTATCTCCTGCAATGTAGATGTTTTTATGTTCGCCTTCGATAACAAATCCGCCAGGGTTTCCGCCATAGGTTCCGTCAGCAAATGAACTTGAATGTACTGCAGTTACATATTTCACTTTGCCGAAATCAAATTGCCAGCTTCCGCCATGATTCATAGGATGATACTGAAAGCCTTTATTACCGTAATAAACCGCTGTTTCATAACCTGAAACAATTACAGCATTGGTATTTTTAGCAATTGCTTCAACATCTAAGGTATGATCGTTGTGTGCGTGTGTCAGCAAAATATAATCCGCTTTCAGGCTATTTATGTCGATGTGTGCGGCTTTTGGATTTCCTGTAATAAACGGATCAATAATAATATGCTTACCGCTAACTTCTATTCCGATGCAGGCGTGCCCGTAGAAAGTAATTTTCATTTGTGTTTTTTTAATATTAATAATCCGAAACCTCTATCTTCCTCCCAAAAAAACATTTACAATTATATCTGAAACAAAAAATATCAGGCTCAATGAAAGCAAAATGGAAAGAAAGAACGTGCTCAATGCCAGTTTCTTTAACTCAGGATCTAAAAGTTTTGGATTGTTATTTTTATGCACCCTTAACAGATGTCCCGCCAAGGGAAAGTATGCCGCGATAAATAAATATTGGTCAAATTGAAAATTATTTAAAAAAGCAAAAGCTATAACGAAAACCATAGCCGATATGATTATGAAGAAATGGTATTTTTTAGCCCATTCTCCACCTTTCTGTACAACTATCGTATTCTTACCCGCTTTTCTATCGCTTTCTTCATCACGCATATTGTTTAAGTTCAAAACTCCAACGCTCAAAAAACCAATCGCAGTTGCGGGCAATAGTAATAACCAGTCTATTTCTTTTGAAAACATAAAATACACGCCAAATGTGCTTACCAATCCAAAGAAAATAAAAACAAAAACATCGCCATAGCCACGATAGCCATAAGCACTGTTTCCAACGGTATACCGAATAGCCGAGGCTATTGCTAAAATTCCCAAAAATAAAAAGATAAAAGAATAAAGCAGGTAGCTTTCCTTAAAGGCAAAATAGATTAGCAAAATCGCAAAACACAACGTAATTAGCGAAGTTAAAACCATGGCTTTTTTCATTGCAGACGGCGTAATAACCCCTTTTTGTATGGCTCGCTTTGGCCCAACCCTATCTTCATTATCAGTTCCTTTGATGCCATCACCATAATCATTGGCAAAATTGGAAAGAATCTGCAATCCCAAAGTGGTGAGCAAAGCAAAAATTACAATTTTCCAATTGAACATTGCCTGTGACATGGCATAAAAACTGCCCACAATAATTCCGGATACCGAAAGCGGTAGCGTTCTAACCCGTGCGGCTTCAATCCAGTGTTTCATTTTTTAAGTTTATTTGGTTATGGGGTTATTCGGTTATTTGTATTTGGCTATTCAACTAACCAAATTACCAAATCCACAAATTACGGTAACCACTTCTTTTCAAAGTTTGGCTTTCGTTTTTCCAAAAATGCATCCCTTCCTTCTTTCGCTTCGTCAGTCATGTAGGCTAATCGGGTGGCTTCGCCGGCAAAAACCTGTTGGCCAACCATTCCATCATCCGTTAGATTCATGGCAAACTTCAACATTTTTATGGATGTTGGCGATTTCTCCAAAATCTCCTGCGCCCATTGATAGGCTGTGTCTTCGAGCTCTGCGTGCGGAATAACGGCATTCACCATTCCCATATCAAAAGCTTCCTGAGCCGAATAATTTCTTCCCAAAAAGAATATTTCCCGCGCCCTTTTTTGTCCCACCATTTTTGCCAGATAAGCCGAACCATAGCCACCATCAAAACTCGTCACATCAGCATCGGTTTGCTTAAAGATAGCATGTTCTTTACTTGCTAGAGTCAAATCGCAGACAACGTGTAAACTATGACCGCCACCAACAGCCCAACCGGGAACAACGCAGATAACGGCTTTTGGCATAAAACGAATTAACCGCTGCACATCCAGAATATTCAAACGATGATAACCATCATCACCTACATAGCCCTGATGACCGCGGGCTTTTTGATCGCCGCCCGAACAAAAAGACCAAATACCATCTTTAGAGCTCGGACCTTCTGCCGAAAGCAAAATCACGCCAATAGAAGTGTCTTCCTGAGCATCTTGAAAAGCCTGTAATAATTCACTGGTGGTTTTCGGTCGGAAGGCATTGCGAACATCGGGACGATTGAAAGCTATTCGCGCAACGCCGTTGCATTTTTTATAAGTGATGTCTTCAAAATCTTTAACTGTCTTCCAATTAATTGAATTCATGTAAATGCTTAAATTTGTTAAAATAAAAGTTAGGAAAAAATAAATTAATCTATTTTAGCGTAAAAATAAACCATTTTTTACTTTTAACTGCAAAAAACAAATAGTAAATCCTTATGAACAAACCGATATTTTACATTGCATTCTTATTATTCAGTTATAACGGGTTTTCACAAACTTATGAATTCCATACGATTAAAGATATTGAAGCCACGCCTGTAATCTCACAAGATCAAACGGGAACCTGCTGGAGTTTTTCTACCACCTCATTTTTAGAAGCGGAAATTATTCGTTTAACGGGAAAGAAAGTAGACCTTTCTGAAATGTACAATGTTCGAAATACTTATCTTGACAAAGCCGAAAACTATGTGATGCGACAGGGAAAAGCCCAATTTGGCGAAGGCGGATTGAGTCACGATGTTATAAACAGTGCCAAAAGGTATGGCGTTGTTCCCGAAAGCAACTTCATCGGGAAAACAGACCCTAATTCGGTATACAACCACGATAAGATGGTTGGTGAATTAGAGGCCATTGTAAAAAAAGCGGTAGCTGAAACTCCAAAAAAATATCCTAACTGGAAAGCCGATTATGCCGGAGTTTTAGATACCTATATGGGTAAATTTAATCAGGATGATAAAATAATTTCATCCCAACAAGCCATCGATAACAATAAAATCAATTACGAAGGGAAGTCGCTTACGCCAAAGCAATTTTTGGCAACGACGAAATTGAATTTAGACGATTATGTAACCCTGACTTCCTTTACAAATGAAGCTTTTTATTCAAAATTTATTCTAAGTATTCCTGATAATTTTGCCAATGGCAGTTACTACAATCTGCCGTTGGATGAGTTCATTCAAAATATAGACAATGCACTGGATAAAGGATTTACTATAACTTTGGATACTGATGTCAGCGAAAAAACTTTTTCGGGTGCTAGAGGCATTGCGGTTATTCCGGAAAATGAGGGAGATGCTACTTTGATATTAAACGAAATCAAACCCGAAAAAAGAATTACCCAGGAATACCGCCAGGCTGAATTTGAAAATTATGACACCGTTGATGATCATTTGATGCACATTGTTGGGAAAGTTGCCGACCAGAAAGGAAATCAATATTATAAAGTAAAAAACTCCTGGGGAACAAGTTCGGGGAGAGATGGTTTTGTATATATCAGCGTTCCTTTTGTTCGCTTAAAAGCGATTTCGGTGATGCTGCATAAAGACGGTTTGATTAAAAAGACTAAAACGGCGTTGGGAGTATGAGATTCCTTCGTGCCTCGGAATGACTAATGAACCTGAAGGACTAAATCTTTCCCGTTTTTTGTTATATTTATCCGAGCAAAACCAAACCAATGAGAACCTTTTCGACCAAAGAAAAAATTCGAATCCTCTTCAGTTTCCCTGTTATCATTGCTGCCCTTGGGTATTTTGTTGACATTTATGATTTATTGCTTTTTGGTATTGTGCGCATACCAAGTTTAAAAAGTATGGGACTGGACGCGGATAAAATCGGGACGATGATTATCAATTATCAGATGATTGGATTGGTGCTTGGCGGAATCATATGGGGTGTTTTTGGTGATAAGAAAGGACGGCTTTCAGTTTTATTTGGTTCGATTATAGTGTATTCGCTGGCCAATATTGCCTGTGGATTTTTACCTCAAATCAATTTTATGGACAAGGCAACTGCCTATGCCCTATTGCGCTTTATAGCGGGCATTGGTTTAGCGGGAGAACTTGGCGCGGGAATCACCTTGGTTTCAGAAACCTTGCCCAAAGAATTGCGTGCCATTGGAACATCAATTGTTGCGGGTTTTGGCGTGCTTGGTGCTGTTGTGGCACAATTTACTGTTGAACTCGCGGGAAGCTGGACAACAGCGTACATCATTGGAGGAATCCTGGGTTTGGCCTTATTGGTTTTGCGTATTAGTGTAGCTGAAAGTGGTATGTTTAAAACCATAAAGGAAAATACCGCTGTGAAACGTGGTGATTTCTTTTCCTTTTTTACCAATAAACAACGGTTTGCCAAATACATAAGATGTGTCTTTATTGGCATTCCTATTTGGTATTGTATCGGAATATTGGTTTTTATGGCCAATCAGTTTGCTCCCGAAATGGGCATCGCTTCCATCAATCCGGGGAAGGCAATTATGTGGACGTACATCGCTACTTCGTTAAGTGATTTCTCCAGCGGATGGTTTTCGCATGTATTAAAATCGAGAAAAAAAGCCATTTTATACATGCTGCTGTTTACGTTTGTGGGCGTAGCCTTGCTCCTATTCAGCGGCAGGAAGTCCGAAAACATGTATTACTTCTATTGCTTCTGGATAGGTTTCGGAACAGGCTTTTGGGCGCTGTTTGTTACGGTCGCCGCCGAACAATTTGGCACCAACCTCCGAAGCACTGCAACTACGAGCGTACCCAATATGGTAAGAGGTTCTGTTCCGCTGATGCTTATGGGTTTTGATTATCTGAAAAATACCAATAGCGTCATACATTCGGCGGCTTATGTGGGTTTGATTGCCTTTGCCTTAGCGATTTATGCTACGCTGACTATACGGGAAACCCACGCTACAGATTTGGATTATGTTGAGTTATGAGTTATGGAATATTGACTATATGTGTGATGTGGTTTTTTGTTTGATTTAGGCATAAAAAAGCCCCACTTTCGTGAGGCGTTTTCGCTTTTAGTATTTCTCTTTTTGGAAACCCCAGCTTCGGAATAGGATAAGGCTGGAGCTATCGAACGAAAAAAGAAAACGACTTAAGAGAGACCTATAAACTTAAGGGTGAATTAAATATTGTCTAGTCGTTTTAACGTTTGCTTGATTATAAATATCTATTATGATATACGTGTTTGCAGTAATTCCTGTGATTAAATAGGTGAAATCATAGTCATTTTTATTATTTGCGGTCAAATCATCTGTTAAAAACGGAGTAGCAGATCCTTGTTTTGTAATTACAACTTTAGAAAGCCTAACATCTGAATGGATATGACCTGTCAGTGTATATTCACCTTGTGAATTAGCTACTCCCTCTGCTTGAGTGAAAGTTATGGTTGGAGGTGCTGCATCATCCTTTGAGCATGAATTTAAAAATAATCCGCTCGCTAAAACTAATACCATTGTAATAAAAAATTTCATTCTCATAATTTTTGTGTTTAAATTTATTAATTAGGTGACAATGTAAATTTTAATTCTTAAACAATGGGTTAAAGTTAGCAAAGTTATAACAAATAGCAAAAATTATGTAACCCTTTCGCCCTTGAGAATAAGGAATTCTATGGTTCTGCTATCGGCTAAACACAAGTAGACCTGACTGGATTTTGAAACCAGTCAGGTCTATACCGAAATAATCGGGAATTTGTTTATTTAGTATTTCTCTTTTTGGAACCCCCAGCTTCGTAGTTCGGCTTTGTAAGTATCGGGGTAATTGCCTTTGATTACTGATATTAAGCTGTTCAATGTTTTCTTAAGGGCTCCCTTCAGGGTATTTTTGGCACTCACCTTAGTCGAGATGGTTCCATCTGTAGAAGACGCCTGAGTGATCAGGTTTTCATATTGCGATTTAATATCCGTCCAAAAGGCGGTGCCAAATTCCTTGTCTCCGAATCCGTTATCCAAAAGTCCCTGAAGCATAAGTACTAAAGAAGCCAATCGTTTGTTTCTGTCTATTGGAAAAAAATACCTGTTGTTTTTATACTCAATACCAAAGGCGGGAAAGTAAGACGTGGACGAATCTTTGTATTTATCTACGATATACCCTTTTACGTATTTAAGGGCCTCCACCATTGTGGCATCCAATACATTCATTGCCTTTGTAATTTGAGGTCTTCCCCCACCCACCTGATTTCTAATAGAAAGTTCGGTGTTATAGGCCGTAGCCTGGGTGTTAAACTCCGATGCCGTTGTCCAGATAAGACTAATGCTTTCGGTTTCATTCCATTTAGTTGCTACATTAGTAACTACAGTTCCAAAATCAATATCGGCAGTAGGTACATTACCTTTTCCTCTTGATTTCAAGTTTCCATCTTCTGGAGTAATTGTTGTGTTCATAATACTTTTTTTTTAATTGATAATAATGAATTCCTTATTCACTATAAATAAGTAATCAGCTACAGCCAATTAATATGCCAGATTTATGTTTGTAGGAAAATTTAGGAAAATTTTAACATAGTGACCCTCTTCGTTTAAAACAATTTATAGCTCGTTATGAATGTCACACGTGCAGTTTGAAAGTATTTAGGGCTTGTCACAACTGTTACAAACACTGTTTGAAAATTTTTAGCGTTGGTTACAACTGTAACCAATACTGTTTAAAAAAATTTAGCATTGGTTACAACTGTAACCAATACTGTTTGAAAATATTTAGCGTTAGGTACAATTGTAACCAATGATGTTTGAAAATATTTAGGACTAGTAGCAGCAGCAACCAAGGCTATTTTAATGAAATTGTAGGGTGGCGGCGGTTGTATAAAGGTTTTGAAAATGTATAGTAAAAGTGTACCCGTATGTAAATAGAAATGGGTTACTTGGCAGCATTTTGCGGCAAACACTAAATTAAATGGGATGGAATGCGAAGTTGATAAAGCATAAAGGTGCGGCGAGGATTATGGTTTCGTTTGAGAAAGACCCTGAATTGCTTGACCGGATTAAGGCTTTTGAGGGCAGGCAGTGGAGTTCGAGCCTAAAGGCCTGGCACGTGCCGGACACGGAAGCATACCGAAAAGAGTTTGGTTTGACGAGTGCTGCAGATTTATTGCCAAGTGCTGAAGGAATAGCGGCGTTGATAGTTTTTAGGGAGTGGATGCGGTCTAAACGATATAGTGAGAATACGATTAAAACCTATATGGATGCCATGAAGTCGTTTTTGGTTTTCCACAATCGAAAAATGGTTGCTGATTTGACCAATGAAGATGTGATTAAGTATAACAATGAGTATATCTTGAAGCATAATTTATCAGCTTCGTATCAGAATCAGATTGTGAATGCGATTAAGTTATTTTTTAAGATTGTAAGTAATACTATTATGGATATCGAAAAGATTCATCGTCCGAGAAGGGAGAAAACTTTGCCTAATGTTTTGAGTAAGGAAGAGGTTTTGCGCCTGATTGATGTGACGGATAACCTAAAACACAAAACGATGCTGGCGCTGATTTATTCGGCGGGTTTACGCATTAGCGAGGCCCTGCATATGAAAGCCACCGATATTGACAGCAAGCGTATGCTGATTCATGTTAAGAATGCCAAGGGAAAAAAGGATCGCTATACTTTATTATCGAACAGGGTTTTATTGTTATTGCGGGAATATTATGCTGTGTATAAACCAAAGTCCTATTTATTTGAGGGCCTGCATGGCGGGGTTTATAGTGACCGGAGCGCGCAAGTGGTTTTACAACAGGCAGCGGTAAAAGCGCGGATAGACAAGCGGATTAGTTTGCACACATTGCGGCATAGCTTTGCCACCCATTTATTGGAAAGCGGCACTGATTTGAGGTATATACAGGATTTGCTTGGGCATAGCAGTCCGAAGACGACGATGATTTATACCCATGTGAGCAGTACTTCGTTAAAAAATATTAAGAACCCTTTTGATGTGTAAGAAAAAATAAACTAAATTTGTTTTTAACCCGAATTGGTTTTGTTGATTTATAGTCGCTATAAAAATCCTTAAAACCTTCGACTATCTTACCGAAATAGCATAAAAAGGGGGATTAGTATTCGGGTATAGACTAGTTAGCAGCAAGCGTAAAGAACGACACGACAACAATGACACTGATGACAAAAATACAAGCAGACAGCAATTTCGACCATATTGGGCGGACTGAAAATCGTCACTGTAAGCCGACCGCTTCGTGTTTGATTTTTTTCCTACCGCACAAAAATTTTAAAATTCAGGGCAACCGCACATTGCACACATTTGCAAGCCACACAAGCCGACACACAAATCAAAGCTTGCAAAAGAGTGCAATTTGGCTGACACACAATATGATTAATGATACTTGAATTAATATCTTTGCTTACGAGAAAACTGAACATTCATAATATATAAACATTAATGTCCGATAAAAAATAAAAAAGACTATTTTTATTTTTTATCTAATTGTTATTCAGTTATTTAATTTTTAAAATCTCTCGTTTCTCAAAACAAGGCATCAAAAAAATGACAGTTGTTTTATTTCAGACTTATCA
>NZ_JANXTI010000095.1 GCF_025352425.1 Flavobacterium sp.
TGAAGACGGTAGGTTTTATATAGAATCACCGGATAATTACACGGAGTTGGTGGTATCATTTGTTGGCTTTCCCGATAAAACCGTTACGTTGCCTGAAAAGGTAAACTATGATTTCAAAATAATCCTGACTGAAGGAAATGCGTTAAAAGAAGTCAAAATTTATGCAGGAAAAACATCCAAAAAGAACAACCCCGCATTGGATATCCTTAAAAAAATATGGGAACGGAGACGAAAGAATGGGTTGAAAATGTTCAAGCAATATCAGTATGAAAAATATGAAAAAGTAGAATTCGACATGAACACTATCGATAGTGCTTTTATGAAAAATAAAATTTTCAAAGGCATGGAATTCGTTTTTAAAAATATTGATACCTCAAAAGTAACCGGCAAAACCTATTTGCCGATCTTCATCAACGAAGCATTATCTGATGTGTATGGCGATAATCAAGCCAAGAAAGTCAAGGAAATTTTAAAAGCCAACAAAAATTCCGGCTTAGGTAATGGTGACGGAGTCAACACTTTTATAAAAGATTTGTATAATGATTTTGATATCTATGACAACTATCTATATTTTTTTGATAAGAGTTTCACGAGTCCACTTTCACGAACGGGAATAGATGTTTACAATTATGTTTTATCAGATACAGCGGTTATTGATAACAAAGTGTGTTACAACATTGTGTTCTATCCAAGGCGTAAAAATGAGTTGACTTTTAAAGGTGATTTTTGGGTGAACGACACTACTTTCGCCATCAAGAAAATAAATATGGCGATTACTAAAAGTGCTAATATCAACTGGGTAAAAGATATTTATCTGGAACAGGAGTTTGAGGTTTTGAACGATTCTGTTTTTCTGCCAACCCGGGATTATATGATGTCGGACTTCGCACTTAGAAAGAAAGAAGAGTCCAAAGGTGTTTATGGAAAGAGAACAACGCTCTACAGAAACTTCAAATTTGACGAAAAAAAACCGGACAAATTCTATAAGGACGAAATCAATTTTATAGACAATTCGGTATATAATAAGACCGATGACTTTTGGGATGAAAACCGATTTGAGAATCTGAATAAAGACGAGAAGAAAATCTACAAGATGATTGATACGCTGAAAACTGTTAAGAAGTTCAAGCATATTTATAATCTGGTTTCCATTTTGGGAAGCGGTTATGCACAATTTGGACATTTTGATTACGGTCCCATTTTTTCTACCATTGGAAACAATGAAGTGGAAGGAATGCGCCTTAGGGTTGGTGGAAGAACCTATTTTGGGCATAATGATCTTTGGCGGTTACAAGGCTATACTGCGTATGGATTTAAAGACAATAAATTCAAATATGGCGCTGCAGGAAAATGGATGATTGACAAGAAAAACAGAATTATTCTTTCTGGTGGGAATAGGCGTGATGTTGAACAAATTGGCGCCAGTTTAACCACCACTAATGATGTTCTCGGCAGAAGTTATGCATCATCGGGCTTATTTACAACAGGGTCCAACGGTAAGTTGACCAATATTAATCTGAGTACTCTTGCGGCAGAAATTGAACCGGTAAAAAACCTAATTTTCCAACTCGGATTTTCCTACCGTACTTTAGAATCGGCATCAGATACATTTAAGCTGGACTATTTTACCGACAATACGTTTACCACTACCAAAACCAATGTGACACAATCGGAAGTAAATCTTCAGTTAGAGTTTACCCCAAAGAAAAAAGCGATTGGTTATGGTGTGGAAAGAAGTGATGTTGATGCACCATTCAGCCGCTTTTTTGTGAATTATAGTCAGGGTTTTAAAGGGTTTATAAATAGTGATTTTGATTATCATAAAATCCAACTTTACTACAAACAGCCAATTATTATTGGGGCTATCGGACGCTCTAATTTTACAATGGAATTGGGAAAAACCTATGGTCAGATTCCACTTGGATTAATGAGCGTTGTGCCCGGGAATCAGACACTTTTCATCATTGATAACACGTTTAGCAATCTTAATTTTTATGAATTTGTAGCCGATACTTATGCAACTTTCCAATGGGAACATAATTTCAACGGCAAGGTATTTTCCCGAATTCCTTATCTAAGAAAACTAAATCTTCGGGAAATCGTTGGAGTAAAAAGCGTTTACGGAACAGTTTCAGATGAAAACAGAGCAATTAATGCTTCAGGATTAATTTACCAGGCTCCGGAAAAACCCTATTGGGAATACAGCGCCGGAATTGGAAATATTTTCAAAGTATTTCGCCTTGATTTTGCCTGGCGAGGAAATTATAGAGATTTGCCGGGAACCAACAACTTTACTGTAAAAGGTTCGTTCGGATTTTACTTCTAAAATGCAGGAAGCCATTTTATTTCTGGTTGAAAAAGATGCTGTTTTCCAAAAATTGCATCAGCAATATGGAAACCCATACATTCCATCAAGACCGGAAGGATTTGTAACACTTTGCAAATTAATCCTGGAACAACAAGTCTCTATTGATTCGGCGAAAGCGTGTTTTTTAAAAATCGAAAACCTTTTAGGAACAGTTTCTCCGGAAACTATAAGCGAATGTTCTGATGAAGATTTGAAAAGCTGTGGTGTCAGCAGACAAAAAATAAGCTATCTAAAAGTACTTGCAAAAGCGGTCTCCGAAGAATTGGATTTAGAAAGTTTGTCTGCAAAAACCGCTGATGAAGTTAGAAGTGAGCTCATCAAAATCAAAGGAATAGGTCATTGGACAATTGATGTTTACCTGATGTTCGCATTGCAATCGCCCGATATTATTCCGCTTGGCGATATCGCAATTGTTAATACGATTAAAGAACTGTTTGATGTTCATACTAAAGAAGAAATGGCCGCGATTTCAGAAACCTGGAAACCACACAGAACCATGGCAACCTTTATGCTGTGGCATCATTATCTGGAGAAAAGAAACAGAAAACCAATGGTTTAGCTCCGCTTCAAACATTCGTTAATTTATTCTTTTTATTTGTTAAAGATTTGTTACTTTTGCGACCGATAAAATTTATAACCAAAATTATATTTATGGAATCATACATGATTTATGTGCCAATAGTTATGGCGTTAATTGGATTGGCTTTTATGGCAATCAAAAGAGCTTGGGTATTAAAACAGGATGCCGGAGATGGGAAGATGAAAGAGATTTCAGATTACATCTACGAAGGAGCGTTGGCTTTCCTAAAAGCAGAATACCGATTATTGGCAATTTTCGTAGTTATTGCGAGTGTTGTTTTAGCTGGAATTACTTTTTTACCAGGCGTTAAAACACATTTATTAATCGTTGTTGCATTTATTTTTGGTGCTTTCTTTTCGGCTTTAGCCGGAAATATGGGAATGAAAATCGCAACAAAAACTAACGTAAGAACAACACAGGCTGCCCGTACGAGTTTGCCACAAGCATTAAAAGTATCTTTTGGTGGTGGAACTGTAATGGGATTAGGAGTTGCTGGTTTGGCAGTTCTTGGTTTGACAAGTTTCTTTATTATATTATATAATATGTTCATGGGCGGTGTTTGGACAGCAAACGGAACTGAGGACATGACCGTGGTTCTTGAAACATTAGCTGGTTTCTCTCTTGGAGCTGAATCTATCGCTTTGTTTGCCCGTGTTGGTGGTGGTATTTATACCAAAGCCGCTGACGTTGGCGCCGACTTAGTAGGTAAAGTTGAAGCGGGAATCCCGGAAGATGATCCAAGAAATCCTGCTACCATAGCAGATAACGTTGGTGATAATGTTGGTGACGTTGCCGGAATGGGTGCCGATTTATTTGGTTCTTATGTTGCTACAGTTCTTGCAGCAATGGTTTTGGGTAACTATGTTATCAAAGATATGGGAGGAATGATTACTGATGCTTTTGGCGGAATTGGACCAATCTTGTTGCCAATGTCAATTGCTGGTTTTGGAATTTTATTCTCTATCATCGGAACCATGTTAGTAAAAATTACTAGCGACGATGCTAAAGAGGCTCAAGTTCAAAAAGCATTAAATATTGGAAACTGGGTTTCTATTGCATTAACAGCTGTTGCTTGTTTCTTCTTGGTTAAATGGATGTTACCTGCTGAAATGAAAATGACTTTCTTCGGAGAAGGTTTACAACCTATTTCTTCAATGAGAGTTTTCTATGCAACATTAATCGGATTATTTGTTGGTGGAGCTATTTCATCAGTAACAGAATATTACACAGGATTAGGTACTAAACCAGTTATGGCCATCGTACAAAAATCATCAACAGGAGCAGGAACTAACGTAATTGCCGGTTTAGCTACCGGAATGGTTTCTACTTTCCCAACAGTATTATTGTTTGCCGGAGCAATCTGGTCAACTTATGCGTTGGCTGGTTTCTACGGTGTGGCTCTTGCGGCTTCTGCAATGATGGCTACAACAGCTATGCAGTTGGCAATCGATGCTTTCGGACCAATCTCTGACAACGCTGGCGGAATTGCTGAAATGAGTGAATTACCAAAAGAAGTTCGTACACGTACAGATATTTTAGATTCAGTAGGTAACACAACTGCTGCAACAGGAAAAGGTTTTGCAATTGCTTCTGCTGCTTTAACATCGTTAGCATTATTTGCTGCTTATGTAACGTTCACAGGAATCGACGGAATCAACATCTTCAAAGCGCCGGTATTAGCAATGTTATTCGTTGGTGGAATGATACCTGTAGTATTCTCTGCATTAGCAATGAATTCTGTTGGAAAAGCGGCAATGGACATGGTGTACGAAGTACGTCGCCAGTTCAAGGAAATCCCGGGAATCATGGAAGGAACCGGAAAACCTGAATATGGTAAATGTGTTGAAATTTCTACTAAAGCGGCTTTAAGAGAAATGATGTTGCCTGGAGTTTTAACTATCGGTTTCCCAATCGCAATCGTATTATTAGGTAAATTAGTTTACGGAGATAACAACCAATTAATCGCCGAAATGTTGGGGGGTTATATGGCCGGAGTTACAGTATCTGGAGTTCTTTGGGCAGTGTTCCAAAACAACGCTGGTGGCGCTTGGGATAACGCTAAGAAATCTTTCGAAGCCGGAGTTATGATTAATGGTGAAATGACATACAAAGGTTCGGATGCCCACAAAGCTGCCGTAACGGGAGATACAGTTGGAGATCCATTTAAGGATACTTCTGGCCCGTCAATGAACATATTAATCAAATTAACTTGTTTAATTGGATTAGTAATTGCTCCAATCCTGGGTGCTGGTCACAGTGAAGGAACAAAATCGATGGAGATGAAAATGGAGTGCAATGAAGTTATGGGTAAATGTGATTTAAGCAAATGTAAAGACATGACTAAAGAAGAATGTGCTGCAATGTGCGACTCTTTAGGCTGCAATGCAGAAGAAAAAGCTGCCTGTCTTTCTCACTATGATGCTGATGGAAAATTCATCACAGATAAAAACATGGATTGTTGTGCCAAAAAAGATGATGGTGCCATAAAATCATCTGTAGAGAAAAACGTAAAAGTTGTAATAACCAATACTAACGGAAAATCTAAAGCAATGATTACCACAACAGTAAACGGAACTGCAGCAACTGAAACATTTGAAGGAACAGAAGCAGAAGTAAAAGCTAAAGTTGATGCATTGAAATAATAAATTTCAATAGTTTATAAATAAAAAAGGCTCGCACTCGCGAGCCTTTTTTATTTATAAAAGTCTTTAAAAAAGTCCGTTTATCTCAGCGTTGATTTTATTGATTACAATACCTAAATCTTCGGGATTATTGACGAAATCAATATTGTCAACATCAATGATTAGCAGCTTGCCTTTGTCATAAGTGTGAATCCAGGCTTCATAGCGTTCGTTAAGTCGACTCAGATAATCAATGGAAATCGTGTTTTCATAATCCCGACCGCGTTTGTGGATTTGGGCAACCAAATTTGGAATCGAACTTCGCAAATAAATCAATAAATCCGGTGCGCCAACCAATCCTTCCATCAATTCAAAAAGATCGGAGTAATTCTGAAAATCACGATTAGTCATCAAACCCATAGCGTGCAAATTGGGAGCAAAGATGTGCGCATCTTCGTAGATAGTTCTGTCCTGAATTATGTTTTTACCACTTTCTCGAATTTGCAATACCTGACGAAAACGACTGTTCAGGAAATAAATCTGCAGGTTAAAACTCCAACGTTCCATTTGGTGATAGAAATCATCCAGATACGGATTGTCAACTACGTCTTCATAATGTGGTTCCCACTTAAATTGCTTTGCCAAAAACCGTGTTAACGTTGTCTTTCCTGCTCCGATATTTCCTGCTACTGCTATGTGCATTATGGTAATTTTATTTTATAATTCTTAATTTGCTGGTTGGTAAAAATAGCCAAAATTTGGTCTTTGTAATAATAATTTTGAAACGACTTCTCAACAATTTCTATTTCGTGAACAACTTTGGTCTGATTATTCAGGCTATAAATAATATTGTCTCTCGAAAACAACAGTTTTTCATTGTCTATAATCTGAATTTTCTCAAATGGAGGAATATTTGCCAGCAACGTTATCTTACCGAAAATATCAATCGAATACCAATTATTGATTTCATCTATCCAATAAAAATTATTAAAATCAGATTGTGTATACTTTATGCTTTCCTGAATAGGATTTCCAATGGCTTTCGAAGTGTTTTTTAAATAATCAAATAACATTATCTGCTGTGTCAGCGAATTATAAATCCAAAACTGATCCTGCGATGCCAGCCCAACTTTTGAAGCGAAAATAGCATTGTCAATTTCAAAAATATTGAGTTTCTGAATTTCGTTTAGCTGATTGTCAAGTGTGATTATCGTATTAAAATCTTCATAGAAAACAACTATTTTCAGAGGATTTACATAGTCAACAGAAGTTATTTTCCCCAAAGCCACGTTTTTATATTCCCAAACCTGACTTTCATTTTGCTTACTGAAAACATTATCTTTAATGTAATAATTGTTGCCCAAACCATCAAAACCAATATAAGTTTTGTTCTCAAGTTCTTTTGTATCTAATGCCGTAGTTTTTAGTTTTTTGCTTTGACAAAAACCAATCGTACAGCAGAATACTAAAAAGAAGAAAAGTGTTTTTTTCATTGTAGCGCTAATTTACATTAAACCAAATTAATTCCAACGGCTCCAAAAAGATATTTTAACAAAAGATTGGTAACAGAATTCATTCGGATTCGTCATATTTGTTCTTTAAAAATAAAAAGCAAATGCAAAACTTACTTTATACTTCATTATTCCTTTTAGCGTTTATTACTTCAAATGCACAAAAAGATTTTCAGGGAATGGCAGTTTATGAATCAAAAACCAGCACGTCCGATTTCAAATCCCGTTTTGAAGGTAACAAGGAAATTACTCCGGAAATGCAGAAAATGATTGAAGAGCGAATGAAAACAATGTTCGAAAAAAGATTCATTCTTAATTTTGATAAATCGGCTTCCATTTATAAAGAAGAAGAAAAACTTGATGCTCCGGGCGGACAACAAGGCGGTTTCAAAATGATGAGTTCCATGATGGGCGGTGGTGGAACATACTACAAAAATGTAAAAGACAAAAGCTACACAGTCGACAAAGAATTTATGGGGAAAGAATTTCTAGTAAAAGATTCCTTGCCTCAATTAAATTGGAAATTGGAAAGCGAAACACGAATAATTGGCGGCTACAATTGTTTCAAAGCCACGGCAGTTCGACCTGTAAGCAAATCAGATTTTAGAAATTTCAGGCCTAAAAAGCAGGAAGAAACGAAAGAAGGCGAAGTTAAAAAAGAAGAAAAGGATAAAAAAACCAATTTTATGGATGATTTCGATATGCCAAAAGAAATCATTATCACAGCATGGTACACGCCGGAAATTCCGGTGAATCAAGGACCTGAAAGCTATTGGGGTTTACCAGGTTTAATCCTTGAAGTAAATGATGGAAAAACGGTTATTCTGTGTTCCAAAGTGGTTTTGAATTCAAAAGACAAAGTCGAAATAAAAGCACCAACCAACGGAAAGGTAATTTCTCAAAAAGAGTACGATGAAACCGTTATAAAAAAAATGGATGAACTAAAGCAGATGAATCAAGGACAAGGAAGAGGTGGAATGCAAATCAGAATGGGTAACTAAGCAGCTCGTATGAAAAAAAGTTTACTGTTCTTTTTGATTCTTGCGGCAACTACTGTTTTTTCCCAAAATATCCGTTTTGAAGGTAATATCCTGGACTCAAACAAAGCGCCACTCGAAATGGCAAACATCATGGCAATGAACCAAGGCACCAAAACCATGGATGCATATGCTATTACAAATGACAAAGGAAAATTTGTTTTAAACCTCAAAGCAAACACAACTTACGCAATCAAAATGAGTTACCTCGGAATGCAAAACAAGGAACTTACAGTTACCACGCAAACTCAAAACATCACCCAAAATATTACGATGGAAAGCGGAGGGATTGAACTCGAAGGCGTTGAAATTGTTCGCGAAATGCCAGTGTCAATAAAAGGTGATACCATTGTTTACAACGCGGATTCTTTTAAAACTGGAACCGAAAGAAAACTGGAAGATGTCCTCAAAAAATTACCCGGAGTAGAAGTTAACGAAGATGGTGAAGTAGAAGTAGAAGGTAAAAAAGTCACCAAATTAATGGTTGAAGGCAAAGATTTTTTTGATGGCGATACAAAACTAGGCGTAAAAAACATTCCTGCGGATGCCGTTGATAAAGTGCAGGTACTGAGAAACTACAACGAAAATTCCATCCTTAAAGGTGTAGAAAACAATCAGGATAATGTGGCAATGAACATTAAACTTAAAGCAGGAAAGAAGAATTTTTGGTTTGGTGATGTCACAGCTGCCGGAGGTTTTGGCCCTGATGGTAAATTTGATCGCTACAATGTAAATCCAAAACTGTTTTATTACAATCCAAAATACAGCATCAACGTTATAACCAATACAAACAATATTGGAGAACTGCCCTTGACCGCTCAGGACTATTTTAAATTCACCGGCGGATTTAAAAACATGATGGCAAAAGGCGGAAGCAGCTTTAATGTTTCGAGCAATGATTTGGGAATTTCACTGTTGCGAAATAACAGGGCAAAAGAAATTGACACCGATTTTGGTGCTACAAATTTCTCTTATAACCCAACAAAGTCATGGAGTTTGAGCGGCTTTGGAATTCTTTCTTCTTCCATTACCGATTTGGAAACAAAGACGACGACTAATTTTTTAAATGAAAATTCGGAAACCGTTGCAGCTACAGAAAACCGACAGGAAATAGCTCATCAAAAAAATAAATTAGGATTGTTTAAGTTGAGTTCGAGCTATAAACCCAATATAAATTTTCAGTTTGATTATGACATTTTAGCCAAGTTATCGAAGCAGGACGAAGACAATTCCCTTCTTCGGGAAACTATTGATGAGAGTAGCAACTCAACAACAGAAAATATATTTACAGCGAAAAAGCAGGATCCAATAACGGTAAACCAAAACCTGAGTTTTTATTACACAGCTACTGAAAAAAGTGTTTTTGCTTTAGAAATGCAGCATTTATATCAGGAAGAAAATCCTTTTTATAACGCGAATCTGGAATCAGACCCGTTTGTAGATCAGTCTACAACCCCGGTAATAAATATTTTGAATTACGATTACAATCAAAACCGAACAAATCTGAACCAAAACCGGTTTGTAAAAACCAATAAATTAGATGCTAAATTGGATTATTACTATATGATTACCCCAAAAAGCAACATCAATGTTACGGTTGGAAATACTTTTTCGCAGCAGAATTTTGACTCGAGCATGTACCAAATTTTAGATAACGGAAGCGTAAATAATTTAGACAATCCGCCAAACACAAACGATGTAAACTACCGCTTTAATGATGCCTTCCTTGGATTTCATTACAAAATGCTGAAAGGAAAATTCACCTTTACACCAGGTGTGAGTTTACATACGTATGCATTAAACAATGAGCAATCGGGAACAAATTCTAAACAAAATTTCGCAAGAATATTACCTGATTTCTTGGCAATTTATCAAATTAAGAAGGCAGAAACCCTGACGTATAATTTTTCGTTTACCAATAATTTTACTGATATTAATCGCCAGGCGGAAGGATTTGTGATAAACAGTTACAGTAGTTTGTCAAGCGGAAACAGAATACTCGAAAATGCCATTCAGCAATCACATTCGTTGCGTTATTTTAAATACAATATGTTCAACTTTGAAAACATATCCGCTTTTGTGAGTTACAACAGGACAGTTAATGCTGTAAAAACAAGAGCGCTTTTTGATGGTGTAAACCAAATTTCATCGCCATACAATTCGGAGTTTGCTGATCAATCACTTATATTTTATGGAAATTACGGACGTTCCTTTTTAAAATATTATAAGATTTCCGTAAACGCGAATCTAAATTGGTCAAAATACAATAACATTCAGGTAGACAGAACTACTTTTCTGGATGGTGCAGTGACTAACGAAAGTTTCAGCCAAACCTATGGCATAAAAGCATCCACCAATTATAAAGATTTGCCCAATATCGAAATCGGTTACAGTTACACCATTAACGATTACCCGACGGATACTTTTTTCATCGATAAACCAACGATCAGATTGGACTATTTCTTCTTAAAAAGCTTCTCCTTTGTTTCCGAATATGAGTTTTATCATTACTATAACAAAGATAAATCGGTCGAGAATAAATATGACTTTTTGTCGGCTAGTTTAATTTATCAAAAAACAAAAGACAGCAATTGGGAATATAAAATTTCGGCAACCAATTTGCTAAACACAACGTCTTTAAACGACGATAGTTTTAGTCAGTTCTCTACACGCACATCTCAATATAAAGTGCAGCCGCGTTATGTGATGTTTAGTTTGAAATATAACTTATAAAAAGAAAACCCTGACTTTCATTGAGAATCAGGGTTTTTTCTTAGTGAACTTTGTGTATTTCTTTGAGGACTTTGTGGTTAAATTCCAAAAGCTGCTTTTACTTTATCTACAAAATCCAATTTCTCCCAGGTAAATAATTCAACTGTAACTGTTTTTGGTGCACCATTTGGCAATTTGAAGGTTTTAGTAACCGTTTCAGGTTTTCTCCCCATATGGCCATAAGCTGCAGTTTCACTGTAAATTGGATTTCTCAGTTTCAAACGCTGCTCAATAAAATACGGGCGCATATCAAAAATAGCTTCCACTTTTTTGCTGATTTCTCCATCAGTCAGATTAACTTTTGAAGTACCATATGTTACCACATTGATAGATGTGGGTTTTGCCACGCCAATGGCATACGAAACCTGCACCAAAACTTCCTCACACAATCCCGCAGCAACTAAGTTTTTAGCAATATGACGCGTTGCATACGCAGCAGAACGGTCCACTTTACTTGGATCTTTTCCAGAGAAAGCTCCGCCGCCGTGAGCACCTTTTCCACCATAGGTATCAACAATAATTTTTCTTCCTGTCAAGCCAGTGTCGCCGTGTGGTCCACCAATTACGAATTTTCCGGTTGGGTTAATGTGATAGGTAATATTGTCATTAAACAAATGAGTATATTGAGGATATTTTACCTTAATTCTTGGAATTAAAATCGACACTAAATCGCTTTTGATTTTGGCTAACATTTCAGCTTCGGGTGCAAAATCATCATGCTGTGTAGAAATTACAATAGCGTCAATTCGAACTGGTTTGTTATCATCAGAATACTCTAAAGTTACCTGTGATTTCGCATCCGGCCGTAAATATTTTATTTCGTTATTCTCTCTTCTTAAATTGGCTAATTCAATTAACAAAGCATGGGACAAATCCAAAGCCAATGGCATATAATTTTCAGTCTCATTTGTTGCATAACCAAACATCATTCCCTGATCACCCGCACCTTGCTCTTCCTTACTTGCTCGGTCTACACCTTGATTGATATCGGCAGATTGCTCATGAATAGCAGACAAAATTCCACAAGAATCCGCTTCAAACATGTATTCGCTTTTGGTATAACCAATTTTACGGATTACTTCTCTTGCAATTTGCTGAACATCTAAGTAAGTATTAGACTTTACTTCTCCGGCAAGAATTACCTGGCCAGTAGTAACCAATGTTTCGCAAGCCACTTTTGATTCAGCATCAAATGCCAAAAAATTATCAATCAACGCATCAGAAATTTGGTCTGCAACTTTGTCCGGATGTCCTTCACTCACTGACTCCGACGTAAATAAATAAGCCATAACTATACTTAGTTTAATATTAATGTTAAACGAAAAAAGAGAAATTAGGACTAAGTGCTAAAGAAGAAATGCTGCTTTAGCATTTTTTAACGAGGTTGCAATCAGTTCAAATTTTTCCTCTCATTTTTTCGACTGCAAATGTATAAAATCAAATTGAATTTCAAATTATTCTAAACTTTTTTTTGATAATTAACACATCGGTGTGATGTTTATTTTTAAAAAACTGTTGCAAAATAAGTTTCTATGCCTTTACTTTGCAGCGTTCATAAATTTATTGTTTGTTATCACGAAAGCTTGAGGGAATAGACCCGATGAAAGCTTAGCAACCCTTTGCTAAAAGAAGGTGCTACATTCTATCTCGTTTTTAGGAACGAGAGCAGATAACCCAGAGAATTCTTCTCACTTTCACGATGACATATTTATAATTTTTAGGAGCTGTTTCCTGCTGTACGCTATATCTTTTTTGTTTTGTCCCCCTGAGCGCAGTCGAAGGGCTTTTTCTAAAACAAAAAAGGATGCCGCTTCCATCAGGGCTAGATAAAATCATATTACAACTAAACTTTGCAACGCTGCAACGCTGAAAAAATGTCAACAATTCAACAAGCAATACAAGAAAGAATCCTCGTTCTCGACGGAGCAATGGGAACTATGCTGCAACGCAACAATTTCTCCGAAGAAGATTTCCGTGGCGAACGATTCAAGGATTTTCCACATCCATTAAAAGGCAATAACGACTTACTTTCCATCACGCAACCCGAAGCTGTAAAACAAGTCCATCGACTCTATTTCCAAGCCGGTGCTGATATTGTTGAAACCAATACTTTTTCGGGAACAACAATAGGAATGGCCGATTATCACTTAGAGGATTTGGTTTACGAACTAAACTACGAATCCGCAAAAATTGCCCGCGAAGTAGCCGATGAATTTACAGACCGACCACGTTTTGTGGCTGGTTCCATCGGACCAACAAACCGCACAGCATCAATGTCGCCTGACGTGAATGATCCGGGTTTCCGCGCCGTAACGTTTGACGATTTACGCATCGCTTACAAACAACAGGTTGAAGCTTTAATAGATGGTGGTTGTGACGTGCTTTTAGTAGAAACTATCTTCGACACGCTCAATGCCAAAGCCGCATTATTCGCCATAGAAGATGTAAAAGAAGAACGCAATCTGGATATTCCGGTGATGGTTTCAGGAACAATCACCGATGCTTCAGGAAGAACACTTTCCGGACAAACCGTCGAAGCATTTTTGATTTCCATTGCACACATCGATTTGCTAAGCATCGGATTTAATTGCGCTCTTGGTGCCGACCAATTGAAACCCTATTTAAAACGTTTGGCTCATAATACACAATTAAATATTTCAGCGCATCCGAATGCAGGATTGCCAAATGCTTTCGGGCAATACGACCAGACTCCAGAGGAAATGCAGGCATTAATTAAAGAATATTTACAAGATAATTTGATAAACATAATTGGCGGCTGCTGCGGCACAACTCCAGAGCACATCAAAGCAATTGCTGACGTGGCGAAGCAATTCAAACCAAGACAAATTTTAGAAACGATATAATGGCGGAAGCAAAAAAATATTTAAAACTATCAGGATTGGAACCGCTAATCGTTACGCCTGAATCCAATTTCATAAACGTAGGCGAACGAACTAACGTAACCGGTTCGCGTAAATTCCTGCGTTTAATCAAGGAAGAAAAGTATAACGAAGCGCTTACTGTCGCCAGAGAACAAGTCGAAGGCGGTGCCCAAATCATCGACATAAATATGGATGAAGGAATGTTGGATGGCGTATATGCTATGACAAAATTCCTAAACCTAATTGCTGCTGAACCAGATATCGCAAGAGTTCCGGTTATGGTTGACAGTTCCAAATGGGAAATCATCGAAGCCGGATTGAAAGTTATTCAGGGAAAAGGTGTTGTGAATTCCATTTCACTAAAAGAAGGAAAAGAAGCATTCATCCATCACGCCAAGTTAATTAAAAGATATGGCGCAGCAGTCATCGTAATGGCTTTCGACGAAAATGGTCAGGCAGATAATTACGAAAGAAGAATCGAAATCTGTAAAAGAAGTTATGATATCCTGGTGAATGAAGTTCATTTTCCGGCCGAAGATATCATTTTCGACCCGAATATTTTTCCGGTTGCTACCGGAATGGACGAACACAAATTAAACGCGTTAGATTTTTTCAGAGCCACAAAATGGATTCGCGAAAATTTGCCGCATGCAGGAATTTCAGGTGGCGTGAGTAACGTTTCGTTTTCGTTTCGCGGGAATGACAAAGTTCGTGAAGCGATGCATTCGGCTTTCTTATATCATGCTATTCAAAACGGAATGACAATGGGAATTGTAAATCCTGAAATGCTGGAGATTTATGATGAAATCGACCCAACTTTATTAGAGCATGTTGAAGATGTTTTGCTAAACAGAAGAGAAGACGCTACCGAAAGATTATTGGATTTAGCCGAAACTTTCAAAGGTGATTTTAAAGTAAATGAAAAAGCAATTCAGGAATGGCGTAATGGTTCGGTTCAGGAACGATTGACACATTCGTTGGTAAAGGGAATTGACGAATTTATAGAAATTGATGTAGAAGAAGCCCGAGCAAATTCCGACAAAGCAATCGAAGTTATCGAAATTAACTTAATGGCCGGAATGAATGTTGTGGGAGATTTATTCGGAAGCGGAAAAATGTTCCTGCCACAAGTAGTAAAATCAGCACGGGTGATGAAGAAGGCTGTGGCTTATTTGCTACCATTCATTGAAGCGCAAAAAGACGGAAAATCATCATCTGCCGGAAAGGTTTTGATGGCAACGGTAAAAGGCGATGTACACGATATTGGCAAAAATATCGTAGCCGTAGTTTTATGTTGCAACAACTTTGAAATTATCGATTTGGGCGTTATGGTTCCGCCGGAAAAAATTATTGAAGCGGCTATTCGTGAAAATGTTGACATCATTGGATTAAGCGGATTAATTACGCCATCGCTTGACGAAATGGTGTATTTAGCCAAAGAAATGGACAAACTCAATATCAAAATTCCAATTATGATTGGAGGCGCAACGACTTCGCGTGCGCATACTGCCGTAAAAATTGCTCCTGAATATAAAGAAACTGTAGTGCACGTAAACGATGCTTCGCGTGCGGTAACGGTTGCGAGTAATCTGCTGCAAAACGAAACCAAAGGAAGTTATGTGAAAGCCATTCGTGAAGAATATGACAAACTCCGTGAAGGTTATTTGAATAGAAGTCGGGATAAAAATTACTTATCTATTGAAGATGCGAGAAAAAATAAACTAAAGTTAGATTGGGATAATTTTACTCCGGTTAAACCAAATTTCATCGGAACAAAAACCATTGATGTAGAATTGTCTGAATTAGTTGATTTCATTGACTGGACACCTTTTTTCAGCTCATGGGAATTGTACGGAAAATATCCTGCAATCCTGACCGATGAAGTTGTAGGCGAACAAGCCACGGTTTTATTTGCCGATGCCCAAAAAATGTTGCAACAAATCGTTTCAGATAAATGGTTGACTGCTAAAGGAATTCTTGGAATCTTTCCTGCAAACACCATAAACGATGATGACATTGAGGTGAAGCTGACAACCGACAAACTACAACCCACTACTTTTTTAACGCTTCGCCAGCAATCGCAAAAAACAGCTGGTGCTCCAAACATTGCGTTAGCGGATTTTGTTGCGCCGAAAGATTGTGCAAAACAAGATTACATCGGATGTTTTTGTGTGACAACAGGTTTTGGTGTGGATGAAAAAGCAGCGGAATTTGAAAAACAATTAGACGATTACAATTCGATTTTAGTAAAAGCGCTTGGTGATAGATTGGCAGAAGCTTTCGCGGAATATTTGCACCTAAAAGTTCGTAAAGAAATTTGGGGTTATGCATCAGATGAAAATCTGTCGAATCAGAATTTAATTGATGAAGAATATAAAGGCATCCGTCCGGCTCCGGGCTATCCTGCATGTCCTGACCATTTAGAAAAACCAACCATCTGGAAATTATTGAATGTAGAAAAGGAAATCGGCGTAACGCTTACCGAAAGTATGGCAATGTGGCCGGCATCATCCGTTTCAGGTTATTATTTCGGAAATCCGGAAAGCAAGTATTTTGGACTCGGGAAAATAAAGGAAGATCAGGTAATAGATTACGCCAAAAGAAGAGGTGTTTCAACAGAAACAGCTACAAAATGGCTTAATCCAAATATAGCAGATTAAGAACCGTTGTCTGTTGTCAGTTTTCAGTTAAAATTGGAAAAAGGATAACAGACAACAGATAACAGATAACAGAAATGAAAGTAACCCAACATATAGAAAACGCTAACGGAAAACCATTGTTTTCGTTTGAAATTTTACCACCTTTAAAAGGACAAAACATCCAGTCAATTTTTGACAGTATTGATCCGTTGATGGAATTCAATCCGCCATTTATAGATGTGACGTATCATCGTGAAGAATACGAATACAAGGAATTGCCAAGTGGACTGTTGCAAAAGAAAATTGTAAAGAAACGCCCGGGAACGGTTGGGATTTGCGCCGGAGTTCAAAATAAATACAACGTAGATGCTATTCCGCATATTTTGTGTGGCGGTTTTACCAAAGAAGATACTGAAAACTTACTTATTGACCTGGATTTTCTCGGAATTGACAATGTGGTGGCACTTCGTGGTGATGCCCTGAAAACAGAAACCTATTTCAAACCCGAGAAAGAAGGCAATGAATATGCTACCGATTTGGTTTTGCAAGTTAGTAATCTTAACAACGGAATTTATTTGGATGAAGATTTGAAAAATTCGGCGCAAACAAATTTTTGTATCGGCGTTGCGGGTTATCCCGAAAAACATATGGAAGCACCAAGCCTTGACAGCGATATTTATTTTTTAAAGCAAAAAATCAAAAACGGTGCGGAATATATCATTACGCAAATGTTTTTTGACAATAAAAAATTCTTTGATTTTGTGGCAAAATGTCGCGCTTCCGGAATTACAATTCCGATTATTCCCGGTTTGAAGCCAATTGCGACCAAGAAACAACTGAATTTAATTCCGCACCGATTTAGTGTTGAATTACCCGATGATTTGATTATGGCAGTTGTAAAAGCCAAAGACAACGACCATGTAAAACAAATTGGAATTGAATGGTGTACGCAGCAAAGTAAAGAATTGGTTGCTGCAGGAATTCCGGTTTTACACTATTATTCAATGGGAAAAGCGGAGAATATTAAGGCAATAGCTTCAGACATTTTTTAGAGACTTTCACAAAAGACAATTTCCATTTAGCCCCGATTGCAACGGTATATTTTACACCTGTCAGGTTTTTTACACCTGACAGGTGTAAAAATTTAGTGGAAAGCGGGAATATAGAAACCAAAAAATGCCCGAACCACTCGCTCCTAATTTTAAAAATGCCGAATGTTTACTGGACATTCTCCTCTTAATATCAAATTAAAGATATTCTGTTATATTTGTGCGAATTAATTTTAGGATGAGGAAAATTTACCTACTGTTTTTATTGCTTCCACTTTCTTTTTTTGGTCAAAAGAATAATCCTTTTGCGGTTGAAGCTTCTTTTTTGAGAGGAAACGCTTTGCCACACACAGAAGATATGTACCATTTAATCAATGGACATCCCGATGGTCTGATGCTCAGCATAATCAAAAGGGCCGATGGTTCCAAAGAGTGGCATCAGGCTTATAATTATCCCGATTATGGCGCTTATTTTTTATATCAGGATTTTAAAAGTCAGCCTTTGGGCGAAAATTATTCTGTTGGAGCGTTGTATAATTTTTATTTTTGGAAGAGGCAATTGCAATTCAAACTGGCGCAAGGAATTGCTTATGCAACTAATCCTTACGATAAGGTTCATAACAGCAAAAATAGGGCGTTTGGAAGTCGTTTGATGGGAAACACTAATTTTGGTTTGTCTTATGATAATCAGGCGTTGTTTAAGAATGTTGGCTTTCATGCGGGAATTTTATTTACACATTATTCCAATGGACGAATGAAATCGCCCAATAGTGGCATCAATACGTATCTGCTGAATCTTGGTTTGAATTATAATTTATCCGAAGATTTCAAACGACAACCAGATACTGCTTTAGTCAAAAAATCATATAAGGAACCAATTCATTATAACTTTGTTTTCCGAACCGGGATTAATGAAAGTCCGATAATTAACAGTGGTAGATTTCCTTTTTACCACATAAGTTTTTATGCAGACAAACGCATCAACAGAAAAACATCACTACAATTGGGAACCGAATTGTTTTTGACAAAATCCCTTAAAGAATACATTAAATATTATTCAGTTGCCTACCCTGAAGAAAATATCAGTGCCAATACTGATTATAAAAGAGTCGGAATCTTTGTCGGTCATGAATTAATGATCAACAGGATTTCGCTTGAAACCCAAATAGGATATTATGTTTACGAGCCTTTTAAAAAGGATATTCCGGTTTATGACAGGGTCGGAATTAAATATTATTTTACCAATAAACTCTTTGGTGGTTTTACGATAAAAACGCATTTGTTTTTGGCGGAAGCCTTGGAATTTGGAATTGGATACAGAATTTAAAATATAGCTATGAAAAAGTTTTCCATATTGATAGTTTCGTTTTTGATATTAACCGCTTGTGAAAAACCAAGTGATTGTGTCGAGAGTTCAGGCCTTACGATTACTAAGGAAATTGCTGTTCAGCCTTTCAAAAAAATAAAAGTATATCGCGGGATTGAAGTAATTATTACTCAGGGAAGTGAATACAAAGTTGCCATTGTTGCGGGTTCCAATTTTATTGATAATGTGGAAGTGCGACAAAATGGCGACCAACTTATATTTAAGGATGAAGTCAGTTGCAATTGGGTTCGTGCTTATGGGAACACCAAGATTTTAGTGACTACACCAACTCTGGAAGAAATATATTCTAAAACCGACAGGAACATTAGTTCTAACGGTGTATGGACATTTCCAAACCTGACCATAACCGCTTTTGATAAAGATGCCGATGGCGAAACTGGCGCAGCAACAGGTGACTTTATTATTAATTTGGATAATGATGTTTTCACAATCAACAATAATAATGTATCAAGGTTTTATCTTTCAGGTCAGACCAATACAGCAAATTTTTATTTCTATTTTGGCGATGGGAGAATTGAGGCAGGCGATTTCACTGTTCAAAATATACAAGTTTACCATCGCGGCTCCAATGATATGATTGTAAAACCTATTCAAAGCATTACCGGAACCATGAATAGTACGGGAAATATCATCTTAAAAAATGTGCCGCCAATTGTTGATGTGAATGAGTTATATCAAGGAAGAGTTGTTTATCCCTAAAATTACTGCTTACTAATAAATGAACACTATTTTTTAGTTTTTTCCCTAAAAATTTGTTCTAGATTTTTGTTTTTCAAACTAATCTGAAGTGTTTTCAAACCGTTGTCGTGAGCAAAATCAAATATTTTTGGACGCATGTCTTCTTCTGTTGCGAAAGTTAATGTCCAAAGATTTTGGTTGGTTTTAGTATAAGATTTGATATTTGATAAACCTGCTAATAAAGCTTCGTCAATAGTTTTGTCAAATTCAACTTCGATGATTTGCTCTTTTTCTTCAGAAACTAATTTGTCAAGTTTTTTGTCGGTAACTATTTTTCCGTTATCAATGATAATTACGCGGTCACAAATTGCTTCCACTTCCTGCATTATGTGCGTAGAAAGAAAAACGGTTTTGTCTTTCCCAACATTTTTAATTACGTTTCTGATTTCCACTAATTGATTTGGATCAAGACCTGTTGTTGGTTCATCTAAAATCAAAACATCCGGATTGTGAAGCAAAGCGGTTGCCAAGCCAACACGTTGACGAAAACCTTTCGATAATTGTCCAATTTTCTTATGGCTTTCGGGCGATAAACCGGTTAGCTGAATGACATCTTCAATACGCGCTTTGGAAACTTTATACACATCAGCATTGAATGCCAAATATTCGCGAACATACAAATCAAGATACAAAGGATTGTGTTCCGGTAAATAGCCAATCGAAAGCTGCACCGCTTTTTGGTTTTCGGTTACATCATTTCCGTTGACAGTTGCTGTGCCTTCATCGGCATTGAGAAAAGTGGTCAAAATTTTCATCAGGGTAGATTTTCCGGCGCCATTTGGACCAAGAAAACCCACAATTTCTCCTTTTTTGATGGAGAAAGAAACCTTGTCTAATGCTTTTTGGGAACCATAACTTTTGGAAACATTTTGAACCTCTATCGACATAAACGTAATATTTGTGGCAAATGTAAAGAGAAATTGGCTTGATTTTTGGTTTTGGGCGCAGATTAACTTTCTTTTTAGTTAGGGATTTGATTCTTATATTTACCCTTTAATAAAATGATTATGAAAAAATATGTTTTAGTAGTTCTTTCTTTTGGATTTTTGGCGCAGGGCCAGATGAAACCTGACATTCAAAAAAGCGAAATTGTTCGTATTGAAACTGAACTTGCTTCTGATAAAATGGAAGGAAGAAAAATTTTCACTGCGGGGATTGATTCTGCTTCTGCTTTTATTGAAAATGAATTTGTGAAAATTGGGTTGGATTATTATAAAAATTTAAAAAATTATCGCCAGGAATTTGAAGTTGATGATAAAAATGCCAATAATGTAATTGGTATTCTTCCGGGAATATCAAAACCAAACGAGTATGTGGTTTTTTCGGCACACTATGACCATTTAGGGATGAATGTTAGGTATGGAAGTAAGCATCAAAACGAAGATAAAGTATACAACGGTGCCAATGATGATGCTTCGGGAACAACCGCTGTGATTGCGTTGGCGAAATATTTTAAGGAGTTGAATAACAATGAACGCACAATTATTTTTGTGGCTTTCACTGGCGAGGAAGTAGGAGGTTACGGGTCCAAATATTTCTCCCAAAACATCAATGCCGATGCTGTAATAGCTATGTTCAATATAGAAATGATTGGAACGGAAAGCAAGTGGGATAAGAACTCGGCCTATATTACCGGTTTTGAAAAATCTGATTTCGGAACCATTTTGCAAAAAAATTTAAAAGGAAGCAACTTCAACTTTTATGAAGATCCCTATCCGAATGAACACCTTTTTTACCGTTCTGATAATGCAACATTAGCGGCACTTGGTGTTCCCGCTCATACTATTTCGACTTCAAAAATGGATTCTGAACCAAATTATCATAAAAAAAGCGATGAGATATCAACTTTGGATTTAGATAATATGATCGAGATTATTAAAGCCATTGCCATCAGTTCGGAAAGTATTATCAGTGGGAAAGACACACCAAGCCGGGTGGAGAAGTTGTAATCAAGACATTTACGAAACCTTACAGTAATTTTTTTGCCACGTCATGTAAAACCTATGTTTTAATTTTTTACATTAGCCAAATACAAAAAATAAATTGTCAAACGCAGCTACATATTATAACAATTCTTTTTATTTCTTCTGGGAAAGAAACGGGATTGTCGTGTAGTTATTTTAAAGAGAAATCATTAACTAAAGATACAATCCCGATGAAAATCGGGATTTTTTTTTGAATTATGGAAATGAAAATTGCAATACAAGGAATCAAAGGGTCGTTTCATCATCAGGTGGCGCAGGAATATTTTCATCAAAATGTTTTCGTGAACGAGTGCTTGTCGTTCGAAGCATTAATCGACAGCTTACTGCAGGACAAATCCCAATTGGCGGTTATGGCGATTGAGAATTCCATTGCGGGTTCCATTATTCCGAATTATGCTTTGATAGATAAGAATGAGTTGCATATTACAGGTGAATTCTATTTGGATATTATTCAGAATTTAATGGTGCTCAATGGGCAAAAAATCAGCGAGATTGAAGAAGTGCATTCCCATCCAATGGCATTGTTACAGTGCATGGATTTTTTGAAAAAGCATCCAAAAATCAAATTAGTCGAAGACAAAGATACAGCGGAAACTGCGAGAAGAATTCATCAGAAACAAATCAAAGGTATAGCAGCCATAGCCAGTAAAGCTGCAGCTTCAATGTATGATTTGACAATCATTGCGCCTGAAATCCAAACAGTAAACAACAATATGACACGTTTTTTCATTATCAGTAAAAAAGCTAATCTTTTGCCAAAAGAGGAAATCAATAAAGCGTCATTAAAATTTGAGTTGGATGACACGCCGGGAAGTTTGGCCACCGTTTTAAATGTGATGACAAACTGCAAATTGAACCTGACCAAAATCCAATCGATGCCAATTATCGAGACGCCTTTTCAATACTCTTTCTTTGTGGATGTGGTTTTTGAGAAGTACAAACATTATGAAAAAGCGCTGAAAATCTTAGCCATAATGACCAACCATTTTAAAGTGTTGGGTGAATATAAAAATGGGAAACTATGATTACCACAGCCGATAGATTACAAAGTGTACAGGAATATTACTTCTCCCGAAAATTGAGAGAAGTGCGTCAGCTCATTTCAGAGGGAAAACCGGTTATCAATATGGGAATTGGCAGCCCCGATTTAGCTCCGGATATAAACGTTATCGAAGCCATGCAAAAAGCTATGTTTGATGACAAAGCGCATGAATACCAAAGTTACCAAGGCTTGCCGGAATTGCGAAAAGGCATGGCGGATTTTTATAAAAACCATTTTAATGTCGACTTGGATTTCAACACTGAAATTCTTCCATTGATGGGTTCTAAAGAAGGAATAATGCACATTTCGCTGGCGTTTTTAAACGAAGGCGATGAAGTTTTAATTCCAAATCCAGGTTATCCAACTTATGCTTCGGTAACCGAATTGGTTCAGGCAAAAGCTGTGTGTTATGATTTGTCAGCAGCAACCAACTGGCAGCCTGATTTCGATGCATTGGAGAGATTAAATTTGTCAAAAGTAAAACTGATGTGGGTTTCTTATCCACACATGCCAACCGGTGCGAATGGTACTTTGGAATTGTTCGGAAAGCTAATTGCGTTTGGGGAAAAGCATAACATTTTGATTGTAAATGACAATCCATATAGTTTTGTTTTAAATGAAAATCCGCTGTCAATATTGCAGGTTGAAGGTTCGGCAGCTATCGCATTAGAATTAAATTCGTTGTCCAAAACCTATAATATGGCAGGCTGGCGTGTGGGAATGGTTTTAGGAAATTCAACATTCATTGATGCTATCCTAAAAGTAAAAAGCAATATGGACAGCGGTATGTTTTACGGAATTCAGAAAGGCGCCATCGAAGCTCTAAAATTAGGAAAGGATTGGTTCGAAAAACAGAATGAAATCTATACAAAAAGAAGAAACCTGATTTTTAAATTGGCCGAAAAACTGAATTGTACTTTCGATAGAAAGAGCGTTGGATTGTTTGTATGGGCAAAACTTCCGACGGATATTTCTGCAGAAAAATTTATTGATGAAGTGTTATTGGAAAAGCATATTTTTATCACGCCCGGAACTATTTTTGGCAGTAATGGCGAAGGCTACATTCGATTTTCGCTTTGCGTTACCGAAGAAAAAATCCAGCAGGCAATAGAACGATTTTAAAAGAATAAAAATGAAAGTATACGTAATCGGAATAGGTTTAATCGGCGGTTCAATGGCATTGGATATTCAGGCATTGGATAAAGACGCCGTTATTATGGGTGTGGATGCCAATGAAAACCATTTGGAACAAGCCATCAAGCAAGGAATTATTCATCAAAAAGCAGAATTGAAAGAGGTTATCGAAGCTGATTTCGTAATTCTCGCTGTTCCTGTAGATATTGCTCTGGAACTTTTACCAAAAATTTTGGATACTATTTCAGATGAAACCTTGGTTTTTGATGTCGGTTCAACCAAAAGTCCAATATCCGAATCGGTGTCAAATCATCCGAAAAGAAGAAACTTTTTAGCAACGCATCCCATTGCAGGAACGGAATTCTCCGGACCAACGGCTGCCATTCGAAATTTATTTGTAGACAAAACCAACATCATTTGCGAAGTTGAAAAAACCACCTTTAAATTACAGGAAAAAGGGCTTAAATTATTTAAGGATTTGGGAATGAGAATTCGGTATATGGAGCCAAAATCACATGATAAACATATTGCATATATGTCTCACTTGTCACACATTAGTTCATTTATGCTAGGAAAAACGGTCATTGAGAAAGAAAAGCATGAAAAAGATATTTTTGATATGGCAGGAAGCGGATTTGAAAGTACGGTTAGATTAGCCAAAAGTTCACCAGCGATGTGGACGCCTATTTTCAAGCAAAATAAAAAACAAGTCGTAAAATCATTGGAAGAATACATTGCCAATTTATCGCAATTCAAAAATTTATTGGAAAGCGGAAATTACGAACAGATTTTTCATGAAATGGAAAACACAAACAGGATAAAAGAAATATTAAACGGAAAATAATAAAGCTATGGATATTACAAAAGAAAACAAACAATGGTTAGTAGATTTTAATCTGTCGCATCCATTGGTAATTGCGGGGCCATGCAGTGCAGAAACCGAAGAGCAGGTGTTGAAGATTGCACACGAATTGAAAAATTCTGATGTTAGTATTTTTCGTGCGGGAATTTGGAAACCAAGAACGCGTCCGGGAGGATTTGAAGGCGTTGGAGCTATCGGTTTAAAATGGCTACAAAAAGCGAAAGCCGAAACGGGTTTGTTAATGGCAACCGAAGTGGCTAATTCGGCTCATGTAAAACTAGCTTTGGAACATGATATCGATGTACTATGGATTGGTGCCAGAACTACAGTAAATCCATTTGCGGTTCAGGAAATTGCCGATGCTTTGGCTGGAACCGATAAAATCGTGTTGGTTAAAAATCCGGTAAATCCAGATTTGGCTCTATGGATCGGTGGCGTAGAACGACTGTATAACGCCGGAATTAAAAAGCTTGGTGTAATTCACAGAGGTTTTTCAACTTATGAAAAGACGAAATACAGAAATATTCCTGAATGGCAAATAGCTATTGAGTTGCAAAGTCGTTTTCCTGATTTGCCGCTGATTTGCGATCCTTCACACATTACCGGAAACAGGAATATGATTCAGGAAGTGTCACAGCAGGCATTGGATTTGAATTACGACGGATTGATTATTGAAACCCATGTCGATCCGGATAATGCATGGAGTGACGCGGCACAACAAGTTACACCAAAGGTTTTGAAACAGATTTTCGAGGATTTGAAAGTTAAAAAAATAACTACGGAAGATGATGATTTCAATACCAAAATGATAAAACTTAGAGCCAATATTGATATAGCCGACAGCAAATTATTGGAATTGCTTGGCAACAGAATGAAAGTCGCTGAACAAATTGGAGCTTTGAAAAAAGAGAAAAACGTAGCTGTTTTGCAAAATAAAAGATGGAACGAGATCTTAGGTAAAATGATTTTGGACGGTGAAGAAAAAGGATTAAGTGAAGAGTTTATTCTAAAACTTTTCAAAGCCATTCACCAGGAAAGTATCAGCCATCAGGAGAAGATAATTAACGGATAAACGGATAATTTGTGAGAACATCGGTTTAATGTGGTGGCATTAGTAGTTTTTTTTATATTTGTGGGTGTCTTAAAAAGTCTATTAATGCTAAAAATAACGGAGATGAAAAAAATTATTTTACTATTTACATTGGTTTTCGGTTTTAACCTAGCCAGCGCCCAGATCGATGTAATTAAGAAACAAATTGGTGAAACACTTAAAGGCAGAATTATAAGTGTTGATGATAATGTTATCGTGTTTACTTACGAAGGTCAAGATGTACCTTATACTATTGCTAAGAATGCCGTTGAAAAAATTACGTACGGCAGAACAGGTCAGGTAGTACAAACTTCCAACAAAATTGCCGTTAACGGTCAAGCAGATTGGGCAAAAGTTGTCATCCTTGAAAACCTGGAGAATACTAAAGGTTTAGAAGTGGGACAGCAAATTGGCACCAGTGACGATTTGGCAAACTATGATTCCGGGAATACTGCGGTGGTTAAAAGACTAAAAATGGAAGCAGCCAGATTGGGTTATCAGTTTGTTTTAGTAACAACCGATGTTTCATCCAATAGAACAGCTTACGTTTATAAGTATTAAGCTTTAAAAAACGTACTTCTAAAGTTGCCGGAAACGGCAACTTTTTTTATGTCTAAATGGAAATGCTTAGATAAGAAATAGCATTCAATTTTATTAAATAGTAACCCGCTATGTTTTTAGTAGGTTTTTTTGTATCATTGCCACAACAATAAAAACAATCTATTAATTTAAAATCAACTTAAAAATGAAAAAAATCTTTTTATTAATTGTATTTGCACTTGGCTTGAACGTTGCAAATGCACAGTTAGACAAAATTTACAAGCACAGTGGAGAGGTTGTAGAAGGAAAAGTTATCCGTCTAGATGAGTACACAATTGTCTTCAAGTATGATGGTGAAGATGCAGAAAATACCATTGGTAAGTATGCAGTTGAAAAAATTATGTACGGTAAAACAAAACGACAAGAAGACGTTACTGAGAAAATCGTAATCAATGGTGAAGACGATTGGGAAAAAGTTGTTATTCTTGAAGACAAAGGATACATCGCTGGTTTGAAAAAAGTCGGTGAAGTTCGCGGAAAAACAGGTCTTATCAACTTCCAAACAGGAAACACTGGAGATAAAAAAGCTTCTAAGAAAATCAAAATGGACGCTGCAAAACAAGGTTGCCCTTTTGTATTGTTAATGGCTGATAAAGCTACCGTTGGAGCTTCTTCTAACGGTTTAGGAGGTTCTCAAAACATTAAAACAGGAGTTGGTTACAAATACTAACATTCTGATATGAGTTTTAAAAAAGGTTGTGCATTGCTCAACCTTTTTTATTTAAACCAACTTTAAATACAATAACTGTGGTGTTTTTTTACCTTTGTCATTCGTAATTTATAATCGTAATTAATTTTGACAGGACTTGTTTATAAATCTACCGGAAGTTGGTACACTGTAAAATCTGAACAAGGCGATTTTATAGAATGCCGAATTAAAGGCAAATTCCGTATGAAAGGAATCAAAAGCACAAATCCAATTGCTGTTGGCGATGTGGTCGATTTTGAATTGGATGAAAACTCAGATATTGTAACGGGAACAATTCATAACATTCACGACAGAAAGAATTACATCGTAAGGAAATCGGTGAATTTATCCAAGCAAACTCATATTATTGCTTCCAATATTGATGTTGTTTTTCTTTTAGTTACCATAAATAATCCGCCAACTACGACCAGTTTTATCGATAGGTTTTTAGTAACAGCCGAGGCTTATGGCATTGAGGCCGTTTTAATTTTCAATAAAATTGATACGTTTGATCAAGCCATGCAGGAGGAACAATTGTATTTGCAATACATCTATTCTGAAATTGGATATAAATCTTTAAAAGTTTCCGCTAAGGAAAGCAAAGGGCTGGAAGAATTAAAGCAAATGATGATTGGAAAAGCAGCTATGTTTTCCGGACATTCAGGCGTTGGAAAATCAACTTTAGTCAATGCTTTGGAACCGGGTTTAAATTTGAAAACCAAAAACATTTCCGAGCAAAGCAGACAAGGACAGCATACGACAACTTTTGCCGAAATGTATGATTTGTCTTTTGATGCCAAAATAATAGATACACCGGGAATAAAAGGTTTTGGGATTGTTGATATGGAACCTTCGGAAGTGAGTGGTTATTTCCCTGAATTCTTTAAGTTGCAGGACGAATGTAAGTTCAATAATTGTCTGCACAAAGAAGAACCGAATTGTGCAATCAAAAAAGCTTTGGAAGACAATAAAATAGCATGGTCACGTTACAATAGTTACCTCAAAATTCTCGAAGGCGATGAAGAACATTACCGTTCTGATGTTTATAACGATGATAGAATTGCAAGTGATGAAACGAGGAAATAATTCACCATTTAAATGAAAGCAGTAATCCAAAGAGTTGCTGAATGTTCAGTTACAATCGACAACCAAATTGTTGCCAATATCCAAAAAGGATTACTCGTTTTAATCGGCATTGAAGATGCCGATAACAAAGAAGATAGTATTTGGCTAACAGCCAAAATTGCAAACCTCAGAATTTTTAATGACGAAGATGAAGTGATGAATCTATCTCTGAAAGACGTTGGCGGAGACATGATAATCGTAAGCCAGTTTACTTTACACGCCTCAACCAAAAAAGGCAATCGCCCATCGTATCTAAAAGCATCAAAACCCGAAATTGCCATTCCGCTTTACGAATCTTTTATCCAGCAAATGGAAACCGAATTGGGTAAGAAGGTGCAAACCGGGCAATTTGGCGCAGACATGAAAGTTTCATTGCTGAATGATGGGCCGGTGACTATAATTATTGACACAAAAAATAAGGAATAAAATGAACCTAAAAAACTCCCAACTAGAAGTAGACAACTGGATTAAAAACCACGGAGTCCGTTACTTTAATGAACTTACAAACATGGCGCAACTCACCGAAGAAGTTGGCGAGGTTGCCCGTATAATTGCGCGTCGATACGGCGAGCAATCCGAAAAGGAAAGTGATAAAAACAAAGACCTTGGCGAAGAATTAGCCGACGTGGTTTTTGTGGTTTTGTGTCTGGCAAACCAAACCGGAGTTGATTTACAGGCTGCTTTTGATAAAAAACTCGATTTGAAAACCAACCGCGACCATGACCGTCATCATAATAACGATAAACTAAAATAGTTTTGAATTTACTGCTCAAATCATCTACTTGCATTCCACAATCCATAATCGCAATTACAGGAAGCAAATCCGAAACCAACAGATTGTTGTTGCTTCAGGCCTTATATCCAAATCTAATTTTGGAAAACACCTCAAATTCGGATGATTCAGAAGTGATGATGAAAGCGTTACAAAGTAATGAAACGTTAATAGATATTCATCATGCCGGAACTGCCATGCGTTTTCTTACAGCGTATTTTGCCATTCAGGAAAATCGAGAAGTTGTGCTTACCGGTTCATCACGAATGAAAGAACGCCCAATTAAGATTTTAGTTGATGCTTTGCGACAATTGGGAGCCGAAATCAGCTATGAAGAAAACGAAGGATTCCCGCCAATTAGAATCAAAGGCAAAAAAATAACGCAGAACAAAGTTTCCCTTTCTGCTAATGTCAGCAGCCAGTATATTTCCGCACTATTACTCATAGCACCAAAACTTGAAAATGGTTTGGAACTTACATTAGAAGGCAAAATCACATCTGTTCCCTACATCAAAATGACGTTGAGTTTATTAAATGAATTAGGAATAGAAACGTCTTTTATTGATAACAAAATTACAGTAAAGCCTCTTGTCACCCTGAGCGCAGTCGAAGGGCCTAATCCCTTGTCCCTTATAGTAGAATCGGACTGGAGTTCAGCTTCTTACTATTATTCAATAATTGCACTTTCAGCAATCGGAACCGAAATAACATTATCGAGTTATAAAAAAAACAGCCTGCAGGGCGACTCGGTTTTAGCAGAAATCTATAAAAATTTCGGAGTTGAAACGACATTTCAAAATAATACAGTTCTTTTAAAAAAAACTCATAACTCAAAACTCATAACTCAAAACTTACAATTAAATAACTCTCCCGACATCGCCCAAACAATTGCCGTAACCTGCTTCGGATTAGGAATTGGATGTCATTTAACCGGTTTGCAGACGCTAAAAATAAAAGAAACCGACAGGTTATTGGCGTTAAAAACCGAATTGGAAAAATTGGGCGCAAATGTTTTGATTACAAATGATAGCCTGACATTAGAACCATCAGTCATTGCGAGGCACGAATTAATCCCAATCTCAACTTATCAAGACCACCGAATGGCTATGGCTTTTGCACCTTTAGCTTTGAAAACGAATATCATTATTAAAGATGCAGAAGTGGTTTCAAAATCCTATCCGGCTTTTTGGGAGGATTTGAAAAGCATTGGATTTCAATTAGAAAATCACTAAACAACGCAGTAACTAAGGCGCTCAGCAACTTAATATAAAAATAAACACCTTTTTACTTGACAACGCCTATCTGACGATAGTATATTTGCAGGCATTTAAAATTTATGAGAAGAAACTCATAACTCATAACTTATAATTCCTAACTTTTACAGATGAAATTATCTCATTTCCAGTTCAATCTTCCAACCGAATTATTAGCTGAATTCCCAGCAGAAAGTAGAGACGAAGCCAGATTAATGGTTGTCAACCGAAAAACAAAAACTATTGAGCATAAAACATTCAGAGACATTATTGATTATTTTGATGATGGCGATGTGATGATTTTAAACAACACCAAAGTTTTCCCGGCTCGTATGTACGGCAATAAGGAAAAAACCGGAGCCCGAATCGAAGTTTTCCTTTTAAGAGAACTAAACGCCGAGCAACGCCTTTGGGATGTTTTAGTCGATCCGGCGCGTAAAATCAGAATTGGAAACAAACTTTATTTTGGTGACGATGATTCATTAGTGGCTGAGGTAATTGACAACACCACTTCCCGTGGAAGAACATTGCGTTTCCTTTATGATGGTTCCTATGAAGAATTCAGAAGAAAACTAACAGAATTGGGAGAAACGCCAATTCCAAAATACATCAACCGTGAAGTAACCGAAGAAGATGCGGAACGTTACCAAACTATTTATGCCAAAGAAGAAGGCGCAGTAGCGGCTCCAACAGCTGGTTTACACTTTTCTAAACATCTTTTGAAGAAATTGGAAATTAAAGGAATTCAATTTGCAGAAGTAACATTACACGTTGGCTTGGGAACATTTAACCCGGTAGAAGTTGAAGATTTGTCAAAACACAAAATGGATTCCGAAGAGTTAATTATAAATCAGGAAGCCTGTGACATTGTAAATAAAGCAAAAGTAAGAAAGAGTAAAATTTGTTGTATCGGAACGACTTCAATGCGCGCCATTGAAAGTTCAGTTTCATCACAAAGAACCTTAAATACCTTTACAGGCTGGACGAATAAATTCATTTTTCCGCCGCATGATTTCAGTATTGCCGATTGCATGGTAACTAATTTTCACACACCAAAATCAACCCTGTTAATGATGGTTTCTGCATTTTGCGGTCATGACTTGATGAAAAAAGCATACGAAGAAGCAATCAAGGAAAAATACCGTTTCTATTCTTATGGAGACGCAATGTTGATTATATAATCAATTCTAAAACACCAAAATCCCATCAGAAATGTTGGGATTTTTTTAGGAGCTCTTTCCCGCTTTCCGTTCCAATCTGTCATTGCGAGCTTGCGTGGCAATCTCACAATAACAGGATTTCCACTGCAATCGGGGCTAGTAACAAACGCTGCCTCTTTGGAACTTTGCTGCTTTTTCAATACTTTTACGCTTCAATAACTACACAATGACTTTCCAAAACACACTCGAATTTGCTCAGGAATTAGATTCGCAGGACGAATTAAGGCGGTATCGTGACGAATTTCTATTTCCACAACACAACGGCAAAAACGTAATTTATTTTACCGGAAACTCTTTGGGGTTACAGCCAAAGCGCACCAAACAATATGTTGACGAAGTGATGAATGATTGGTCAAATCTAGCGGTCGAAGGCCATTTCTACGCTAAAAAACCTTGGTGGGATTACCATGAACGATTTGCCACTCCGTTGAGTGAATTAGTAGGTGCAAAACCTTCCGAAGTCACCGTAATGAATACCCTGACGGTAAATTTGCATTTGCTGATGGTCTCGTTTTATCGACCAACAAAAGCGCGTTACAAAATCATTTGCGAAGAAAAAGCATTTCCTTCCGATCAATATATGTTTCAAAGCCAGGTTCATTTTCATGGTTATAAATCAGAGGATGCGATTGTAGAAATTAAAAGAAGAGAAGGCGAACACAACATTCGTTTGGAAGATATTTTAGCCAAAATTGATGAAGTTGGCGATGAATTAGCTTTGGTATTAATTGGTGGCGTCAACTATTACACAGGACAGGTTTTTGATATGAAAACCATTACTGAAGCTGGTCACAAAGCGGGCGCAATAGTGGGTTTTGATCTGGCGCATGCAGCCGGAAACATAAAATTGGAATTACACAATTGGAATATCGATTTTGCTGCGTGGTGTTCGTATAAATACATGAATTCCGGACCAGGAAATGCTTCGGGTTGCTTTATTCACGAGAAACACCATGCCAATAATGACTTAGCCAGATTTGGCGGTTGGTGGGGACAAAACAAAGAAAGGCGTTTTTTGATGGAACCAACATTTGATCCAATCGTAGGTGCTGATGGCTGGCAAGTAAGTAATTTACCAATATTGTCTCTGGCACCCTATTTGGCTTCTGTCGAACTGTTTGTGGAAGTTGGAATGGAAAAACTTATCAGAAAAAGAAATCAAATCACGAGCTATTTAGAATTCATTCTGCATGAAATCGATGCAGCAATTGACGGAACTGAATTCGAAATTATAACACCAACCAATCAGGCAGAACGGGCATGTCAACTATCGGTTTTTCTTCATGGTCAGGGCCGAAGTTTGTTTGATTATCTGATGAAAAACGGGGTAATTACTGATTGGCGTGAACCCAATGTAATCCGCTTGGCGCCCGTGCCTTTTTACTGTTCTTATGAAGATATTTACGAGTTTGGACAAATATTGAAACAAGGTATTTTAACACTAAAATAATTTGATTTCTGAAAAACAATTCGTTGATTTGTAGCTAATTATTAATTCAATACCACAAGAATGAAATTGAAATTACATATTGCCATTATAGCAGTGTTTGTATTATCGTTTACAAGTAATGCACAAGTTTCGGAAAATGAAGGAGCAGCACGACAATGGATACAATTGCATGCTAAAGATTTAAAAATTAAATCAACAGATACTTTTAAACTATCGTTTGTTATAAAAACCGAGGCAGGCGAAACGCTCCGTTTTCAACAAATGATGAATGAAGTTCCTGTATATCATTCAGAAATTGTAATAAATTTCAATCCAAGCAACGAACTGGCTTTTTCTTCAGATTCTTATGATAGCACAATTGAAAATGTTACTACAACACCAAGTCTTTCTAAAGAAGCTGCTTTAAATGTGTCAAAAGAAAGTTTGAAACTAAATGGAGAATATACAGTTGCCGAAAATAATTTAGTTGTTACTAAAATTAACGCCCAAACCAAATTGGTTTACAGAGTTGTTACAAATCCACAAAGCGGTAATGGTAGTTGGGTTGTCTTAATTGATGCGCAAACAGGAACTGTTTTAAGTACTTACGACGAGGCAATTTATCATCATAAGAAATCTGAAAACGATAAATTAAGCCCAGCAATTTCCATGGCTCCTTTAGCTTTCGTATCAGGAACTGCTATGGTTTACTTATCTGATCCGTTATCGTATGCCCACGTGGCTTATGGTACTACTGGTTATGTAGATGGCGCTAATGATACCAACACAACACAACTGGCTGCGGCAAGAACATCGGTAACTTTACCGGAAATTGATTTAACTTCCGGAGTTTATAAATTGAAAAGTTCGTATGTAGAGATTCAGGATTTTGAAGCACCAACAACAAGCTTATTTACTCAGGCAACAAGTGCTTTTAATTTCACTAGAGACAATAATGCTTTTGAAGCTGTAAATGCTTTTTATCATTTGGATAAAAGTTTAAGATATATAAACGAAACATTAGGTATTACATGCAGACCAACTTTAAATGGTGGTGTTCTTAGATATGATTCATCAGGACTGAGCGGTGCTGATAATTCACATTTTCTTCCTTCTACAGATCAGATTTCTTTTGGCGAAGGATGTGTAGATGATGCTGAGGATGCAGATGTTATTTGGCATGAGTTTGGTCACGGAGTACATAAATGGATGACTAATGGAAACGTTTCACAATATTTAGGTGAAGGAAATAGTGACTATTGGGCACAGTCGTACAGTAGAAGTTTAAACCAATGGACGGCTGCTGATGCTGCATCGCAGTTTATGTTCAGTTGGGATGGGCATAACACGTGTTGGGCGGGTAGAACTACTGATTATTATGGAGTATATCCGGGTGATTTAGTAGGATTACAAGGAGGTGCCGCTCACACTGACGGACAAATTTGGGCAACAGTATTAATGCAGATTTGGGATGTTATTGGTAGAACAAAAACAGATAAAGCATTTTTACAAGGATTAGCTCTAACAAATAGTGCTACAGATCAACAAAATGGTGCAATAGCAGTGAGACAAGCTGCTATTAATATGAATTATCCTTGTGCCGACGTACAGGTGTTTACTCAAAAATTCACAGACCGAGGATATATTATGCCAGCCTTGACATTAACAATGGCGGCTATAGCTAATCAAACAGCTACTGCTGCTGCCTCTAATACTTACACAGTACCTAGTTATGCTGCTTTGGCTAATCCAATAACAGATAACTGTGATGCAACATTAACTCAAAACCCTGTGGTTGGAACAATTTTAGCGCCTGGTGTGTATACCATCACAATGGTTGCTACAAGTGGTTCTTCGATAACAAGAACATTTCAACTTACTGTAAATCCAAGTTTGGGAATAAATGACGTTATAAAAAACAACTTTGTATTATATCCAAATCCGGCAGCAAATGTGTTGAATGTAAAAGGTGATTTTGATAGCAAAGAAAGTGTAACTATCTACAATATGTTGGGACAAACAATTTTGACAAAAGCGGTAACTACCAATGACGAAAGTATAGATATTACTTCTTTATCAAAAGGTATTTATAGCGTGTACTTCAACAACGCCAAAGTAACTTATAAATTCATAAAAGAATAAATTAAAATTCTAGAATTAAAGAAAAGCCACAATGCAAAAAGTATTGTGGCTTTCTTTTTTGCATCGATACTAAAAATACTTTGCAATCCCGAAGTTTCGGGATAACTTTGCCACTTTATAACTTTTGAATAATGACCAAACAAGAAATCATAGATGCTTTTGACCCGAGTCAGCCAGGTTTAGCGGATGCCACCATTTTTGGATTACCATTTTCTGCAGAACAATCAGAAATCATTATTATTCCTGTGCCGTGGGAAGTAACGGTGAGTTATGGAGCGGGAGCATCAGATGGACCAGAAGCGGTTTTGAATGCCTCTTTTCAGGTAGATTTAAGCCATCAGGACTTTCCGGAACTTTGGCAAATCGGAATATATTATGATGAAGCACCCGAACATTGGAAAATAAATTCGGACAGTCATAAAGCATTAGCGAAACCCATAATTCAGGCACTTGAAAACGGAGAAGATTTAAATAATCATCCAAGTCTACTATCAGATTTAGTAACCATCAACAAAGTGTGCCGCAACTTGCACACGGAAGTCAGGGATAAAGCATTGTTTTGGATGAGGCAAGGAAAAAAAGTTGCCCTTCTTGGTGGCGATCATTCCACACCATTAGGGTATTATGAAGCCCTAGCTTTGGTGCATGATAACTTTGGGATTCTGCATCTTGATGCTCACATGGATTTACGTATTGCTTATGAAGGATTTACTTATTCGCATGCCTCAATTATGTATAATGCCCTTCAGATTCCTCAAATCTCAAAAATAGTTCAGGTTGGAATACGCGATTTCTGTGAGCAGGAAGTTGCAGTTGTGCACCAATCCAAAGGAAGGGTTCTTGTTAACACTGATTCCGACATGAAGTCCGAAACCTATGAAGGCAAAACCTGGGCTGAACAATGTGATTCCATCATTTTGACTTTGCCACAAAAGGTCTGCATCAGTTTTGATATTGATGGCTTGTTTCCGTGGTATTGCCCAAATACCGGGACACCGGTTCCGGGAGGATTTTCCTTTGAGCAAGCTACTTACTTGTTTAACAAATTGGCAGCAAGTGGAAAAGAAATTATTGGTTTTGATTTGGTAGAAGTGGCACCCGGAGCAAATGATGACTGGGATGGCAATGTTGGTGCCCGAATGTTATTTCACATGTGTGGCGTATTGGCAAAAAATAATGGCATGGATGTTGGTAATAGGATTGTTTTCCACAAAGAATAGTCTTTGGAAAATATAGAATATGTTAAAATTTTATAAGAATTAAATCGAATTATGTAAGTTAAATAACAGACTTTTTCTATTACTTTGAATAACCTTAAATTTTATATTATGAAAAATGCAGTAATGATTTTAGCAGCCGTAGGAGTTTTAAGTTTAAGCTCTTGCAAGAACACAGACAAGCAAGGAGTGATAACTGACGATGTACATCAGGCTACAATTGATTCTATGAAACAAGTTGCAGAAAAACAACGTATTATTGATTCAATGCAAATTGTGAGTCAAAATACTCAAAAGCAAAAAGAAGTGGTAGTGGTACACGACCAGGCACCAGTAGCCGCAGCTCCAGCCCCACGACGAAAAAAATGGAGTGGCGCAGCTAAAGGAGCCGTAATTGGAGCAGGTGTTGGAGCCGTTACAGGAGCTGTCATCAGTAAGAAAAAAGGCGAAGGTGCCATAATTGGTGGATTAGCCGGAGCGGGAGTTGGAGCGGGAGTTGGAGCCGTTTTAGACGATAAAAAGAAATAATATTTGCACTTACTCTATATTTAATAAAGCTCGGTTTTACCGGGCTTTATTATTTTTTGGATACTAGGACGTAATATAATTTGGAACTCCAAGTCAATTCCTAGTGGTGTTATAGTTTTTTCAGGAGTACAATTTGACCCAGATGGTAATAGCTATGCTCAATCATCGCATCAATATTCCGGGGATAAGTTCGATATTTTTCATTAGACTAATTCGGTATATTTGTTTAACCAACATTACTACCATGAAACTCCTAAAAAAAACCTTCTTAATCATACTGATTTTATTAATTGTTATTTTCATTGCTGTTTTAGGTTATATTCAAACCACAAAACCAAAATATGAAGGCGAAGAAGATATAGCCAATATTTCCAGACCAACAACGGTTTATTTTGATGAGTATGGTGTTCCGCATATTTATGCCGAAACTCAAAAGGACGCTATGACAACATTGGGTTATGTTCATGCGCAAGACCGATTATGGCAGATGGAACTGATGCGGCGAATTGCGCCTGGACGACTTTCGGAAATCTTTGGAAATCCTGTATTGAAAACCGATAAATTTTTGCGGGAATTGGTATCGATGAAAACTCGACGCAAGCCATTGCTAATCTTGATAAGAATTCTCAAACCTATATTTTGGCAACCGCATATCTAAATGGAATTAACCAATATGTCGAACATGGGAAAACTCCGGTGGAAATTCGACTACTTGGAATAAAACAGAAAAAATTCACTTTGAAAGATGTGTATAATATCTTCGGATTTATGTCTTTTAGTTTTGCAATGGCACAAAAAACGGATCCATTACTAACTGACATTCGCGACCGTTTCGGTATGGAATATCTTCAGGATTTTGGCATTCAGGGCGAATTCGGAACCAAACAATTAAAATCCTATAAAGATGATTACAAAGAGTATGCTGCCATATCGAAATCAGTTGCCGATTTATTGGAAACATCACCAATTCCTGCCTTTATCGGAAGCAATAGTTGGGTAATTGGAGGAGCCAAAACAAAAAATGGAAAAGTGATTTTGGCTAACGATCCCCACATCATGTATTCGCAACCCGGAACTTGGTATGAGGCGCATATTGTTTGCCCGGATTATGAAATCTATGGCTACTACATTGCCGGAACACCATTTCCGCTTTTGGGACACAATCATAATTATGCTTATGGATTAACTATGTTTGAAAACGACGACGTAGACTTCTTTCAGGAAGAAGACAATCCGAATGATGAGCATCAATATAAAACTCCAGAAGGCTATAAAAACTACACGTATAAACAAAAAACCATCAAAGTAAAAGACAGTGTCGATGTAAAACTTAGTATAAAAACATCACAACACGGGCCAATAGTAAGCGGTTTATTAGACGGAGTGAAATCGGATAAATCAGTAGCCATGTCATGGATATTTACACAGCAAAAAAACCAAATCCTAGATGCTGTTTATCAATTGTCTCACGCAAAAGATTTAGAGAGTTTTCATAAAAACATTGAACTTATAAAAGCTCCAGGACTGAATATAATGTATGGCGATGCTAAAGGAAACATTGCCTGGATAACTTCGGGGAAACTTTACAAAGTGGATAAATCGGTCAACACTAATTTTATTCTAAATGGTGCTAACGGAATTGACAATAAAAAAGAGTTTCTTCCTTTTGAAAAAAATCCGGCAGCTATAAATCCGCAATGGAATTACGTTTATACAGCAAACAATCAGCCTGAAGCGATTGACGGTTATTTGTATCAGGGCTATTATCTTCCAAAAGACAGAGCATTGCGAATTGACGGATTATTGTCGCCAAAAAATGATTGGACAAAAGAAGAGGTGAGTAAAATGATTACCGACAATACATCGGCAACTGCAGCAAATATTGTGGCTAACATGACTAAACCATTGAATGTTTCCAAATTTTCTGAAAATGAAAAGAAAGCATTAAATGTTTTAAAAGATTGGAAAGCTACCCATAATCTGGAAGACATCGCGCCAACCATCTACAACAAATGGATTTACTTTTATCTGAAAAATACTTTTGAAGACGAACTGGGAGTTGATGATTTCAAAATGCTGCTTAGCACGCATATTGTAAAACAAGTGATTGAAAATCAAAGCCAAAATACGACTTCAGTTTGGTGGGACAACATCAATACAAAAGACAAAAAAGAAACGCAATCGGAAATCCTTACACAATCGTTTAAGGAAGCAATCGCTTCACTAGAAAGCCAATTAGGTTCTGATGTCAATGAATGGAGATGGGAGAAAGTTCATGAGGTAGAATTTCAGCATCCAATAGGTAAGGTAAAATTGTTAAGTACGTTTTTCAATGTGGGAACATTTGGCATTGCCGGAAGCAATGAAGTTATCAATAATCAATTATTCATCTACACCGATGATGCGCATATTCAGGTAAAAGGCGGGCCGTCAACAAGACGTATCATTGATTTTTCCGATATTGAAAACAGCTGGAGTGTATTGCCAACCGGACAATCGGGAAACCCAATGAGCAAGTACTATGACGACCAAACGGACCTATTTATCAATGGGAAGTTCCGAAAAATGAAATTGAATAAAGAAGAAATTGTGAAAACATCAACCAAGTTAGTTTTTAAACCAAAAGAATAACCAAAAAAAACATTCGTGTTTCGTGGCTAATAATTAAATTTGCAAAACCGTTTAGTAAAATTAAATGCAAACTCCTCAAAAAATTGCCGTTGTCGGTTCTGGTTTAGTCGGGACGTTATTGGCAATTTATCTCAAGAAACTAGGGCACACGGTACATGTTTATGACAGAAGTCCGGATATTCGAACTGTGGAATTTTCTGGACGTTCCATTAATCTAGTAATGTCAACCCGCGGTTGGAAAGCCATGAAAGATGTTGGCCTTGAAGAGGAAATCCGTAAAATTGGAATTCCGGTTGACAAGCGGGCGATTCACTTGAACGACGGAAAACTAAATTATCAATATTATGGTAAGGATGGCGAAGCTATTTTTTCGTTATCGCGAGGCGTTCTAAACCGAAGAATGATTGACCTTGCCGAAGCCCAAGGAGTTGAATTCTTTTTTGAGCATAAAATTTGGGATGTTACTTTAGCAACCGCTACGCTCCACATTGGCGATACTGAAAGAGGTGAATGGACCGAATTAAAATATGACAAATGCTTTGGTGCCGATGGGGCTTTTTCCAGAATTCGTCATAGAATGCAACGTCAGAGCATGTTTGATTACTCGCAGGAATTCATGAAAATGGGCTACAAGGAATTGCACATTCCGGCCAACGCTGACGGGACACACAAAATTGATAAAAACTCACTTCATATTTGGCCAAGAGGCGATTTCATGCTGATGGCTTTGCCAAATTTGGATGGCACTTTCACCTGCACACTATTCATGCCTTTTGAAGGTAATAATTCCTTTGAACAGTTAAAAGATGAAACAACTTTAATACATTTCTTCGCTAACTATTTTCCGGATACCAAAGAAGTCATTCCCGATTTGGTGGAAGATTTTTTCAAAAACCCCACAAGTTATTTAGTGATGATGAAATGTTTTCCGTGGACATTTGCTGACAAAGTGGCGCTAATTGGTGATTCCGCACATGCTATTGTTCCTTTTTACGGTCACGGGATGAATGCGGGTTTTGAAGATATTACCGTTTTAAGCGAGATGATTTCAAAGTATGGCGATGATTGGGAAACTATTTTTAAGGAATACGAAACCTCAAGAAAACCCAATGCTGATGCTATTGCAGAACTGTCTTTTCGAAATTTTATAGAGATGAGTTCCAAAACAGCTGATACCAACTTTTTATTACAAAAGAAAATAGAAAAATGGTTTTCAGGCAAGCATCCTGATAGGTGGATGCCATTGTACAGCAGGGTCACTTTCAGTTTACAACCTTATTCCGAAGCGTTAGCTATTGGCGATTTGCAAAACAAAATCATGGAAGTAGTGATGCAGATGGAAAACATTGAAGAAAAGTGGAATAGCCAAGAAGTCGAAAATAAAATTATAGAATTACTGAATTAATTTTCACGAGCTATTCCCCGCAACTCCTCGAAATAACTAACGCTTAAACATTTTACTCAAAACCCCAAAAACCCCACGAATGAAAGTTGCGCTGGTAACAACTTTAATTACGGATTTCCCAATAACTGCCGCAGTGCTTGGTTCGTTGCTTTTTCTTTCGGCTGTTTTATTTTCTTCTTCGGCTTGCACTTCCGCCTGTTGATTGGCGGCGTCTATTTTTTTGGCCAATATTTCATAAGCACTTTCTCTATCAATTTCTTCTGAATATTTTCTAACCAATTTTGATTTGGCATTGATTTCTGAAATTTCAGTATCAGTTAAAACATCCATTCTGCTCATTGGTGCACGCATCATTGTTGCCGCCAAAGGCGTTGGAATTCCTTTTTCGTTCAAAGCCGTTACAAAAGCTTCCCCAATTCCTAAACTGGTCAACACTTCATCGGTTTTATAGTAAATAGATGTTGGGTAATTATCGGCGGTTTGTCTGATAGCCTGTCGGTCATTGGCTGTAAAGGCACGTAATGCATGTTGGATTTTCAGTCCCAATTGTGCCAAAACACTCGCCGGAACATCCATTGGATTTTGGGTAACGAAATACACGCCAATCCCTTTGGAACGAATTAATTTGATAATAGTTTCTATTTGATCTAGCAATGCTTTACTGGCTTCATTAAAAATCAAATGCGCTTCATCAATAAAAATTACCAATTCAGGTTGTTCAACATCCCCTTTTTCGGGCATTTGCTGATAGATTTCTGCTAAAAGGCTTAACATGAAAGTGGAGAACAATTTTGGTTTATCTTGAATATCCGTCAAGCGGATAATGTTTACATAACCTTTTCCATTTTCATCAAAACGCATTAAGTCATCAATTTCGAATGACTTTTCACCAAAGAATAAATCTCCGCCTTGCTGTTCTAATTCGATAATCTTACGAAGAATGATTCCTGTAGTTGAGGTTGAAATCTTCCCATAATTCTCTTCAATCTCTTCCTTTCCTTCTTCGGTAATATAATTGAGTACTTTTTTGATGTCCTTTAAATCCAGAAGCGGCATTTGTTTATCGTCGCAATATTTGAAAATAACTGCAACAACGCCAGTTTGTGTGTCATTCAAATCAAGAATTCGGGAAAACAAAACCGGACCAAACTCTGATACGGTCGCTCGAAGACGGACGCCGTTTTGTTGCGAAAGCGACATTAACTCTACAGGAAATGAAGATGTAGTATAGGGAATATTTATTTTGGCGTGACGTTCTGTAATAAATGGCTTTTCTTCCCCTTCTTTGGCAATTCCTGAAAAATCACCTTTAATATCCATCATCAGCACTGGAATCCCCAATAATGACAATTGCTCCGAAAGCACCTGAATAGTTTTAGTCTTTCCTGTTCCGGTAGCACCGGAAATTAATCCGTGACGATTTAAGGTTTTTAAAGGCACTTTTACAAAGGTGTCAGCAACCGCTTCTCCATTTAAAATCGCACCGCCAAGGGTTATGCTTTCTCCTTTTGACGCATATCCTTCATTAATATGCTTACTAAAATCTGATGTTGATGCCATTGAAATTTTATACTAGTTAGGTTACTGCAAAGTACTATTATTTTTTTGAAAGAAACGAATTGGAGGCTTTTTTTGAAGCGGACGATTTCTTATGATTTAACCATGCTTTCTTCGTGGTAAGTCCATAGTCAGTCCATGAAAATAGCTTTTTTATGGATTCACTATTGAAGGATTATAAGTTACAACGCTTTAATGGTGAACAATCTATTAAAAACTTAGGCAATTCATAATAGGTGAACCATTAGGGTGCCTGTCAAAGTAAAATGTTAATTGTTTTCAAACTGGATTAAAAAATGTCTAATTTTAAATGTTAAAAAAGTTGGAAAAAAAAATACTTATTCCAAACTTTTGACGTTATACATTTAGATATGTATAAAAACTCCAAAAAACGATTGTATTTTTACCTACATGTATCCTGATTTTCGGAAATACATGGGTCGTCAGTGACGACAAATTGAAAAGCGGGAGTATTAATGTTAAAAAAAGTTTTTTTATTAAGAGTAAAAAATTAAATTTGCTCCTAATCAAGTTCATTAACAACTAAGAAAACTTATAAATTATTTAAAACTTAAAACTTAAAAATTAAAAAAATGGCAAACGTTAAAAAAGAAGGCGGTTCAAACGGGTTAGGGATGATGTCAGGACTCATCATTGTAGCATGTATTTTGGTTGGATGGATTATTTGGTACTTTATCATGGGTAATGGTGCTAATTTTGAAGGTGGTATAAACACGGGTCATCCGCTTCCGGGAAATTACTTGGCAATGGTGTATAAAGGAGGTCCAATAGTACCGGTTTTGATGGGATTATTATTAATGGTAGTGGTATTCTCATTTGAGCGTTTTGCCGTTATTTCAAAAGCAGCAGGAAAAGGAAACTTAGATACATTTATGAGAACTATTACATCTGATATAAAAGGAGGAAAAATTGACGAGGCTATCAATGCTTGTGACAGACAACAAGGTTCTGTTGCAAACGCAGTGAAATCAGCGTTAGTTAAATATCAGGAAGTTAAAGCTGAAGGATTCAACAGCGAAGACGCAGCTGAAACCATTCATGAAGAAATCGAAGAAGCAACAGCACTTGAAATGCCAATGTTAGAGAAAAATTTAACTATTATTTCTACATTAGTATCTCTTGGAACACTTGCCGGATTATTAGGAACGGTTACGGGTATGATTAAAGCGTTCGGTGCGTTAGCATCTACGGGAACTCCGGACCAAGCAGCTTTAGCAAATGGTATCTCTGAAGCGCTTATCAATACTGCAACAGGTATCTCTACATCTGCTTTAGCAATTGTTATGTACAACTTCTTTACCTCTAAAATCGATACGTTGACTTACTCTATTGACGAGGCAGGCGCAACTATCGTTAACACTTACAGAAAAGTCAGAGGAAGTTTAAAAAAATAATACGGTTATAGAAATTCTATAATTGTTATAAAAACAAATAAATAATGGGTAAAGTAAAAATGTCCAAGAAGTCAACATCCATCGATATGACAGCGATGTGTGACGTAGCGTTCCTTTTGCTTACTTTCTTTATCTTAACGGCAACGGCAAAAATGCCTGAACCGTTACCGGTAGATACACCTTCTTCAACAGTGCAAACCAAATTGCCTGAAACAGGTTTAGTAACTATTACGGTAGGGAAAAGTGAAGGAAAAGAGCAAGTCTTTTTTGGAATGAAAGACAGGGCAATCCGTTCAGGAGCTCTTGACTATATGGCTCAGAAATACAAAGTGACTTTTACTGAAGACGAGAAAACACAATTCGCTCTTGTAGACGAGTTTGGTGTTCCGGTTGAAGGATTAAAGCAGTTATTGGCCATGAAAGGTGCTGACAGAGCTAAAAAAGGAGTGCAGCCAGGTATGCCTTGTGATTCTATCAACAATCAATTACAGGATTGGATACAAGGTGCAAGAAAAGCTAACATTGAAAATGGTGGGACGAAAGAACTTCAGTTTGCAATCAAAGGCGATGCTAAAGAAGAATATCCTCAGATTAAAAGAGTGATGGATATTTTACAGGACCAAAAAATCAATAGCTTTAATTTAGTTACTGGTTTAAGAGGAAAAAATTATTAATATTAATAATAATATAAAATGGCTGAATTAAATACCGGCGACTCCGGTAAAAAAGGCGGTGGAAAAGTAAGAAGTAAAAAATCAAATGCAAAGGTAGATTTAACTGCCATGGTGGATTTGGCGTTCTTATTGATTACGTTCTTTATGTTGACTACATCTTTGTCAAAACCACAATCTATGGATTTAGGTTTGCCTGATAAAGACGATCCAAAGGATAAACCAAAAGATATAAAGGTTGATCAAAGAAGAACCATGACAATTCTCATGGGCGATAATGATAAAATCAAATGGTTTCATGGGCTTTTGGAAACTCCAGAACCAAATGGTAATCCAACTGATGCTATCTACGGAAGGAATGGCCTTCGTAAAGAGATATTGAAAAGAGTGATTTCAGTACCGCAGACAACAGGTGATAAGGACAAAGGATTGATTGTAATTATCAAGCCTAGTAAAAAATCAACGTATAGAAATTTGGTAGATGTGTTAGATGAAATGGCAATTTGTAAAGTCCCTACTTATGCCATTGTAAACGACATTACTCCAGAAGAGATGAAGTTGATTGACGAAATGAACAAATAATCCAGTGTTAATCAAAAATATACTAAAAAATGAAATTAGACTTATTTAACAAACAGTGGATAGATATCGTTTTTGAAGGACGTAATAAAGCCTATGGTGCCTATGAGTTACGGAAAGATAATTCAAAAACGACACTTCGTGCCCTTATTATTGGAGCATTTGTTTTTGGGCTTGCAGTAAGTGCACCGCTTATAATTAGCTTAATTCCGGACATGTCAAATGATAACGCTGCTTTGGATCAAAAAATCGTTACTATTAAATTACCTCCAAAAGAGCAACCAAAAGATCTTCCGCCTCCGCCTCCTCCGCCTCCAAAAGTGGATCAGGTAAAGTTTGTAAAGCCTGTTGTGGCTAAAACCGAAGACATAGTTGAAGAGCCGCCAAAGATTGTAGAAATCAAGGATAAAAAACTTGGGGATGAAACTATTAAAGGTGACCCGGATGCACCCTTAAGTGTAGAGCCAGTAGGAACCGGTCCAAGTGTAGTTGAAGAAGACAATACTATTTACAATACTGCAGGTATAGAAGTAAAACCTGATTTTCCTGGTGGAATGCAAAAATTTTACAGCTATATCAGTAGAACTTATACAGCACCAGAAGATTGTGGTAATGGTAAAGTATTTGTTAATTTTGTGGTCGAAAAAGATGGCTCGTTAACGGATATAAAAATTCTTAGGGAGGTATGTCCTGGTTCAGGAAAAGAAGCTCTTCGTGTATTGAAATCTTGTCCAAGATGGAATCCGGGTGAGCAAAATGGTAAAAAAGTGAGGGTATTATATTCTTTACCAATATCAATCCAATCTGAATAAATGATTTCAAAATTCATTGATAACTTTCAGAAGAAATCGCCTAAAGAGCGATTTCTTCTCATTATAGGCATTTTGTTTTTTTTGATTTATTTAACTTTAGGTTTAATAATCATATTTTGGAAGTCACTACCTTTAACATTAGAGTACAAATACAGAATTGTTTTTGGAATTTTACTGATTGTATATTCTTTTTTGCGATTTTTGCGTTTCTTTAATAAAGAATAAATTTAGAAATGAATAAATTATCTAAAACACTTCTTGGCTTTGTTCTATTAATCTTGCTTTTTGTTTTTTCTTGTCAGAAGAAAATCAATAAAAATCAAGATACCATATTGGAAGGGAAAGCAACAGTTTATGTTGATGAATCAATACTGCCCATCGTTGAAGATGAGCAAGCCGTATTTGAAACAGAATATAATGCCAAATTGAATTTAGTTTCAAAATCAGAAAGTGAAGTAATTAATGATTTGTTTAATGATTCCGCACGGATAGTGATTCTGACAAGAACACTTTCAGCAAAAGAATTAAAAGCTTATAAGAGCAAAAAGATTGTGCCAAGGATTACGCCTTTTGCAACCGATGCTATTGCTTTTATTAGAAGCAAAGCAACCAATGACACTTTAATAGCTTTGCAGGAGGTAATTGATTTTGTTCATGGGAAGGCTGTTCCAAATATTAAAGGGTTGGTTTTTGACAATGCTAATTCGAGTATAGCAAGATATATTTCTGAGATTTCAGGTATACCGGTTAACAGTCAGAAAAATGTTTTTTCATTTAAAACCAATAAAGAAGTTTTAAAATATGTTTCAAAAAATAATGGCATGATTGGAATTATAGGGATGAACTGGATTTTTCAGCCGTCATTAGAATTACAGGAAACTGTAGATAGCCTAAACGTTTTGGCTGTTAAAGGTGTCAAAGAATCTGAATATATTTTTCCATCACAAGATAATCTGGCACAGGGGAAATATCCTTTGGCACGCCATTTGTATATTGTCAATTGTCAGGGTTATTCAGGACTCGGAATGGGATTTGCTTCCTTCCTTACAGGAGAAAGAGGTCAACGCATAATTTTAAAATCAGGTTTAGTCCCTGAGCGTATTCCAAGCAGAAAAATCGTGATAAGAAACACAATTATTAAAGATAAAAATTAAATAGAAAGATGAACAAGTTTAAAATTTTCAGCTTAGCGTTAGTAGCAACAACCATTGCCAAAGCACAAGATTTGGAGCCAGCGAAGAAAGCTATTGATGCTGAACAATTTGAAAAAGCAAAATCGTTGTTAAAATCTGTAATACTAGCAAAACCATCAAATGGTAAAGCGGCATTTCTTTTGGGTAATATTTACCTAAAACAAAATATCTCCGATTCTGCCTCAATATATTTCAAAAAAGGTTTGGCAGCAAGTGAAGGCTCAAGATTAAACAATGTTGGTTTAGGCCAATTGGATTTAGACGCTAATAACCGAGTAGCTGCACAAGCCAAATTTGATTTGGTTATGAAAGAATTGAAAAAGAAAGATACCGAGGAATATGTATATATCGCCCGTGCCTACATTAATGCTGATAAACCAGATTATAAAAGCGCTATTGCTGTTTTGACAAAAGCTGCAGCCGCTAATCCAAATGATGCTCAGGTTCAGTTAGCATTAGGTGATGCTTATTATGGAGATAAAAATCAAAATGATTCTTATATCGCTTATAGAAATGCGTATCAGTTTGATAGTTCTTTAATCAGAGCCAAAATGCAATTAGGGGTTTTGTTAAAAGGTGCCAAAGCTTATACTGAAGCGGTAAAAGCATATAATGAAGTGATTGCTATAAACCCAAATTACGGCCCGGTTTATCGCGAATTAGCGGAAACTTATTATTTGTGGGGAAACAATATTCCAAAAACGTATGATGAAAACATTCAAAAAGCTCTAGGTTTTTATGAAAAATATATGGGCTTAACTGACTATTCAGTCAACTCACGTATGCGTCATGCTGACTTTTTAATATTGGCTAAAGATTATAAAGCATTAGAGTTAGAAGCGAACAAAATGAAAGAATTAGATGGTGTTAATCCAAGAATTCTGCGTTACCTAGGTTATTCAGCTTATGAAAATGGAAATGTCGACGTGGCGTTGACTTCATTGCAGAATTACACTGCTAACCCTACCAATAAGATTATTCCTCGCGATTATTTGTATTTAGGTCAGGCCAAAATCAAAAAAGGCGCAAGTATTGACGGAAAATTGGTTGATCCAACTCAGTTAGCATCTGGAATAGCAGATTTGAAAAAAGCAGTTGAAATGGAGCCGTTAGCTGCTAATGAGTTGAATGAAATCGGAAAAAAATTGTACGATCAAAAAGCATTTGCAGCCGCAGCAGCAGTTTTTGAACTTGCTGTAGCCAATCCAAATTCTAAAAATTACCTGATTGACAATTTCTATCTTGGAAACTCGCTTTATTATGACAACACCAGAAAAGACATTGTAAAACCAGATCCAATTGCTTTACAAAAAGCTGATGTTGCTTTTGGAAATGTAATTACGGCTTCACCAACAACACAAGATGCTTACCTTTTTAGAGCGAGAACTAATAGATTATTGGAAAATGATGCAATGATGGCTACTTACTACCAACAATATATTGATGTGGTAACAGCAAAAGGTGAAGAAGAAGTTACTAAAAACAAAGCTAAGTTTATTGAATCATACAACAATATAGCATCAGCTTTAGCTAATACTGATAAAACAAAAGCAAAAGAAATGCTAAACAAAACCTTAGCACTTGACCCAACTAATGCTTATGCGCTTGAAGCAATGAAATTATTAAAGTAAAAAAGAATAGCATTTTTAAAACCGTCCCGATTTTCAAATCGTGGCGGTTTTTTATTTAAAGACATTTTTACTCAAGGATAAAATCCGAACAGAGCGAAACTAAATTAAGTATCTTTGCCGACTAGATTAAACAAAATGTTATCAAAACAAACACAGCAAGCCGTTGAAAAGGGAGAAATGCTTCCACTCATGGAAGAATTCTATACCATTCAGGGCGAAGGATTTCACACAGGAACAGCTGCCTATTTCATTAGAATTGGTGGTTGCGATGTAGGGTGTCATTGGTGTGATGTAAAGGAAAGTTGGAATGCGGAATTGCATCCCCCAACAGTAACAGATATTATTGTGGCCAACGCAAAAAAATATGCGGATACCGTTGTAGTAACCGGAGGAGAACCATTGACCTGGGATATGACATTGCTCACTCAAAAGTTAAAAGATGGCAATTTAAAAGTCCATATCGAAACTTCTGGGGCGTATCCTGTTTCAGGAACTTGGGATTGGTTTTGTCTTTCGCCTAAGAAAAATAAATTGCCGGTCGCTGGTGCTTATGCTATTGCCAATGAATTAAAAGTGATTATTTACAATAAACACGATTTTATTTTTGCCGAAGAGCAAGCTGGTAAAGTAAACCCTAATGCTATTCTTTTCCTGCAACCCGAATGGAGTAAAAAAGAAGAAATGACACCACTTATTGTTGATTATGTAATGAAGAATCCAAAGTGGAGAGTTTCATTGCAAACCCATAAATATTTAAACATTCCTTAAAATTATTTTTATGAAACTAATTAAATTTTTACTGATTTTACTATTGCCGTTTGCTGTATTTTCACAGATCGGAGGCGAAGATGAAGTGTATTTAAAAGGCGACAGGGTTGAAGCTAAATTCGGTGGCGGAGGAATTGACAATTTCAAAGCTTTTGTAAATAGGAATTTTGATTATTCGAAAGTTACAAAAGCAGGAAAGCTGGAAGGGGCATTTACCATTGATGAGCACGGGAATGTAACCAAGATCAGAATTACTCAGGTTTTAGATGTAGAATCGGCAACTGAATTTATACGAGTTTTAAAAATGTGTCCAAAATGGGAACCGGCAAAACGCGGCGGAAAACCAATCAGCATTGAAATAAAATATCCAATGGTATTTAGTCCTAAGCCAAAGGTGGAGACTAACGCTAACGAGCCGTTTAAGAAAGCTCCTAAAATTGTAGATTCAACTGTCAAGAATGATGATAAAGAAAAAAATGATCCTTTAAATTTATATCCTGCAGAAAATAAAGAAACCAACACTGGGAAAGAAGATAATAATATCTACAATACAGCGGGCATTGAGAAAAAACCAGATTACCCGGGTGGCTTGAACGAATTTTATAAATATATAGCTAAAAACTATAAAACTCCGGATGTTAAAGGTGTGGGAGGAAAAGTATTTGTGACTTTCATAGTTGAAAAAGATGGAAGCATTACGCATGTTAAAATACTTAGGGATATTGGTTATGGAACTGGAGAAGAAGCTGTCAGAGTTTTACAAAATTGTAAAAATTGGATACCGGGAGAGCAGCAAGGTAAGAAAGTCAGAGTACTTTATTCTTTACCAATCTCGATTCAACCCTTTAAATAGAATAACTAAATCCCAAACATTTGTTTGGGATTTTTTATTTTTGCCAAAAAATCATCAGTGATGAAATCACAATTCTTGTTAGACCCAAATATAACATTCTTAAATCACGGTTCTTTTGGCGCTTGTCCGAAACCTATTTTTGAAGAATTTCAACGCTTTCAGACGGAACTTGAAACAGAGCCGGTAGAATTTATTCAACAGAAACAGCCTAAGTATTTAAAAGCCGCAAGAGAAAGTTTAGCCAAATTTGTAGGCAGTCAGGCTGAAGATTTATTTTTCACTTCTAACCCTACATATGCTATTAATGTTATTATGCGAAGCATAAAGCTAAATGCAGGAGATGAAATTTTAGCCACCAACCACGAATATGGTGCAATGGACAGAACCTGGAACTTCTATTGCAAAAAGTCCGGAGCAAAATACATTCGGCAAAATATCTCATTGCCAATCGTTTCCAAGGAACAAATTATTGCCGAATTCTGGAAAGGCTATAATCAAAACACCAAAGTCATTTTTTTAAACCAAATGTCGAGCGCTACCGCCTTGATTTTCCCGGTAAAGGAAATTTGCGACAGGGCCTCAGCACTTGGTTTGATTACCATTGTTGATGGTGCGCATGTTCCCGCACATATCGATTTAAACATTTCAGCATTAAATGTGGATTATTACACAGGAACCTTACACAAATGGATGCTTGCACCCAAAGGCAGCTCATTTTTATATGTAAAACCCGAACTGCAAAATAATTTAGAACCGTTGGTAGTAAGTTGGGGCTACGAAAGTGTGGCGCCAGGCGAAAGTCAGTTTTTGGATTATCATGAATTGCAGGGAACCCGTGATGTTTCGGCTTTTTTGTGTACACCAAAAGTGGTAGAGTTCCTGGAGCAAAATAATTGGAAAGCCGTTTCAAAATCATGTAAGCAACTTGTTTTTAATAACTACCAACGCTTTTGTGATTTGTTAAATACAAAGCCACTTAGCCCAATCACAACTGAGTTTTTAGGACAAATGGCAAGTATTCCTGTCAATACCAAAAAGCCGGCTGAGCTGAAGGAAATATTATATTCAAAATACAAAATCCAGGTTCCGGTGATGCCTTTAAATGATAAAATCTATATCCGGTTTTCAATTAATGCCTATAATTCTCAGGAAGATTTGGATATTTTGTATAGCGCTTTGGAAGACATCATTAAAACGACAGATTTGATTCAACGCTAGATTTCTAGCCCCGATTGCAATGAAAATCCTTTTTGTTTTGTTTTTTAACATAATAAAAAGATTGTAATGGAAAGCGGGAAACAGCTCCTGATTGCCTCGTGCCTCGCAATGACAATTACTCCCAGTTTTCTCTTTTCTTGAGTTCCGTAATGTGCGCCAGGTGATGATTGCAATGCCATTCATAAAGACAAATCATTTCGCGAAGTTGGAATTCCTTGTTGTGTTCGGGATGAATGTAAGCCATTTCCAAATCACTTTCGGACAAACTTTTCATTACAAATGCCAGGCGATAATGCAATCCTTCCAGAAATTGCAGCGTTGGTTCAATCGGCATGGTTTTGTTGTCAATGCCTTGCGCCCAAAGATTTTCATAGTAGAATTTTATCGTCGGATTGTTCTCAGTCATGGTCCATTTCAAACGGATAAAACAATTCATATGGCTGTCAGCACAATGGTGAATCACTTGGCGAACAGTCCAGCCTGCAGGGCGATAGGGCGTTTCAAGTTGGTCGTTGTCCAAATGTTGAACTTCGGTTTTTAATTTTTGAGGAAAATCCGCAATGGTTTGTATGGCTTTCGCCAAAAGTTCGGCCGAATAGACTTCAGGAGCTTCAAATTTCCCAATAGGATAACGCAGTTTTTCCAGTTCAATATTTCCCATAATTAAAGTGTGAGTTTTGCTAAATAATCAAAATGCTTTCCTTCCAAAATCAGTTCGCATTGCAAGCCATTGGCATGTGCCGCATTTTGCAAAGTAGTATAATCCAAGTAAAGCCAAGGGAACGTTTCTTCGCTTTCATTTTTATAAGAAATGGTAAAAGTTAGTTCGCCATAATAACCGTCAGCCGGAACCAAATAGCTTCCATCGTCATCCGCATCAAACATATAAATGATATCAGAACTGTCAATTAAGATTTGTCCATTCGGGTTCAAAAGCGATTTCATTTTTTGTAAATAGTTAGAGGTTTCGGCTAAGGTTCCAAAAATTCCTGTGCCGTTCATTAATAATAGAATGGTGTCAAACTTTTCATTTTCTAATTCCAAAACATCCTGAACTTTGGCATTTTTTAAACCGCGTAGTACGCAGGCTTTGATGGCTTTCGCCGAAATATCTATAGCCATAACATCAAATCCTTTTTTCTGAAGGTACAAAGTATGACTTCCCGCACCGCAACCTACATCGAGAACTTTTCCTTTAGCAAGCTGCAACGCTTTCTTTTCGAGCTTTGGCATTTCATTGAAACTTCTGAAAAGATAAGAAACACTCATTTCATCCGCTTCGGAAATGTTGGTTTCGGTAATCAAATCTTCAGGTGAGTTGTTAGTTTGAAAATCAAGTATTGCTTTCCCGAAAAGGTCTTTCATATTGTCATTGCGAGGCACGAAGCAATCTGTCCTCAGTTTTTAAGTTAATTTAATCAGAAGTTGTTTAATTTTGCGGCATGAGTTTGAAGCCATCATTAAACGAAATCCAAAAGCTTTCCAAAGATAAGCATATCGAAAACAAAAAGTATTTTGATAAGCTCAAAAAGAAAACGCCCAAGAATTTGGATTATGTGATGCAGGAAATACATGGCGCCGAATTCAAACGAACCAATTGCCTGAACTGCGCCAATTGCTGCAAAACAACCGGGCCACTTTTTACGTTGGCGGATATTGAGCGGATTTCGAAACATCTCAAACAAAAGCCACAACAGTTTATAGACCAATATCTTCGTATTGATGAAGACAAGGATTATGTGCTGCAAAATGTGCCGTGTACGTTTTTGGACAATGAAAATTACTGTATGATTTATGATGTGCGTCCGAAAGCCTGTCGCGAATTTCCACATACAGACAGAAAAAAATTCCAGCAAATTTCAGATTTGACGTTGAAAAATTTGGCAATTTGCCCGGCAGCTTATAATATTGTGGAAGAAATGAAGAAAAAATTACCGTTATGAAAATATACAAATCAAAAATAGATTGGTGGTTAGGCTTAGTTTTAGCTTATCCAATATTTAGAAGTATCGTAAGCATTATTGATGGTGAATGGATTGGTTATCTTGGCATTGTCCTTTGTCTGCTGTTTATTTTTTTTATTTCAAAATCTACCCGATATATTATTGCAGAAAATCAACTGATTGTTAAATGCATGTTTATTGTAAACTACAAAATAGAAATTTCAAAAATCAGGAAAATAGAAAAAACCAATAATGTCTTAAGTTCACCAGCCTTGTCGCTTGACAGGATAGCGATTAAGTACAATAAATATGATGAAGTTTATATTTCGCCAAAGGATAAACAAGTATTTGTTGACGACTTGTTAAAAATCAATTCTGAAATTGAAGTAACTATTTAGTTATAAATCAAATACTTTTTCCGCATCATATTAAAATCATTCAATCCTTTCTCCCATGATTTTCTAATAGCTGCTTCAGATGTTCCGGCTTCAATTTGCTGTTGTAGCTTTTTGGTTCCGGCTAACTTGGTAAAAAAAGGTGTAAAGAACTTTGACTTGTCAGTAGTTTCGCTATAAGCTTTGATTAACCATTTTAATTCCAGTTTGTTAATTTTTGGTGCTTGAGTCAAATCTTCACCATAACACAATTGGTTTTTAAAAGGCGGTTCTTTTGATCCAAAATTTGGGATTGGAGTAAAACTGAAATTACCTTTAGGAAGAAATGGCGAACCATAAATCTGGAATTGCTTCTCGGTGCCACGACCTACGCTTACATTGGTTCCTTCAAACAAACACAAACTCGGATACAAATTAATGGCCTGGTCATTCGGTAAATTAGGTGAAGGCTTCATAGGTAAACTATAAAACATCTCACGGGTATAATTTAAACACGGAATCACAGTCAGCTTACATTGAATACCATCTTTAAGCCATCTTTCACCATTTATCATATTAGCATATTCGCCAATCGTCATGCCGTGCAACAACGGAATTTGATGCATTCCGACAAAGCTGCTAAATTCCTTTTCTAAAACAGGTCCGTCAACAATGGCTCCATTCGGATTCGGTCGGTCTAAAACTATAAGCTGAACATTATTTTCGGCACAGGCCTCCATAATATAATGAAGCGAAGAAATATAAGTATAGAATCGCGCGCCAACATCCTGCAGATCAAAAACCAAAACTTCAATATCTTCCAATTGTTCTGGTTTTGGTTTTTTGTTATCGCCATAAAGCGAAATAATAGGCAATCCGGTTTTAGCATCTTTTCCATCAATCACATGTTCGCCGGCATCTGCTGTTCCTCTAAAACCATGCTCTGGAGCGAAGATTTTTTGGAGGTTGATTTTTTTAGATATCAGAAAGTCAACAATATTTAAATTTACTTGAGTGTCTTCCGGGGAATAGTAGTTTAGTACGCCGGTTTGATTGGTAACAATTCCAACTTTTTTATCATTTAGCAAAGGAAGATAAGCGGCATAATTCTCCGCGCCAGTTCTGAATTCCTGTGTTGCGTTTTCAACAATAACCTCTTTTTTCTTTTCTCTTTCTTCTTTGCTCTTAACCGAACTCCCGCAAGAAAGCATTAGCAAAACCGAGAATAAAACAGTATTTTTGAACACCAAATTTGAATTCATAGTATTGAAATTAGAATATTTTATAGCAAAACGACTTATTACTGCTAAAGACCATAAAAGTAGTATATCTGCGCCAATAATAAAAATTGCCATAACAGCAATTGCACTCGGAATGATCATGATGATTGTTTCTATTGCTACGGGAATTGGGTTGCAACAAAAAATACGCCAGAAAGTTTCAGCGTTCAACGGACATATAATTATTTCCGGTTACAACGACAACAATTCTGATGTTAGCACTACCCCGATTTCCATTAACCAAAACTTTTATCCAACATTTAAAACTGTCGACGGAATACAACATGTGCAGGCTGTTGCCAGCAAAGCCGGAATGATTCGCACAGAAAAAGCTTTTGAAGGAATTATTTTTAAAGGTGTTGGAAAGGACTATCAAGCCAATAATCTGAAAGAATATTTAATCGAAGGTCGTTTACCCGATTTCAAATCAAATCTTAACGAAGAAACTTTGATTTCGCAATATTTATGTAACCGATTGGGACTCAAACTCGGCGATAAATTCGTGACCTATTTTATGAAAGAAGATAGTGAAGGCTACAACCTCCGAAATTTTAAGGTAGTTGGGATTTACAATTCCGGTTTTCAGGAATTTGATGCCAATTATGTGATTGGCGATATCCGGCATGTGCAAAGAATTAACAAATGGAAACCCGACCAAATCGGCTCTTTCGAGGTTTTTGTGGATGATTTTACACAAATTGAAAGCAAAGGACAGCAAGTCTACCAGGAAACATCATCAACGCTCGATTCGCAGACTATTGTTGAAAAATTCTATTATATATTCGAATGGCTCAAACTGTTCGACTTTAATATTATCGTTATTCTAATCGTCATGATTGCCGTTTCCACCATTAATATGGTGGTCGCGCTTTTAGTATTAATCCTGGAACGAACCCAAATGATTGGAATTCTAAAATCACTCGGTGCCAACAATTGGTCTATCAGAAAGATATTTCTTTACAACTCCGCCTACTTAATTTCTCGGGGATTACTTTGGGGAAATGTTATTGGAATAGGATTGCTGTTGCTTCAAAAACAGTTTGGTATTATCAAGTTAAACCCCGAAAGTTATTACGTTAACGTAGCTCCTGTAAATATTAATTTGCTCTACATTTTGTTTCTCAACATCGGAACTGTCGCAATCTGCCTGTTGGTTTTGATTATTCCTTCTTACATTATTACTAAAATCACACCATCAAAGTCTATTCGTTTCGAATAATAAGGAGCACGGGAATCGCAGTCTTGAGGACGCCTCGTCCCGCTATCCGCTCTATCTTTTGCAAAAGCAAAAGGATGCCGCTGCTATCGGGGCCATCGAGAGGTTTTGTACAATCGGGACAAAGACCTTCTGTAAGGCACAAGTTATCAACACCTTAAAAAAACATCCAAAAAACCTCAAAATTTATTTGGAACAAAAGTGATTTAGTTTTTATATTTGCACCCCGCAAGAGTGAAGTTCTATTTAAAAACTGGAAAAACGAGGAGATTAAAATAAATTCAAAAATAATTTTAAAAAGCCTTGTTGGTT
>NZ_JANXTI010000008.1 GCF_025352425.1 Flavobacterium sp.
GTATGTTCCTGCAGGTGTTGGTGTAGCAGTTACTGTTGCTGGTGTGCCTGCACAAACAGGCGCACTGGCTACTGTTACCGTTGGTGTTGGATTGATAACCACTGTGGTTTGTCCCGGTTGGCTTGGACAGTTTGTAGTAGTATTGGTAATGATAACACTATAAACTCCTGCCGTAGTTGTTGTGAATGTAGCTACATTTCCGGGATTCGTTGCTCCCGATGGGACTGTCCATGCATATGAGTATGTTCCTGCGGGTGTTGGTGTAGCAGTTACTGTAGCTGGTGTGCCGGCACAAACCGGGGCGCTGCTTACTGTTACCGTTGGTGTTGGATTGATAACCACTGTGGTTTGTCCCGGTTGGCTTGGACAACTTGTAGTGGTATTGGTAATGATAACACTATAAACTCCCGCCGTAGTCGTTGTGAATGTAGCCACATTTCCAGGATTCGTTGCTCCCGATGCAACTGTCCATGCATAAGAGTATGTTCCTGCGGGTGTTGGTGTTGCAGTTACTGTTGCCGGTGTGCCGGCACAAACAGGCGCACTGCTTACTGTTACCGTTGGTTTTGGGTTTATTGTTATAGTTACAGTTGCTGTATCCGTTGCACATATAGCTGAAGAAACTGTATACGTAAATACATAAGGACTTCCTGCCAAAGTCATGGTTGAGATGTTAAGTGTACCTTGAGAACCATTAGTTGTAGCAATGGGACCTGTCCAAACTCCTGTATTATCTGGTGTTCCACCTAATAAATTAAATAAATCGAATGGAGCAGTGGAAGAAACCTGGTCTATACATATTCCTCTATTACCATCATTACCTGCATCATTTGGCTCATAAATATTAACTAAAACATCAAGCCTATTACTACTTTCACATGGTGGATCAACTGTAGTCGCATAGTAATGTTGCCCATTTACAAGTGGAGTCGATGGATCCAAAGGAATTCCAAAAGTAGATGTCGAATACCAATTATTATTACCTGAGGCCACTAAGTCATTTATCGTTGGAGGATTGTCATTACAAAACTCCTGAATTGCCGGTCCGGTAGGAACCGGAACAATTCCAACATTTACAAACAGTTGAAGTCTCGAAGTTTCACATCCTGTGGAGGGATTAGTTTGGCTAATATAATAAATGGTATTATCTGTCAAAACCGCGTTAGGCAATAGAGCAGTTCCACCACTTGGCACCGTATACCATCTTAAACCGTTACCCGATATCACGAATTGTGGATTGGATGGAGTTGCCTGGTTGGCGTTAGTAACACAAACGCCTTGAAAATTTGCTCCTGTTGGTGCAGAATATATTGTAACTACAACACTTTGTCTTGTTGCACAAGGTCCGGTTGCTGCATCTGCAAAATAATCCTCACCATTTGTTAAACCTGTAGCATTTGATAAAGCCGGTCCACCAGTTGCATTAGCATACCATTTTATACCCCCACCATTATCCGTTGCAACAAGACTAGCAACTGTAGGTGATTGCGTATCACAGAAAGTTTGGGTTGCATTTGTTACTGTTGGACATTGAGAATATACAAAATCATTACACCCAAAAAGAGATACTAATAAAACAATATAGAAGTGATAATTTTTAACAAGAGTAGTGATTCTCATAAGCAATTCAATTTTTGACAATTCTTTGCTAATTCTGGTACACTCTTTACATATCCTTCAATTTTCACATCTTATTGGTAAAAATGATTTAATTTGATATTCGACAGCATACTCCGAGCAAAAAAATACTTCCACTATATTACTCATAATAATAATAATGGAATTTGACTTATTAAAATGTTATAAACAAAATTATCAACACAATTGCCGATAAATCGATTCGTAAAAATTGATTTATAATATTGAAATCTAATATTTTATGAAATATTAAAATCGAATTTTAAGGTTATTAAGAATTTAATTTTCATTTAGAAATAAAAAATTTGTTAATAAGTTTACTAACAATCGAAACCTATTAACAATTAGTTGCAAAACTAATATGAATTAAAAAGTAATATTCTCGATGCCCTTTGAGACTATTCGAAATTCCTGGATTATGTCATCAATAATAGATTCTACAGATTTTATTTCATGAATTAATCCCGCTATTTGGCCTATTTCTAACTCTCCGTCTTCTAAATCTCCTTCAAACATTCCCTTTTTGGCTCTGGCCCGACCCAATAATGCTTTTAACTCTTCGGCTGTTGGAGACTTTAAATACAAATTTTGGATATCATCGTAAAATTTGTTTTTTATCAATCGTACGGGAGCTAGTTCCTTTAACGTTAATTGGGTATCACCTTCCTTAATCTCAGTGATGGTTTTTTTAAAATTATCATGAGAAGAACTTTCAAAAGAAGCTGCAAATCGAGAACCCATTTGCACTCCATCGGCACCGAGAACCATTGCTGCCAGCATTCCTCTTCCTGAAGCAATTCCCCCCGCAGCTATCAACGGAATATTAATTTGTTCTTTTACCATCGGGATTAAAGTAAACGTAGTAGTTTCCTCTCTACCATTGTGTCCGCCGGCTTCGAACCCTTCGGCTACGACCGCGTTAACTCCGGCCTCTTGCGCTTTCATGGCAAACTTTGAACTACTTACAACATGAACAACTATAATTCCTTTTTCTTTTAAATAACTGGTCCAGGTTTTTGGGTTCCCTGCTGATGTGAAAACAATCTTCACTTCCTCTTCAATAATAATCTGAATGATTTCTTCAATATTAGGGTACAACATCGGAACGTTAACTCCAAATGGTTTATCCGTCGCTTTTTTACATTTTTGGATATGTTCACGCAAAACATCAGGATACATTGAACCCGCACCTATCAATCCTAACCCTCCCGAATTACTCACGGCACTGGCTAATTTGTAACCGCTATTCCAAATCATTCCGCCTTGAATAATTGGGTATTTTATATTGAAAAGGTGCGTGATTTTATTCATTTATGCTGAATTAATTTACTGCGTCAGTTAACGTCGCTTGTCTCAATATTAATTTTTAATGATTTTTCCAGTTTGCACAAATGAATTGCTTTTTATTTTATAGAAATAAATTCCGGAATTGATGTTTTCCATTGAAAATGATGTGTCCGAATTTTGAATCGCCTTTTCAAAAATAATCTGACCTAAAGTATTGTAAAACCTAATTTTTGCTTCACTAAAAAAAGGCGGAAATGAAATAAAAAGTTCATCAGAAACCGGATTTGGATATACTAAAAATCTCCCCACTGAATTTTGGTTTACAGAAAGCTGGGCACTATTTAATGCTGATTGAAAATCCGGAATTCCATAGCCATATTGATCCGTTGGATTAGCAAATCTATCGGCAGATTGCTTAACAAAATCTACAACTTGTTGGTTAGTTGCCCATGGAATTGCCTGCCAAAAACTAGTAACTGCCCCAGCCATGATTGGCCCGGAAAACGAAGTTCCGCTTGCAGTTACAATATTTCCCGAAGTATTAGAAACTACAGAACTTTGTCCTTGTGCCATTACATCCGGTTTGACTCTTCCGTCAAATGTAGGTCCAATTGAACTAAAAGTAGCATAGGTTTCATCTGGTTTTACAGCACCAACCGCCAAAACATGTATCGCATCGGCAGGAACACCAATATGAGGATCTGCACTATTACCCGAATTTCCTGCACTGGCTATGCAAATCATTCCCCGGCTAAAAGCAATGTCTGCCCCTTTAGATATATAAGAAGTTATTCCATTAATGTCTTCATAGGTATAGCTATAATTAGGATTGTCATAGTCAAAGTAACCTAAGGAAGTTGTAATCACATCGACACCCAAACTGTCTGCAACCTCAGCAGCTTCCACCCAATTGCTTTCTTCAACCGGATTTTCAGAAGCTACATCTTCTGTGATAAACAAGTAGTATTGCGCATCTGGTGCTGTTCCCACCAATTGATTTTCAACATAGCCGCCCATGGTAGAAAGTACCAAAGTTCCATGTGAGTTTCCTGTGTAAAAATTATTGTTTCTATCTACAAAATTATAACCTCCGAGAATTTGATTGTTATCCCGTAATCTTTGAAATGGCGGAACAACATCTACATTCGGAAATCCTGCATCCATCACCGCAATTATTTTACCTGTTCCTGTATAATCCAGCTGGTGCAGCAAATGTGCGTTCAGCATTTGAATTTGATTGGCAGAATTACCGTAAGGAAATAAAATAGTAGTTTCCAAAACCTTATTTATTTTATTGGCAACGGCCGTTTTGGACTTATTTTTCATTTTAGCCGAAGTATTCAGACTTCTATCCGCAAAATAAATATGATCCACAAAAGATAAAGATGCTAAGTTTTGAATATTTATAATGTCGCCCCGAACATGCACTGCGTTAAACCATTTTGATTTAGCTTTTACTTCTATTCCTGAAGCAGCGATAATCTCGTCAACATATGGTTGATAAATAGGCACATCTTTTATATCCAAAGCAATTCCCTGATTGGTTCTTCTGTTTAAAGCACGCTGTGAAAGCATTTCCAACGGATTGTCAAAATAGAATTGTGCATTGGGTTTGTCTGTAAAATAAACCCAGGCATCTTCCTGAGAATATCCATGAAAACTTAAAAGAAAAAAGGCAAGGAACAATAGTTTTTTCATAGCTGTGACTCATTGGAAGCGCTAATTTATGAAATTACTCCTGAACCAACTAATTCATCATCAATATTCCAGGCAACAAACTGACCTTCGGTAATAGCTGATTGTGGTTCGTCAAAAGAAACGTACAAACCACTTTTAAATTGATATAAAGTTGCTTTTTGCAAAGCCTGACGGTAACGAATACGGGCCATGACCTGCATCGTTTCCCCGTTTTTTAATGCTAAATCCTTTCGTATCCAATGAATTTCTGAAGGTTGAACTTTTAATGTTTTTTTGAATAAACCAGGATGATTCGCACCTTGACCGGTATAAATTGCATTTGATTTTACATCAGTAGCAATAATGAAAAGCGCTTCTTTTGTTCCACCAACATTCAATCCTTTGCGTTGTCCAATAGTGAAGTAATGTGCGCCCTGATGTTTGCCTACTACTTTTCCATTTTCCGGTGAATAGGATATCGAAGTGGATTCAAAAATTAGTTTTTCTTCCAAAGAATTAAAATCCGGTTGTTCTTGGTTATATTTAGAATTATCAACGTCAATTTCATAAATCAAACCTTCTTTGGGTTGTAATTGTTGCTGCAAAAAATCAGGCAAACGAACTTTTCCAATAAAGCATAATCCTTGTGAATCTTTTTTTTCTGCTGTAACCAAATCTAATTTTGCCGCTATATCCCGAACCTCTGGTTTGGTTAATTCTCCAATTGGAAATAAAGATTTTGCTAATTGTTCCTGCGATAATTGACAAAGAAAATAAGACTGGTCTTTGTTCCCATCTTTTCCTGCTAATAATTGATAAACAGGTTTTCCATCGACTTTAATTTCTCCTTTTCGGCAATAATGTCCCGTGGCAACATAATCCGCACCAAGGCTTAAAGCAATTTTCATAAAAACATCAAACTTAATTTCGCGATTGCACAATACATCGGGATTAGGAGTTCGTCCTTGTTCGTATTCCTTGAACATATAGTCCACGATTTTTTCTTTGTATTGTTCGCTTAAATCAACTGTTTGGAAAGGAATTCCAAGTTTTTCAGCAACCAAAAGTGCGTCGTTGCTGTCTTCAAGCCACGGACATTCATTAGAAATGGTTACCGAATCATCATGCCAATTTTTCATAAAAAGACCAATGACTTCATAGCCTTGCTCTTTTAAAAGATAAGCAGCAACACTCGAATCAACCCCACCGGAAAGTCCAACAACTACTCTTTTCATTTTAAAACAAAAAATTTGCGGCAAAGTTACCGCAAATTCTGTAAAATGGTATACAATAATATCAGTTAAAACAATTCAACCGTTGGCAAAACTTATTTAGCTTCACATTTTGCTTTTCAGTTCTTTTTCCAAGTCGGGATTCGGCTTTTCCGCATCTTTAACTTCAACCTTAACATCTGACTGACTCGGCATTTTTGGTTTTTTGAAGTTTTTATTTTCGTAGTTCATATTGACATCTTTCAATTTTCCTTTTACAAGCATTTTCCACATACCTACTTTCTTTCCGTTTTTAAAAAGTCCTTGGGCGGCGACTTGATTATCTACATTTCTAAAAATCGCCAATCCATCGTATTGTCCATTTTTATAAATAGATTCCTCAAGTACGATGCCATTTTCGGCATAACTTTTATAAGCTCCGTTTTTGATTCCGTCTTTATAAGTTGTCGCTTCAGCTACTTCACCGCTTTTATAAAATACTTTTCTCACACCATTCAGTTTTCCATTTACATACTTTTCAAGCGTCATAATTGTTGGCAAATCTTCGTGGTAATATTTCCATTCTCCATCAAATTGTTTATTGACAACTTTTCCTTCGCTTACTTTATTCTTATTTTGATTGTAAAAAATAGTGTAGCACGAATTGTCTTTGGCATTAAATTCCCTTGTAGCTATTACGGTTCCTGCTTTGGTATCATCAAAGAATTTGAAAATTCCGGTTTCTTTTCCGTGCTCAAAAGTTCCTTCATACCGAGGTCGTTTTGATTCCTCATATACACCTTTCCACAAGCCATTCTTTTTGCCGCCTTCATCCAATTTATTGATGTCCTGGGCGAAACCAATCGATGTTAAAAAAAGTAATGCAATAATATATTTCATGATGCAGATTTTTAGTATAACGATAAAATGAGGTTTTTAGTATTCAAAAACAGTTCCAAAAATTTACGACCCCAATTCCATCGCTCTGTCATTGGCAGCTTTTACCGCTTCAATAATGGTTTTTTCCAATATTCCTTTTTCAAAAATACGCAGAGCACTTTCAGTTGTTCCTCCTTTTGATGCCACTTTAGCAATCCATTCTTCATTGGATAAAGAATAACTATTTTGGATTGCTACTGAACCCATAAAAGTTTGATTTACTAACAACTCCGCTTCCGATTCATTAAATCCTAAATCGACTGCCGCTTTTATCATGGATTGCATAAAATAAAACACATAAGCTGGTCCGCTTCCGGAAATTGCGGTGGCGGCATCAATGAGTTTTTCATTTTCTGCATAAACTGACTTTCCGGTAGTGTTTATGAGGTTTTGAATGATGAACAATTCCTTTCTGTCTACATTGGCAGAAGCCGTAAAAACAGTCATTCCCATTCCGATTTGAGTGGGAATATTTGGCATGGACCGCACTATTTTTGAACAAGAAAGTTGAGTTTCTAATTTAGCTATTGTAATTCCGGCCATAACCGAAAAAATAATCTGACTGTCTTTTAAGTAAGGCTTAATTGATACTGCCAAAACAGTAAAATCCTGTGGCTTCACGGCTAGAATAACAATGTCAAAATCGCCTATTTTTTCAGAAACCGAAGTTGAAAAATTGGCTTTCGGAATAGCACTTTCGATTTTGGAAAAATCACTATTTCTGACCAAAACAAAAATATCTTCCGGTTTGATGAATCGGGAACTGATAAAACTATTAGCATACGTTTTACCCATATTTCCGTGACCAATTATTAGTACTTTCATTACGTTTAAAATTAAAAACTCTGTTTAAAGATATGTTTTTAAACAGAGTTTTGAAAATGTATTACTGAGAATTATTTCTTTTTATTTTGCAATTGCTTTTGAGCTTCAGCTTGTTCCATCATTTCCCTCATCTTCTTTTGGAACTTACTTTCGGATTTTACTTTAGTTTTGTTCTCCTGGATTTGAGTATGAATCTTATCGCTATTGATGAAGTATCTTTTAATGACCAACATAATTCCAATCGTAATTAAGTTGGAAATAAAGTTATACAAACTCAATCCAGAACCGTAACTATTGAAGAAAATCAACATCATTACCGGGGAAACATAAATCATGATTTTCATCATCTTCGCCATATCAGGCATACCATCTTGCTGTGGTTGGGCCATCGCCTGGTCACCAGAAGTCATTTTCATGTAAAAGAAAATCGCGATTGCTGCCAAAATTGGGAACAAACTAATATGGTCACCATATAATGGAATGTTGAAAGGTAATTTTACTATTTGGTCAAAGGATGATAAATCGTCTGCCCAAAGGAATCCTTTTTGTCTCAACTCAAATGCTGACGGGAAAAACTGAAACGATGCATACATAAACGGAATTTGTATCAAAGCCGGAATACAGCCGGCCATTGGATTCACTCCCGCTTTATTGTAAAGCTTCATAGTTTCCTGTTGTTTTTTCATTGGATCTTTTTTGAATTTTTCTCCAATTTCCATAATTTCGGGACGTAACACTTTCATTTTCGCCTGCGACAAAAATGATTTAAAAGTAATTGGCGACATTGCAATTTTGATCAAAATAGTGAAGACAATAATTGCAATTCCTAATCCCATGAACGAGCTTAAAAAGCCGAATAACGGAATGAAAATAAACTTATTTATCCAACCAAAAATTCCCCATCCTAACGGAACAATCTTCTCAAGATTTCTGTTGTAATTCTTTAAAGTTTTATAATCTGTTGGGCCAAAATACCAACTCATTTTATAATCTAACTCATTATTATTGAAGGCTAACGGAACATTAGTTTTGAATTGTTTGGTAAAAGTGGTATCAACTTTTTCGTCTTTGATTAAATTATTCGAATGCAATTTTGAAGTCGCAAATGGCATTTTTGTCAAAAGAATTGTTGAGAAAAAATGTTGCTTGTAAGCTATATAAGAAACCTTTTCCGGTGTTTCTTCAGCATCTTTTCCCAAACCAACATTATTGTTTTTTCCGTCTTCATATTCATAACGAATATCCGCAAAACGATTCTCATAAGCGATACTTTTCTCATTGCGAAACGTTTTCAAATCCCATTCTAAATCAATCGGTTTAGAAGTATTTAAAACAGTATTCAGTCCTTGTGAACGAATATCAAAATCAACTAAATATTTATCTGGTGCCAAAACATATTTGTATTCCAAATACTCATTTGCTCCTGCTTTTAACTTCATCGAAAGAATTTGGTTCGCTCCTACTTTGGTCAAAGTCGGCTCAAAAAATAAGTCTTTCGTATTTAAAACTCTATTATCTTTTGTCTGTAACTGAAGATTAAAACTGGCATTATTATCTTTAATCAACTCTACTAATTGCCCTGAATTCTTCTTAAACTTTTCATATTTTTTTAAAATCGCTTCAACAACATATCCTCCTTTGTTAGCTATTTTTAAGCGTACAAATTCGTTTTCTAAAGTGGTAAAGTTCTCTTTTGCAGAAGGTAAAGTTGCTGAGTAAGCGAAGCTTCCTAGTGTGCCTTGAAGTTTTTGAATTTTAACTGAATCAGCAACGGCAGTATCTGTTACGGTTGTAGTAGTTTCTTTTGGAATTGCAGATACAGATGTCTTTGCTGCTTTCTCTGTTTTGGCTTTTTCCTGTTGCTCTTTCGCTTCATTATTGCTATTGTTATACATCATCCAAATGATGATAACGAATATCAAACCAAAACCGATAATTGTATTAAAATCAAATTTCTTTTCTTCCATAGTACTGCTGAACTTATTTCAGTTCCTTATTTATTTTTATGTTTTACCATTGCGGCCACAAAGCTAACAAAAATTGGGTGCGGATTTGCAACGGTACTCTTATATTCCGGATGGTATTGTACGCCTATAAAAAAAGGATGGTTTTCTAATTCAATAATCTCTACCAAACCTGTTTCCGGATTTATCCCAGAGCAAACTAATCCTGCTTTTTCTAATTGTTTTCTATACTCATTATTGAATTCATAACGATGACGGTGGCGCTCCTGAATTTGAGTAGCTCCATATATTTTGTGAGCTAGAGTTCCTGCTACAATATCACATTTCCAAGCACCTAAACGCATAGTTCCTCCCTTATCAGTAATATTTTTTTGTTCTTCCATAATAGAAATCACCGGATTCTTGGTTTTCTCATCCATTTCGGTGGAATTCGCATTTTTCAACCCTAAAACATTTCTCGAATATTCAATAACTGCCATTTGCATTCCGAGGCAAATACCGAAAAATGGAATATTTTTTTCCCGTGCATAACGAACCGTATCGATTTTACCCTCAATTCCACGACCTCCAAATCCAGGGGCAACGAGTATCCCGTCTAAATCCTGAAGCTGTTCTTCTGCAGTTTTGGCATCTAAATATTCAGAATGAATAGAAATCACATTCACTTTAGTTTGATTTGCCGCACCGGCATGTATAAATGACTCTAAAATAGATTTATAAGAATCCTGTAACTCTACGTATTTTCCAACCAAACCAACATTTACTGTTTGCTTTGGATGTTTCAATCGGTGCAGAAAAGTGTTCCAGTTTTTTAAATCGGGAGCTGCTTTTTTAGGTAAGTTTAATTTCTTTAACGCCACAACATCCAAACCTTCATCAAGCATCAAATTTGGCACTTCATATATTGTTGAAGCATCAATAGACTGAATAACCGCTTCGCGTTTTACATTACAAAACAAGGCTATTTTTTGACGCAATTCATCTGATAATTCGTGTTCGGTTCTACAAACTAAAATATCCGCCTGAATTCCACTTTCCATTAAGGTTTTAACAGAATGTTGCGTTGGTTTTGTTTTTAATTCTCCGGCTGCTGCCAAATAAGGAATCAAGGTTAAATGAACTACAATGCTATTGTGTTCCCCTAATTCCCAAACCAATTGACGCACCGATTCGATATAAGGCAATGATTCAATGTCTCCAACAGTACCTCCGATTTCAGTAATCACAATATCAAAATCACCTGACTTTCCAAGCAATTGCATGCGTTCCTTAATCTCATTAGTTATATGAGGGACAACCTGCACTGTTTTGCCCAAAAATTCGCCTCTTCGTTCTTTTTCAATTACCGAAAGATACACTCTTCCTGTGGTAACATTGTTGGCTTGCGAAGTAGGAACATTTAAAAATCGTTCATAATGCCCCAAATCCAAATCGGTTTCTGCTCCATCATCCGTCACAAAACATTCTCCGTGTTCATAAGGATTCAACGTTCCCGGATCAACATTAATATAAGGATCAAATTTTTGAATGGTCGTTCGATAGCCTCTCGCCTGTAGTAACTTGGCCAGAGATGCTGCGATGATTCCTTTTCCCAAAGAAGAAGTCACACCACCGGTAACAAAAACGTATTTTGTCTGATTCATTTTTTTTGTAGTTGTTGTGTTGTAGTTGTTGTAAAAACGAGGCAAAAATAATGAATTAAATTGGTTTCGGATATTGTTTTTTTATATTCCGAACCAATTCTTCCAAGCCGTTTAATTTAAGTTCGTAGACAAGTTGAAGTTGCTCGCCGAGTTGTCCTTTTGGGAAACCTTTTTGGCTATACCAAACTACATAATACTCAGGCAAATCAATTAAATAATAGCCTTCATATTTGCCGAACGGCATTTTAGTATGAGCGAGTTTGATGAGGAGTAGTTGCTGTGGGTTCATTTAAAAAACAAATAGAAAAAAGATGAAAGAGAAAAGATAATTATGTTGGAAAAAGAAATCTATATTCTATGTTCTTTTATCTATATTCCTATTTTATTTCCAATTAAAAGTAATCACTTTTTCAATATCCGGATGTAAACTTAAAAAAACAGGGCAGGTCATTGCACTTCGTTCAAGTATAGTTTTGTTTTTATCAGAAGTCGCTACAGCCATATTTAAAATCACTTCTATTCGGGCAATTTTCCTGGGTTCGGACTGCATAATTTTAGTAACTTCGGCTGTTGATCCTTTTAATTCAATGTCCAGATCTTTCGATTTTATAGCCATAATCGAAATCATACAGGTTCCTAAAGAATTAGCCACCATATCTGTTGGTGAAAACGCTTCACCCTTACCGTGATTATCAGTTGGAGCATCGGTCAGAATCTCTGTTCCCGATTGTAAATGCATGGACGAAGTTCTTAATTCTCCTAAATATCTAATAATTGATGTGGTCATTACAATGCTTCTTTTATGGTTAAATCGGTGTCGTAATACAAGATGTAAATTCCATTATTGGAATAACCATAAGTTGCATTTTGAACGTAATCAAACTTGTTTTCTATTTGCTCTGATGGAGAAGCCTGAATTGTTTCTTCAAAAGTTTTGTCCTGCGATAATCGAAGCAAGGTGTCAAACGTTACATCAAAACCTCGAATGGCATATTGATTGGGTATAATTTTATTGATCTTTTTATACTTCACATCAAATTGATTCGCTTCATCCGTTTCGTTTGGTCTGGAAAGCGATGGATACAAAAGCTTTAATTTGGTTAATCGTGTCAACGAAATTTCCTCAAAATCAAAGGTGTCGTTTGGTTCCAAAATTACCAACTGCACCTGATACTCTTTTTGAGCGGTAAGCATTGCTGATGTAGTGGCTAAAATCATTCCTGTACTTTCCGAAGCCAAAACCACATAATTGAGTTTATCTTTTTGGAACAAGACTTTTAAACTATCAGCAACAAAACTTCCTTTAGCACTTAAACCTGCAATCCTTACATCGGGTTGCATTTCCTGAATGTATTGTTTCACACTGCCTTTCTTATAGTCAATAACGGCTATGATATTGCCATTTCTGGCTTTCATAAAATCAAAAATGGAACTTCGCAAAAGCTCTGTCGATGGCATCGATTGGTATAAGTTAGAATACTTTTTCCCATCTTCTTTTGATAACGGAGAAATAACCGGAGTTTTTGTTGGCTCAACCAGTTCAGCTAATTTTTCAACATTCGACTGATAGAACGGTCCAACAATCGCATCCATGCTTTCAAGATTATTTTGTCGAACCAAAGCTGACACATTGGAGGAGTTTTTTGTTTCCTGAGAATCTAAAATTTTGATGTCAACGTTCATCCCTAATACTTTCGCTGAATCAATCGCCATCAAAGCTCCGGAATAGAAGTCCAAGGTCAGATTCAAAAACTTATCTTTTTTCAATCGGGCCTGCGTCGAATTTATGGTGTCGCTTTCAATTTTTGAAATATTAAAAGGCAAAAGTAATGCGAGTTGTTTCCTCGCATTAGTGTTAATAGTTTTTAGTAAATTTCCCTGTTCCTTTTTGACGGGTTCTTTTCGTTGGCCTTTGGGCACACGGAGTATCATTCCTAGTTTAATTCCTCTTTTCAGTTCCGGATTCAATGAAATCAATTCTTGTTCCGACATTCCATAATCGTTGGCAATACTCAAAATGGTTTCTTTTGGTTTAACTACATATTCTTCTAAATATTTTTTAGTGCTTGAAGTTGAAGCTGTCGTTTCGACGGAAGGCTTTGTAGTTTCAACATTAGGTTTTGTATTATCAACAGCTGGTTTTGTAATTTCTACAACGGCTTGATTTACGGCATTGCCCGAAACTACCAATTTAAAGCCAATTGGAAATTCAGAGACAATTTGAGGATTTAAACGTTCTAATTCAGGAATCGTCATTCCATACTTTTTAGAAATCCCGTATTTTGTTTCTTTTGGTTCAATTATATGGTAGGTGGTTTCTCCTTTTGGGATTTCAACCTTTGGTGCTGCTTTCACAACAGCAGGTTTTGTAACTGCGGGAGCAACTACTTTGGCTGATTCAGCAAGTTTAGAGACAGCAACAGTATTTTGTCCATTACCGGAAGGGATTTTAATATTCTGTCCTATCTTCAAACCGTTATTCAACATATCTCCATTGGCTGCCTTTATCGCATCAACAGTGACGCCATATTGTTTGGAAATGCTGTACAATGTTTCTTTAGGCTGCACCAAATGACTCTTTGGAGTATCGCTTTGTGTTGGACTTTGGGAAGAATGTATTACAGGTGAAGGCGGAATCAATAAAACGCTGTTCAACTGAATTCCATTTTGGGAATCGGGATTTAAACTATAAATATCGTAGGGTGTAACCTTATATTTTTGAGCTATCATATTAATAGTTTCACCTTTAGCGACAGTATGTTTAGTATATTTTTCCTGCTTTGCAGAAACTGTAAACACAAAAGAAAACAGCGTTAGAAATATAGAAAAAAGGATACGGTTTTTCATTTACTTATTGTTTATTTAACGTCTAAAGTTAACAAATCTTTTTAAACCCAATATAAAATGCGAATTTTTTCATTAACTTTTTTGTGTTAACAAAAACTATTCCCATTCGATTGTTGCTGGTGGTTTGGAGCTGATATCATACACTACTCTATTCACACCCTTTACTTTATTGATAATCTCGTTAGAGATTTTCATCAAAAATTCATAGGGCAAATGAACCCAATCCGCTGTCATTCCGTCGGTTGATTCTACAGCACGAAGCGCAACTACCTTCTCATAAGTACGCTCGTCTCCCATTACACCAACACTATTTACAGGAAGCAAAATCGCACCGGCTTGCCAAACTTTATCGTATAATCCGTGTTCTTTTAATCCGTTGATAAAAACGGCATCAACTTCCTGCAGGATTCTAACTTTTTCAGGTGTAATAGCTCCCAAAATCCTAATTGACAATCCTGGTCCGGGGAATGGATGCCTGCCCAAAAGTTCCGGGTCAATGCCCAATGTTTTACCAACCCTACGCACTTCGTCTTTGAACAACATGCGCAAAGGTTCTACTATTTTTAGTTTCATATAATCAGGTAAACCGCCGACATTGTGATGGGATTTGATGGTTGCTGATGGTCCTTTTACCGAAACCGATTCGATTACATCCGGATAAATTGTTCCCTGAGCCAACCAGGTTACATTTTCTATTAAATGTGCTTCTTCGTCGAAGACTTCGATAAAAGCATTGCCTATGGCTTTTCTCTTGGCTTCCGGTTCTTCAACACCATCTAACGCATTCATAAATCTGGCAGTAGCATCAACGCCTTTTACATTCAGTCCCATGTCTTTGTATTGATGCAAAACGTTTTCGAATTCATTTTTACGAAGCAAGCCATTATTGACAAAAATACAATAGAGGTTTTTGCCAATGGCTTTATGCAATAATACTGCAGCAACAGTTGAATCTACGCCGCCGGAAAGTCCAAGAACGACTTTGTCATTTTTAACTTTTTCCTGTAATTCTTTTACGCAGTCTTCTACGAAAGCGTTTGGAGTAAAGTTTTGAGGAACCTGGGCAATCTTTACCAAAAAGTTCTCAAGGATTTGCTTCCCATCGGTAGAATGATAAACCTCGGGGTGAAACTGAATTGCATAAGTTGGTTCGCCTTCTATTTTATAGGCTGCGTTTTCTACATCCTTGGTACTGGCTAATTTCACAGCATTGGTTGGTAAATGTTTGATGGTGTCACTGTGGCTCATCCAAACTTGGGAATTTAGATTAACGTTTTCCAAGAACGTTTCCCCTACTTTGATATAGGATAAATTTGCTCTTCCATATTCCCTGATATTTGAAGCTGCTACTTCTCCACCTGAAAAATGTGCCAAATACTGAGCGCCATAACAAACCGCAAGTAATGGCAATTTGCCACGGATATCGGATAAATCTATTTGCAAAGCGTCTTCAGAGCGAACAGAATAAGGGCTTCCGCCAAGGATAACAGCTTTGTAAGGTGATAAATCAGCTGGAAAATGATTGTAAGGAAAGATTTCGCAGAATATATTTAATTCCCGAACCCTTCTCGCAATAAGTTGTGTGTATTGCGAACCGAAATCTAAAATAAGTACGTTGTGTTGCATGTGCAAAAGTACAATTCCACTTTGAAAATAAAAATTCAAATTTGGAATAAATGAAACAAAAATCACGAAAACCCAAAGCTACCTAGCTTGGAGCCTCCATGTCTTCCCGAAAGCTTGCCGCTATGTAGATTTGTGGTTTCGGGTGTCCCCGAAAGTTGTCGCTACATAGCTTGAAGGTTTCGGGAAAACAAAACACCTGTCAGGTTTCAGAAACCTGTCAGGTGTAATTAATATAGTGTAAAGAGTTACTTCTGCTTAAAAGCTCTTACACCAGGAAAATAAGCCGTATCGCCCAACTCTTCTTCTATTCTTAATAACTGATTGTATTTTGCCATACGGTCAGAACGCGAAGCTGAGCCGGTTTTGATTTGTCCACAGTTTAATGCTACGGCTAAATCGGCAATAGTATTGTCTTCGGTTTCTCCTGAACGGTGGGACATTACGGAAGTATATCCAGCGTTGTGTGCCATGTTTACTGCTGCAATTGTTTCTGTTAAGGTTCCGATTTGATTAACTTTTACTAAGATTGAATTAGCAATTCCTTCCTTAATTCCGCGGGACAAGCGGTCTACATTGGTTACGAATAAATCATCTCCAACTAATTGTATTTTATCTCCAACTAATTCGGTTAAGTATTTCCATCCTTCCCAATCGTCTTCATACATTCCATCTTCGATAGAAATGATTGGATAATTTGCTGCTAACGAAGCTAAATATTCTGCTTGCTCTTTTGAGGTTCTTATTTTTCCGGTTGCTCCTTCAAATTTGGTATAATCATATTTTCCATCAACATAAAATTCAGAAGCAGCACAATCCAAAGCAATCATAACTTCGTCACCAAATGTATAACCGGCGTTTTCTACTGCTGTTTTAATTGTGTCCAAAGCATCTTCCGTTCCACCCGCTAAGTTTGGTGCAAAACCACCTTCATCGCCCACAGCTGTAGAAAGATTTCTATCGTGCAAAACTTTTTTCAGGTTATGGAAAATCTCAGTACCCATTTGCATTGCATGCGTAAACGAAGTTGCTTTAACGGGCATAATCATAAATTCCTGGAACGCAATTGGCGCATCAGAATGTGAACCGCCGTTAATGATGTTCATCATTGGCACGGGCAAGGTATTAGCCGAAACGCCACCAACATATCTGTATAATGGCAAGCCCAATTCGTTCGCAGCAGCTTTGGCAACAGCCAGAGAGACTCCTAAAATAGCATTAGCACCAAGCTCTGACTTATTTGGAGTTGCGTCAAGTTCAATCATCAGTTGGTCGATATGATTTTGTTCAAATACAGAAACGCCCATTAATTCAGGAGCAATAATAGTATTCACGTTTTTTACAGCTTTTGAAACTCCTTTGCCCATATAAGCTTTACCGCCATCACGCAATTCAACGGCTTCGTGCTCACCAGTCGAAGCTCCGGAAGGAACCGCTGCTCTTCCTAAAACACCATTTTCGGTAATTACATCAACTTCTATTGTTGGATTCCCTCGTGAGTCAAGAATTTGTCTTGCGTGAACTTTAATAATTATGCTCATTTTTATTTTAGTTTAAGATTTTTTAATTGGTTTACAAATTTAGGAAATTAAAAAAACAGAGGTGCAATTATTTGCAGAACTTATAAACGCAATCGTTTTAGTCCCAACAATCGATGAACTGCACGTCATATGATAATTATATAAGTTTATGCAATTATAGTGTAATAAGGCTTTTCTTTGCCATCCCTAACTTTACGCCAATATTTAACCTACTAATATTATGAAAAATTATACGTCTTCACACGCTAGATTCTTTCCGCATAAATCTACTTTCGTTCTATTATTTCTGGGTCTTTTCCCATCACTCATTTTTTCGCAAGATTATAGAACCATAAATGCCTATATGGAAGATTTTGCAAAAAATGAACTATATGTCAAAAAATCGCTGATGGATTATTCGGTTACTATTGTTGAATCCAAACTATATACACGGACACAATATGCCGCTGAAAGAATCATAACCAAATTGGAAAATGTCAATACCATGTTGAAAACCAACAATAAAGGGTTTGAAGGGAACACGTCGCTTCGGGATGGTTTTATAAAAATGAATCAAAAAACAATAGATTGCCTGAAAAATGGAACGTTAATTTTGAGTGATTATGAATATCAGGCTAGTTTACCATTAGCGGAGATTGCAGAAAATTTTGTCCGAAAAGAAAGAGAATTACGTTCCTACTACGATGAGCTTGAAATTTATGAAGCAACCAAAAAAAGCTTTGCACAACAGAATAAATTTCCTTTGAAGGTCATTAAAAGAAAGAATATCCTCGTTTACAACGCCTTTCAAAATCTGTTATTTTATAAAATGAATGTATTGGATGAGAAGCTTGTATCAATTGTAATGGAAAAAGATAAAGCAGGATTTTCGGAGTGTTTGCGCATGCTCGATGCTATGAATTTGGAGACTATGGATAAAACAGCTGAATATCGCAACGATTATACTGATACATCGTTAAATGATGCCAGCGCGCAATATGCTGATTTTATAGCGGAACAAAAAGCCAAACTTAGTCCCTTGTTTAATGACTACGCTGATCAGTACAACTCCCTTAAAAGGTTAAAAGATAAAGTGTCACCGGAGACAACCGAAACAATTGACGAATACAACAATGCCGTTATAAATTTTAACGCAAAAAAGAAATTGTTCTATACCGTATTTAATAATATACAAGCAACTAAAGACAAATTATATAACAATTGGTTAGATACTAATAGTTCGTTTCTGAAAAGAAATGCGAAATTCGACAGTATTTATGCCAATACTATTGTTAGCGAGAGCGATAAGAGTTAAACAACCTTTTTGTGTACACTTTTAGCTTTCGTAACATTAGCAATGAAATCATCAAAGAGATACGCCGAGTCATGCGGACCAGGACTTGCTTCCGGATGATATTGAACAGAAAAAACATTCTTTGATTTCATTCGCATTCCGGCCACAGTATTATCGTTAATGTGGTAATGAGTTATTTCTAAGTCGGGGTGATTTTCAAGCTCTTCCCTGTTGACCGCAAACCCGTGATTTTGGGAAGTGATTTCTCCTTTTCCTGTCAAGATATTCATAACCGGATGATTGATTCCTCTGTGCCCGTTAAACATTTTATATGTCGAAACTCCATTAGCTAGACCAATGATTTGATGTCCTAAACAGATTCCAAAAACGGGTTTGTCAGAAGTAATTATTTTTTGAGCAGTGCCGATTACTTGCTCTAACGGTTCAGGATCGCCTGGGCCATTTGACAAGAAATAGCCATCAGGATTGAAAGATTTCAATTCTTCAAATGTTGCGTTGTATGGAAATACTTTTATATAACAATCTCTTTTAGCCAAGTTTCGCAGGATGTTTCTTTTGATTCCTAAATCTAAAGCTGATATTTTATATTTGGCGTTTTCGTTTCCGAAGAAATACGGTTCTACTGTAGAAACTTTGGAAGCCAATTCTAATCCTTTCATATCGGGAACGTTCCCCAAGAGTACTTTCAATTCGGATACCGCAGTTCCGTCTGTGCAAATTACGGCATTTTGCGCGCCGTGATCACGTATATAACTTACCAAAGCTCTGGTATCAACATCGGAAATGCAGATTAGGTTTTGTTTTTGGAAGTAGTCATACAGATTGCTTTCAGAATCCGGACGCGAATGATTAAAGCTGAAATTTTTGCAAACCAATCCTGAAATCATAATTTGGTCTGCTTCTATTTCGTTGGCGTTAACGCCGTAGTTTCCAATATGGGGATTGGTGGCTACCATAATTTGCCCGAAATAAGAAGGATCGGTAAAGATTTCCTGGTAACCGGTCATGCCCGTGTTGAAGCAGACTTCTCCAAAGGTTTTCCCTGGAATTCCGATAGATTTACCGTGGAATATGGTTCCGTCGGCTAATAGTAAGATGGCTTTTGATTTTGTTGTGTGTTGCATAGTGTAGTTGTGTTTGGCCCCTCAACTGCGCTCAGGGTGACAATTTAGTTGTTGTGGGCAAATTTATTTATTTAGGTTCAATTTTTAGAAAAGAATTATTATAGTTTATAAACATTCCTATAGTTTCTTTTTTAGCCCCGATAGTAGTGAAAATCCTTTTTATTGTTTTTAAGAAAAGCATCTCTACTGGGCTCGATGTGACAAAAAACAATAAAAAGATTGCAGCGGATAGCGGGACAAAACGCAAATTGAAATTCAAAGTTTATGCTCCTAATTATAAGATTGCTTCGTTCCTCGCAATGACTATACAAAAAAAAAAGGATAAACAAAACTGCTTATCCTTTTTTATATTTATGAGTTGGCAACCATTATGCCTCTTCTTCTTTAGAATCGTCTTCAGTAGCCGGAGCTTCTGGTGTCTCATCAGCCGGAGTCTCTTCTACTTCTGCAACTGCAGGAACTTCTTCAACTACTTCAGGAGTTTCCACTTCAGCCACCGGAGTTTCTTCTACCGTTGGAGTTTCCTCTACAGCGGGAGTTTCAATAACCTCTGCAGCGGGAGTTTGCTCCGCCTGTTCGCTTGCGCTCGAGTCAACAACTTCCTCTACAATTGGAGCAGCTTCTTCAATAACAGGTGCCGCAATAACTTCTTCCACAACCGGAGCAGGTGCTTTAGGAGTTGCAGTAGGTTCAGTCGTTTTCTTAGGACGACGAGTTCTACCTTTTTTCTCTTCTTTTTTACCTCCGTTGTATAGTTCGTTAAAGTCAACTAATTCAATCATTGCCATATCTGCATTATCTCCAAGACGGTTACCCATTTTGATGATACGAGTATAACCACCCGGACGATCACCAACTTTGGCAGCTACGTCTCTGAACAAGTCAGTTACTGCATATTTGCTACGTAGGTAAGCGAAACAGATACGACGATTGTGAGTTGTATCTTCTTTTGATTTTGTAATAAGCGGTTCAACGAATTGTTTTAACGCTTTTGCTTTAGCAACAGTAGTGTTAATACGTTTGTGCTCGATAAGAGAACAAGCCATATTAGCCAACATAGCTTTTCTATGTCCGGTCTGTCTGCTTAAGTGATTGAATTTTTTTCCGTGTCTCATGACGTTTTTTTTAAGCCTTCATCTTGCTACAATCCGCTTTGGAGAGCAAAATATGAAGACATTTATTCTTTATCTAATTTGTATTTACCTAAATCCATTCCGAAAGTTAAATTCTTGTTGGCAACCAATTCATCTAACTCAGTTAGTGATTTTTTACCGAAGTTACGGAACTTCATAAGGTCATTTTTGTTGAATGATACAAGATCTCCAAGTGTATCAACTTCTGCAGCTTTCAAACAGTTTAATGCTCTTACGGATAAATCCATATCAACAAGTTTTGTTTTAAGCAATTGTCTCATGTGTAATGATTCCTCATCATAAGACTCTGTTTGAGCAATTTCATCAGCTTCAAGCGTTATTCTCTCATCAGAGAATAACATAAAGTGGTGAATTAAAACTTTGGCAGCTTCAGTTAAAGCATCTTTTGGATTGATTGAACCATCAGTTTTGATTTCGAAAACTAATTTTTCATAATCTGTTTTTTGCTCCACACGGAAGTTTTCAATAGCATACTTTACATTTTTTACCGGAGTAAAAATTGAGTCAGTAAATATTGTTCCTATTGCTGCGTTTTGTTTTTTGTTCTCTTCTGCAGGAACATAACCACGACCTTTCTCGATGGTTAATTCCATATTAAGATTTACTTTGCTATCCAAGTTACAGATAACCAATTCCGGATTCAACACCTGAAAACCAGAGATGAATTTTTGGAAATCGCCAGCTGTAATCTGATCTTTTCCGGAGATTGAGATAGAAACTGTTTCATTATCTACATCTTCAATCTGACGTTTGAAACGCACTTGTTTTAGATTTAGGATAATTTCAGTAACATCTTCTACAACTCCTGAAATGGTAGAAAACTCATGCTCAACACCATCAATTCTGATAGATGTAATTGCATAACCTTCTAACGCAGAAAGTAAAACTCTTCTAAGTGCATTACCAACTGTCAATCCGTATCCTGGTTCTAAAGGTCTGAATTCAAACTTACCTTCAAAATCGGTTGAATCGATCATGATAACTTTATCGGGCTTCTGAAAATTAAATATTGCCATAATTTAGACTAATGTCAATTATTATTTGTTGTACAATTCGACGATTAACTGCTCTTTAATATTTTCTGGGATTTGAAGTCTTGCTGGAACAGAAACAAAAGTTCCTTCCATGGTATCATTATTCCAGGTAATCCACTCATATACATGAGAAGAGTTTGATAATGAAGTACCAATTGCTTCAACAGATTTAGATTTTTCACGAACAGCAACTTTGTCACCTGGTTTTAAGTGGTAAGAAGGGATGTTAACCAATTCTCCGTTCACAGTTACGTGACGGTGAGAAACGATTTGACGTGCTGCTCTTCTTGACGGAGCAATTCCCATTCTAAAAACTACGTTATCTAATCTAGCTTCGCATAATTGTAAAAGGATTTCACCTGTTACACCTTTAGAAGCTGCTGCTTTTTCGAATAAATTCCTGAATTGTTTTTCTAAAATTCCATAAGAATATTTAGCTTTTTGCTTTTCCATCAATTGGACAGCGTACTCAGATTTCTTACCTCTTTTTTTAGCCATCCCGTGTTGTCCAGGAGGATAATTTCTTTTTTCGAAGGCTTTGTCTTCTCCGAATATCGCTTCTCCAAATTTACGGGCGATTCTTGTACTTGGACCAGTATATCTTGCCATTTTAAATTGTTTTAAGACAGAGGTTATGAATTCAGGTCGAATCCTTCGATAACCTTTTATTCTATCTTGATTATACTATATATTAAACTCTACGTCTTTTAGGAGGACGACATCCGTTGTGTGGCATTGGAGTAACGTCAATGATTTCTGTTACTTCAATTCCTGCATTGTGTATAGATCTGATAGCAGACTCACGTCCGTTTCCTGGTCCTTTTACATACACTTTTACTTTTTTAAGTCCAGCTTCCAATGCTACTTTACCGCAATCTTCTGCTGCCATCTGAGCTGCATACGGAGTATTCTTTTTAGAACCTCTGAAACCCATTTTACCAGCTGAAGACCAAGAAATAACCTCACCTTTTTTGTTTGTTAACGAAATGATGATGTTGTTAAAGGTTGCACTAATATGAGCCTCACCCGTTGATTCAACGATAACTTTACGTTTTTTTGTTGTTGCTTTAGCCATATTACTTATTATTTAGTTGCTTTTTTCTTGTTAGCAACAGTTTTTCTTTTCCCTTTTCTTGTTCTGGAATTGTTCTTAGTTCTTTGTCCTCTTAATGGAAGACCAGATCTGTGACGGATTCCTCTGTAGCATCCAATATCCATTAGACGTTTGATGTGTAGTGAAACTTCTGAACGAAGTTCACCTTCAATTTTGTAATATGATACCGCGTCCCGGATTGCTCCGATTTCGTCATCATTCCAATCTTGAACTTTTGTATCTTGGCTTACTTGAGCTTTTTCTAAAATCTCAATTGCTCTACTTTTTCCCACTCCGAAGATGTAGGTTAAAGCGATAACTCCTCTTTTGTTTTTAGGTATATCTACCCCTGCTATTCTTGCCATAACTATCCTTGTCTTTGTTTAAATCTAGGATTCTTTTTGTTGATTACGTATAATCTGCCTTTTCTTCGTACAATCTTGCACTCGGCACTTCTTTTTTTAACTGATGTTCTTACTTTCATTTTGAATATCTTTAGTATCTATAAGTAATTCTTGCTTTTGACAAATCGTAAGGACTCATTTCTAACTTTACTTTGTCACCAGGTAACAATTTAATGTAATGCATACGCATTTTTCCAGAAATATGAGCAATTACAACATGTCCGTTTTCTAACTCTACACGGAACATCGCATTTGACAATGCTTCAATTATTGATCCGTCTTGTTCTATTGCTGATTGTTTCGCCATAAAAAATTAAGCTACTGCTTTTCTATTTTTACCACTTTTCATCAATCCGTCATAGTGTTTATTCAACAAATAAGAATTTACCTGTTGGATAGTGTCAATTGCAACTCCAACCATAATAATAAGTGAAGTTCCACCATAGAACATTGCCCAAGATTGTTGCACACCAAAGCCTACAACAATTGCTGGGAACACAGCTATTAATGCAAGAAACAGAGCGCCAGGGAACGTTATTAGAGACATGATTCTATCTAAGTAGTCTCCAGTTTCAATTCCCGGTTTAACACCTGGAATAAAACCGCCGCTTCTTTTTAAATCATCTGCCATTTTATTTGTTGGGACGGTAATTGCCGTATAAAAGAATGTAAAGATTACAATCAATAAGGCAAAAACCAAACAATACCAAAAACCAAACATATTACTGAATGTTCCTGCAATTGATTGCGATGTTTCCGATTTTGAAAGACCTGCAACTGCAGCGGGTATAAACATAATTGCCTGGGCAAAAATGATTGGCATTACTCCGGCAGAATTCAGTTTTAACGGAATCCATTGTCTGTTTCCGCCCATCATATCCTGTTCGAAATCTCCGGTTGTTGTACGACGCGCATACTGTACAGGAATTTTCCTAACTGCCATAACTAGTAGAACACACGCAATAATTACCAATAACCAAACAATTACTTCAATTACCAACAACATTGGTCCACCATTATTATTGGTAACTTTTGAAGTAAATTCCTGAAATAATGCTTGTGGTAACCTGGCAAGAATACCTACCATAATCAATAATGAAATACCATTTCCAATTCCCTTATCAGTGATTTTTTCTCCTAACCACATGGCGAAAATAGTACCTGTAGTTAAAATTAAAACTGATGAAAATAAGAAAGAGAACGAATCAAATCCTAAAAGGAATGCACTACTTGGTAAAGTTCTGTATAAGTTATAGATATAACCCGGACCTTGAACTAAAGTAATTGCGATGGTTAACCATCTTGTAATTTGATTTAATTTCTTTCTGCCGCTTTCACCATCTTTTTGCAGTTTTTGCAAATATGGAATGGCAATACCCATTAATTGAACAACAATTGAAGCAGAAATGTATGGCATGATACCCAACGCAAATACTGACGCTTTTGAAAAAGCTCCACCGGTAAACATGTCAAGTATTGATCCAATACCTTTATCTGTCTGACCAGCCAAGCTGTGCAATTGTGTAGCATCAATACCCGGAAGCGTAACGTGCGCACCAAATCGATAAACTAAAAGCATTAGAAGAGTTAAAACAATTCTATTCTTTAGTTCTTCTATTTTCCAAACATTTATAAATGATTCAAAAAATTTCTTCATTGTTCTATAATTATAAGGTTACAGCTTCTCCACCAGCAGCTTCGATAGCGGCTTTTGCAGTAGCAGTAAATTTATGTGCGGTTACTTTTAATTTTGCTTTTAATTCTCCTCTTCCAAGAATTTTAACCATTTCATTTTTAGTAGCCAAACGGTTTTCAACAAATACTGTAAAATCTACAGTATCGGTAACAATTCCGTTATCAACTAACAATTGAAGATTGTCAAGATTTACACCTTGATATTCTTTACGATTGATGTTTGTGAAACCAAACTTAGGCACACGTCTTTGAAGTGGCATCTGACCACCTTCAAAACCAATCTTTTTTGAATAACCAGAACGAGACTTAGCTCCTTTGTGTCCTCTTGCAGAAGTACCACCTTTTCCGGAACCTTCTCCTCTACCTAATCTTTTATTTTGATTGTGTGTAGAACCTTCAGCAGGTTGTAAGTTACTTAAATTCATTACTGTATTTGTTATTTAACTTCCTCAACGGAAACTAAGTGTTTAACTTTATTTATCATTCCAAGGATTGCAGGATTTGAATCATGCTCCACAGTTTGTCCCATTTTACGAAGACCCAAAGCCTCTAATCCCCTTTTTTGTGTAAGCGGACAATTGATTTTGCTTCTAACTTGTTTTACTAATAATTTAGCCATAATTTCCTTGAATTAACCTTTAAAAACTTTTTCTAAAGAAATACCTCTTTGTTTTGCAACAGTAACGGCACTTCTCATTTGTAATAAAGCATCAAAAGTTGCTTTTACCACGTTGTGAGGGTTTGATGAACCTTGTGATTTTGATAATACATCATGAATACCAACTGACTCAAGAACAGAACGAACAGCTCCACCTGCAATTACTCCGGTACCATGAGATGCCGGCATCAAAAATACTGCAGCTCCACCAAATTTTCCTTTTTGTTCGTGAGGAACTGATTGTCCGCTCAAAGGAATTCTAACTAAGTTTTTCTTTGCATCTTCTACTGCTTTTGCAATAGCTTCAGAAACATCTTTAGATTTTCCTAATCCGTGACCAACAACTCCGTTTTCATCACCTACAACAACAATTGCAGAAAAACCAAATGCTCTTCCTCCTTTTGTTACTTTGGTAACACGATTTACACTTACCAGACGATCTTTTAATTCAAGACCACTAGGTTTTACCAATTCTACATTTTTGTATTTAGACATAATATATTAGAATTTAAGCCCAGCCGCTCTTGCGCCTTCTGCTAATGATTTAATACGACCGTGGTATAAATAACCTCCTCTATCAAAAGTTACTGTATCAATCCCGGCTTTTAACGCTTTTTCTGCAACTAGTTTTCCAACTGCAGCTGCAACTTCAATGCTGGTACCTTTAGTATCCGCTCCTTTATCTTTTGATGAAGCAGCCAATAAAGTAACTCCATTCACATCATCAATTAGTTGTGTATAGATTTCTTTATTACTTCTGAATACAGATAATCTTGGTCTTGCAGCGGTTCCGCTTACAATCTTTCTGATTCTGTATTGTATCCTTTGTCTTCTTTCAGATTTTGTTAATGACATAATGCTAATTTTTAAGCTGATTTACCTGCTTTTCTTCTTAATACTTCACCAACAAACTTAACTCCTTTACCTTTGTAAGGCTCTGGTTTACGGAAACCTCTGATTTTGGCAGCGACTTGACCTACTAATTGTTTGTCGAAAGATGTTAACTTCACGATTGGGTTTTTACCTTTCTCAGATATTGTTTCTAGTTTTACTTCTGGAGCAATTTCCAAAACAATATTATGAGAGAAACCTAAAGCTAAATCTAATTTTTGACCTTGATTCGAAGCTCTGTAACCTACCCCAACCAATTCTAATTCTTTAGTAAACCCTTCGGATACACCCATAACCATATTATTGATTAATGATCTGTACAATCCGTGTTTTGCTCTGTGATCTTTACTATCAGATGGTCTTTCTACTACTAGTTGACCTTCTTCAACATTAACAGTTACGTCTGCGTAGTTCTGTGTAAGTTGACCTAATTTTCCTTTAACTGTAATTACTGTATCGCTAACTTCAACAGTAACACCAGCAGGAATCGAAATTGGATTTTTACCTATTCTTGACATTGTTTTCTGTTTTAATTAGTATACGTAACAAATTACTTCTCCACCAACATTTAATTGCTTAGCTTGTTTCCCGGTCATTAAACCTTTTGAAGTTGAAACAATGGCAATTCCTAAACCGTTAAGGATTCTAGGTAATTTTGAAGCACCTGCGTACTTACGTAAACCTGGTTTACTAATTCTTTGGATATCTTTAATTACAGAGTCTTTAGTATCTTTATCATACTTAAGAGCAATTTTGATGGTTCCCTGAACGGAATTGTCATCAAATTTGTAACTTAAAATATACCCTTGATCGAATAAAATTTTTGTGATTTCTTTTTTAAGGTTCGAAGCTGGGATTTCAACCACCTTGTGGTTTGCCATCACTGCATTTCTAACTCTCGTAAGATAATCTGCAATTGGATCTGTATACATTTGTATTAATTTGCGACTATGGTTTTCAAAAAGTACTCACTAATTGAACCTTTAATCAATTTATAATTTTTTTTACCAGCTAGCTTTTCTAACTCCCGGTATCAATCCTTGGTTAGCCATTTCACGGAATGTTACACGTGAAAGACCGAATTGTCTCATGTACCCTCTTGGTCTACCTGTTAATTTACAACGATTGTGTAAACGAACCGGTGAAGCATTTTTAGGTAATTTTTGTAAGCCTTCGCGATCTCCGGCTTCTAATAAAGCCTTTCTTTTTTCAGCATACTTTGCCACCGTTTTTTCTCTCTTAACCTCACGGGCTTTCATTGATTCTTTAGCCATGTCTTAATTCTTTTTAAAAGGTAAACCTAATTCTGCCAACAATGATTTTGCTTCTTTATCTGTGCCTGCTGAAGTTACGAATGTAATATCCAAACCTGATATTTTGTTTACTTTGTCAATATCAATTTCAGGGAAAATGATTTGCTCAGTAACACCAAGGTTGTAATTACCTCTTCCGTCAAAACCAGTCGCTTTGATACCGCTGAAATCTCTAACACGTGGTAAAGATGATGTGATAAGTCTGTCTAAAAACTCATACATTCTCTCTCCTCTAAGCGTTACTTTCGCTCCAATTGGCATACCTTTTCTCAATTTGAAAGACGCAACGTCTTTCTTTGAGATTGTAGATACTGCTTTTTGTCCGGTAACTTTTGTCAACTCATCAACTGCATAGTCAACAAGTTTTTTATCAGATACGGCTGCTCCAACGCCACGGCTTAAAACGATTTTCTCCAATTTAGGAACCTGCATTACGTTTTTATAACCGAATTCTTCCTTAAGGGCAGCAATTACTCTGTCCTTATACTCTTGCTTAAGTCTGGGTGTATATGCCATAACTATGCTTTATTAGCTTTTTTTGAATCTTTTTTTGCTCCGCCTTTAGCTGTATCAGCACTGCTCACCAATGAAAGGTTTGAGATGTGGATAGGAGCTTCTTTCTTAACGATTCCTCCTTGAGGGCTTTTTGCACTTGGTTTCGTATGTTTCGACACCATGTTCACACCTTCAACGATCGCTTTGTTTTTCTCTCTGTAAACACGCGTAATTTTTCCTGTTAACCCTTTATGGTCACCAGCTATTACTTTTACAGTGTCGCCAGATTTTACTTTTAACTTTATCATCTTACTATGAATTAAAGCACTTCTGGTGCTAATGATACAATTTTCATGAATTGTTTTTCACGAAGTTCTCTTGCAACCGGACCAAAAACACGAGTTCCTCTCATTTCACCCGCAGCATTCAAAAGAACACATGCATTGTCATCGAAACGGATATAAGAACCATCAGCTCTTCTCACTTCTTTTTTGGTACGTACAACTACTGCAGTTGAAACAGCACCTTTCTTAACGTTGCCGTTTGGTGTTGCATCTTTGATAGAAACTACAATTTTATCTCCAACAGAGGCATAACGACGTTTCGTTCCTCCTAATACACGGATAGTCAAAACTTCTTTTGCTCCTGTGTTATCTGCGACTTTTAGTCTTGATTCTTGTTGTACCATAATTATTTAGCTCTTTCCATGATTTCAACTAATCTCCAACATTTGGTTTTTGATAAAGGTCTTGTTTCCATGATCTTTACTGTATCGCCGATGTTACAGTCATTTGTTTCGTCGTGTGCATGAAACTTTTTAGTTTTCAATACGAACTTACCGTATAATGGGTGTTTTACTCTGGTAACCTGTGCCACAACAATAGACTTGTCCATTTTGTTTGAGGTAACCACACCAATTCTTTCTTTTCTTAAATTTCTTTTATCTTCCATTTTGCAGAATACAATTATTGTAACTCTCTTTTAGTTAGCTCTGTTGCCACTCTGGCAACTGCTCTTCTGGCACTTCTAATTTGAAGTGGATTGGCAATTGGTGAAATAGCGTGAGCATTTCTTAGATCAGCGTATGCTTTTCTCAATTGACTAAGTTTTTCTTGTAACTCAGCTGCGGATAGATTTATAATTTCTGATTGTTTCATAATTAATTTTAGATTATGCTTCGAAATCTCTAGCAACGACAAACTTAGTTTTTACCGGAAGTTTTTGAGCTGCAAGACGTAGTGCCTCTTTAGCGACAGAAAGTGGAACTCCACCAACTTCAAACATTATTCTTCCTGGTTTTACAACTGCAGCCCAATATTCGACCGCACCTTTTCCTTTACCCATACGTACCTCAAGAGGCTTTTTGGTGATTGGTTTGTCTGGGAAAATATTGATCCATAATTGACCTTCTCTTTTCATATATCTGGTTGCAGCAATACGCGCAGCTTCGATTTGACGTGAAGTTAAAAACATTCCGTTTTCGTGTACAGATTTAATTCCAAACATTCCACTAGAAAGTTCGTGCCCTCTTTGAGCATTCCCTTTCATTTTACCCTTCTGTACCTTACGGTATTTTGTTCTTTTAGGCTGTAACATTTTTCTTTAATTTAAAAATTTACTTTCTTTTACGGTCTCCCGCAGGTTTTCTGTCTTTGTTGAAAGGCTTACGGTCACCGCCACCTCTAGGAGAATCGCCACCTTTACCGGCTTGTTTTTTGTCCATGCCTACAAGTGGAGAAAGATCTCTTTTTCCATAAACCTCACCTTTCATGATCCATACTTTGATACCCATTCTACCATAAGTAGTATGTGCTTCAGCCAAAGCATAATCAATATCGGCTCTGAAAGTTGATAGAGGAATTCTTCCTTCTTTGAATTGTTCTGAACGTGCCATTTCAGCTCCGTTCAAACGACCAGAAATCAAAACTTTAATACCTTCTGCATTCATACGCATTGCTGCTGCGATAGCCATTTTAATAGCTCTTCTGTATGAAATACGGCTTTCGATTTGACGTGCAATACTAGTTCCAACTAAATATGCATCTAACTCCGGTCTTTTAATTTCAAAGATGTTGATTTGAACCTCTTTGTCAGTAACTTTCTTAAGTTCTTCTTTCAACTTGTCTACCTCTTGACCACCTTTTCCGATAATGATACCAGGACGGGCAGTTGTGATAGTAACGGTTACAAGTTTCAAAGTTCTCTCGATGATTACTTTTGATACACTAGCTTTTGATAAACGAGCATGGATATACTTTCTGATTTTATAATCTTCGGCGATTTTGTCACCGTAATCATTTCCACCATACCAGTTTGAATCCCATCCTCTGATGATACCAAGTCTGTTTCCTATTGGATTTGTCTTTTGTCCCATCTTAATTAATTTGCTTGTGTGTTATCATTAGCTCCTAACACGATTGTCACGTGGTTTGAACGTTTTCTAATCCTGTGTGCTCTTCCTTGTGGAGCTGGACGAAGTCTTTTCAACATCATTCCACCATCTACAGTGATCGTTTTTATAAATAAGCCTGCTTCTGAAACGTTTCCGTCAGCATTTTTCTGCTCCCAATTGTTGATAGCTGATAATACTAATTTCTCTAATTTTCTTGAAGCTTCTTTTGAGCTGAATCTTAAAATATTCAAAGCTCTTTCCACTTTCTGACCTCTTACCAAGTCCGCTACTAAGCGCATTTTTCTAGGTGAAGTAGGGCAGTTATTCAATTTCGCGAAAGCAATCGACTTATTAGCCTCTTTTCTCGCATCTGCTGTTTCTCTTTTACGAACTCCCATTGCTTCTTATTTTTTACCTTTATTTTTTGCTCCAGCGTGACCTCTAAAAGATCTAGTTGGTGAAAACTCTCCTAATTTGTGACCTACCATGTTTTCTGTTACGTAAACCGGTACAAACTGACGACCATTGTGTACTGCGATAGTTTGTCCAACAAAATCCGGAGTAATCATAGAAGCTCTAGACCAAGTCTTTACTACTCCTTTGTTTCCACCTGCAATGTTTTCCTGAACTTTTTTATCTAATTTGTAATGAACAAAAGGTCCTTTTTTTAATGAACGTGCCATATCTTATTATTTCTTTCTACGTTCTACAATATACTTATTACTAGGGTTAACTTTAGAACGAGTTCTGTAACCTTTAGCTGGTAGTCCTTTTCTAGAACGTGGATGACCTCCTGATGAACGTCCTTCTCCTCCACCCATTGGGTGATCGACAGGGTTCATTGCAACAGGTCTTGTTCTTGGTCTTCTTCCTAACCATCTTGTTCTACCTGCTTTACCAGATACAATAAGTTGGTGATCAGAATTTGATACAGCTCCAATAGTTGCTGAACAAGTCAACAAGATTAATCTTGTTTCACCTGAAGGCATTTTGATTGTAGCGTATTTTCCGTCTCTCGCCATTAACTGAGCAAAAGTTCCAGCCGAACGAGCAATAACTGCTCCCTGACCCGGACGTAACTCAATACAAGAAATAACTGTTCCCAAAGGAATTTTACTTAATGGCAACGTGTTTCCAATTTCCGGAGAAGCATCTTCACCAGACACAACTGTCTGACCAACCTGCAATCCGTTTTGAGCAACGATATACGTTTTTTGTCCATCAGCATAAGCTAATAAAGCAATAAACGCCGTTCGGTTTGGATCATATTCAATTGATTTCACTGAAGCTGGAATACCATCTTTAGTTCTTTTGAAATCAATCATACGATACCTTTGCTTGTGACCACCGCCCGTATAACGCATGGTCATTTTTCCTTGACTATTTCTACCGCCTGAGTTTTTTATCGGTGCGATCAATGAACGCTCCGGCTTATCAGTCGTGATGGCGTCAAAACCATTCACAACTCTAAAACGCTGACCCGGGGTAATAGGTTTTAATTTTCTAACTGACATTTTCTATTAGATATTATTGTAAAAATCTATTGTTTCTCCTTCTTTTACTTGAACGATAGCTTTCTTATAGCTATTCGTTTTTCCGCTGATCAAACCACTTTTTGTGAATTTCGTAGTTCTGTCAGCTCTATAGTTCATCGTGTTTACAGTAACAACAGAAATTCCATAAGCAGCCTCAACAGCTTTCTTAATTTGAACTTTGTTTGCTTTTTTGTCAACAACAAAACCAAAACGATTGAAAACTTCACCTTCTTTGGTGATTTTTTCTGTTATGATAGGTTTAATTATGATACTCATGACGCTGTTATTTACTTAAATTTTCTTCAATACCTTCTAAAGAGCCTTCTGAAAGAACTAAGTTATTTGCATTTAAAATTGCATAAGTACTTAGTTCTGAATTAGTTACGACGCTAGAAGCTTTCAAATTACGTGACGACAAATATACATTTTTATTTGATTCCCCCAACACAAACAAAGATTTTTTGTTTTCTAACCCCAATGCTTTCAAAACATTGATGAAATTTTTGGTGTTTGGCGTTTCAAAATTGAAGTCTTCAACAACTACTATATTTGATTCTTTTGCTTTGATAGAGAAAGCAGATTTTCTTGCTAATCTCTTTACCGTTTTATTCAATTTGAAAGAATAACTTCTTGGACGCGGTCCAAATACAGTACCTCCACCTTTGAACAAAGGGTTTTTTGCACTACCGGCACGAGCTGTACCAGTACCTTTTTGTTTTTTAATCTTACGAGTAGAACCTGCAACTTCAGCTCTTTCTTTAGCTTTGTGCGTTCCTTGTCTTTGATTTGCTAAATATTGTTTAACATCAAGATAAACCGCATGATTATTTGGCTCGATTGCGAAAACTGAATCAGAAAGTTGAACTTTTCTTCCAGTTTCTTTTCCGTTGATATCTATTACTTTTACTTCCATTACTTCTGAATGATTACATAAGAGTTTTTGCATCCTGGAATTGCTCCCTTAACAACAAGCAGGTTCTTTTCAGCTACTACTTTTAAAACTCTAAGATTTTGTACTTTCACATTATCTCCTCCCATTCTTCCTGCCATACGCATTCCCTTGAATACACGTGATGGATAAGAAGATGCTCCTACAGAACCTGGCGCTCTCAAACGGTTGTGTTGTCCGTGAGTTGCTTGTCCAACACCACCAAAACCGTGACGTTTAACAACACCCTGGAAACCTTTTCCTTTTGATACACCTTGTACATCAACAAATTCTCCTTCGCTGAATACTTCCACGGTAACATTGTCACCTAATTTAAAATCACTTTCGAAACCTTGGAATTCAACGACTTTTTTCTTAGCAGAAGAACCCGCTTTTTTAAAGTGCCCGAGAGCAGCTTTAGTTGCGTGTTTTTCTGTTTTGTCATCGAAACCAAGTTGAAGTGCTTCATACCCGTCAACCTCTTTGGTTCTGACTTGGGTAACGACACAAGGTCCAGCTTCGATTACTGTACAAGGAATGTTCTTCCCGTTCTCATCGAATAAGCTAGTCATGCCGATTTTTCTTCCTATTAACCCAGACATATTAAACTAATTATTAATTAATAAATTTATTTTTTCTTTTAAAAAGAATTAAGTGTCGGACAGAATCCAACACTTAATTCCTGTTTTGTATTCAAGTATAATTATACTTTGATTTCTACTTCAACGCCACTTGGTAATTCAAGTTTCATCAACGCATCAATAGTTTTCGAAGAAGAACTATAGATGTCAAGTAATCTTTTGTATGAACTTACCTGGAACTGCTCTCTTGCTTTTTTGTTAACGTGCGGAGAACGTAGAACAGTAAATATTTTTTTGTGCGTAGGTAACGGAATTGGACCTGTTACAACAGCACCTGTGCTTTTCACAGTTTTTACGATTTTTTCAGCAGATTTATCTACCAACATGTGATCGTAAGACTTCAATTTAATTCTAATTTTTTGACTCATCTTGATAAATATTAAGCGTTACCTTTTGCTTTTTTGATTACTTCTTCTGAAATGTTAGAAGGAGTTTGTTCGTAGTGTGAAAATTCCATTGTAGAAGTTGCTCTACCTGAAGACAGTGTTCTTAATGTGGTTACATAACCAAACATTTCAGATAAAGGAACATTAGCTTTAATAGTTTTAGCTCCGGCTCTGTCACCCATATCATTCACCTGGCCTCTACGACGGTTGATATCACCTACGATATCTCCCATGTTTTCTTCCGGAGTAATAACTTCCATTTTCATGATTGGCTCAAGAATTACAGCTCCGGCAGCTTTTGCTACTTCTCTGTAACCCATTCTTGCTGCTAATTCAAATGAAAGAGCATCAGAATCCACTGGGTGGAAAGATCCATCTAATAAAGTTACTTTTAAACTATCAACCTGGTATCCGGCTAACGGACCCGTTTTCATAGCTTCTCTGAAGCCTTTTTCCACAGAAGGAATAAATTCTTTGGGAACGTTACCACCTTTAACTGCATTTACAAACTGTAAACCAACTGGTATTTTACCATCCACTTCATCCGCTGGCGCAAGAATAAATACGATATCACCGAATTTACCACGACCTCCAGATTGTTTCTTGTAAGTTTCTCTGTGTTGAGCAGATTTTGTGAAAGCTTCTTTGTATTCAACCTGAGGCTCACCTTGGTTTACTTCAACTTTGAATTCTCTTTTCATACGATCTACAAGAATGTCTAAGTGTAACTCACCCATTCCTGAGATAATCGTTTGACCTGAAGCTTCATCAGTTCTTACTGTAAATGTTGGATCTTCTTCGGCTAATTTTGCTAAAGCCATACCCATTTTATCAACGTCAGCTTTAGTTTTTGGTTCGATAGCGATACCAATTACCGGTGCCGGGAATTTCATTGACTCAAGAATAATTGGATGTTTTTCATCACACAATGTATCTCCGGTCTTGATATCCTTAAATCCAACTGCTGCACCAATATCACCTGCTTCGATATAATCGATTGGGTTTTGCTTGTTAGCGTGCATTTGGTAGATACGTGAGATTCTTTCCTTGTTTCCAGAACGTGTGTTTAAAACATACGAACCTGCATCCAAACGGCCAGAATAAGCACGGAAAAAAGCCAAACGCCCAACAAATGGATCGGTAGCAATCTTAAATGCCAAAGCAGCGAACGGCTCTTTTACATCTGGTTTACGTAATATTTTAGTTTGATCTTCTTCTAATAAATCAGCATCATCAGGGTGAATTCCTTCAATACCTTCTTTATCCATTGGAGATGGCAAGTATTTACACACTGCATCTAACATGAATTGAACTCCTTTGTTTTTGAAAGAAGAACCGGCAATCATAGGAATGATGGCCATGTCCATGGTAGCTGCTCGTAATGCGTTGTTGATTTCTTCCTCAGTGATTGAGTTTTCGTCTTCCATGAATTTCTCCAAAAGATTTTCATCATAATCCGCAACTGCTTCAATAAGAATTGATCTGTATTCTTTTACTTCTGCGAGCATGTCTTCCGGGATAGGCACAATATCAAAAGTAGCACCTAAAGTTTCATCATGCCATACAATAGCTTGATTTTTAACCAAATCTACTACACCTTTAAAATCGATTTCATCACCAATTGGCAATGTAATTGCAACAGCATTCGACTTCAACATATCCCTAACTTGTTGACAAACCATCAAAAAGTTAGACCCTTGTCTGTCCATTTTGTTTACGAATCCCATACGTGGCACTCTGTATTGATCAGCCAATCTCCAGTTAGTTTCTGATTGTGGTTCGACACCATCAACAGCACTAAACAAGAAAACCAAACCATCCAACACACGTAACGAACGGTTTACCTCAACGGTAAAGTCAACGTGACCCGGGGTATCAATAATGTTAAAGTGATAAGGAATAGATTCAGGCAAAACTGTACCTTGTTTTGTTGGAAAATTCCATTCACAAGTAGTAGCAGCCGAAGTAATGGTAATACCTCTTTCCTGCTCTTGTGCCATCCAGTCCATTGTTGCAGCACCATCGTGTACTTCACCAATTTTGTGTGATTTTCCGGTATAGAATAATATACGCTCCGTTGTTGTTGTTTTACCAGCATCAATGTGAGCAGCAATTCCGATATTTCTTGTAAATTTTAAATCTCTAGCCATTTCTTAAATATTAAAATCTGAAGTGAGAGAAAGCTTTATTTGCTTCTGCCATTTTGTGAGTATCCATTCTCTTTTTAACAGCAGCACCTTCTTCTTTAGCCGCTGCTAAAATTTCAGAAGCTAATTTACCTGACATCGATTTCTCGTTTCTTCTACGAGCATAAAGTATCATCCACTTCATGGCCATAGAGATTTTTCTGTCCGGACGAATTTGCATAGGGATTTGGAATGTAGCTCCACCAACTCTACGGCTACGTACTTCTACGTGAGGCATAACGTTTGTTAAAGCATCTTTCCATACTTCTAATGACGATTTTTCATCATTGTTCTTTTTTGTTTCTACAATTTCCATAGCATCATAAAATACTTTGAAAGCTGTCGATTTCTTACCATCCCACATTAAGTTGTTCACGAAACGTGTTACTAACTGATCGTTAAATTTTGGATCTGGTAAAAGTGGTCTTTTCTTTGCCGCTCTTTTTCTCATGTCTTTACTTTAAAGTTTTTAGATTACTTTTTTGCTTCTTTTGGGCGTTTAGCACCATACTTAGATCTTCGTTGTGTTCTTCCTGCTACACCTGATGTATCAAGCGCACCACGCACAATGTGGTATCTAACTCCTGGTAAATCTTTTACCCTTCCGCCTCGCACTAATACTATCGAGTGCTCTTGTAGATTGTGTCCTTCTCCGGGGATGTATGCATTTACCTCATTTCCATTAGTCAAACGTACCCGCGCAACTTTACGCATTGCAGAGTTTGGTTTTTTTGGAGTAGTAGTGTAAACACGCGTACAAACACCTCTTCGTTGAGGACAAGAATCTAAAGCAACCGATTTACTCTTCTTAGTGATCTGAGTTCTTCCTGTTCTTACTAATTGTTGAATTGTTGGCATAATTAAATACTAATTTTTCTTTTATTTATTAAATTCCCGCTTTTTTAGGGGTTGCAAATGTAGTAATTATTTTGAATGAAACAAATCGTAATTAATTAATTTTTTTATCAATTAAATATTTGTCTTTTAATGAGATAAAGAATAGCCATTAAATTGCCTATGCCTTTAAAAACCTAAGTCCCGCGAATGGCTATTTCAAACAAATTGTTATTCGCAATCATTAACAACAATAAAAACAGATTTTTTGCGTTATTTTGAAGCAAACAATTAGAGATTTTGAAAAAGATTTTGCTCTTTTTTTTCATAATTATCATCAGCGGAAATATTTCTGCCCAGGAATTCCATCTGAAAATTATAGGGCAAACCGAAAAAGAAACCAAAATTATTGACAGTATTGGCTATGTTCTGAAACATAAAAATGCAAAATCAATTCTGGATGAAAACAATTTATTTTACGAAAAGCTTAGCAAAGTAGGCTATTTGGAAAGTCAGCTTATAGAAAATTTCAAGCTAAATGACTCTACTTTTAGCTTCAAATACAGCCTTGGAAATAAAATAAAATATGCGCGCATATATATAGGTGTAAAATCAAAAGAAAATATCGCTGGAAATTACAGTATAAAAAATGATACCTTAACACTTCCTTACGATGAAACCGAGGGCTTTTTAAATGCAACTATAAAAAAATTAGAAAGCAATGGTTTTTCCATGGCAAAAGTCAAACTCATAAATCTACAAAAGAAAAATAACTCCATTACTGCTGACTTATCAATTGAAACAGAAATAAAAAGGCAAGTAAACGATATTGTAATTAATGGCTATGATAAATTTCCTGAAAGTCATAAAAAAAATATCATACGCTTATATCGCAATAAAGTTTTTAATCAAAAGAATTTGGATAAGCTCTATAATGATTTTGAAAAATTCCGATTCGTCAAGCAAAGTAAATATCCCGAAATTCTTTTTACAAAAGACTCAACAAAAATTTACGTTTATTTAGAAAAGACAAAGCCAAATACTTTTGACGGTTACGTCGGTTTTACCAATGATGAAAACAAGAAAGTGGTTTTTAGCGGTTATGTGGATTTGGTTTTGAACAATATTTTGAATTCCGGAGAAAAATTGGCCTTATATTGGAAGAGTGACGGGCAGGACCAAAAAACATTTAATCTTGGTGTTGAATTGCCCTATATTTTTAAAAGCCCATTGGGAATAAAAGCAGAATTAAATATATTTAAGCAGGACAGCACTTTTCAGAACACAAAAACGTCCATAAACTTAGGTTATTTTTTTAATTATAATACGAGGTTGTTTCTGGGTTATCAATCTACAGAGTCAAGCGATATTCAGAATGTAAATACTTCCACCTTAAGTGATTTTAATAATTCGTATATAACAACTGCGCTAGAATATCTCGATTTCAAGAATGATGATTTTCTTTTTCCAGAGAAAACTTCTTTCGATTTGAAAATAGGCACCGGGAAAAGAGATACAAAACTTCTTTCTGACAATCAGTTTTTCGGAAGTCTATTTGTAAAACACAATTTCTATCTTAATCAGAAAAACATCGTAAATATCAAATCTCAAAATTTTTATCTTCAAAGTGGTAACTACATAATAAATGAATTACAACGCTTTGGCGGAATAAACTCCATTCGGGGTTTTAACGAAAATAGTTTGCAGGGAAATTTGTTTAATTCAATTCTCTCTGAATATCGATATGTTCTCACCTCCAACCTTTATGTTCACTCGATTATTGACTACGGCTATCTTCAGGACAAAACTTCAAATAGCGATCAAAACCTTCTCGGTTTGGGTTTTGGCTTTGGTTTATCAACTAAAAATGGACTTTTTAACATCGTCTACGCTAACGGAAGCACGAATGAGCAAGTCATAAAACTTTCAAACTCCATTGTACACATCAGTTTTAAAGCAAGTTTTTAATTCCGAAATTCTACCTCAATCAATCGTTAATAAAATATGTAGTTCGACGACGTTTCGTTGCGAATTTTTAGGTGATTTTGCATAATTTCTGAGTTATTTTACATAATTCCCATTTTTTGTAAAATTTAACACGGTATTTTAACTATTCATTAGGATTTCTGATAAATGTTTATGACATTTGATAGACTAATTATAACCAAATTATAAGATGAAAACAAAGTTAAATGGATTCTTGACGCTTTTTATAGCGTTGTTGGTGCAAATCTCTTTTGCACAAGAAAGGATTGTTACTGGAGTTGTTTCAGACAACAGCGGCTTACCAATCCCTGGAGTAAATGTTCTCGTGAAGGGAACTACGTCGGGTACTCAAACCGATATTGATGGAAGATATTCCATTAGTGCTAGTCCAACCCAAACACTTATCTTTAATTTTGTTGGAATGAAATCCCAAGAAATTGTGGCTTCGTCGACAACAGTTAATGCAAAGATGAGTGATGACGCTATCGAATTAGAAGGTGTTGTTGTTACTGCTTTGGGTATTAAACGAGAAAAAAAATCTCTTGGTTATGCCACTCAGGAAATTAAAGGAGCCGATTTAAACTCAGGTACCGCAGGAGGGAACTTTTTAAACGACTTGTCGGGGAAAGTTGCTGGTCTACAGGTTAGAAGAAACAACAACTTTGGAGGTTCTACTAATCTTGTTTCACGTGGTGTAAAAAGTTTGACTGGTAACAATCAGATGCTGGTGGTAATTGATGGTGTTCCTGTAAATAATTCGAATACCAATTCACGAGCCCAGGTAACAGGTCGAGGAACAACTTTTGACTACGGTAATGCAGCTGCGGATGTTAATCCCGAAGATATCGAATCTGTAAATGTACTTAAAGGTGCTGCTGCGAGTGCTTTATATGGCTATCAAGCGGGTAACGGGGTTTTATTAATTACTACTAAAAAAGGAAAAGCGGGTAAAAAAGGTATGGGAGTAACTTTCTCAACTGAAGCCGTTGTAGGAAGTATTGACAAAAGTACTTTTATCAAATATCAAAACAAGTATGGTGCAGGATATGGATTGTATTACGGACCAGACGAAGATGGTTACTTCAATCAAGAAGATATTGATGGTGATGGAACTTTAGATAATTTAGTTCCTTTTTATGAAGATGCCTCTTTTGGAGCTCCTTTTGACAATAGTCTTGTTTACCAATGGGATGCCTTCACTCCATATTCTCCAAACTTTGGTCAAAAAACAGAGTGGAAAGTGGCAAAAAATGGTCCGATTACTTTTTTCGAAACTCCTCTTTCTTTAAATAATAGCATCTCTATAGAAGATGGGAATGAGAAGTCCAATTTTGTTTTTAACTTTAGTAATTTAAAACAAACTGGGCTACTACCAAATAGCGAAATCAACAAAAATAACTTTAGCGTAAAATTAAACCATAATTTAACCGACAGGTTTACTGTATCAGTTTTTGCTAATTACACTACACAAAAAGCCGTTGGTAGAAACTCCACAGGATATAACGACAACATCATGTCAAACTTCCGTCAATGGTGGCAAACAAACGTTGACATAAAAGAATTGGAACAAGTTTACAATGCCTCGGGCGGCCAAAATGTTACCTGGAATATCAAGTCACCAACAGACTTATCACCAGCATACTGGGATAACCCCTATTTCCAAAGATATAAAAACTATCAAAATGATAGCCGAGACAGATTCTTAGGTTATGCTAAATTTGATTATAAGATTAACAGTTGGTTATCAGCTACAACGAGAGTATCTACGGACACTTACTTTGAAACACAGGAAGAAAGAAGAGCCAAAGGCTCAGTTTCTTCCGAGTTTGGAGTCCCAAATGCTGATAATGTTCGCCAAGATGAGAAATCTGGTTATCAAAGATTTGAAAAAAACTACCGTGAAAACAACTATGATTTGATGTTCAATTTCAAAAAAACTTGGGACAAAATTAATTTTACAGGTTTATTTGGAGGTACAATCAACAGAATAAACCAAAATATTTTATTTGCTTCCACAAATGGTGGGCTCATTGTTCCTGGAGTATATAGTTTATTAAACTCAGTTCAGCCTATTAATGATCCTTATGAATTGCGTCCAAAAAGCGGAATTAACAGTTACTATGCTCAGGCTTCTTTCGGTTTTAATGACTTTATATTTTTAGACGGTACCGTGAGACGTGATGCTTACTCTTCCTTGCCTAAAGATAATAATGTTGTAACTTATCCATCAATTTCAGGTAGTTTATTGTTCTCTAACTTAATTAAACAAAAATGGATGTCCTTTGGTAAATTAAGATTAAATTGGGCAGAAGTAGGTAACGGCGCGCCGGACCAAGCTTTAGCTGATACTTATTCTAAATTCCCCGCGTTTAATGGGAATGGATTATTCTCTGTAAATTCTATCAAAAACAATCCAAATTTAAGACCAACTGTAACGTCCAGTTATGAAGCGGGTATAGAAATGCAGATGTTTGATAAAAGATTGGGATTTGATGTGAGTTACTATCGTTCTTTGAGTAAGGATCAAATTTACAGGGTTCCATATTCTGAGGCAACAGGTATTACTTCAAGATACGTTAATGCAGGCTCCATAGAAAACAAAGGAGTTGAAGTACAATTGAACATTACACCAGTAAAGACCGCAAATTTCCAATGGGATATTAATGTAAACTGGGCAAGAAACAGAAATGAAGTTGTTTCACTTGCAAAAGGTATTGATAATCTGCAATTAGGAAGCTTCCAAGGTGGTGTATCTATCAACGCCAGTGTAGGACAACCTTACGGTATTATTAAAGGAACTGACTTTACTTATTTAGACGGTCAGAGAATTGTTGGAGCTAATGGTAGATATGTACTAAACTCCAGCTCTAATAACAATATTGGTGATATCAATCCGGATTGGACAGGTGGTCTTAGAAACAAATTTACTTATAAGGATTTTGCATTCAGTTTCTTAATTGATTCACAAAAAGGAGGAGATATTTTCTCTTTGGACAGATCGTATGGTTTAGCAACCGGTTTACCTGATGAAACCGCGGCACTAAATGACCTTGGAAACCCAATCCGGAATCCTATAACAACAGGAACTGACTCCGGAGGTATTATACTTCCAGGTGTTCATGCAGATGGAACTCCAAACGAAACAAGAGCCCCTGGACCGTTTAACTTTGGAAACAGTTTTGGATACAGAAGACAGCCAAACAAAGCTTTTATTTATGACGCTTCCTATGTTAAATTAAGAGAAGTTTCTATATCGTACAATTTCCCTAAAAAATGGATAGACAACTTGAGGATAGACAACATGACGTTCAGCTTGGTTGGAACCAATTTATGGATAATTCACAAAAACTTACCAGATGCTGACCCCGAAAGTGGTCTAGGCTCAGGTAATCTTTCATCTGGTTATTCAGTGGGGTCATTACCAACCACAAGAAATATTGGAGGTAACTTAACGCTTAAATTTTAATTATGAAAAAGATATTTTTATTAATGTTTGTTTTTGCGGGTTTTTATTCCTGCACAGACGATATAACAGATCTAAACGAAGACACTGTAAACCCTACCGCGGTTCCGGCGGAGTTTTTGTTTTCCAATGCTGAGAAAAACATGGTGGACCAAATGGTCAATACGAGTGTTAATCTTAATGTGTTCAGGTTGTTTATGCAACAATGGACTGAAACAACATATACTGATGAAAGTAACTATGATGTCGCTACAAGAACAATTCCAGACAATCACTGGCAAGCTATCTACAGAGATGTATTAAGAGATTTAAAAGAATCCAGAAAAGTTTTGGCTACTGAAGTCTATACAGGTACAACTCAGGAAATTGCCGATAAGGAAATTGAAAGAACAAATAAAGGGCACTTGATAGACATCATGACGGCTTATGCTTATTCTGTATTAGTAGACACTTTTGGTAATGTTCCATATACTGAAGCATTAGATCCTTTAGATCATCCTCTGCCTGCTTATGATGATGCTAAAACTATATATAAAGATTTAATTTCAAAGTTAACCATTGCTTCGCATGGATTAGACACCAGTCATGGAAGTTTCGACACACAAGATTTGATTTATGGTGGCGACACTTCGCAATGGCAAAAATTTGCTAACTCTTTACGTTTAAGAATGGCTATCAATATGGATGACATCGATCATACTTATGCTTCTGCTCAGGTTGTTTCTGCGGTAACGGATGGTGTAATTTTAACTAATAATGATAACACTGACCTGTCGTACTTAGCAGCAAAACCAAATACGAATCCTATTTTTGTGGATGTAATATCTACAGGAAGAGACGACTTTGTTCCAACAAGTACTATTATTGATAAAATGAATGCCCTGAATGACCCAAGAAGAGCTGCGTATTTCACACAGATTGGCGGCATTTATGAAGGTGGTACTCCTGGAGACAGTAACAACTTTGCCAATTTTTCACATATTGGTACCATGATAGTGGAACCAACATTTGAAGGAACCATAATGGATGCTGCTGAAGTCGAGTTTTTATTAGCGGAAGCTGTTGAAAGAGGAATACCTATCGCGGGTACCGCTGAATCCCATTATAATGCGGCGATTACTGCATCAATGAGTTACTGGGGTGTTTCCCCTGTAGCCATTGCAGCTTATTTAGCGCAGCCAAGCGTAGCCTATGCAACAGCAACAGGACCATGGCAGCAAAAAATAGGCGAACAAGCTTATCTGGCTCTTTACAACAGAGGCTTCGAAGCATGGATATCTTGGAGAAGATTGAATTACCCAGTTTTAATTGCTCCGGCAGATGCAAATGAAACTGAAGTGCCTACACGTTTAACTTACCCTGCTAGAGAAGAAACTTTAAATGCAACTAATGTGGAAGCTGCTTCTACGGCTATTGGAGGAAATACGCTGACAACTCATATATTCTGGGACGTTAATTAATCTTAAGAATGTTTTTATAATCAAAACCATCTCGTTCTAAAACGGGATGGTTTTTTTATATCTTTGCGCCATGGAAAAAGAACATCAAATCTTCGGGATTAGAGCAATTATTGAAGGAATACAGTCGGGTGCAGCTATTGACAAAGTGTTTATTCAATCGGACACGCAAGGCGAATTAATGAAGGAACTTATGAAAGTGATGAAACAAAAAAGCATCAATTTCTCCTATGTTCCCGTTGAAAAACTAAACCGATTAACTTCCAACAATCATCAAGGCGCGGTTGCTACAATTTCCCCTATTGCCTTCCACGATTTGGAAACTTTAATCGAAAAAGTGCTGGAATCGGGAAAAACACCTTTATTCCTGATACTTGACCAAATATCCGATGCCCGAAATTTCGGTGCCATCATAAGAACCGCTGAATGTACCGGTGTTGATGGAATCATAGTTCAAAAAGCGGGTTCTGCTCCTGTTAATGGTGATACCGTAAAAACTTCAGCCGGCGCTGTATTTAATGTTCCAATCTGCAAAGTCGAACATATCAAAGATGCTATCTTTCATCTTCAGGGAAGCGGAATAAAAACCGTAGCCGCCACCGAAAAAACAGACCAAAACATTTACGATATTTCGTTAAACGAACCCGTCGCAATTATCATGGGAAGTGAAGACAGAGGAATCAATCCATCCGTATTAAAAATCGTAGATGAAAAAGCAAAGCTTCCTATGTTTGGAAGTATTGGCTCGCTCAATGTTTCTGTGGCTTGTGGTGCTTTTCTTTATGAAGCTGTTCGTCAAAGACAGTAAATATTTGATATTTAGAAGCGAATGGTTCGGGATTATCAGTTATCCTTATTCCCGCTATTCAATACAATAAAAATGTCACGAAGTGTCGTGACATTTTTATTTTCATTACTATCGGGGCTAGAAAAGAACTAATCGTTTGGTTTGGTATCGTTTGTCGTTTCCTTATAAACATAAGAATAACCAATCGCCGGAGATGCAATAATTTCTTCCGTTTCTTCATCAGGCTTCGGAGTATTGACAAAGTTTCCATTCTCATCAAAGTGCTTCATGAAAGCATCATCTTCCGGATTGAAATCGGGTTTTTCCCAATTGTATTGTATCGCTTTTTTATAATCGGGTGTTTTAAATTTTATAGCGAAAAAGAAACCCGTAATCAAACCTGCCAAATGTCCTTCCCAGGAAATTTGCTTATCCACTTCTGGAAAAACATACCAAATCAATCCACCGTAGAGCATCACAACTGTCAACGATAACGACATTAATCGGTAATATTGCGTCATCATTCCTTTGAAAAAAATAAAGGAAACAAGTACATATATTAAACTGCTGGCACCAATATGATAGGAATCCCGTCCAATTATCCAGGTTATTAATCCGGAAAGGAAAATCCCATAAAACAAAATTTTCAACGAAATATCCCTGTAGAAATAAATAAGTGCCGTTGCCAAAATAAATAAAGGAATCGAATTGTTAGCAATATGGTTCAAATCGCCATGAAGAAACGGACTGAAGATTACACCTTGCAAGCCTGATACGGTTCTTGGTAAAATTCCGTGTGAAGTCAAATCAATATTGAAACTATTTTCGAAGAAGAAAACTGCCCACATCAGAATAAGCAGCAATGAAGGCACCAGCCAAACAGAAGGGGTAAACTTAAAATGATGGTAATCGTTCATTGCTAAAGCTAAAATTATTTTTTGCTATTGTCAAAAATATAGCCAAACTAAAAGTAATGCTAATTTGTCAGTTTAAACCAAAGCTTCCCGAAAGTTTGCCGATACATAGCGAGAAGGTTTCGGGAAAGAATTGTTGCCCATTGATTGGTAAAGCCGTATTTTTACATCATGGAAGCACCACTTGCCGAGCGCATTCGACCACAAAAATTGGAGGATTATATAAGCCAATTACACCTTGTTGGTGAAAATGGTTCGTTGACCCAACAAATTGCCCGTGGTATAATTCCATCTATGATATTTTGGGGGTCACCCGGCACCGGAAAAACTACTTTGGCACAGATTATAGCTAAGCAAAGTAATCGTCCGTTTTATGAGTTAAGCGCCATAAATAGTGGTGTGGCAGCCATTCGCGATGTGATTGACAAAGCCAAACAAAGCGGCGGCTTATTCACTGCAAAAAACCCAATCCTGTTTATTGATGAGATTCACCGGTTTAGCAAATCGCAGCAGGATTCGCTTTTGGCCGCTGTAGAAAAAGGGTGGATAACGCTTATTGGAGCCACAACCGAAAACCCAAGCTTTGAGGTCATTCCCGCGCTTTTGTCACGTTGTCAGGTGTATGTCTTAAATCCGTTTTCAAAAGATGATTTGTTGGCTTTATTAAATCGAGCCATGAAGGAAGATGTATTTATGGTTTCCAAAAAAATAAAACTAAAAGAAACCGAAGCGCTAATCAGGCTTTCCGGCGGCGATGGACGAAAGCTATTAAATGTTTTTGAACTTGTCGTTAACGCCAGCCCAGAAGGCCTAATTACAATAACCAATGCTAAAGTTTTGCAATTGGTGCAACAAAACACGGTTCTTTATGATAAAACCGGCGAACAGCATTACGATATTGTTTCGGCATTTATAAAATCCATACGCGGAAGCGATCCAAACGGCGCGGTGTATTGGTTGGCCCGAATGATTGAAGGCGGCGAAGATGTGAAATTCATTGCCCGAAGAATGCTAATTTTGTCAAGCGAAGACATCGGAAACGCAAATCCAACAGCCTTCATTATGGCAAATAGTACGTTTCAGGCAGTTTCGACCATTGGTTATCCCGAAAGCCGGATTATCCTGAGCCAATGTGCTGTTTATTTGGCAACATCGGCTAAAAGCAATGCAAGTTATATGGCTATTGGCGAGGCGCAGCAAATGGTAAAACAAACCGGCGATTTATCGGTGCCGATACATTTGCGTAATGCGCCAACAAAACTGATGAAAGAATTGGGTTATGGTGAAGAATACCAATATTCACACAGCTATGAAAACAATTTTTCGGCCCAGGAATATTTGCCTGATGAAATCAAAAATACCGCTTTTTACAAACCTGGGAATAATGCACGTGAAAATGAATTGGGTAACTTCTTAAAGAATCGCTGGAAGGATAAGTATGGTTATTAATTAAGGTTTACTATAGATACTAGTTGGGAAATTAATTTGTCTTCTTTATAATATTCTAAAAACCATTTACCCGATTTTCGTAGCAAAACACCATTATTTATAAGATAACAATCGGGTGATGATGTCTTATAAATTGTCATTACGAATCGGGGAACGTCGGTGTTATTCGTCAGTAATTGAAATCCAGTTTCACCATATGGTTTTGCAAAAAGCGGCTCCGAATACAATGAAGAAATCTCAGTTGGTTCAATTGATTTTTTAGGAATTGTAACTGCTGTTTTGGTCTCTATTACTTCAAGCGTAGCTTCACTTTTTCCACTATATTTATAATCCAGTTTATCAAATGATTTTCCAGCTTCACGCAATGCCTGATTATATGCCGCTGCATATTCTTTCTCTCGGCTACTACCAAATTGAGTTTCGAAAAGCAGTTGCTCTTTACAGTCTTTCAAGGCTACCTTAACTTTAGTCATCAGAATTCCGCTGTCATCTGTAACATCAGCATATAAAAAATTGCATCTCTGATTGTCAACATTTAACGGAATTTCTTCAGAGCTTAAATAAGCTTTAAAACCATATTTCTGCAGCAATAATTTGGTTAATGTATTTAGTCCGTATTGGTCATCTTTTTTTAAAAAATCAAACTTTACAGGCACAATTACATATTGGAAATCATTAATGTTTTGCGAAAATGCATAACCCGAGATTAAAATAAACAACAATACAATTTTCTTCATTTACAATATTTTTTTTAATTCTAATAAATGATTTATAGTTTGCAACCCTTCTGCAGCGTAGATTCCTTTTTCATCAAACAAAATAGCTTTCATACCAAAATTTATCGCGCCGCGAATATCCGCATCAATGCAGTCACCAATCATGATAGCATTTTCTTTTTTAACATTCGCCAAAGATAGCGCATATTCAAATATGGTAGCGTGTGGTTTTTTCACACCTGCCATTTCCGAATTGGTAATGGTATTGAAATACTTCCCTAAACCCGAATTATTGATCTTCTTCCCTTGCACTTCGGCAAACCCATTGGTAATAATATGAAGGTTGTATTTTGGCTTTAAATATTCCAAAACTTCAATTGCGCCATCAAATAACTGATTGTTATCGGGCATATACTCGATGTAATAATGGGCAATGTGATTTATTTCTTCATCAGAAATAGTATAATTTAAAGCATCAAAAGATTGTCGCAAACGACTATATCGCAACTCTTCATGCGTAATTTCATCAACCTGATACAACTTCCAGCACGCCTGGTTTATTGGTGCGTAGATTTTGATAAACGCATTGGTGGCAATTGTTGGATGATGTTCTGCAAAGATTTTATCAAAAGCCAAAACCGAATTTGCATCAAAATCCCAAAGCGTGTGATCTAAATCGAAGAAAATATCTGTTATGTTTTTCATTTTAAAAAATGCCTTCGTCCTGAAAACTGAAATAGCCAGTTTCGGTAATTATAATGTGGTCGAGGACTTTGATATCTAATTGTTCGCCAGCCACTTTTAGTTTTTTGGTAATATCCTTATCCGCATCGCTCGCTTGAAGTTTGCCCGAAGGATGATTGTGGGTCAAAATTATGGAAATTGCGCCTTGTTCCAAAGCAGTTTTGAATATTAATCGCACATCGACCACAGTTCCTGTAATTCCGCCTTTGGAAAGCTGTGACTTGTATATTACTTTATTAGAATTATTAAGATACAACACCCAAAATTCTTCGTGTGGCAGCTCGCCAATTATGGGTTGCATAATTTCAAAAACAGCTTTGCTTGAAGTTATTTTTTGGAGGTCGACAGTTTCCTCTGCTCTACGTCGTCGGCCTAATTCTAAAGCGGCAACGATTGAAACAGCTTTCGCTTCGCCTATTCCTTTGAATTCCATTAATTGCTTCAATGATAATTTTCCTAATGCATTTAGGTTATTATCTACACTAGACAAAATCCTTTTGCTTAAACCGACAGCACTTTCGTTTCTGCTTCCCGAACCAATGAGAATAGCAACCAACTCGGCGTCACTCAAAGCAGTTTTTCCTTTTAGCATCAGCTTTTCTCGTGGCTTATCATCTTCCGCCCAATTCTTTATGGAAAATTTTTGTTCACTCATCATTATTTAATTAATGATAAATGTAAGAATTTGATTTAAATAATTAACGCTTTCACCTCATCAAAATTCAATCCGCCATAATTCCCGGAACTCATTAATAACAGCGCCGAATTACTTAAATCATAATTAAAAAGAAAATCCTTAAACTCAGCGGGATTGGTATAAATAATCAAATCATCGCGTTTGAAGGATTGCGCAATTTGGTTATAAGTCACTTCTTCCAGTTGCTTTATCTTCACTGCATCAGGCGAATAGAAAACCACCGCAACATCTGCAGCATCAAGTGCGCCTTCATATTCTTTCAAGAATTCGGCATTCAAACTACTGTACGTGTGAAGTTCCAGACAAGCCACTAATTTTCTGTTTGGATATTGTGCTTTAACAGCTGTGGTTGTTGCCGATACCTTGCTTGGTGAATGCGCAAAATCCTTGTAAGCGACTTTGCCCTTGCCTTCCGCAATTTTTTCTAAACGTTTGGATGCGCCTTTGAAACTGGCAATGGCTTCGTAGAAATCGGCTTCGTCAACGCCCATGTTTTGACAAATCCATTTGGCACCAGCTAAATTATTGAGATTGTGTGCTCCGAAAACTTCAATTGGCATTTGTCCTTCAGGTGTGTCTAATAAAGTGGTTCCACTTTCAACGTTATAACTTGGTGTTTTATAAGGTATTCTTCTGATGGTATTTGTAGTTTCTTCGGCGACTTTTTTAACCATTTCGTCTTCTTCATTGTACACCAAAATTCCGCCTTTGGTGATTTGGTTAACAAAGATTTCAAATTGCTCTACATAATTCTCAAACGTCGGGAACACATTGATATGATCCCAGGCAATGCCCGAAATTAGAGCGATATTTGGCTGGTACAAATGAAACTTTGGCCTTCTGTCAATTGGAGACGACAGGTATTCGTCGCCCTCCAAAACAATAAAATCATTTTCATGAGTCAAATGAACCATAGTGTCAAAGCCCTCCAATTGTGCGCCAACCATATAATCGACTTCAATATTGTGATAATGCATAACATGCAGAATCATTGATGTGATGGTTGTCTTTCCGTGTGAACCGCCAATAACGACGCGGGTTTTGTTTTTGGATTGTTCGTATAAAAATTCCGGATAGGAATAGATTTTTAAACCTAATTGCTGAGCTTTCAATAATTCAGGATTATCTGCTTTTGCATGCATACCGAGAATAATGGCTTCGATTTCTGAAGTTATTTTTTCGGGAAACCAGCCAAATTCATTTGGCAGTAAGCCTTTCTTTTCCAATCTTGTTTTTGAAGGCTCAAAAATAGCATCATCGCTTCCGGTTACCTGATATCCTTTATTGTGTAATGCTAAAGCAAGATTGTGCATTGCCGCTCCTCCAATGGCTATGAAATGTGTACGCATTTTATGACTTGTTTTTTTCTTTATATTCCTGTAAAACCTGAAGGGCTTTTTCGGGTTGATGTAGTTTTTCCCTATATAAATCTGCTAATCGTTGATAGGTGTTTTTTGAGCCGCCCATTTGTAGAGCTTTAATATAGTTTTTTTCAGCACTTTTATATCGCTTAAAATATTCGTCAATATGTGCCTTGGAAAGATATCCATCTACAGGCGAAATTTTAAATAATTCATTCGAATATCGTTGCGCTTTTCTTTCGCTACCGCCAACAAAAGCGGGTAACTGAAGATAATATTCTATTAAAGCCCATCGTGCTCCGATATGGTTTGGATTAAGGCTCAGTGCTTTTTCAAATGATCCTCTAATATCACTTATGAGTTTGATGGCAACCCATTTTCCGCCAGTTTGTGCTCTCATTCCTAAAGCGCCACCATACTTATAGTAATAATCCGCTTCATTAGGCTTTAATGTTTTTAGTTTTTCATAATAAAAAGCCGCTTTATCCCAATCTTTAGTATTACTGGCAATATCGCCAAGATACTCAATAGTCTTTAACTGATTTGGATTTTCCTTGTAACTGCTTTCAAAAATAGGCTTTGCTGCAGCAAATTTTTCTTGCTTAAATAGTTTTTCGGCTTTCTCAAAATTAGTTTGGGAAAAGATTGCCATGGGCAAAAAAAGTAAAAAAGCGCTAGAAATTTTCATCGAAACAAATATAAGTGATTAATCCTATTTGTTGAAATAGTAATTGTTAAGATTGATAGAAGGATTGATAATCCAAAATATCTATGAAAGTTCTATTTCGTTCGTTGAAATGCGCCTTACTAAAATATGCATGTTGTTGAATAACAGATTTTTAAAATTAATATAACAATAAAAAAATAGGAAAATGCACTTTATCGGGTTTTTAAAGCAGTGTGTCCGAAAAATTATTTAAGGTTAAAAACTCGACATACCTTCGCATTATTATTAATAGTTTAAAATTCATTGCCCAATGAAAAAAAACTACTTATCACAAAAAACAAAATTTCTGCTAGAATTATTTTTGAAACAAAAATATATCTTACTTCTAGCTACGCTCATTCTTTTCCCAGGAAACTTTACGATAGCTCAAACAGCCGGACCAAACAATGCCGGAACTGGTGCTAACAATGCTGCAACCGGAACAATCGGATGGACAAATTCAGGAAATATTACTGCTGCTGACGGCGTTAATGCTACAGTTGCTGTTACAAGTGGTGCATTCACCAATTATATCCATGGAAGCAATTATGGTTTTTCTATTCCGGCTGGTGTAGTAATTAATGGTATTGAAGTTATAATCAATAGAAGAACAAGTGCTAATAATGGTGGCAGGGTTACTAGTGACAGTGTTGTTAAATTAGTAAAAAACGGTTCTGTTCTTGGCAATAACAATGCGGCAATTGGCGTTGGTTATCCAACTGCCTTAACTACTGCAACGTATGGAAGCCCGACTGATAAATGGGGTTTAACATGGTTAGCTTCTGATATTAATGCTTCAAATTTCGGCGCTGTATTATCCGTAACTGCGAACAATTCGCTTACTGCTTCTGTGGATTATATTCAAATTAAGGTCTATTATACACCTGCGCCAACGATTTCAAGTTTTACAGCTACAAATGCCTGTATTGGCTCAACTCCTTCAATAGTTATTACAGGAAATCATTTTAATACAGCTACTAATGTTAGTTTTAATGGTGTTTCTGCTTCATTTACAGTTAACAGCAATACACAAATTACGGCAACCTTACCTGTTAGTGCTACAACCGGAACTATAACAGTTAACTCGCCGTCAGGAACAGGAACCAGTGCCAGTAATTTCACTGTAAATCCTTTACCTGTTTTAAATCCTATTACAGGAACCACATCAGTTTGTATTGGTTCTACTACTACCTTGTCAAATTCAACTTCGGGCGGTAGCTGGAATAGTGCTTCAACTGGAGTTGCCACCATAAATTCAAGTGGCGTTGTTTCGACTGTTTCCGCAGGTACTTCAATTATCACTTATTCTTATACTAATGGAAATGGTTGTACAAGTTCTGTAAATACTACAGTTACTGTTAATGCACTTCCTGTGGTTTCATCACCAACCAGTGTATGTATTGGAAATTCTATTCAATTAAGCCCCAATTCAGGAGGAACTTGGACTAGCAGTGATAATACCAAAGCAACGATTGATAATACCGGACTTGTAAATTGTCTTGCACCAGGAAGTACAACTTTCACTTTTACCAATTCAACCACAAATTGTAGTAAAACAACCAATACTGTAAATGTATTGGCATTACCTGCAATAAGTTCACAACCTATTGCTACACAAACTATTTGTTCAGGAAGTTCAGTTAGCTTTTCGGTAAGTGCGACTGGAGTAGGATTGACCTATCAATGGTACAATGGCGCTACTGCATTAAATAATGTGGGTTCAATTGCGGGTGCAACAAGTGCTACTCTTACTATAAATCCAGTTGCTTTAGGCGATGCATCAGTAAATTACAATTGCATTGTAAGCGGAACTTGTTCTCCAGCTGCAACTTCAGCAAATGCTGAGTTGATAGTAATAGAAAAAGTTATTATAACTTCTCAACCTGTTGCAACTCAAACTTTATGTACAGGAGATACTGCAACATTTGTAGTTGCTGCTACTGGAACCAGTTTGAGTTATCAGTGGTACAAAGGTGTTACAGCCTTAGTTGACGGCGGGTCCATTTCAGGTGCAACATCAGCAACGTTAACAATAAATCCAGTGGTGACCAGCGATGCAGCAACCAATTATAAATGTGTGGTTTCGGGAACGAGTCCGTGTGTTGCGGCAACTTCAAATAACGCGGCTTTGGTTGTCAACCAACTTCCTGCAATTACCTCCCAACCTGCAGCTTCTCAAACTATATGTTCCGGGAGTTCCGTTAGCTTTTCGGTAACTGCGACGGGATCTAATTTAACATACCAATGGTTTAATGGAGCGACTACTATGACTAATGGTGGTTCAGTTTCAGGAGCCACATCAGCAACCTTAACAATAAATCCTGCAAGCACTTCAGATGCTTCAGCAAATTATAAATGTGTCGTTAGCGGAAGCTGCGTTCCTAATGTTACTTCCAATGATGCGGCATTAATAGTTAACCAAATTGTTTCCATAACAAGTCAACCTGTCCTTACCCAAACTATATGTGCTGGAAGCCCAGCTACTTTTTCAGTCGCGGCAACAGGAACCGGATTAAGTTATCAGTGGTATAAAGGTGTGACAGCCTTAGTTGACGGTGGATCCATTTCAGGTGCAACATCGGCAACGTTAACAATAAATCCTGTCGTGACCGGCGATGCAGCAACGAATTATAAATGTGTGGTTTCAGGAACAAGTCCGTGTGCGGCGGTAACTTCAAATAATGCGGCTTTGGTTGTGAATCAACTTCCTGCAATTACCTCCCAACCGGCTGCTTCCCAAACTATATGTTCCGGGAGTTCCGTTAGCTTTTCGGTAACGGCAACAGGTACTAATTTAACATACCAATGGTTCAATGGAGCGACTCCTATTGCTAATGGTGGTTCGGTTTCAGGAGCCACATCAGCAACCTTAACGATAAATCCCGCAAGCACTTCAGATGCTTCAACAAATTATAAATGTGTTGTTAGCGGAAGTTGTGCTCCTAGTGTTACTTCAAATGATGCGGCATTAATAGTTAACCAAATTGTTTCCATAACAAGTCAACCTGTCATTACCCAAACTATATGTGCTGGAAGCTCAGCTACTTTTTCAGTTGCGGCAACCGGAACCGGATTGAGTTATCAGTGGTATAAAGGAGCAATTGCCTTAACTAATGTCGGATCGATTTCAGGCGCAACATCGGCAGCCTTAACAATTAATCCAGTCGTTACCGGAGATGCGGCAACCAATTATAAATGTGTTGTTTCAGGAACAAGTCCGTGTGCTGCGGCAACTTCAAATAACGCGGCTTTGGTTGTCAGCCAACTTCCTGCAATTACCGCCCAACCGGCAGCTTCTCAAACTATATGTTCCGGGAGTTCCGTTAGCTTTTCGGTAACTGCGACGGGATCTAATTTAACATACCAATGGTTTAATGGAGCGACTACTATGACTAATGGTGGTTCAGTTTCAGGAGCAACATCCGCAAGCTTAACAATAAATCCTATAAGCGCATCAAATGCTTCATCGAATTATAAATGTGTCGTTAGCGGAAGCTGTGCTCCTAGTGTTACCTCAAATGATGCGCAACTCATAGTCAGTCCAAAGGCGGTTATTCCAACTCAAACCGTTACTACCTGTAGTCAAAGTGGATTTAGTCTTACACCTATTGACGGAGTTCCAAACGCGAGTACCGTTGTGCCATCGAACACTTTATATTCGTGGTCAGCACCGAGTGTTACCGGCGGAATGACGGGTGGCGCTTTACAGAACGGACAAACTTCTATTGTCGGAACTTTAACCAATAATACCAACGTAAATCAAACAGCCACCTATACTGTTACACCTGCTTCCGGAATTTCGCCAATTTGTAGCGGCTCATCGTTCACTGTAATTGTAACGGTAGAACCTAAACCATTTGTACAAAATGTAACTGCGACAGTTTGTACCGAAAACAGTTTAACTTTTACGCCAACAAATGGCAGTGGAAATATCATTCCAACTGGAACTTTATATTCATGGGGAATTCCTGTGGTTACAGGCGGAATTACGGGTGGAACAGCTGGAAGTAATCAGGCTTCGGTTGTTCAGACTTTAACAAACCCTACAACTAGTGCGCAAACAGCGACTTATACCATAACTCCAACTTCTGGAAATTGTAATGGAAGTACATTCACCTTAACGGTTACTGTCAACCCAAAACCGACAACAACCGTAAATATAGCTACTCAAACAGCTTGTTCCGGAATTGCATTTTCAGCGATTGTTGTCGGCAATACTAATAACCTAGCTACGACTTATACCTGGACGCGAGATAATACTACTAATGTGTCCGGCACCACAAGTGGAACTTCGGGGGTAATTGCTGCCGGTAGCACGTTTTCACTTTCTCAAATTTTGACCAATAATACCGCAATTGCGCAAAGTGTTATCTATACTTTCACTCCTACATCTAATGGTTGTGTCGGAAATCAAATTACATCTACCGTTATTGTTAATAATTCTTCTGTTGGCGGTACTGTTTCAAGTTCCTTACCGGGAGTTACTCCGGTTGTCAGAACCATAACAGAATGTCACTTCGCTACCGGAACAGTTTATCTAACCGGTCATGTTGGCAATGTCGTACGTTGGGAATATAGTAGTAATGGAGGATCAATATGGGTGCCTATTGCAAACACGACTGCAAGCAATACTTACACAAACATTACACAGTCAACTATATTTAGAGCTGTGATACAAAATGGTGCTGCCTGTAATTTGGCTTATTCACTGGTAACAATGGTAAATGTTATTCCAAATATCAAACCCACGCCGGTAACTGCTACACCTCAGACTATTTGTGCTGGCGATTCATCAAATTTATATTCAGAAAGTGGGTTTGCTACTAATGCGTTCATCGCAACGGGCGGTACATTTAGCAACTCTAATCCTGTTAACTGGTTAGTTGATGGCTGCGGGAATTGTTTAAATGCAAGTAACAACTCTACCGGCCCTTTTAGATTAAGTGCCAGCAACGGAGGTACCTATGCAGGTATTAATTATACGGCATCTGGTAAATTTGCTATCGCTAGCGGAAATTTTAACTCAATAATGCAAACGCCTATTTTCAGCACTTTGGGACTCTCATCTGGTACTTTAAGTTTCAATCATGCCTTTAATCTTCAAACCGGTGCATCCATATCGGTAGAGTTATCATTGGATGGCGGTGTAACCTATACAGTCGTATTAGCTCAATATTTGGGTGCAAGCACAAGAAGTCCGTATAACGCTTTCCCGCTTGAAACTATTGATTTGAGCAATTATATTGGGCAAACAAATTTAAGAATTAGGTTTGTATATAATGGAAATGCCAATAGCTCCTGGGCGATCGACAATATTGATATCCCGGACGCTCCTTTAAATTTGACATCAGAATGGGTAGATTCCTCGACAGGGTTGGTAATAAGTACGACAGCAACTGCAGTAGTAAGTCCAACAATAACTACAACATACGCTATTACCTCTCACTTAAACGGATGTACAAGTACCGGCCCTAATGGAACTACTTATATAACAGTTACCGTCAATCAGCGGCCAACCGCCTCTATTGGCCCATCACAAACCATTTGTAACGGAGGAACGGCAACTTTTAGCGTGGCTTTAACCGGTGTCGCACCTTGGAGCGTAACCTATAGTAATGGAACCACTTCAACGACAGTAAATAATATCAATACGAATCCGTATGTATTTAGTATCTCAGGGATCACCGTTAATCAAACCTATACTATAACAGCTTTAAGCGACTCAAAATGTACTGCAAAACCGCAAGATTTGACTGGTTCAGCGGTGGTTACTACACTAAACGGCGTTGCAGGACTATGGACAGGATTAGTAAGCAACGATTGGTTTGATTGTAAAAACTGGGCTGGCGGATTACCATCGGCAACCATAAATGCACAAATTCCTAACGGATTATCCCGATATCCAATTGTTGACCCTTCAACTTCAAGCTATGCGTCATTGTATAGCGGTATCGCCAACGCACAGGACGTAATAATTGCCAATGCCGCATCAGTGACCATGGCGACCAGCTCGAATTTGTATGTTAGCAGGGATTGGAAAAACAGCGGTACTTTTACACCTGGACAAGGAACTGTTACCTTTAATAGTGCGACATTAAATCAGATTCAAGGGATTAATTCCGGAATTAAAACAAATGAAACTTTTTATAACTTAACATTAAACAATTCCAATAGTGCGATTGGGATTAGCATTGTTGACGGATTTGAATTAACAGTTGCAAATAATTTATCTTTATTGAATTGAGTGGGGACTTAAGATTAGTTGGTGAGGCTCAAATTGTTCAAAACGGAACAGCAGCGAATCCAACAACCGGAACCGGAAAGATTTTAAAAGACCAACAGGGTAACAGAAGTAGTTATCACTATAACTATTGGTCATCACCGGTTACTACCAACGGCACTAATTATACTTTAAACGGTGTCTTAATGGACGGGACAGACTCAGCTACAAATCTATTTAATCCAAGTGCTATAACTTTTGGCGCGGGTGCTTATTTTGCAGATGGGGCAGTAACAAATCCTGTTAAACTTAGTATACGTTGGATGTATAAATATACAAGCGTCAGCACAGCTTATGCAGGATGGCAATATATTGGGAGTACAGGAACCATTAATATCGGCGAAGGTTTCACAATGAAAGGAGTTACCGGAATTGCACCATTTACAACTCCGCAAAATTATGTTTTTGTTGGTAAACCGAATAATGGGACTATTCCTTTGTCGATTTCTTTAAATCAAAGTTATCTAGTTGGAAATCCATATCCATCTGCATTAGACGCAGATGAATTTATTAAAGATAACATAAAAGATGGTGCCGGAAGAGCGGCTACAAATATTTTTAACGGGGCGTTATATTTTTGGGATCATTTTGGAGGACAAACTCATATTTTGACTCAATATATCGGTGGCTATTCAAGTTATACATTAATGGGTGGAGTTGTAGCGATTTCAAACGATCCGTTGATAAATGCTAACGGCTCAATGGGAACTAAAGTCCCAAAACGATACATTCCGGTAGCTCAAGGATTCTTTATTGGTACTGGCTCAAATTCAGCATTGACAGGAAATAATCCAGGTTTAAGTACGGCAGTTACTGGTGGCACCATTAATTTTAAGAACAGTCAACGAACTTTCAAAATTGAATCAGCGAGCAATTCGGTATTTTTCAAGTCTGGCAATCAGATTCAAACAGCAAGTGACACCATTGATACAAGACAAAAAATCAGATTATTGTATCAATCACCTTCTAATATATACCGACAAATTTTAGTAGGTGTTGATGAGAACGCTACCGATTATTTTGATGTAGGTTATGATGCTCCGATTATAGATGAAAATGCTGAAGATTTATATTGGAAAACTACCGATACCAAATTGACTATTCAGGGGGTTTCAAATTTTAATCTAGACCAAATAGTACCTCTAGGCCTAAAAACTTCTACAGCTGGTATATGCACAATTAAAATTGACACATTGGAAAACATCTCTGAAGATACTCAATTATACATTCATGATGCAGAAACGGGAACGGATTATGATATTAAAAATGCCGACTTCAGTATTTCGTTACCTGTTGGCATATACAATGATCGATTTTCCCTTCGTTTCACGGGAAGTGCATTAGGGACAGACAATCCAAGTATTACAAACACTTTTGCTTCGATTTCCAGTCATGTAATAAGAATAGAATCGATTGAATTTATTAAAGAAATCAGTCTTTATGATATAGCCGGAAAACTTATCAATACTTACTCTCCAACCGAGATTTCAAACCAATTTTCGGCCGCCTTCAATTATCCTAATGGGGTTTACATTGCAAAAATTACTTTGGGCAATGATGTTGTAGTTACCAAAAAATTAATAAATTAATTATAAATAAAAAATCCCGCTTTAATCGGGATTTTTTATTTTATAAACCATGACTGTTTTCTGGTTCTTCAGTGTCAACATTGAGCATTTCCCAAAGTTTATCCTTTAGTTCTGTCAATCCTTGCTGTGCCACGGAAGAGATAAACATAAACGGAATTCCTTTAATTTCCTTTTTGAGTTGCGCTTTAAGTTCGGCTTTTAATTCCTCATCAAGCATATCACATTTTGAAACAACAAGCAATTTATCCTTGTCTAACATTTCCGGATTGTAACGACGTAATTCATCCAAAAGGATTTCGTATTCTTTTTTGATATCATCGGCATCCGCAGGGACCAAAAATAATAACGTTGAATTTCGTTCAATATGACGCAAAAAATAGTGTCCCAATCCTTTCCCCTCAGCTGCGCCTTCAATAATTCCGGGAATGTCAGCCATAATGAACGATTTAAATTCACGATAGGCAACAATTCCCAAATTAGGTTTTAAAGTTGTAAAAGGATAATCGGCAATTTTTGGCTTAGCCGATGTCAACACAGAAAGCAAAGTCGATTTACCGGCATTTGGAAAACCTACTAAACCAACATCTGCTAAAACTTTCAACTCCAGGACAATATCCCATTCTTCCGGTGGCATACCCGGTTGCGCATAACGAGGCGTTTGATTGGTGGAACTTCTGAAATTCCAGTTACCCAATCCACCTTTTCCTCCTTTGGCCAAAATTCTTTCTTCACCATTTTCGGTTATTTCAAATAATATTTCATCGGTTTCCTTATCGCGAACTACCGTTCCTAAAGGAACTTCAATCGTAATGTCTTCGCCATCATGACCTGTACTTCTTGAACTTCCGCCATCACCACCATGACCTGCTTTGACATGGCGGGCGAACTTTAAGTGAAACAGCGTCCAGAGGCTCTTGTTTCCTTTCAAAATTACGTGACCACCGCGACCGCCATCACCACCATCAGGACCACCTTTTTCAATAAATTTTTCTCTGTGCAGATGCGAAGAACCCTTTCCTCCTTTTCCGGAAGAAACATATATTTTTACGTAGTCTACGAAGTTTCCTTCTGTCATGTTTTCTTTATTCTTTTAACGTTTTTACCAGCACTTTATCAATCTTAACACCATCCATGTCTATGACTTCCAATTCTAATTTGTTCCAAATTACTGTTTCTCCCGTTGTTGGTATTTTTCCCATTTCGGTCATAATTAATCCGCTAACAGTTGTTACTTCATAATCATTGGTCAACTCATCCATATCAAAATACGTCAGGAAATCATGTAATGAATACAGTCCATCTACCAACCAGGTTCCGTCTTGGCGCGCTATCAATTGGTACTCATCTTCATCAAAATCGGCGGCGTCACCAACTAAAGCTTCCAAGATATCGTTTAACGTAATTATTCCTTGAAATACACCGTATTCATCAGTAACTAAGGCATAATGTACTTTCGATTTCTTGAAATTCTCCAACGCTTTGTAGGCCGAAGTATGCTCAATCAAATAAACCGGTGTTTTGGTAATAGATTTCAAATTGAATGTGCCTTTTTCAAAACTTGCAAACAAATCTTTCAGTAAAACGACACCTTCAACATCATCCATATTGTCTTTGCAAACGGGATATATCGAGTGCAATTCTTCCAAAACTTTAGCTTTCAACTCTTCGATCGAATCTTCAAGTGAAAGATAGACAATCGACTGTCGGTGCGTCATTAACGAATTGATTTTTCTATCGCCAATATGAAAAACGCGCTCCACTATGTCCTGTTCTATTTCCTGCACTTCGCCACTTTCTGTACTTTCCTTGATGATGGCCTTAATTTCTTCCTCAGTTACTTTTCCGTCAGCTGAAGGTTTTATTTTCAGGATTTTCAGAATTCCTTCGGTTGAAATAGTTAACAACCAAATAAATGGCATTGTTACAATTGAAACCATTTTCATCGGAAGTGCTACCGCTTTGGCAATGGTTTCTGGATAATTCAGTCCAATTCTTTTTGGTAATAATTCTCCTAATACTAAAGAGAAGAAGGTCAAAATCACTACCACTATCCCAACGGCAATAGTATGTCCGTAAGGTTTTAATACTGAAAATCCTTCTACAACTACTTGAGTGTCCTGAGTAATTTTATTTCCCGAAAATATACCTGTTAAAATACTAATCAACGTTATTCCTATCTGAACCGTGGAAAGCAATTTATTGGGTGCATTGAGTAAATCCAATGCTGTTTTGGCGCCTTTGTTTCCTTTTTTCGCAGCTGTTTCCAATCGATTTCTACGCGCCGATATCAATGCAATTTCCGACATGGAAAAAACGCCGTTGAGCAGGATTAAAAAGAGTATGATTAGTATTTCCATTTTGAGTTATAAGCTATAAATTATGACCCGAGCCAAGGGCGAATTGAGCGAAGCTAGTTGTAATAACCAATAACAAAAAAAAAATTAAAATTTATCGAAAACGTTAGTCAAACGCGCTGTTACTTCCGCAATTGTTCCAATTCCGTCCACCACGTGAAACTTGCCTTGTCCTTCATAATAGTGCATTAAAGGAGCTGTTTTTTGGTTGTATTCATCGTAACGGTTTCTTATTTTTCCTTCGTCCTGATCGTCTGGTCTGCCTGAAGTTTTTCCTCTTTCCAACAAACGTGCGACTAAAATATTATCATCAGCTTCCAACGCTACAGTAGCTGTAACACTTTGGTTTTTTGTTTCCAAAAAAGTATCCAAAGCGGCTGCCTGCGCCAATGTTCTTGGAAAACCATCAAATAGAAAACCTGCTGATTGCGGATTTTTGTCCACTTCGCTTTGCAACATTTGAATGGTTACTTCATCGGGAACTAAATCGCCTTTGTCCATAAAAGTCTTGGCAAGTTGACCCAATTCAGTATTATTTTTAATATTATATCTAAAAATATCGCCTGTTGAAAGATGTGTCAAATTGTATTTTTCTTTTAAAAATTCAGCTTGTGTGCCTTTTCCTGCACCTGGTTTTCCGAAAAGAACGATGTTAATCATTTTAAATAATTATGAGTTATGAATTATAATTTATTCCGCTGCGCTCCATACAATTCGGCTGTGCCTCGGGTTTGAGTTATTTCGCTAATTGATAGATGTCTGGTAAATTCCTTCCCAATCCATCATAGTCTAAACCGTAGCCAACAATGAACTTATTCGGAATTCTGATACCTACATAATCAATTTTAATGTCTTTTTTATAAGCTTCCGGTTTAAAGAAAAGGGTTGCGATTTTTAAATGCTTTACTTTTTTTTGCTTAAAAATAGCTTTCAATTCTTCAACCGTATTTCCGGTATCAACAATATCCTCTACAACAACCACTGTTCTTCCCTCTAAATCCTGATTTAGTCCAATCAATTGCTTTACATCATTGGTGGTTGATGTTCCTTCATACGAAGCCATTTTCACAAAACTCACTTCACACATACCGCGATATTGTTTCATCAAATCGCTCATCACCATAAAAGCGCCATTCAAAACACCAATAAAAACAGGCACTTCGTCAAAAAAATCATCATCCATTTGTTTAGCCATATTCTTGATTGCAAAATCAATTTCTTCTGAAGAAATGAATGGTTCGAACGTTTTATCGTGGAGGTGTATCATATGGTTTGGATTTTTAAATAAGCTGCAAAGATAAGAAGTTGAATGTTAGAAGTTAGACCTTGGAAGTGAAAATGTTAAATAAAATGTATTTTTTATATTTACAAAATGGATACAACTTTTTTTAACCGAATCAGTAAAAGCAACGCTAGTACCAATTCCCGAAATGGTATTAGGGATTTTGTTATCGAAAATCCGGATTACATGAAGGATTTGGTAGCATTTGCAACAGATTTAACCAATAAAAATCAGTACAAAGCTGTTTGGATTATCGAAATGCTTGTGGAAACACATGCCGAAATGCTTATTCCTTTTGTTGATGTAATTTGCGCTACCATTTCAAAATACAAGCACGAATCCGCCATCAGAGGAATGTCAAGAACCGCTTTCTTTCTAAGTACTTCCAAATCAATTCACTTAACAGAAACCCAACAGGAAAAATTAATTGAAATTTGTCTGGATTGGCTTATTGGCAATGCCAAAATTGCTCCAAAGGTTTACGCTATGTATACTTTGAGTCATTATACCAAGCAGCACGATTGGGTAAAAGAGGAATTGCAGAATATTATCAATAAAGATTTTGCCAAGCAATCTGCGGGATATAAAGCTGCCGCCAGAGAAGTTTTACTTCAACTATCCAAATGATTTTTGGATTTGAAATACTATCTTTGTGCCAATCTACCTGTCGGCAGACAGGCAACATACGACTAAATGAACTACTTCTCTTCCGATTTTAAACTTGGAATTCTCGGTGGCGGACAATTAGGCAAAATGCTATTGGCTGAAACCAGAAAATTTGATATTCAAACCTATGTTATTGATTCAAGCACAGAAGCGCCTTGTCAATTTGGCGCTACTCATTTCATAATTGGCGATTTGATGAATTATGAAACCGTTTATGAATTTGGGAAAAAAGTAGATTTACTAACCATCGAAATTGAAAATATCAATCTTGATGCTTTGGATAAATTGGAAGCAGAAGGTTTAAAAGTTTTCCCTTCGCCAAAAACCCTCAGGTTAATTCAGCATAAAGGTGTTCAAAAAGATTTTTATATCGAAAATCAAATTCCAACTGCGGCTTTTAAACGATTTAACAACTTAAACAAATTGCGTTCTGAAATTGAAAACGGCGTAATCGAAATGCCATTTGTTTGGAAATGTGCCCAATTTGGCTATGACGGAAACGGTGTAAAAGTGGTACGTTCAATTTCGGATATTGAAAATCTGCCCAATGTAGAATGCATCGCTGAACAAATGGTGAAATTCAAAAATGAATTGGCGGTTATTATTGCCCGAAGCGAATCGGGTGAAGTAAAAACCTATCCTGTCGTTGAAATGGAATTCCACCCCGAAGCCAACCAAGTGGAATATGTGATTTGCCCGGCACGAATTGATGAAAAAGTTGCTCAAAAAGCTACTGAAATTGCCATGAAAGTTTCAGCCGCATACAATCATGTAGGTTTGTTGGCGGTAGAAATGTTTCAAACACACGATGGAGAAATTTTGGTTAACGAAGTTGCACCAAGACCGCATAATTCAGGACATTACAGTATTGAAGCCAGTTATACTTCACAATTTGAAAATCACTTGCGTGCAATCTTGAATTTGCCGTTAGGAAATACAGCTAATAAAGTTGCCGGAATTATGGTAAATTTGGTCGGCGCCGAAGGGTATAGTGGAAACGTTATCTACGAAAACATCGAAAAAATCATGGCAATTGATGGCGTGACGCCACATATTTATGGCAAAAAAGAAACCAGAGCATTCCGAAAAATGGGACACGTAACCATTGTAAATGAAAATATGGATGAAGCCAGAAGAATTGCCGAAGAAGTAAAAAATACCATAAAAGTTATTTCAATTTGATTTCAAATAACCAAATAACCAAATACAACAAATGAGCAAAATAGCCATCATCATGGGAAGCCAAAGCGACCTGCCAATCATGCAGGAAGCTATCGACATTCTAAAAAGTTTTGACATCGAGACTGAAGTCGATATTGTTTCGGCACACCGAACTCCGGAAAAATTATTTGATTTCAGCAAAAAAGCCCACACTCGTGGCATTTCCGTAATCATTGCAGGTGCCGGTGGTGCCGCTCATTTACCCGGAATGGTAGCTTCAATGTCGCCATTACCCGTGATTGGCGTTCCTATAAAATCGAGCAATTCTATCGATGGTTGGGATTCGGTTTTGTCTATTTTGCAAATGCCGGGCGGCGTTCCTGTGGCGACAGTTGCGCTGAACGGAGCCAAAAATGCCGGAATCCTGGCGGCCCAAATCATTGGCAGCCACGACAAACTGATACTCGATAAAATCATTGTTTACAAAGAGTCATTAAAGGATGCTGTGAACAAATCGTCGGATGAAATGAAGAAGTAATAGGAGCTATTTCCCGCTATACGTTCCAATCTGTCATTGCGAGGAACGAAGCAATCTCATCAAGATTGTGCATCGCAATGTCAGGATTTCCACTGCTATCGGGGCTAGAAACCCTAATTAAAAAACAATAAACAACTTAATTAAGGACGAGATTGCTTCGTTCCTCGCAATGATCATGAAAATCTTAACACAAAAATTCAACACAAAACACAACACAGCACCATTTTCACAAATAAAATTGGAAGATTACCAAACTGCTTTCGAAGAAAACATCGCAAAAGCCAGAGCTGAAGTGGATGCCATTACAAATAATCCCGAAGCACCAACTTTTGAAAACACAATTGAAGCTTTGGATTATTCAGGCGAAGCTTTGGACAGATTATCGTCTATTTTCTTCAATATGAATTCAGCTGAAACTAGTGACGAAATGCAGAAAATTGCGCAGGATGTTTCTCCTTTACTTACTGCTTTCAGCAATGATATTGCGTTAAACGAAGATTTGTTCAAACGTGTAAAAACAGTATACGAACAAAAAGATAAGCTGGAATTAAGTACGGAACAGGCGACTTTACTCGATAAAAAATTCAAAAACTTTTCCAGAAACGGAGCGTTGCTTTCGGATGATAAAAAAACACGTTTACGTGAAATCGACACCGAATTGGCCAAACTAAAGTTAACGTATGGCGAAAATGTTCTGGCAGAAACGAATAACTATCAATTGCACATTACTGATATAATCAACTTAAAAGGTTTACCGGAAGGGACAATTGAAGCCGCTGCTAGTCTGGCAAAATCCAAAAAGCTGGAAGGATGGGTTTTTACTTTAGATTATCCGAGTTATATTCCGTTTGTGACGTATGCAGACAATCGGGAACTTCGAAAAGAAATTGCCATTGCTAATGGCAAAAAAGCATTTCAGAATAATGAATTCAACAATGAGAAAATCACTTTACAGATTGCCAAACTCCGATTTGAACGTGCCAATTTATTAGGCTACAAAACCCATTCTGATTTTGTTCTTGAAGAAAGAATGGCGCAAACTCCGGAAAAAGTAAAATCCTTTCTTAATGATTTACTAGCAAAGGCAAAACCCGCCGCCGAAAAGGAATTTGCCCAATTAACAGCTTTCGCCAAAGAACTAGATGGAATTGATCAACTAGAAAAATGGGACGGCGCCTATTATTCAGAAAAACTAAAACAGAAACTATTCGATTTTGATGACGAAAAACTAAAACCTTACTTCAAACTGGAGAATGTTTTGAACGGCGCATTTACAGTTGCAGAAAAGTTATTCGGAATAACATTCAAAGAAGTTTTTGATATCGATAAATACCATGAAGATGTGCAAACCTTCGAAGTTTCCGACTTCGAAGGTAAACTGGTTGCTGTTTTCTACACCGATTTTTTTCCAAGAAAAGGGAAACGAAACGGCGCCTGGATGACATCATTCAAGCCTCAATACATCAAGGATGACGTTAATGAAAGACCTCACGCTTCTATCGTTTGCAACTTTACACCGCCAACAGAAAGTAAGCCTTCACTCCTAACCTTTAACGAGGTCACAACTTTATTTCATGAATTTGGCCACGCTTTACACGGCATGTTAGCCAATACAACCTATCCAAGTTTATCGGGAACATCAGTGTATTGGGATTTCGTCGAATTACCCAGCCAAGTTATGGAAAACTGGTGTTACGAACCGGAAGCACTGGCTATTTTTGCCAAACATTATGAAACCGGAGAGATTATTCCACAGGAATATGTCAATAAAATCAAGGAAAGCGCGAGCTTTCTGGAAGGTATGGCAACCTTGCGACAATTAAGTTTCGGGATTCTGGACATGGCTTTCCACAGCAATAATCCTAATAACATTGCCGATGTAAAAGCATTTGAAAAAGAAGCTTTTGATGGAACGTCTTTATATCCTGATGTTGAAGAAAATTGTATGAGCGTTTCGTTTTCGCATATTTTTCAAGGTGGCTATTCCTCTGGATATTACAGCTACAAATGGGCGGAAGTGTTAGATGCTGATGCGTTTGCGTATTTTCAGGAAAAAGGGATTTTCAATAAGGAAGTCGCAACCAAATTTAAGGAAAACGTTTTATCAAAAGGCGGAACCGAATTGCCAATGGAATTATACAAACGTTTCCGCGGACAGGAACCAAAACCGGAAGCTTTGCTCAAACGGGCAGGATTGATTTAAATAAGCAACACACTATATAGAAAATCATGAACACATTTTTAATTCCAAATTGGCTCATTATCATAAGCGGTATTGGCCAAATATTTACAGCTTTAATTTATCCATACATTCGCCATCATGTTTTTGATTGGTATAATGATGTCAAACAGCTTAAACCACTAAATCAGGAAATCTGTAAAACGTATGGTCGATATATTCAGGGATTGAATTTTTCATTTGGATTGATTGCGATAGCGTTTACGAATGAATTAAAAGAACAATCAGCATTGGCTATGGCTTTAACGGGTTTAATTGCTGCCTATTGGGTCGGAAAAGTGGCAACTCAAATTGCTTACTATCCAATGTATCAAATTCCGCAACGCCGGCTTTTTAAAATTGGAAGTTATGGTATGAATACATTGTTTGTGCTTTTTGCTGTAGTAAATACAATTCTTTTCATTCATAATATAATTGGACATTACAAATTATAGCATGACAACCATCCATCTCACCACCAAAATAAAAGCGCCAATAGAAAAGGTTTTTGATTTCAACAGAGATATTGATATTCATAAATTATCCATTTCTAAATCAAAAGAAACGGCTATCGCCGGAATTACTAGCGGATTGATTAACCTAAACGAAACAGTAACCTGGAGAGGGAAACATTTCGGGTTTTATCAAACACATAAAAGTTTGATTTCAGCAATGGAAGCGCCACATTATTTTGTGGATGAAATGGTTGAAGGCCGTTTTAAAAGTTTTAAACACCTACACACTTTTACTGAAGAAAACGGAGTAGTTATTATGAAAGACGAGATTCAGTATCAAACTCCTTTTGGAATCGTTGGAAAGTTATTTGACAAATTGATACTTAAAAATTACATGACAAACCTGATTGCGGAACGAAATGAATTCATCAAAAATTTAATAGAAAACCAAAAGTAAAACCCACCACAAAATCGGAATACTTTCTACCCAAAAAGAAGTATAATATTGATTTCTTTTCAGAGAAGAAAAATAAATGGCTAATCCGGTAATCAGGGCAATCACAATATCGATAACCAAAAATTGAATTCCGATAGTTTCATTCAAACTAAAATTCAAGACATCTAAAATCACAAACAACAAAAGCAATAAATAACCCGCTTTTTTAGCTGTTTCTATTCCGAATTTTTGAGGTAATGTATTCAATGTTTTATCATCGTGCTGGCTATCATAAATTTCAAACGGAATCATTAGCGCACTAACAAAAACAAACCTTTTCACGAATTCAAGTGCCACACTTCCATGAAAAAGTGGTGATGCGTTGCTATACACAAAAGCCGTGAGATAGGCAATGACAAAACTCACCCAAAACATCTTTATAATTCCTTGTTTCCTCAGCAACGGATATAATAAAACCATCAATCCACCAACAATCAATTGAATCTTGACTACATTTATCATTCGCTTAAAAAAGAAATAAAATCCGAAAACAGCCAAAAAACATACTAGAACAATGCCGTAATATTTTAGCGAATGAAATTTACCTTTCCGAAAAATGTCAAAATATTTCAGAAAATTATATCCCAAAATTGTTCCGAATAAAACACAACAAGGATAGGTAATGTGTTTACACAAATCATTCTCGAACGTTGTCACATAAACCAAACTAAAAAGTGCCAAACCAACGTGAATTGAGGATTGAATATAAAAGTCAAGAAGCTTCCTTAAATGTTGCATATTTCAAAAATACATAAACTGTTAATAACAATCCTTTTTAGTTAAAAAAAACTCGAAATTTGATACTCTTTTAACCTAAATTTTAGACTTTAATAATTACTTTTGTTGCGTTAAAAACACCACACTTTTACACTTAAGAACTTACCATTTAATGAGAACAGACGCATTTGCTTTACGCCACATAGGTCCACGTGAAAGTGACCTTAACCAAATGTTCAAAACTATCGGAGTTGAAACTTTTGACCAACTGATTTACGAAACGATTCCGGATGATATTCGTCTGAAAAACGATTTGCAATTGGAACCTGCTATGACAGAATATGAGTATTCGCTACACATTCAGGAATTAGGCAAAAAAAATAAAGTATTCAAATCCTATATCGGCTTGGGGTATCACCCAACAATTATTCCCGCGGTAATTCAAAGAAATATTTTCGAAAACCCAGGTTGGTATACGGCATATACGCCTTATCAGGCTGAGATTGCGCAGGGAAGACTTGAAGCAATCCTGAATTTCCAAACCACCGTTATTGAATTGAGCGGAATGGAAATCGCCAACGCTTCCTTACTGGATGAAAGTACTGCTGCTGCCGAAGCCATGGCGTTATTGTTTGACGTACGAACCCGTGACCAAAAGAAAAACAACGCCAATAAATTCTTCGTTTCCGAAGAAGTATTACCACAAACCATATCGGTTTTACAAACACGTTCTACGCCAATTGGTGTTGAATTAGTGATTGGAAACCATGAAACTTTTGATTTTTCAACCGATTTCTTCGGAGCAATTTTACAATATCCCGGAAAATATGGCCAGGTTAATGACTACACTGGTTTTATTGCAAAAGCGAAAGCTAACGAAATAAAAGTAGCCGTTGCTGCCGATATTTTGTCATTGGTTAAATTAACTTCTCCCGGAGAAATGGGCGCCGATGTAGTGGTTGGAACAACACAACGTTTCGGAATCCCGATGGGTTACGGCGGACCACACGCTGCATTTTTTGCAACCAAAGAAGAATACAAACGCTCGATGCCCGGAAGAATCATTGGAGTAACAATTGATACGAATGGAAACCGCGCCTTGCGTATGGCATTACAAACGCGCGAACAGCATATCAAACGCGAAAAAGCGACATCCAATATTTGTACGGCTCAGGTTTTATTAGCCGTTATGGCCGGAATGTACGCGGTATATCACGGTCCGAAAGGCTTACAATACATTGCCAATAAAGTGCATTCATCAGCGGTGACATTGGCAGATGCCTTAAATAAATTGGGCGTTTACCAAACCAACACGGCTTTCTTTGATACGATTTCTGTAAAAGCTGATGCTCAAAAAGTAAAAGCTATTGCGGAGAAAAATGAAGTAAACTTCTATTATGCTGATGCCGAGACGATTTCAATTTCGTTAAACGAAACCACTTCTATTGCAGACATTAACCAAATCATCTCCATTTTTGCCGAAGCTACGGGAAAAGATAAAGTAACCATTTCTAACTTATCAACTTCTGATAATTTCGTTGCGGGTTCGGAAAGAAAATCAGCTTTCCTGATGCATGATGTTTTCAACAACCATCATTCTGAATCTCAGTTGATGCGTTATATCAAAAAATTAGAGCGTAAGGATTTATCGTTAAATCATTCGATGATTTCCTTAGGATCCTGCACAATGAAACTAAACGCCGCTGCCGAAATGCTGCCGTTATCAATGGCGAACTGGAACAGCATTCACCCTTTTGCACCGATTGAGCAGGCAGAAGGTTACATTACAATGCTTAAAAAATTAGAGCAGCAATTAAATGTAGTAACCGGTTTTGCCGGCACTACTTTACAACCAAATTCCGGTGCGCAAGGCGAATATGCCGGGCTTATGGCTATTCGTGCCTATCATTTATCACGCGGCGACAACCACAGAAATGTGTGCTTGATTCCATCATCGGCTCACGGAACCAATCCTGCTTCGGCTGCGATGGCAGGAATGCACATAATCGTTACCAAAACCATGGAAAATGGAAATATCGATGTGGAAGATTTGAAGGCAAAAGCAATCGAGCACGCAGCCGATTTGTCTTGTCTGATGGTAACTTATCCTTCAACCCACGGCGTTTTTGAAAGTGCTATTTGTGAAATCACCAAAATCATCCACGACAATGGCGGTTTGGTTTATATGGATGGTGCCAATATGAATGCGCAGGTTGGATTGACAAACCCAGCTACGATTGGTGCTGACGTTTGCCACCTCAACCTACATAAAACATTCGCTATCCCTCATGGCGGCGGTGGTCCCGGAGTTGGGCCAATTTGTGTCAACGAAAAACTGGTTCCATTTTTACCAACGAATCCGGTAATTAATGTAGGTGGTGACCAGGCAATAACAGCCATTTCTGCCGCACCTTATGGTTCGGCATTGGTTTGCTTGATTTCCTATGGCTATATCACGATGCTTGGTGCAGAAGGCTTGAAAAGCTCAACAGAGCATGCAATCCTGAATGCCAATTATATAAAAGCACGTTTGGAAGAGCATTACCCTGTTTTATATTCAGGCGAAATGGGACGCGCAGCGCACGAAATGATTTTGGATTGTCGCTCATTCAAACAAAACGGGATTGAAGTTACTGATATAGCTAAACGTTTAATGGATTACGGTTTCCACGCGCCAACGGTTTCTTTCCCTGTTGCCGGAACCTTAATGGTTGAACCAACAGAATCGGAAGATTTAGCCGAGTTAGATCGTTTCTGTGATGCGATGATTTCTATCCGAAAAGAAATTGATGCAGCTTCTGCTGATGACAGCAATAACGTATTGAAAAATTCTCCCCATACATTGGCAATGCTAACTGCCGATACTTGGGTTTACCCCTATACTCGTGAGCAAGCGGCATATCCATTGGATTACATTCACGAAAACAAATTCTGGCCAAGCGTTCGTCGTGTTGATGATGCTTATGGCGACAGGAATTTGATTTGCTCCTGCGCGCCGATTGAGGCGTATATGTAAATTGAATTACGGATTATAACATTTTTATTTTATCAAAAATCCCCTCTAGTGGGGATTTTTTTTTGAATTTCATTTCTGATTTTTGTAGGGGAATAATCCATAAACAATAATCATTAAATCATTATGTCAAATTTAACGAACAACAGGCTGAATATAACAGCCACCGCTGCACAAATTACTGCAGTAAAAACAGCACTAGACACAATTAATACCAATCTTCCGTTTTTGATTGGTTTAACAATTGATGAACGGATCACGCTTCCTGCAATAGACGTCAACAATAAAACATTTGCAGAAGATGCCATTAACGCAGGACTCAATAATGCGACTCTAATTCCGTCGTATGTATCCGTTGCTAACATGCAAAACGACATGACGCTTTTTAAGCAGCTAGACGAAATCATCCTGCTTAACAAACAATTACAGGAAAAGCTACAGGATACCCAATTATTAGCCGGAAGCGAAGCATACACTTCTGCCCTTGCATTGTATAAATTGTTTGCCTCAGCTTCAGATGCGGGTGTTCCGGGCGCTGATGCCATATACAGCCAATTAAAACAACGTTTTGCCGGACAAGGAGGGACAGGTAGGCCAGCCACTAATCCGAGTTAATTAATCAGACACCACTATTGTTGAGGCGCTTCTTTGGAGGCGCTTTTTTTATGATACGTCATTGCGAGGTACGAAGCACAGCCGCGTCATTGCGAGGCACGAAGCTCAGCCGCATCATTGCGAGGCACGAAGCACAGCCGCGTCATTGCGAGGCACGAAGCACAGCCACGTCATTGCGAGGCACGAAGCTCAGCCACGTCATTGCGAGGCACGAAGCACAGCCGCGTCATTGCGAGGCACGAAGCAATCTCACCTTCAACTTTAAGGAATTATCAATAGATTGCTTCGTATCTCGCAATGACCATGTTTAATTGGTTATTTAAACCAAATAAAATAGTTTTAATACATTTATATAAAAGTTATTTTAAATAATAATATATGTTAATTAACATATATTAAATAGGTTTTATAATTACTATATTACTATTTTAACAAACATATATATGTATAATACTTAGTTTAACTATTTTTTTAACTAAATTAGTTATGCATATCAACCTTTTATTTATAAAATTTGTACATTTGACCAACGGTAAAACGCAAATGAATGATTGACTTACAGAAAAAATTCCTCAAAACCCGTAAGGATGACCCGCCAAAATTGGGCAACTTCATCCAGTTTTATATTGAAGAAAACAAGATTAAGAAAAAAAGTGTTTCCGATGCTTTAGATGTGCTTCCCACTACCCTTAACCAATATTTTAAGCAGCCTTCGTTTCAGTTTGCCATTCTGTGGCGCATTAGCCATGCTGTGAAACACAACTTTTTGATGGAGTTGGGCGAAAAATGGTTAAAAATCCCGTATGAAACTGAAAAAGAAACAGCACTACTGGAACAACTGGCGCAAAAAAACGATGAAATAAAAACCCTGACTACGCAGTTAGGGGTTTATAAAGGGATACATAAGGTGGAGTAGAGAGAAAATTATGAGCATGGTAAAAGCATAACAAGGTCATTGCGAGGAGTTGCCAGACACGAAGCAAAGCAATCTCAGATTTACGTAAACGACAACAGATTGCTTCGTGCCTCGCAATGACGGATTAAAACACACACTCGCAATGACGGATCAAAACACACGCAATGACGGATCAAAACACACACTCGCAATGACCAACTATTACTGATTATGAAGCCTGGATTTATTTATATAATAACAAATAAAAACAACACAACTTTATACATAGGTGTAACGTCGGATTTGCCTAAAAGAATTTTGGAGCACAAAGAAAAGCTTTATCAACAGTCGTTTTCGGCACGGTATAATTTGAATAAATTGGTTTACTATGAACAATTTCAAATGATTGGTGATGCAATAGGAAGAGAAAAGCAACTAAAAGCCGGAAGCAGGGCTACAAAAGTATCTTTAATCAGCAGCCGTAATCCAGATTGGAATGATTTGTATGATGAAATTGAAGATATAATGACAATTTAACCAACAACAATGCACGACATCCAAAACCAAGACGACCTATACCTACTCGTTGACGAGTTCTATAAAAAACTGTTGGCTGACGAACGTATCAGTTACATTTTTACGGATGTTGTCAAAATAAAAATTGAGGAACACCTGCCCATTTTAGTTACCTTTTGGTCACAAGCCATTCTGGGAACCGGAGGATATACCAAAAACCTGACGCAGATACACTTGGATATCAATGCCAAAGAACATCTCACTGCGGAACTGTTCAAAATTTGGCTTGACCATTTTTATACTACTGTTGATGAAAACTTCAAGGGCGAAAAAGCAGAACGAATAAAAACGCAGGCATTGAGTATAGCCACAATAATGCAGATAAAAATTGCCCAATAAAAAAGCCGAAAAATGTGATTTTAATAATTAAAACATTCAATAATAGCAATATTGATAATTTACATTGTTTCTTTACATTTGTCCGAGATTAAATGGCTTTTATTTTTAAATTAGCAGTGAAATATTTTAAACAATGAATATAAAGATAACGGGTTCGGGGTGTTATATTCCGACTGAAATAGTATCCAATAAAGATTTCGCCGCACACGTTTTTTTGAATGATGACGGAACGCCATTTCCGCATCCGAATGACATTGTTGCGGAAAAATTCTTGGAAATAACAGGCATACAGGAACGTCGCTACGTTACCGATGATTTACAAACTTCTGATATTGCTTTTATTGCTGCAAAAAGAGCCATTGAAGATTCGAAAATTGATCCGGAAACTTTAGATTATATCATCTTTGCACACAATTTTGGCAACGTTAAAAAAGGTGCCATTCAAACCGATTTGGTTCCAAGTTTGGCCACCAGAGTCAAATTTGATTTGCGTATAAAAAACCCGAAATGTGTGTGTTACGACATGCTTTTTGGCTGTCCGGGCTGGCTTGAAGGTGTTATTCAGGCGCAGGCTTTCATAAAAGCGGGAATAGCGAAGAAGTGTTTGGTAATTGGAGCGGAAACCCTTTCACGTGTGGTCGATTTGCATGACAGGGACAGTATGATTTATTCTGACGGCGCTGGGGCCACTATTATAGAAGCCACTGAGGAAGAAGGTGGGATTTTAGCCCACGAAACCGCAAGTTTTACGTATGACGAAGCTTATTATCTGTATTTCGGGAATTCATTTAATAAAACGTATGACCCTGATGTTCGTTATATCAAAATGCACGGAAGAAAAATATATGAATTCGCCCTGATCAATGTTCCAAAAGCCATGAAAGAATGTCTGGACAAAAGCGGTGCTACCATTGCCGATGTTAAAAAAATCCTGATTCATCAAGCCAACGAGAAAATGGATGAAGCCATTGTCCAGCGCTTTTATAAATTACATGATCAGACAACACCTGATGACATTATGCCTATGAGCATTCACAAATTAGGAAATTCAAGTGTGGCAACCGTTCCAACATTATACGATTTATTGGTGAAAGGCAAGCTAGAAAACCATTCTATTGAAAAAGGAGATGTCGTTCTTTTTGCTTCGGTTGGTGCCGGAATGAATGTCAACGCTATCGTTTATAAAATGTAATAAAGTTTGACCCGTGACTTGCCGAACGGATTTTTTTTATAAACTTCGCAACCTTATAACTTTTGTAAACTATACTGATGTACGAGAAGACATATCCAAGCAAGCGCTTTACTTTAACGTTGGCTTTTCTGCAAAAACACATTACAACTTCAGAAACCATTTTTGATCTCGGTGTTCCAAATCCGTTTTCTAAAATCATGGAAGAAAATGGTTATACCGTTATCAATACGAAAGGTGAAGATTTAGACAACGACCAATCGGCGTTACAAAATGAAACCTATAACGTTTTTACAGGTTTTGAGATTTTTGAGCATTTGTTGAATCCGTATACGGTTTTAGAAAATGTAAAATGCGACAAATTATTACTGTCCATTCCATTACGATTATGGTTTTCTCCAGCTTACAAAAGTAAAACTGACAAATGGGACAGGCATTATCACGAGTTTGAAGACTGGCAGTTGGATTGGCTATTGGAAAAAACAGGTTGGAAGATTATTGACCGCCAAAAGTTTACCCATCCCGTCAAAAAACTTGGTTTCCGTCCGTTGTTGCGGTATTTCACTCCACGTTATTACATGGTTTATGCCATAAAAGAAAAAAGAGAATAGAAAAAAGCGAAAAGACTATTCCTTATGAACTACTACATCGTCATTCCATCATACAACGAAGAGAAATTTATTTCATTAACCCTGCAATCGTTGGTGGAACAAACGGTTTTGCCAAAGAAGCTGGTGGTTGTCAATGACAATTCTACTGATAAAACTGCTGAAATAGTTTTGGCTTTCGCCGATAAATATCCCTGGATTTCATTAATAAATACATCTTCAGAGGCCATTCATCTACCCGGAAGCAAAGTAATTCAGGCGTTTCAGAAAGGATTGGAAACGTTGGATGACCATTATGATATTATCGTAAAAGCGGATGCCGATTTGATTTTTCCATCGAATTATTTCGAAACTATAATCAGGCATTTTGAGTCTGATGCCAAAATCGGTATGGTGGGAGGCTTTGCCTATATTGAAAAAAATGGTGAATGGATTTTAGAAAATCTGACGGACAAAGACCATATTCGCGGAGCATTTAAAGCGTACCGAAAGGAGTGTTTCAAACAAATTGGCGGACTAAAAACAGCTATGGGTTGGGACACCGTTGATGAATTACTTTGTAAATTTTATAATTGGAAAGTAATCACCAACGAAAATTTGAAAGTGAAACATTTAAAACCAACGGGCGCCAATTATAACAAAACCGCACGTTACAAGCAAGGCGAAGCGTTTTACAGTCTAGGTTATGGCTTTTTTATCACGTCAATTGCTTCCATAAAATTAGCAATACGAAAAGGAAAACCGCTATTGTTCTTTGATTACATAAATGGGTTTTGGAAAGCCAAATCGGCAAAAAAACCATTATTGGTTACTAAAGAACAAGCGAAATTCATACGAAACTATCGCTGGGAAAAGATGAGAGAAAAGCTGTTTTAAAGCTAAATAACTCACATCTCATAACTCATAACTCATAACTTCTCCCTATTTTTGACATTATTTTAATCCTATGATGCTCGTTCGCTATTTATCGCAAATTGGAAGATATTTTTTGATGCTTGCTGAAATCTTCAGAAAGCCCACAAAATGGTCCGTAATGAGAACATTAATCTTCAAGGAAATTGACGATTTAATCATTGGATCACTTGGTATTGTAGCTTTCATTTCTTTTTTCGTTGGTGGCGTTGTGGCAATTCAGACCGCATTGAATTTAACAAATCCGTTAATTCCAAAGTATCTTATCGGTTTTGCAACCAGACAATCCATAATTTTGGAATTTGCACCCACATTTATCTCGATAATCATGGCTGGGAAAATGGGTTCGTTCATTACGTCAAGTATTGGAACGATGCGCGTTACTGAGCAAATTGATGCACTTGAAGTTATGGGCGTAAATTCATTGAATTATTTGGTTTTCCCAAAATTAATAGCCTTACTGCTTTACCCTTTTGTAATTGGAATTGCCATGTTTTTAGGAATAACAGGTGGTTTTATTGCGAGTGTTTATGGTGGTTTTGGCAACAGCACCGATTTTGTAAGTGGTCTTCAAATGGAATTTATTCCGTTTCACATTGCTTATGCTTTTATCAAAACATTTATTTTTGCTTTGATACTCGCCACAATTCCGTCCTTTCATGGCTACTATATGAAAGGCGGTGCATTGGAAGTTGGTAAGGCAAGTACGGTATCATTTGTTTGGACATCGGTAACGATAATTTTAGTGAATTATATATTAACGCAATTACTTTTAACCTGATGATAGAAGTAAAAAATGTGGAAAAATCGTTTGGCGACGCCAAAGTCTTAAAAGGAATTACAACCACTTTTGAAACCGGAAAAACCAATCTTATCATTGGGCAAAGTGGCTCCGGAAAAACAGTTTTGCTCAAAAGTTTGCTTGGAATCCACACGCCTGATAAAGGAACAATCGCGTTTGATGGTAGGATTTATACTGAGCTTTCGGATGCTGATAAAAGAGAATTACGAACAGAAATTGGAATGGTCTTTCAGGGAAGCGCCTTGTTTGATAGTATGTCTGTTGAAGAAAACGTTGTGTTCCCATTAAGAATGTTTACGACTAAAACGGCTTCCGAAATTAAAAAACGTGTTGATTTTGTAATTCACAGAGTTGATTTAAAACAAGCGAATCATAAAAAGCCTTCAGAACTGTCGGGGGGAATGCAAAAACGTGTGGCAATTGCCCGTGCGATTGTGAACAATCCAAAGTATCTTTTTTGCGACGAACCAAACTCAGGTCTTGATCCAAAAACAGCAATACTTATCGATAACCTGATACATGAAATCACTGTCGAATACAATATTACCACCGTTGTCAATACACACGATATGAACTCGGTAATGGAGATCGGCGAAAAAATCATCTTTCTAAAACAAGGTATTTTGGCTTGGGAAGGAAACAAAAAAGATATTTTCAAAACTGATAATGAAGCTATAACCGATTTTGTGTATTCATCCAATCTTTTCAAAAAGATAAGGAAAGCACAAAATAAAGAAGAATAAATTATTCTCTATTCAGGAAAATCCAGCCGTTTTTAATTTCCTCCGTTGAGAGTTTAATTATGTAATAATAAGTTGAATCCGGTAATATGCCACCGCTCATATTCTGGCCATGCCATTCATTTAAATAATTATTTTTTTCATAAACTTTTCTGCCCCAACGATTGTAGATTTCAAGTTTTGTAACCTCAAAACCTGTTAAGTCGAGATTCTCATTTGTATTATCGTTATTTGGCGTAATCACATTTGGAATAAAACAAATATTCCTTACAACATCAATAGTGTTAGTGGTTTCACATCCGTATTGGTTTGTTATTTTTAGAGAATAAATACCTAAATCTCCTCCTGTAATTGTTATTGGGTTACTATTACTTGTAAAATTATTTGGCCCTGTCCAGGTAAATGTTGAATTAGTTTCATCAAAAGAAGCCTCATTAAGTTTAGTATACCAAACCTGATAATCTCTCCCAATGCAATCCTGATTTAAAGCAAAACTTGGCAACGGATTAACCAAAATGTCCACACTTGAATTTTCTGATAGACAACCATTTATATCTGCATAGACCGTATAAACTCCATTTTCATTACTGGAAATCGAATTTATTACAGGGTTTTGCAGCGTAGAAGTAAATCCGTTAGGACCGCTCCAATTATAAGTGCTACTAGCTACAAAAGTTGCAAATAGATTTACATTTTGAGTTTCACATACTATTGGGTCAGCACTGGCGGTCGGTAATTGCGGAATGGTTTTTATCGTGATGTTTATCAATGCATCATCAGTCGTACCACAACTTCCGGTAACAGTATATTTAAACTGATATGTTGCATAAGGAACTGTTGTTGAATCCCATAAATTATTTGTCAGTAACCCACTTGAAGTAATTTCGGACCAAGTACCCAACGCATCAAAAGTTCCCGTCAATAATGTAGTCAAATCAATAATTTCCTGCCTCCCACAATAGGAAATGGCGTTATCATCTCCGGCTTCGGGTACAGAATTATCTAAGTTAATTTCATAATCCAGAACTTGATTCAAGCAGGAACCCGGATTCCCTAAATAGGTTATCCTAACATGATATATTCCATTATCTAAAACCGAATTGAACGAGGAAAAGTTTAATGAATTACTAGTACTCAAAATAGTGGAAATGTTGCTGCCTTTCCACCATTGATATGTTAGAAAAGAAAAATTAGTCACTGTTAATGAAGCGCTCTGCCCATCACAGGAAACGGAACTGGCGATTGTCATTGGATTCGGATTTAACACTTGAAATTGACTATTTGCGCTATTATGGCATACATCTTCAACTTCAAAAGTATATATCGCAGGTGCTAAGCCCGAAAAAAAGCTTGAACTTCCATTTTCTACCATAAAAGGCAGACCGTTTTTAGCAATAATCCGATAAGTCAAAGCTGAGTTACCTATTGCATTTACAACGACTTCAAAAGTTGAACCACAGGAAACCGGGAACACATCAATAATTCTAGGCACATTATAAAAGTCAAATTCATAAATAGCTTTTAAACAATTAACCTGTGAAGGATTACCATTTATGTAAGTTCTAAATACTTTTAATATTCTAAAATGACCAATAAAAGCCATGTTAAAAGTTGTAGTATTATTTATTAGCTCAAAAGAATTTGTTGTTGTGGGAACTGCACCATTAATATAAACCGCGTTTGTCAAAGGATGTAACCAGTTTCCGCCTGCAGGGCTATATTTCTGCAGCCAAAATGATACACCAATATTATTATTACTGGTATGATTCAAAGTAAGATTAAAGGAACCACAGTTTGGAGTAAGTATAACATTTGTATTTTCCTGATAACCTGCAATTGATACATGAGTTGTAAAAGAACCACCGCAGGAATTGGTAGATTGGAAAGTATAAATTCCGGGAGGCATCGTGTCCAAGGTTAATGTGGTTCCGTTTGCGGTAATATTTCCTGTTAGATTAGCCGGTACCGGACCCGTATAAGCAACTGGTGCGGCAGTTATCGAAATAGTTACCAAATCTCCCGAAACTCGAACTGAACCAACACCATTTTCGCATCCTTCTAAAACCCTTACTCCTGGTGAACTTGTTTGTGGGGTTATAATAAAATTCAGTGTTACTGGATTATCACATCGATCTAAAACATTAAAAACATAAGTTCCAACAGGTAAATGAATAAAAACCGCATAATGTGCCGAATTTATTATACTGCTATAGTCATGAGGTAATGGAACGGTATATGCGGGAGGAGCTGAAACCATTATCAGCTGATTAATATCATATATAAATAGTGTCACGTCTACACATGTCGCGTTTGCAACCACATAGTAAGGAGGATTGGCAGAACTTTGATTTGGCGGAACTATTACTGTAACGGTCTGGGGATTACCACATGGATCAATAAGGTTAAAAACATAAGTGCCCTGAATTACATCATGAACTATTACCTCAAAATTGACTATTGAAGAGGTAAAACTTTGCGGCAATGTGCCTGCATAACCTGCAGGTGCTGACATCAAAATCAATGAAACTACGTGAGAAAAAGTTATCATCTGAAAAACACAATCCTGAGATGCAATTGCATAACCAGACCCAATAGGAGGCAAATTATTAAAGCCACCGCCTAAATGATAAACTGTGCCACAACCATCCGTTATGGTAAATGAATAGTTACATGTCTGGCCAGGGTAGTATGGGACTTGTTGAGAAAATCCATTTCCGTTGTTTATCGTTTGATTAAAAGTAATCGATGGCCCTGTTGGTGGAGAAAAGAGAGTGGTTACCTGAATAGGATATCGAATTATTCCTGTTGGCGAAACTAACTGAAAACTGGCTCCAATACTAGCCATAGTACAAGTACTTAAGGCTGGGATCATTAAAAGAAAATTTAAATCGGTATTAGTCCGGAATAAAGTAAATGTCTGAACAACTGCCTGGCCGCAAATATCAAATACTTTTATTTGATAAATCCCGGCTGTCAAACCTGTAAAGACATTAGAGGCTTGTGACGGCCTTGTCATTGGTCCCGAAAAAATCTCATACGTTACTGCGGTACCCGTTGTGACATGAACCGTTATGGTGCCGTCATTTCCGCAAATTTCATTAGTACTGGTTATTTGATAAGTTAAAAGAATTATTGAAATGCTAATTGTGATATCCTGTTGCCGTGTACCGCTTACACTTCCCAAAGTTTGCGTTGCTATAATCCTGTAAGTACCGGCGGTTAATCCCGATATAGTTGTTGCCGACTGAACCGAGATCGGAGTAGTGACATTAGGAAGTAAATAAACCGAATATAAAATTACTGATCCTGCAGTGGTATTTGAAACCGTAAACATTAATGTGCCATTAGAAGGACATGATTCATTTGTCGCTGTAACATTCAAAGTAAAATTTGACAGTTGTCCTTGTGCAAATTGAGCAAAAAACACAAATGCGAAAAATAAATACAATCTTTTACAAAACATCGTTCTTGTTTTTGGATATCATCACAAGATAGCAAAAATATTTTAGTTGAGTAAAATCTTATCTTTTATAATTTATTCGCCGCGTCCGTAATTCGTTTGATATCCTGTTCTTTACTTTTAGGGTAAATCATCAATACATTTTCGTTATCCACAATGATATAATCATCGAGTCCGTCAATAACTACAAGTTTTTTTGCTTCAGATCGAATAATATTGTTGGATGCGTTTTCTAAAATTACTGTAGCATTCACAACTGTATTATTATTGTCGTCTTTGTCTAATTTGTCATGCAGCGATCCCCATGTTCCTAAATCATTCCAGTCAAAAGTGGCGGGCAGAACAAACACATTGCTTGCTTTTTCCATTACGGCATAATCAATAGAAACATTTTCGGCATCAGGGTAATTTTGTTCTATAAATTGCTTTTCGTTGGATGTATTATAACTTTCAGAACCTTGCTTAAATAATGCATTCATTTGTGGTTGAAATTTTTCAAAAGCAGCTGTAATCGATTTTACACTCCAAATAAAAATGCCCCCATTCCAAAGGAAATTTCCGGCATCCAAAAATGCTTTTGCTGTTTCATAATCCGGTTTTTCACGGAACTGATTTACTTTCTTAATAGGGTTTGCATCACTCTTATCAAATTCGATATAACCAAAACCTGTATTTGGAAACGTAGGTTCGATTCCTAAAGTCATTAATACATTTTCTTTTTCACAAAAGTCAAAACATTGTTGTATGTTTCTTGAAAAGGCATCTTCGTCTTCAATCCAGTGATCGCTTGGCGCAACAACCATAACAGCTTCGGGGTTTTGTTTTTGAATTTTTAGCGACGCATATAAAATACATGGTGCTGTGTTTCGCATCGCCGGTTCCAACAATACTTGTTCCTGTTTTACCATTGGCAATTGTTGCAAAACCAAATGGTTGTAGCGTTCGTTAGTTAATATCAAAATGTTTTCCATCGGAATTAACTTTGATAAACGACTGAATGTTTTTTGTATTAACGTCTCTCCCGAACCCAGCATATCGTGAAACTGTTTTGGGAAATCAGTGGTACTTACGGGCCAAAATCTTGAACCAACGCCACCAGCCATTAATATTGCGTAATAATTTTTATTCATGGTCATTGCGAGTTTGCGAAGCAATCTCTTTATTAATTATAGCTACAAATATATTTATAATAAACAGGATTTAATCATTGTGATGAGATTTCTCCTTTGTCGATAAGACAAATAAATTATCCCGGTAAGATCTCGACTTCTGCATTGGCGTTAAACAAAAACAATCTTCCTGTTTTGACTTCCATGCATTCATAACGCTTTACGCGTAAGCCGTTCTTTTGAAAAATTCTTCCGTTTTTTATTCTGAACATGCTGCCGGTTGGCACTTCGTGAATATAATGTACATCTGGTTTGCGTTCGTCAAATTGCTTTAGGGCGAAAGCCAACCGTGCATCAGTATCACTACTTGCGGTAGGGTTTCTAAAATGATTGGCAACCAATGGCAACACCGAATGCGGAAAAATCTCAGGGCGAATAAACGGAACCATTAGACTTTGAAAGGTAATCTTCCATTCGTTGCCGTGTGGTTTTATAAGTCGGCCATATCTTTCATAGGCCACCAAATGCGAAATTTCATGAACTAATGTGATTAAAAATCGGTATTTATTCAAATTGGCATTAACCGTGATTTCGTGATTTCCACTAATTGCCCGACGGTAATCACCATGACGGGTTCGTCGTTCGTTGACGATTTTGAGATGCACGTTATTTGCTTTGATTAATTCAAAACAAGAGACAACTGCATGCTCCGGCAAATATCTGGAAAGTACATCACTCATACCTCATAATTTATAACTCATAACTTATGGCGTACTTGATGAAACCTGAATTATTTTTCCGTTGTGGTATTTGTTTCCTGTTATTGCAAAATTGAAAATATAATCCGCCATTTCCTTAGCAGATGTTGGAGCTTCATAACCCGGAAAGGCTTCGTGTAACATTTCCGTATTTACCGCACCAAGAGCTAAAACATTGAAGGCAATGCCTTGTTCTTTGTACTCTTCTGCTAACAATTCAGATAAAGTAATTATTGCTCCTTTGCTGGAACTGTAAGCTGAAAGTCCGGCAAACTTCATGCTGCCCTGAATGCCACCCATTGAGCTTATTGAAACGACATGGCTTCCTTTTTGAAGATAATGTAAACATATACGGGTTAAATTAGCAGCGCCAAAAACATTGACTTTATATACATTTTCAAAATCTTCCTGTGTAGTATATGCGAAAGGTTTGTTGACTAAACTTCCGGCGTTGTGAATGATGATGTCTACTCTTTGCCAGGTTGTCGAAATAAAATTATCTACTGCAACAAGTTCTTCTTCTTTGGATAAATCAACGGAAAGACAGGTGATATTTTGGTTGCCCAATAAAGTTTGAGGTATTTTGCGCGAAATGGCTAAAACATGATGGCCTGCATTGGCAAACTGCAAAGCGAGTTCAAAGCCAATGCCACGAGATGTTCCGGTGATGATGATGTTTTTACTCACAATTTAAAATTGATTTTGTGTTCGTAAATATAACAAAACTTAGGAAATGAAACGTTTGAAATTTAACCGTAATACTTTCTGTAAAACTTGATTCCCTGAAAGACTCCGAGTCCTGCAAACACAAGTGGAATAATGAATTTCATTAAATATTTAGACAGGAATTCAACGTTACTGGCAAAATAATGAAGGGAAAGGATTAAGACCAGCATACCCGAAAATGTTCCCATAAGGGTTCCGAAAACATAAACGTATTTTCGGTTGTTTGAAATTTCGATATACTTGCCGTTGAGCAAATACAAATTCCAGCTTAACCAAAACGGAATCTGAATAAAGTTAAGGCAGCTATAGACTATTCCTGCAACGAAAAAGTTTTGAAAAGTATTTGAAAAAACAGTTCTGTTGGCGTCATCTGAACCTGCGCTCGAATAAAACACATAGGCCAAAACAAACATAAATAAAACTGAAAAAGCTTCTATAAATTTCAGCAACGTTTCTTTTTTATGTAATGTATTGGCAAAAATAAGGGTTAAAAAAATGACGCAGCATTCGATGCAAATCACACCCAATAAATACAAAAGTGTAGCATTGATTCCAGAAGAATTGTAAATATCAAAACCGATGACATTCAAATAGCCAAGTGGAATTGAGCCTAAAAAGCTAACCAGGAAACCGACACCTATGTTTTTAAGATTTACCAAAAATTATGTTTTTAACCGCAAATTACACAAATTCGCACAAATTAAATTCGTGAAAATTTGTGGTAACTTTTAAAAATTTACAATCTTATTACTTTGTTCCAAATGTAATCTATATTGTTGCATACCAACCTTGTGGGAAAGATACGGAAATCCTCGTTTGTGATTTTCCACACTAATTTGAAACATATACCTGATGTGACGTGCCAATTCCTTCCAGGCAAAAAAAAGGGAATGCTTTGGGTCATAAATATGCGTTGGTTCGCTGGCGGAACCGTTTAATTCAACTACTGAAAAATTCTTTCCTTTCTCAAGTTCGTCCCAGGTGTTGTACATCAAATCCATTCTGCCAAAATAAAACTCGGGAACCTGAAGGCACATTTCGTCAATAACTTTGGTTAATTCGGGAGAAATCAGATTACTATAATCCAAAAATTTGGCACCTCGGGCATGATTTCCATAAGGCACCAGATTTCGTCTTTCGCCTTTGGCTAAAATCGTTTTCAGCAGATTGCCATATTCATTTTCGAGAGTCTTTAATTGGAATTCGTATCGTGGATTTGTTTTCAGTAATTCTTCGATGGTTGAAAGGCCATTTCCTTCGATTATTAAAAATTCCTTGGCAACAATTCCGGTAATTCTTCCATGCTTTTCATGCGGAAAACGAACATAAAAAATCCCGACTTCATTTTCATACGGAATCAGATCCTGCAATAAATAATCGAAATTTGCTTTGTTGTGATAGGCTTCTAATTCGTTTACATTGGTTACCTTTTTTACCGCCGAACCGCGTAGGCCAATGTCGGGCTTTACAATAAAAGGAAATTTGATTTTGGAAGTTTCCAATAATGTCTCAACCTCTCTAAAGGGTATTTTTTCTTTAACGAATTTGGTTATTGGATAAAAATGCTGTGGAATTAATTCATAGATTTCTATTTTGCTATCCATTACAAAACCGCCATTTTTCATTGTTGGGTTGCAGGCATTGAAAAAGAAAATCGTTCTGGCTTTCAGCGCATAATATGCCCATAAAAAATAAATAGGAATATAGACAATTTGAAATGGCCAATATTCCCAGTGGAACAACTTATGGAGAAATAGTTTCAAGAATTATGAATTGTGAATTTTATACAGAAATAAAGGTATTGGAAAAATCCTGTTTGGCAATCAAATCGTTGTAATGAATTTCAACTTTGTTTTTTTCGATTACTGCTTGTGTGATGCTCAGCGTTTTCAATGCATCATTTCTATTGATAACCAATCCGTGTTGTGTGTTTTCTTCTTCGGTATAACGGTGGAAATTGAACAGTTCATCGGCATTCACTTCCGGCTTTATATCGAGAAAAGTATAGAACCAGTTGGCTCTTTCTTCCCTGATTTCTTTTGAATATAAGGTTGAAGAAGACCAAATATGACTTTGATTGCTGTTTAGTTCTGTTGTGCTTTTTTGGATTTCATTCCATCGCAACTGATACAGTTTTTGATTTTCAAAAAGCACTAAGGTAAAAGGTTCGATATTTTTTAAATCAATGTTTTTCCATTCCTCTATTGCTGATTTGCAACTGATTAAATCTATTAAAATCAAACCACGGCTTTTTCGATACGTTTCTTTGGGAATGTGTTTTTCATCGGCACCATTTAAAAGCACTAAAATGGTAGCATGTTCATCTATCGCAAACCATGTTCCGCCTGCTTTTTTATCTTTTGGAAAGATGATTTTTTTGTTGTTGATGCCATAATTTTTGGGTTCAATGGCGTTTGGTCTCACTATTCTCTCATCACGGTTGGAAGTGATGATAATTTTGCCATTGGTATTGACAAAACTTACTGTGCACATTGTTTTCTAAATTCAATAGTAGAACGAGCCACGCCAAAATCAGCATCGATTTGTAGATGTTCCAATTGCAGCACTGCTACCTTTATCAAGGCTTGGTGATGAATGCAATGCTCCAGATTGTATAATAACTCTCTGAAGTAATTGCTTTCGATGTGCAATTCTTCTTCATCAACAATTTGTTCGAGCAGTAAATTTTTATTGCTTTTTTCTAATTGGTTTTTAATATCAGCTAAACATTGTAAAGCAAAATGAGTATCCGATTGAATTCGGTAATCCCGATTTCTTTTATCATAATTCACAATGCCATTAGCATATTGATTTTCCAAACATTGAAACATTTCAATGATATGACGCGTATGTTCGCCAATTGTTGAATTGCTCAAACCTTTACAAGGCGAAGTAAAATCATGATTCGAGAGCTGCTGTAACAACGACTCCAATTCATTTAATGTTTTGTGCAAAGAGGTTATGAGCATATTTTTTATTTAAAACTTAAGTTTTAGTAAATCCTGAATTTTATTCCTGTCCTGAATAATTAATATCGTGCAGCAAAGTAAAGTAATTATTGCTAAAATAAATAATTCTCCACCATCATTTTTTACATCAATTCCTAACACAAAAAGGTGTGAAAAAATTGCGCCAAGCATTGTTCCTGCTCCTAATAAAGCGCCGACTAATGTAGTTCTTGGAATTAAAATTAAAATTGAGGCAATCAATTCGACTAATCCGGAACCTATTCTTCCAAAAGGTTCCATACCCAGTTTGGTAAAAATATAAACGCTTTCTTCTGCTCCTGTAAATTTAAAATATAACGTTTGTACTAGGATTATTACCGCTATAAGTTTTACAATCCAGATAAATATTGGGTTTTTCATTGTGCTGGTTTTAGTTGACAATTTTTTTCCAGTTACTATCCGCTTTCTTCTTCAGATTGACCTCGTCTTTGTTCCAGCTTTTGAGTGTGTTATTGAAAAAGGCGTTGTAAAACAGATTTAATTTTCCGTCCAGGATTTTAAAAGTTTCAGGATTTACTTCCACTTTTTCACCATTTGCTCCCATCGCATAAGAACACCATCCACCGTATTGCGGCTCGTAGCCAGCAGGATTTTTAAGGAACAAATCCTTATTTGCTTGCGACGAAAAATTATAGGTCACGCCTTCATAAGTTGTTGCAATTGCAGCTTTCCCTTTTACTGCTTTTTTTTGCGTAAAATAAGCAACGGGGTCGTAGCCTTGAATGGCTACTTTTTTATCCAAATTGAATTCGGCTGTTCTTTTCGCAGCGGTTTGTGCAAAAGTTGTCACAGATATAAAGGCAATGAACAGGATTAAAATTTGTCTTTTCATTTTTAATATTATTTGATTCTGAAGCAAAACTAAGACAGTTTGAAAAAGCGATTTGTCGGGTAGTTTACATTTGGTGGGAAAAAGTTTAAAACTTGTATTATTTATCTCAAAGGCTTATCTAATTCTACATACCATATATTTACACAGTTCCTCAACTGATTTCAAATAATAAACATTATCAATTGTCTCAGTGAATGTTTTAAATAAGGAAGTGTAAGTGATTTTCTGATGGTTTTTATCAAACTCATAAATTCTTAGAAATGTGGACTTTTGCCTTTTCATTCTATCTAAATCAATTTCGTTAAGATAGCTCTTAACCGCACCAATATCATTTAAACTTTTAACGCTTAAAACATAAAAATCGGTGTATTCTTGTTTTCTTGAAAAATATAATTTTGGAATCAACTTTTTTATTTTTTCAAAATCTTTACTATTTACAATGAAAACCATTGCTGGATTAGAATGACTATTCTTTTCAACATTAAAAAAATACGTAGGTAGTTTTACTTTATTAACTTCGATTGTATCTTTTATTTCAAAATTTTGATTTTGAGAATAGGTGATAAATGTTGAAAATAAAAAAATAATAATTAGTTTCATTTTTTTGTTCTTAAAATTTATCTTTTAACTTATTCACATCCTCAATGATAATCTCTTTTCTTCCATAATGCATCAAACCATTTTCTTCTAATTCATTTAGTAATGATGTAGCGGTTTGACGCGAAGTACAAATGATTTGAGCAATATCGTTTTGCGTAAGGTAATTTTCGATAATAACTCTGTTTCCTTCTCTTTTACCATCGCGTTCTGCCCAATCTTTTAGAAAACTAAGCAGACGTGTCTTCGCATCTTTAGAAACCAGGTTGGCATAACTGTTTTTGAGGCGCTTCATTTTCAGACCGACGAATTTAGTATACGAAAGCGCCAGGTTTGGATTTCGCAACAATAAATCCTCAAAGTCCGACATCAGGAAACTGCAAATGGCAACTTCATCGGTTAAGGCTTTGGCATATTCATTGGAATTTCTATCATTATCCAATTCTAGTTCGCCAAACAAATCGCCTTTCTGAATAATATCTTTGATGGTTTCGTTACCATCTTCATCAATGGAAACAATTTTGATATTGCCTTTTTTGAGTAAAAAAACCCGAGGCACATCTGAAGAAGAAAAATAAATGATATCGCCTTTCTTAGCTTTTTTATAACCCGTAATAATACATAATTGCTTGATTTGAGACATACTCAATGTCCAAAATAATTTATGATCGCGGAGATACCAATATTTTAGTTCTTCATACATTTTTAATTCAATTTATAATTCCCAGATAACGTTAAACTTCCCATCAAACCTTGTCCAACATTTTCACCATCTGTAATGACATTAATTTCTCTTCCAAATCCCAGATAAATTCCGGCATTAAATTTTTTTGAAAAATTGTATAAATATCCCGCATTTATCCATGGCTGAATTACTAATGTATATGTTTTACCATTCTGAGGAATCTCACTATAATCAATCCATTTTGTCCACATGTTCCATACATCCACGTTAGCTCCAAATATAAAATTACCGTTGCCCGAACGAACGTATTTGTTTATTCCAAAACTACCACCAAAACCATTTGCTTTTTCATCATCATTAAAGCCGCTCTCATCCTTTCTGTTAGCAAAATTACCTCCAACCCTAAATCGCATCGCCCAAGTTTCTTTAAAAAAATAATTATAAGTGATAACAGTAATTGTACCCACTGGATATTTTTGAATTTCTAATCCAATTTCCCTTTTTTCTTTGACCTCACTTTTTTGCTGAGAAAAGGAGTTTGAAAAAGAAAATAAAACCCATAAATAGATTATTCTTTTCATAACACTTACATTTCCCATCAAAGTTAACCAAAAAACCCTTCCATTGCTGAAAGGGTTTAGTGAGTATTAATTTTAATTTTTAAGTAATCCATCAAATATAAAGAAAAAATCTTATACCAAACCACGGGAAATTACAATTCTTTGAATTTCTGAAGTTCCCTCATAAATTTGGGTAATTTTCGAGTCTCGCATCATGCGTTCTACATGGTATTCGGCAACATAGCCATTTCCTCCGTGAATTTGAACTGCTTCGTTTGCAACCTCCAAAGCAATTTCCGACGCGTATAGTTTTGCCATTGAACCCGAGTGCGCAATATCTTTTCCTTCATCCTTTTCGCAAGCCGCTTTCATAATCAGCAATTTGGCCGCTGTAATTTTCACAAACATGTCTGCCAATTTGAATGCAATTGCCTGATGTTTAAAAATTTCTTTGCCAAAAGCTTTTCTTTCGTGAGAATATTTTAATGCCATTTCATAAGCTCCGGTTGCAATTCCTAATGCTTGGGAAGCAATACCGATTCTTCCTCCGTTTAACACATTCATTGCGAAGTTGAAACCAAATCCGTCCGCACCAATTCTGTTTTCCTTTGGAACTTTAACATCGGCAAACATTAACGAATGTGTATCGCTTCCGCGGATTCCCATCTTCTTTTCCTTTGGACCAATTTCAAAACCTGCCCAGCCTTTTTCAACGATAAAAGCATTGATTCCTTTGTGCCCTTTTTCTACATCGGTTTGCGCAATCACTAAATAAGTCGAAGCCGTTGCGCCATTTGTAATCCAGTTTTTGGTTCCGTTTAGCAAATAGTAATCGCCCATATCTTTCGCGGTTGTTTTTTGAGAACTTGCATCACTTCCCGCTTCCGGCTCTGATAAACAAAATGCTCCAATAACTTCCCCTTTTGCTAATGGAACTAAATATTTCATTTTTTGTTCTTCCGAACAATATTTTTCCATTCCGGCACAAACCAAAGAATTGTTCACTGACATAATAACCGCAGCCGAAGCATCAACTTTTGCAATTTCGGTCAAGGCCAAAACATAAGAAACACTGTCTAAACCGGCACCACCATATTTTGGATCGACCATCATTCCTAAGAATCCTAATTCCGCCATCATTTTAACCTGCTCGGTTGGGAACTTTGAATGCTCGTCTCTTTCAATTACTCCAGGCAATAATTCCGCGATTGCAAAATCTCTCGCGGCTTGTTGAATCATTACTTGTTCTTCATTTAAATTAAAATCCATAGTTGTGAAGATTATGTGTTTCTATTCTTTAATTTTGGTGTCCAAAAGTATGATAATAATGTTAAAATTTCAAACGTTTTCGTAAATTTAGCCAATGCATAAAGAAACTTATAACGTTATCGGAGTTATGTCCGGCACATCGCTTGACGGCATCGATTTGGCACATATACATTTTTCAATAATTGATGGCAAATGGGATTTTACTATTCTTGAAACAGAAACCCTTTCGTATGACAATAACTGGCTCAATAAACTAAAAATTGCGGTTGATTTTTCTCAGGAAGAATTAAGGAAACTGAATCAAGATTATACGTTTCTTTTGGCCAATGTTATCAAAACCTTTATCGAAAAACATAATTTAAAAAACCTGGATGCCATTTGTTCTCATGGGCATACGATTCTGCATCAGCCACAAAACGGATTTACACTTCAGATTGGTAATCTTACTGAAATAGCAAAAATCCTTAATCAAACCGTAGTTTGTGATTTTCGGGTGCAGGATGTTGAGCTTGGTGGCCAAGGCGCACCTTTGGTTCCTATTGGTGACAGCATCTTGTTCGCTAAGTATGATTATTGTTTGAATTTGGGTGGATTTTCTAATGTTTCTTTTGAGCAAAATGGCAACCGAATTGCTTTTGATATTTCACCTGTGAATACGGTTCTGAATTTCTATGCGAATCAACTAGGATTTGATTATGACGATAAAGGCATGATTTCAAAATCAGGGAAACTAAATACAGATTTATTTAATGAATTAAACGGGTTGGATTATTACAAAAAACCGTTTCCAAAGTCATTAGGATTTGAATTTGTAAAAGCAATTGTTTTTCCGTTAATAGAAAAATATAGTATTCCAAACCAAGACAAAATGCGAACTTTTACCGAACACATCGCGCAACAAACAGCTTTAGCACTACCAAAAAAAGAAGGGAAACTATTAGCAACCGGCGGAGGAACCTATAATGATTTTTTGATGGAAAAAATGCAGTTTCATTTACCTCAAATCGAAATCATTATTCCTGATGCTAAGATTTTAGAATACAAGGAAGCCCTTATTTTTGCTTTGCTTGGCGTTTTGAAACTACGAAACGAAATCAATGTTTTAGCGAGTGTTACCGGAGCAAAACACAACCATTCTTCGGGAATTATTTTAAAATAAAAAACGCCACTCAATGAGCGGCGTTTTAATTTTATAAATTCAAGATTATTCCTTGATAAAACGTTTTACAACGGTTTGTCCATTTACTTCAAGTTCTAACATATAGAGGTTTGAGGTCAATCCGGAAACAGCAATTACACCATTTTGAACTGTTCCTTTAGCAACTTGCTGTCCTAGAGTATTTATAATTCTGTAGCTTGCGTTTTCTGAATCTGAAATATTCAATACATCCCCTTTTACAGGATTTGGATATAATCTGATTGTGTTTAGGTTAGCAGAAGCATTACTTGGACGGAACTACATTTTGAGTGATACGTATTCTCTTTTCATCAAAAACACAATTCTGAATCACTATATTTGCGCCACCAAACACGCTAATCTCATGAAAGAATTATTAAAAAAATTCGAAAATAAACAACCCGAAATAGTATTCAACTGGAAAGATTCCGAAACGGAAGCAGAAGGCTGGACAGTAATTAATTCCCTCCGTGGTGGCGCTGCCGGTGGCGGAACGCGAATGAGAAAAGGATTGGACATGAACGAAGTGCTATCGTTGGCAAAGACAATGGAAGTTAAATTTTCTGTTTCCGGCCCGGCAATTGGTGGTGCAAAATCGGGTATCAATTTCGATCCAAATGACCCTCGCAAAAAAGGGGTACTGCAACGTTGGTACAAAGCCGTTTCTCCATTATTAAAAAGTTATTATGGAACCGGCGGTGATTTGAATGTCGATGAGATTCATGAAGTAATTCCGTTCACGGAAGAATGTGGTGTATGGCACCCGCAGGAAGGCGTTTTCAACGGACATTTCAAACCTACTGAAGCTGATAAGATCAACCGCATCGGGCAATTACGCCAAGGTGTTGTTAAAGTAATAGAAAATCCTAAATTCTCTCCGGATGTTTTGCGTAAATATACAATTGCAGATATGATTACAGGTTATGGCGTTGCCGAAGCCGTTCGCCATTATTATACTATATATGGCGGCGATGTACAGGGTAAAAAAGCCATTGTTCAGGGTTTTGGAAATGTTGGTTCCGCTGCCGCTTTCTATCTTGCCGAAATGGGCGCAAAGATTATCGGGATAATCGACCGTGATGGTGGAATCATAAACGAAGAAGGTTATACTTTTGATGATATTAAAAGATTGTTCTTAAACAAAGACCGAAACAAACTGGTAGCGCAAAATATGATTCCGTTTGAAGAAATCAATCAAAAAATATGGACATTGGGCGCAGATATTTTTACACCCTGCGCGGCATCCCGTTTGGTAACCAAAGAACAAATTGACAATCTGATCAACAACGGTTTAGAAGTAATTTCCTGTGGTGCCAATGTGCCTTTTGCAGACAAAGAAATCTTCTTTGGCAGCATTATGGAAGAAACCGACAGCAAAGTAAGTTTGATTCCTGATTTTATTTCAAACTGTGGCATGGCAAGGGTCTTTGCTTATTTTATGGAGAAAAAAGTCCAAATGACCGACGAAGCTATCTTTTCTGATATTTCGGAAATAATAAAGGGAGCATTAGAAAAGGCACACAATTTGAATGCAGACAAAAAAAACATCAGCGCTACTGCTTTTGAAATTGCCCTGAAACAACTTGTCTAATAAAAAATATACGTTGCTATTACACAATAATTTGTATTTTTAAGCGTTATATCTATTAACGAACAAAACAAAAAGCCATGAGTTTTGAACTATCTCAAGATGACAAAAAATCGTTAGCCCTTACAACAGTGGTATATGCTTTATTAATTCTTTTACTTTTCCTATTGCGTTTTTGGCCTCCTGCTGACATGAAAATCATGGGCGGTGGTGGCGGTGGCGGCATCGAGATGAATTTTGGCGATAGCGATTTTGGCATGGGCGATAATTACAAAAGTGAAGTCTTAAACGTAAAAGAACAGGTTAAAGCAGCCTCAGCGACTACCCCGGATGAGGATGTGCTTTCAGATGATAACGCAGACGACAATGTTGTTGTGCCAAAGAAAGACAATGTCAAGACTCCGGTTCCGGTTAAAAAAGATGTAAAACCGGCCGTAGTAAAACCAAAGGTTTCTAAAAATGCGAATGATGCTCTATCGAGTATTCTAGGCAATAAAGGTGGTGATGGTAATGATACTAAAAACGGCAATAAAGGAAGCGCAAGTGGTAATTTAGATTCAAACGGTTATTACGGGAACGGAAGCGGCACAGGGACTGGTGGCGGAAAAGGCTCTGGCAATGGAACAGGGACAGGTTCAGGGACGGGCACCGGGACAGGTTCAGGAAATGGTGGTGGAAACGGAAGCGGTTCAGGCTATTCATTGGGTAATCGAAAAGCGCTAAACAAACCCCAACCGGATTATACCTGTCAGGAGCAAGGCCGGGTCGCAGTTCAGGTAACAGTTGACAGAAATGGAAATACGGTAAGTGTGACAGCCGGAGTTCAGGGAACAACTAACACCGCAAGATGCTTACTCGACCAAGCTAAGATTGCTGCAATGAATACAAAATGGCAAGCCGACAGTAATGCGCCGGAAACCCAGGTCGGAAAAATAATTTACACCTTCAGCCTGAACTAATTTCTATGAAATCAATAATCTTTGTTTTATTATTAACCTTCACTATTCCCTGTTTTTCGCAGATTAAAAAAAATCTTTACCACGAGAAAACCGCAAACGGATATAAGGTTTTAGCAGACAACGATGAGTTTTGTCCAATTTCCATGCTGATAGACTTCAAACTTACAAACCTTTCATCGTCCAATGGCAATCACAAAATTTTTGTTGTCCCGGCTAAGACAAAAGGGTTTGTTATCACTACACTTGAACAAGTCAAACCCAATAGCGGTGGTGGCTTTACCACAAAATCTAAGGTCAACTATGGAGATAGCACCATCACCAATCCTATCGATTACAACTATTCCCTTCCGTTTCAAAAGGGAAGTTCGTTTTCTATTTTCCAAGGGTATAATGGAAGCTTTTCGCATCAAAATGAAAATTCACTTGACTTCACAATGCCGGTTGGAACAAGTATCCTCGCAGCCAGAGACGGAATCGTAGTAAAGGTGGTTGAAAACAATAATCAAAATTGTGGAGTCAGAAGCTGTGCCGCCTTTAACAATTATATCCTGCTGTATCATAACGACGGTACCTTTTCGCAATACGTTCATTTAAAACAAAACGGAGCAGCTGTGGAAGAAGGGGATGTTGTTAAGGAAAATGATTTAATAGGCTACAGCGGAAATATAGGCTGGTCCAATGGACCGCATTTACATTTTATGGTTTTTATCCAACGAATAGATAAACCTGAAACCCTAAAAACTAAGTTCAAAATAAACGACGGAACCGAATCGGTAATCTTAAAGGAAAAAACAACATATACGAGAAACTATTAATTACAAAAACCCATCTTGCTCCAAAAACGAGACGGGTTTCTTTTAAGTTTAAATAAGATTTACCAGTTTTCTGCTTTCTTCTTCTTATCCATAAAGGCAATCAGGCTTTTATTCAAATCATTAAAAAGTGATTCATAAGCCACGGGAACCTCATCTTTATATTTTTTCAACGTACCATCCTTATCATAATACTCTGAAAAATCATCCAGATTGTGGACAACAGTATTAATGGAATTATTGGCTTTTTCACTTAAGCCAACAGCTTCCAATTTGTATTTTCCATCTTTAAAAGTGATGGCAATGGTAAAGGTGGCGAATGTGCACACATTTGTCCCTCCGGCCTTACTGCAAATAAAATTTTGCTTCACGCCTTCAATAACAAGTTTCTCATTTTCGTTTTCGACAGAGGAAACCACAACGAAGTTTACAAAGCTTTTTTTGCTGGTGTCTTTGACCCATGCTAATGCTCTGTTGTACGTATCTTTCGCAGATCCATCATAATTGGTTACAATAAAATCGGTTAGTCCTTCTTTCGAAAATTTAAATTCGGTTTCCTGCGCAAAAGTTGATACCGTTACAAATGCCATCAAAAGTAAAGTTTTCAGTTTCATATGCTAAATTATTTAATTTTATAAAGCTTATTTCGGACTCGTGGCTATCACAAACTTCAGTTTGTTCTTCACTCCTATTTGCAATACATCAACCAGGTCTTGCACCTGCATCGTAGCCGGAATTCTAATTATTACCGTTTGTTGCTTTTCGGGATCCATTAATTCAAGTAATCGGGATTCCAATTGTTCCAAAAGCACTTCCTCTTTGTCAATGAAATATCTTTTTTCTTCGGTTACAGATAATGTAATAAGTTGCTTGTTTGTCTTCTCGTTGGTTTTCGATTTTGGCAATGTCATTCTGATAACATTTGGATTTGCCAATGTTGAGATGATTAAGAAAAACAGCAACAGGAAAAACATAATGTCGCTCAAAGAGGATGTGGCGACTTCTGCGTGAAATCGTTTATTTCGCTTTATTGCCATTTGGTCTTTGAATTATATTTACAAATTCTAATATTTGTTTTTGGATGGATAATGAAAACGCATCAATTTTTCCATTGAATAAGTGATAAGCGCTGTAGGCAATAATCCCAACTATCAAACCGGCTCCACTACTAATCATTTTTTCATATAATCCTCCTGAAATATTTCCGATACTAATGTCTTCCGTTACCGAAATACTATAGAAGATTTTAATAACTCCGGAAATAGTTCCGATAAAACCTAATGTTGGTGCAATACCGGCAATCAGGCCTAATTGTCCTAATTTCTTTTCCATATAGCCAATTTCGATATTAGTCGCACGTTCCATATTTGATTCTATTTCCCCAATATGCCTCCCAATTGTTAGCACACCTTCTTTTATGATTGCTCCTTGAGAGTTACCCGTTCTTTCGGCCGAAGAAACTGCCATTTCAATGTTAGCATTATTCAAATGATTACGAATATCTTTCATCAGATGATTATCGATTTTAGCTGCTTTGTGGATATACAAATAGCGCTCAAAAACGAGGTAGATGGTATAGAATAACAAAATGGCAATTGGGATTAGGAACAGACCACCTTTAAAAATAAATTCCAAAACCGAAACTTCATTGGTTAAAGCAGCATTTGCTTTATCTACTGTAGGAAGCGCTTGAGCTAAAGTGTCAGCTTGTAATTGTAAAAACGTGCTTATCATATTTATCTGATTTATGGCAATTAATTCTGAAAATAATTTCAATTTTGTGCTTTCGAATACGCATCACAATATAAACGAAAAAAAACGTATAAAAGTATATTGACCGCCAATTTTTTCCGAAAATTATGAACTATAAAGAAACACTCAATTGGATGTTTAACAAATTGCCGATGTATCAAGCACAAGGTGCCACAGCGTATAGAGAGGACATTACCAATACTGTTTTGTTAGCCAGACATTTGAGAAATCCGGAACTTCGCCTGAAATGCATTCACGTGGCGGGAACCAATGGAAAAGGTTCTACTTCACATTTATTGGCATCGGTTTTACAGGAAGCCGGGTATAAAGTCGGTTTATATACTTCGCCTCATTTAAAAGACTACCGCGAAAGAATTGCCATCAACGGAATACCTATTTCCGAAGATTATGTTTGTGATTTTATAAATAAAAACAAACCGTTTTTCGAAGCCAATGAATTGAGTTTTTTTGAAATGAGCGTCGGATTGGCTTTTGAGTATTTCGTAGCCGAACTAACTGACATCAATATTATTGAAGTCGGAATGGGAGGCCGATTGGACTCAACTAATATCATTACTCCATTAATTTCGGTTATTACCAATATCGGACTTGATCATACTCAATTTTTGGGAAACACGCTGGAAGCCATTGCTTTTGAAAAAGCCGGCATTATCAAACCAAATATTCCTGTGGTTATTGGCGAATATACTGCTGAAACTAAACCTGTATTTCTGGTCAAAGCCAAAGAAACCAATTCCGAAATATATTTTGCTTCCGATTTAATACAAGAGGATTACCCATCTGCCTTGCTTGGCGATTATCAAATTCAAAATAAGAAAACTGTTTTGCAAACCCTAAAAGTATTGCGGGGCAACGAGTTACTATCTGTATCTGAAACCGACATTAAAAATGGCTTTTTGAATGTGGTTAAAAATACAAGATTACAAGGCAGATGGCAACAACTGGGAGACAATCCAAAGATTATTTGCGATACTGCGCATAATGCTCACGGATTGACAATAGTCATAAATCAATTGAAAAAGGAGCACTACAAACGGTTACATATTGTTTTGGGATTGGTCAATGACAAAAACCTCGATGAAATTCTGCCATTATTTCCTAGACAAGCTATTTATTATTTTTGCAAACCAAATATTTCGAGAGGATTAGACGAAATAATTTTAAAAGAAAAAGCAGCGGACTTTAATCTTATCGGCGAAACATACATTTCTGTATCAAATGCTTATCAGGTTGCTATAGAAAATGCAAATAGTAATGACCTAATTTATATTGGCGGAAGCACATTTGTAGTTGCAGAAATTTTATAATTTTTATCGAATATGTTTGCAATATTAAAAAAGTAGTCTATATTTGCACTCGCATTAGGGCGATTAGCTCAGTTGGTTCAGAGCATCTCGTTTACACCGAGAGGGTCGGGGGTTCGAATCCCTCATCGCCCACAAAAAAAACCGAAACTTACGTTTCGGTTTTTTTATTTTATGGCGGCGTCAAAAGCTCGCTTTTGTAAACCGTTATAAAATAAAAAAACAACTTGTTGCAAACAAGTTTGGTTTTGTTGTGCAGGGCAAACCACTTGGGAACAGCGTAGCTAATCCCAGTTACATTTACAAGCTAAAGCTGTTTACCTGAAGCCCACTGGGCTTCCTCCTTTTAATTTCAAATCTCATCGCCCACAAAAAAAACCGAAACTAACGTTTCGGTTTTTTTATTTTATGGCGGTGTCAGAAGCTCGCTTTGTAAACCGTTATAAAATTAAAACTTGTTGCAAACAAGTTTGGTTTGTTGTGCAAGTCAAACCACTTGGGAACAGCGTAGCTAATCCCTTAAAATCTCCAGTAGTTTCACAGAAACTCCAATGCTCGCTCTAAAGCCATTCCCCTGGAACCTTTAATAAGAAGTGTCCGATTTTCCAATTTTACCGAAGAAAGATATTGGGCAAATTCTTCAAATGTATTATAAAAATGGAAGTGCTCATTTTGAATACCGTTTGCAAAAAAATCCTTGCCAACAAAATGACATTCAAAAGAACTGTTTTGATCCAAAAAATCAACAATGGCTTTATGTTCAGCAAGGCTTTCTACACCTAACTCATACATATCGCCGATGATAATATATTTGTTCCTTTTGTCTAATTGAATGAAGTTTTCCAAGGCAACCATCATACTGCTTGGATTGGCGTTATAAGCATCAAGGATGATTTCGTTAGAGCCTTTTTTTAGTAATTGAGAACGATTGTTTTCGGGAATATAATCTTCAATTGCGGCTTTTATGTCACCTGTGGGAACTTCAAAATGGTTTCCTATTGTAATTGCCGCGTTTATATTATTAGCGTTGTAGAATCCAATTAAATGAGAATTGATTTCAACTCCAAGTGTTTCAATTTTAACAAAAAGATTTGCCGTAACATCTTTTATAAAAACGCTCGCACTTTGATTATTTTGGCTAAAGGTAATTCTATTGAAATCTATAGTTTTATGGTTTTGAATTTCGTCATCAAGATTTACAAAAACAGACTTATCATTAGATTTTAGATAAGCATACATTTCACTCTTCCCTTTTATCACACCTTCTACTCCACCAAAACCCTCGAGATGCGCTTTGCCAAAATTGGTAATATAACCATAATCGGGCTGGGCAATTTCGCATAAAAATTCTATTTCCTTTTGGTGATTGGCGCCCATTTCTACAATGCCCATTTTAGTTTTATTGGTAAAAGAAAGGAGAGTTAACGGAACTCCAATATGATTGTTTAAATTTCCAATTGTGGCTTTTGTATTGAATTTTTTTGACAGAACGACATTGATTAATTCCTTTGTCGTGGTTTTTCCGTTGCTTCCTGTCAAGGCAATGACAGGGAGTTTTAAATATTGTCTATGAAATTTTGCCAACTCCTGAAGCGTTGCTAAACTATTTTCCACCAAAATTGTTCTGTCATCAATATAATAGTCGGCGTTATCAATGACAACATAACTTGCTCCTTTTTCTAATGCTTCTTTGGCAAAAGTATTAGCGTCAAAACGTTCTCCTTTGATGGCCACAAAAAAAGAGTTAGGTTCAATCTTTCTTGTATCGATTGAAACTTTGCTGCATTTTAAAAATAAATCATGAATATTCTGAATGGTCATTTCGCAAAATAGTTAAAATAAAAAAGCCCTTAAAAATAGGGCTTTTTTGTTATTATTCATAAAACTAAAAACTAGTTTCTTGCTCTTTTCTTTTTATCAGCTTTTGCACCTACTCTTGACATAGCACATCTGAATCCGATGTAATCTGTTGCGATGTCTTGTGGATAATATCTTCTTTGTGCAGGATCTAACCAATACGCTCTGTCTCTCCAGGAACCTCCTTTGTAAACTCTAACATCATCATTTACTAAAGTGGTACGCTTATTTGAATGGTCATATTTTTTAACCATATTCCCTAAACTATCAGTAGATACATTATGTTTAGGAGAATCGTACATTCTTTGGTCGTCTCTCAATTTACCTTTTTCATCACCTTCTTCTGAACCACCAAATTTGAAATATCTTGTTGATTGTTTATCACCATCACGATAGTTTCTGTTGTCTGATTTGTCAAAGTTTTGTCTCAAATAAGTTTCTTTATCATCAACCGGAACTTGCGCAATTTGTCCAGGGAAATTTCTAGATACAATTTTACCGTTTGATAAAGTATCAAATTTTTGGGTTTCAGCAGTAACTAATTCTACTTTACCGTCTTCACCAATTTTGTCTTTCATGTAAACGTTACCTCTGTAGTAATTGAAATCATTTGCTTCATCATCTACAATAGGTCTGTAAACATCGGCAACCCATTCTGCTACGTTTCCTGCCATATCATACAATCCGAAATCGTTTGGAGGATATGATTTAACTTTGTTAGTGATATCCGCACCGTCATCAGACCATCCGGCAATTCCACCGTAATCTCCTTTTCCTTGTTTAAAGTTAGCCAATTGATCACCTCTAACCTGTCTTTTTCCTGAACGTGTATAACTTCCGGACCAAGGATATTTCTTTTGCCCTTTGTAGGCGTTGTATTCTCTTTGTCCTACATCAGCAGCAGCAGCATATTCCCACTCCGCTTCAGTCGGTAATCTATATTCAGGTAAAAACAAACCGGAAGTTCTTTGCGCATATACATTTTTAGCGCTATTACCAGCTGTGTTATTGGCGCCAGGAGTACTACTTGCTTTTGGAGCAGTTCCTCTTCCTTTACCTTTTTTCAAAACAAGTTTTTCATCTCCCCCTTTTGCAGTAGATGGCGAAGCAAGATAAGCCTCGGTACTGAAAACTTTGTCAGCGGTCATATCTGTAACTTTGGAATCTTTTTTCAAATAACGTTGGTCTTCAAGAATTTTTTCGTTTACACGCTCCGTTCTCCATTTCGCAAATTCCGTCGCCTGAATCCAGTTAACTCCAACTACAGGATATTCAGCGTAAGCCGGATGTCTCAAATAGTTTTCTGTCATCGTTTCATTATATCCCAATCTATTTCTCCACACTAAGGTATCCGGAGAAGCACCTTCATATATGTTTTTATAATTTTCCTGTTCTGGCGGGAAAACTGTTTTTAGCCAATTTAAGTATTCCATATACATCATATTGGTTACTTCAGTTTCGTCCATGTAGAAAGACATCACGTGTTGCTGATTTGGCGTATTATTCCAATCATGCATCACATCATCCTGAACTTTACCCATGGTAAATGTCCCACCTTCAACCAGAACTAAACCTGGTCCCGTTGCTTGTTTTTTAAATTTTGAAGCATATTGAAAACCTCCCTTTTTATCGTTGATTTTCCAACCGGTTGCTCTTGAACCGCCTTTTGATTCAGACTTTTTACTACAACTCGTAAAACCGACCATTATCACTAATGATAGTAATAATTTTACTGCTATAATTTTGTTTACTTTCATATTCATAGTAGGTATAAATTTCGAGGCGCAATATAAGTATTTACCATTAAATTGCAACAACTTTTTTTAATTAATACTGAATTCGCTCCCTAAGCGGATTTTATATATAACGCAAAATTAATAGTTTTATTGTATTTTGTCTCAAAAAAAATATTTTTTTGTTTTTTTATACTAATTTTCGAAAAAATCCGTTTACTGTATACTTATGAGAAGGATTATTACTTTTTGCTTACTGCTTTTGAGCACATTCTTAGCCATTGCCCAAGATCAGGGAAACGTTTCAGTGAATTGGACAGACAAGAAAGAATTGTCTTATGGCCGAATGTCGTATATGGTTCCTCAGTTTAATCCTCAAAACTACGAGTTCGATGTTTATTCCAAAACGGTATCTTTTTCTTTGACAATGTCCTTAAACAATAAGGTGAGTGAAAATGGAATTCAAATAACCAATCTTGTATTTGAACCTATTCTCGAAAGCCAGCTTGGAGATATTTCCAAAAAAAATATTCCGTCCAGTTTTAAATCGACTTTTAAAAGCTATAATGCCAGAGACAAGTATTATGGGAAAATTACGCTTACGCCTATAGTTAAGGAAGGAAACTCTTTTAAAAAACTAATTTCATTTAACTATACAGTTCCACAAAACGCGGCAAAGGCACAAGCTCCTAACAATATTACCGCCATCGAAAACTCTGTTTTAAGCACTGGGAATTGGTATCGGTTCTATGTTCAAAAATCAGGAGTGTACAAAATAACCAAAAGCTTTCTTCAAAGTTTAGGACTTGATACCAATGTTGACCCACGAAAAATAAAAATCTATGGCAATGGCGGAAGAATGCTACCGCTACTGAACTCTGTGGACTACCCTATCGATTTAACCGAAAACGCCATTCAGGTTATCGGCGAAAGCGATGGCGTTTTTGATAGCCCGGATTTTATTCTCTTTTATGCAGAAGGTATGGATACCTGGAGTGACGATTACAAAAGCAGCTTAAACATCTATGCTGATAAATCCTATTATTATGTAACAACGCAAGGTGATGTTGGAAAGCGAATTGTTGATATAACACAACCAACAGGAGTTGCAACACCTATAACCACTTTTGACGATTATCAGTTTCACGAAATTGACGAAGTAAATGTTGAAAAATTAGGCAGAATTTGGTTTGGCGAAGGCTTTAGCGTTGACAACGTACAGGATTTTCAATTTAAATTTCCAAATATTGTAACCTCATCGCCTATTGAAATAAGAACGCATGTTGCTGCCGTAACTTCGACTACCAATAATTTTAAAATAGAAGCCAACTCCCAATTGGTTGGAAATATCTCTCTCGATCCCGGAAGTAGTAGCGATGCCCTAATTATAGAAAAGAATTTTTTTTCAAATGCCAATGTATCTACCGAAGATGTTACCATCAAAGTAACTTTTGATAATGGTGGCGTGCCAAGTTCGAGAGGCTATTTAGATTACATCAACATTAAAGCCAAGAGAAATCTTCAGGCATTCGGAAAACAATTTAAATTTCAATTTGACCAGGCAGCTTCGCTAACAGGTGTTGGCGAATACCAGCTTTCAAATGCGTCATCAATCTCCCAAATTTGGGACATCACCGATAGGTTTAACGTAACCAAAGTAGAAAACACATCGTCCAGCGCGTTTTCATTTAAATCGTATATGGGAGAAATTCGGAAATATGTCGCCATTGACAATTCCGATTATTATACGCCATCAAAAGATTCGAAATCAAAAGTGGATAACCAAAATTTAAAAGGGACCGTTTTTAATAATGCTCAGGGGCAGTGGCAGAAAATTGACTATTTAATTATTACCCCGAAATTTTTAAATATTCAAGCCGAAAAATTAGCTGCTTTTCATCGAAGTTATTCCAATTTGAATGTGAAAGTAGTAAATCTGGAAAGCATTTATCCCGAATTTGCATCCGGAAAACAAGATATCGGTGCGATTAGAAATTTTGTGAAATATGTTTATTTCAATGCTCCAATAGGAGAACGTGTAAAATATGTAAACCTTTTTGGAGACGCATCCTATGATTTTAAAGACCGCATTCCCAATAACACCAATATCGTCCCGATATATCAGGCATTAAACAGTTATACCGAATCACAATCGTCATTTGCATCTGATGATTTTTTTGGAATGATGGATGACGACGAAGGCCGATTAGATTATGGAAATACCTCATTTAATGGCAGTACCAACATCACTTTTGATTTAGGTGGAATTGATATTGCTGTCGGACGAATGATTGTGAGTACAACCCAACAGGCCGATGAAATGGTAAACAAAGTAATTGAATACAATGATTTGAAATCTTATGGTAGCTGGCGAACCAATTATGTCGCCATAGCTGATGATTCAGACAAACCTTCTGATGCGACATTGCAGCTAAAGCAAAACAATCTTACTGATGTTCTGGTTGCCCAAAAACCATTTATCAATTTCAAAAAAATATTGCTTGATTCGTATGAGCAGGAAACTTCAGCCGGAGGAAAACGATACCCAAAAGCAAGAGAAGAAATTTTTGCTGCTTTTGAAAAAGGTGCGTTAGTGTTCAATTATTTAGGACATGGTGGTGAAGATGGTTTATCCGGTGAACGAATTTGGGAAAAATCAGATGGCCAAAACTTGAGTAACCGATACAAATACCCACTTTTTATAACGATTACTTGCGATTTTTCGAGATTTGATAACCCCTATCGTCCAACTGCCGGCGAATACACCTACTGGAATCCAAGAGGTGGTGCTATATCAATGATAACTACCGTTCGTTCTATAGATCAGGGAAATGCAGAAGTATTTAATGACAAGCTTTCTGAATATTTATTTTCGTACGGTAGCGACAATTATACAACCATTGCAGAAGCGCTTCGCCTTGCCAAAAACTTTAGCTCAACTACCGCCAGCAACGTGGTGTTTTACTTGGGCGATCCAGCCTTAATGTTGGCAATTCCTCGTCCAAAAGTGGTTTTGACTAAAGTAAATGACATGCCAATTACTGGACCAATAGCTGACTTACAATCCTTGGCTTTTGTTAAATTAGCCGGAGAAGTTTTAGACGAAAATAATAATCCATTGCCAACATATAACGGTGACTTATCAGTTAATATATTTGATAAAAACGTAATACGCACTACGCTCAACAATGACAACAATAGTCCATCAATGACTTTTACAAATTTGGGGGAAACTATTTTTAGGGGAAATGCTTCTATTACAAGTGGAAATTTTGAATTCGGATTTGTAGTTCCAAGAGATATCAGGATTCCTGTTGGCAACGGAAGAATTAGTTTTTACGCCAAAAGAAATCAGATTCATTTAGACAAAGCAGGTTACAATACAGATATTAAAATTGGAGGAATCAACACAAGCGCTGTTGCTGATAATACAGGCCCAACGGTAAAGCTTTATATGAATGATGAAACTTTTGTTAATGGTGGTATTACAAATGAATCTCCTTTTTTTCTGGCCAAACTCGAAGACGAACATGGAATAAATACGGCAAGTGGAATTGGTCATGATATCGTCGGTATCCTTGACGGTGATGAAACAAAACCTTACATCATGAATGATTATTATCAAACTGAACTGGATGATTACACAAAAGGCAGGGTTTATTTTCCGTTACGGAATTTAGCGGTTGGTTTACATACAATTACTTTTAAAGCTTGGGATGTTTATAATAATCCAATAACCTCCGAAATTCAATTTGTAGTGGTTGGTGATGAAAACATTGCCCTCGAACATGTATTAAATTACCCAAACCCTTTTGTGAGTTATACCGAATTTTGGTTTTCCCACAACAGGCCATTTGAACCATTGGATGTCCAGGTGCAGGTAATGACCATCACTGGTAAAATTGTCTGGACCAAAAATCAAACAGTCACCACAGATGGTTTTCTGTCGAGAGACATAACCTGGGATGGCAAAGATGATTTCGGAGACCGTATTGGGAAAGGTGTATATGTCTATAAATTAACAGTAAAGTCCACTTTATCGAACAAAAAAGCAGAAAGAATAGAAAAACTTGTAATCCTATAGGAAAATAGTATCTTTGTTAACCTTTATAAAAATGAAAATGAAAAAAATCGCAATCTTATTTATATTAACCTCACAACTTATCATTGCACAACAAACACAAAGAAGTACTCAAGATAGCCGGGTTATTACTACGGGCGTTCCGTTTCTTCTAGTAGCTGCTGATGCACGCGCTGCCGGTATGGCAGACCAGGGAGTTGCTACTTCTACAGATGCTTTCTCACAACAATGGAATCCTGCAAAATATGCATTTGCCACAGACAAACAAGGCTTTACAGCAAGTTACACGCCTTATTTAACTAACTTAGTTAACGATATTTCATTGGGACAAGCGACCTATTATAACAGAATAAATGAAAGAAGTGCATTTGCAGTTAGCTTACGCTATTTTGGTTTAGGTGAAATCGAATTAAGACAAAATGCAGAGGATCCTGCGCAAATTGTTAAGCCAAATGAATTAGCATTTGATGGTTCATATTCTTTGAAATTAAGTGAGCGATTTTCCATGGCAATTGCCGGAAGATATATTCGTTCTGCTTTAAGAATTCCTTCAGGCGAGTCCACCGATTCCAAACCCGCTAGTTCTTTTGCTGTTGATGTCGCAGGTTATTATGTAGGTGAAGAAGCAGCTTTCTCAAGTTTTAATGGCCGTTTGCGACTTGGTTTTAATTTCCAAAATATGGGACCTAAAATTAATTATGATGCTGGAGCCTCTGACGATAACAGTGCCAACTTCCTTCCAGCCAACATGAGAATTGGTGCTGGTTATGATTTTATACTTGACGATTTCAACAAAGTATCTGTAAGCGTTGAGTTTGCAAAACTTTTAGTACCAACTCCTCCTTATAGAGTAGACCCTGTTTCAGTTGCGCCAGTTGATTCAAATGGTAATGGAAATAACACTGACCCTGAAGAAATAGCTGCTGCTAACGCAACAAATGCAGCCAACGTAACTGCTGCTAATGATGAAAATACATCTAATAGAGCTAAGTATAACAAAATCAACTGGGTTTCCGGTATCTTTTCCTCATTTGGAGATGCGCCCGGAGGCTTCAGCGAAGAACTAAAAGAGTTTACCTATTCTGTTGGGACAGAATATTTATATCAGGACTCATTTGCTTTTCGTTTAGGATATTTCCATGAAAGCCCAATAAAAGGAGCCAGAAAATTTTTCTCACTTGGAGCGGGCTTCAAATACAACGTAGTTAAAGTCGATGTATCGTATTTATTCTCAGCATCAAAAGTGAAAAACCCATTAGAAAACACACTTCGTTTCTCATTATCGTTTGCCTTTGGCGACAAATACGAAGATTATTAGTAGTGCTAAATTATAAAAATAACATCCAAATCTCAAAAATGAGATTTGGATTTTTTTTCCCCGATAGTTAAATGAAAAAAATAGAAATCAATACCTCGCTAACCGCATTTCATTCCGTTGAAGAGCTTCCTCAGGATGTTCAGTCATTAATGCAACAAGCCATAGAAATTAGAAAAAATGCGTATGCTCCTTATTCAAAATTCAGGGTTGGTGCCGCATTACTTTTAGACAATGGGAAAGTTGTTTTAGGTTCCAATCAGGAAAACGCGGCATACCCTTCCGGACTTTGTGCTGAAAGAGTAGCAATTTTTCACTCAAATGCGATTTATCCGGAAGCTACAATTATAAAAATGGCAATTTCCGCAGCTTCGGATACAAATCCTACTCTTACTCCAATTCCACCTTGTGGCGGTTGCAGACAATCTATTTCTGAATATGAATTCAAGCAAAACGCACCAATAGAAATTTATTTTATGGGAGAAAGTGGTGAAATTTATAAATCAGATTCGATTAAAAATTTATTGCCCCTTACCTTCGACAAAAACTTCCTTTAGCTGTAAAAAATTACCCCTTTAAATTTTACTTCTTACACGGAATGTTTTACTTTTGCTCACGAACCTTCGGGGCGCAAATTTGTGTGTGAGTGAACTATTTTGCGTTGAAATATAATTACAACTTATAACGCTTTAGCAAAAAGTAAAAAATGAAAGAAGTAACAAAGGAAGTTTATTTAAAGTGGTACGAAGACATGCTGCTTTGGAGAAAGTTTGAAGACAAGCTTGCAGCACTTTATATTCAACAAAAAGTTAGAGGATTTCTACACTTATACAATGGTCAGGAAGCCGTTTTAGCGGGTGCATTACACGCTATGAACTTAGGTGGAAAAGATAAAATGATTACCGCTTATCGTAATCACGTTCAGCCAATCGGAATGGGTGTTGACCCACGAAAAGTAATGGCGGAACTACTTGGAAAAGTAACCGGAACTTCCAAAGGAATGGGTGGTTCAATGCACATCTTCTCAAAAGAACACGGATTTTATGGCGGTCATGGTATTGTTGGTGCTCAGATTCCTGTGGGTGCGGGTATGGCTTTCGCCGATAAATATTTCAGCACTGGCGGTGTAACGCTTACCTATTTTGGTGATGGTGCTGCGCGTCAGGGCTCACTTCACGAAGCTTTCAATATGGCAATGCTATGGAAGTTACCAGTAGTTTTTATTTGTGAAAACAACGGTTACGCTATGGGAACTTCGGTAGAAAGAACTGCCAATCACACAGACATCTGGAAATTAGGTTTGGGCTACGAAATGCCATGCGGACCAGTTGACGGAATGAATCCTGTAAAAGTTGCGGAAGCGATGCACGAAGCTATGGAAAGAGCACGTCGTGGTGACGGACCAACTTTCTTAGAAATGAAAACATACCGATACAGAGGTCACTCTATGTCGGATGCACAATTATACCGTTCAAAAGAAGAAGTAGAAGAATACAGAAAAATTGACCCAATCACACAAGTGCTGGACATCATCAAAGAAAAAAATTATGCTACAGATGCAGAAATTGAAATCATTGATGAAAGAGTAAAAGATTTAGTAGAAGAATGTGTCACATTCGCCGAAGAGTCTGCTTTCCCTGAAGCACAGCAATTGTATGACGTAGTTTACGAACAAGAAAATTATCCTTTCATCCCTCACAGACTATAATTATGGCGACTAAAATCACAATGCCCCGCTTGAGCGATACGATGACCGAAGGAACAGTTGCAACCTGGTTGAAAAAAGAAGGCGATATTATAAAAGAAGGCGATATTTTAGCTGAAATCGAAACGGATAAAGCTACCATGGAATTTGAATCCTTTAATTCCGGTACATTATTATACATAGGGATTAAGGAAGGTGAAACCGCCGCAGTAGATTCCCTTTTAGCCATCATTGGAAAAGAAGGAGAAGATATCTCGGGAATGATTTCAGAAGGTTCGGCTCTGGCTGCTACAGAAATAAAATCTGAAGAGAAACCTGCGGAAGCTCTAGTAGAATCAAAACCGATAACCGACAACGCACAACCGACAACAGCTTCTTTACCAAAAGGAGTTATAGTAGTAACCATGCCTCGCTTAAGCGACACAATGACTGAAGGAACTGTGGCAGCATGGTTGAAAAAAGTAGGCGATGAAGTAAAAGAAGGTGATATTTTGGCCGAAATCGAAACTGATAAAGCTACAATGGAATTTGAATCCTTTAACTCAGGGACTTTATTATTCATCGGAATTCAAGAAGGACAATCGGCAACTGTTGACAGCGTTTTAGCCATAATTGGTCCGGCAGGAACAGATATTTCAGGTGTTGCCGAAAACTTTAAAAACGGCGGCGGGTCTACAGAGGCTGTCACACCGAGCGCAGTCGAGGTGCAACAACCATCAACTGAAAACCAACAACCGACAACTGAAAACTCTGACAGAATTTTCGCCTCTCCATTAGCAAAACAAATTGCAAAAGATAAAGGAATCAATCTTTCACAAATAAACGGGTCAGGAGAAAATGGACGCATTACTAAAAGTGATGTCGAAAACTTTACACCTTCTACAACACAATCTGTTGTCACACCGAGCGCAGTCGAGGTGCCGCAAACTTCTATGGTAAGACCGTTTATTCCCGCAGGAGAAAAAGATACCGAAGTGGTTAAAAATTCGCAAATGCGTAAAACCATTGCGATTCGTCTTTCAGAGTCAATCTTCACCGCGCCACATTTCTATTTAACCGTGGAAATTTTTATGGATGAAGCGATAAAATCCCGCGCCGCAATAAATAGCATTCCGGATACGAAAGTATCTTTCAATGATATGGTTATCAAAGCCTGTGCAATGGCATTAAAGCGGCATCCAAAAGTAAACACCCAATGGCAGGCTGATGCAATCATCATCAATCACCATGTGAATATAGGCGTTGCTGTAGCTGTTGAAGACGGATTGGTGGTTCCGGTATTACCATTTACAGATCAAATGTCGCTAACGCAAATTGGCGGAAACGTAAAGGATTTAGCCGGCAAAGCAAAATCTAAAAAACTGCAACCATCCGAAATGGAAGGAAGTACGTTTACTGTTTCTAATTTAGGAATGTTCGGCATCCAGTCATTCACTTCTATCATCAATCAGCCAAACTCAGCTATCTTATCAGTTGGTGCTATCGAAGAAAAACCGGTAGTAAGAAACGGCCTGATTGTAGTTGGAAACACTATGATGCTTACACTAGCCTGCGACCACAGAACGGTTGACGGGGCGACAGGAGCACAATTCCTTCAGACCCTAAGACAGTATTTGGAAAACCCGGTTACGATGCTGGCATAACCAAATGTCATCCTGAGATAGTCGAGGGAACTAATAACAATCCCGCTTTGAAAATTTCAAAACGGGATTTTTTAAATAAATAAATACAATATGAAGAAGATTGGTTTACTCCTGCTTAGCATTGCTCTAGCCACATCCTGCCAAAAAAAAGACCCAAGCACCACCGAACAGGCGAAGCAAACTGCTCCAAAACATCAACTAGTAAAAGATGTACATTCCTTTTCAAATCCAAACGAAGCAATTGCCAAACATCTGGACCTGGATATTAAAGTCGATTTTAATACGCAAACCATTTCCGGAAAAGCATCCTGGACAATAGAAAACACTTCCAAAGGAAACGAAATCATTTTTGATGAAAACACTTTGAATATAACCAAAGTTACTTTAGGCGATGACGAAAAGGAAACCAAATTTGAATTAGGAAAGGAAGTTGCTTTACACGGCAAACCACTCCATATTACTATTGAATCCAACACAACAAAAGTCAACATCTATTACAACACAACCAAAGATGGTGTAGCACTGCAATGGTTAAAGCCTGAACAAACCGCTGACAAAAAGAAACCTTTTGTGTTTTCTCAGGGCGAAAGCATCTGGTCACGCACCTGGATTCCGTGCCAGGATTCCCCAAGTGTTCGCTTTACCTATAATGCTAAGGTTACTGTTCCAAAAGAATTGATGGCAGTAATGAGCGCGGTAAATCCACAACAGAAAAACGATACCGGAGTTTATACTTTCAAACAGGACAAAGCGATTCCGTCGTATCTGATGGCGATTGCCGTTGGCGATATCGAATTCAAATCTATAGACAACAGAACCGGAGTGTATGCCGAACATACTGTAATTGACAAGGCCAAATGGGAATTCGCCGAACTCGGTAAAATGGTTATCGCCGCCGAAAAACTATTTGGCCCTTATCGCTGGGGACGCTATGACGTAATTGTTTTGCCGCCAAGCTTTCCGTTTGGTGGAATGGAAAATCCAAATTTAACCTTCTTAACTCCAACGGTTTTAGCTGGCGATAGATCCTTAACCAGCCTGTTGGCGCACGAATTAGGACACAGCTGGAGCGGAAATTTGATAACCAATGCAACCTGGGATGATATTTGGCTTAACGAAGGTTTCACAACCTATGTAGAACACAGGATTGGTGAAGAAGTATTCGGTATTAACGAAGCCCAAATGCAAACGGTTCTAAGCCGAAAGGTACTTGAAATAGCCTTGACCGATTTAGGAAAAGACAGCCCGGATACGAGATTAAAAATAAACTCCACCGGAAAAAATCCCGACGATGCGTTGAGTGATATTCCATACGAAAAAGGATATGCCTTCCTGCAGACTGTTGAAACCGCTATAGGCCGTGAAAAATTTGATAAATTCCTGACCAATTACTTCAATGACCATGCTTTCCAATCAATAACAACCGAAGACTTTGTAGATTATTTCAATACCAACTTAATTAAAGGCGATAAGGCATTGGCAAACAAAATAAAAATGGAAGATTGGATTTACAAACCGGGAATTCCATCCAACATAATTAATCCGGTATCAGCAGATTTCAACGCTATTGACAGAATTCAAAAGACATGGAGAAAAACAGGAGTAAAAGGATTAAGCAAAAAGATAAAATCAACAAACGAAAAGCAACATTTCATTGATTACCTGCCAAAGGATATAACAGCTCAGGAAATGACAGCCATCGACACCGAATTCAATTTTACCAACGGCGGAAATTTCGTAGTGCGTCGCCAATGGTTTATAATAGCAATACAGCATCAGTATAAATTTGCCTATCCTGCCATCGAACAATTCCTTACGTCCTACAGCCGAACTTATTCCTTAACGTCACTTTATAAGGAAATGATTAAAACTTCCGAAGGAAAAATATGGGCAAATCAAATTTATACAAAGGCAAAATCAGGTTATCATGCCACCACGGTGGAAGCTATTAACAAAATATTGAAATAAAACAAACTTCCCTAGAACATGATTTGTTGATACTTAGTATTCTTTGTTACTATGCGGGAATATAAATGTTAAAAGTCGCACCTTTATTCAACTCACTGTTGGCACTAATAATACCTTCGTGGTTTTCTATAATTTTTTTTACGATGGCAAGTCCGATACCCGTTCCGTTGTATTCATTCTTTCCGTGAAGACGCTGGAATACTTCAAATATTTTTTGACTGTATTCCTGTTTAAAACCAATGCCGTTGTCCGAAATTGTAATATGACAATACTTATTTTTTGGTTTTAATTTTTCGTTGTCAAAGCCGATGCCATATCCTAGTTCGCTTTTTATTATTATGTGTGGCGGTATGTTAGGAACCGAAAATTTTAGGGCGTTCCCAATGAGGTTGTGCATAAGCTGGCGAAATTGAAAAGGAATAATTTTAACCTCACACAATTCATTTGTTTCAATGGTAGCATGTTTTTCTTTCAGCTCTTCGCTTAAATCGTCTTTAACTTCATCAATAACTATATTTAGGTGGATATTCTCAAATATACGTTCGGCGGTATTAGCTTTTGAATAAACAAGCAAATCTTCAATTAGCGTTTGCATACGTTTAGCGGCCAACTGCATTCGGTTGAAATTATCTTTTCCTATTTCTGATAAGGATTCTCTTTCGATGATGCGCGTAGCTAAGATTTGAATTTTTCGAAGTGGTTCCTGCAAATCATGACTTGATATATAGGCAAAAGATTCTAGCTCTTTGTTCTTTTTTTCCAATTCAATATTAAACTGTTCGAGCTCTTTGGTACGCTCCTTAATTTTCAATTCCAACTCTTGTGTAAATAACTTTTCCTGATGCGTATCGGTAAACGCACCAACCCATTTTACTATTTCATTTTCGCTGTCTAAAACAGGCTCACCCATTACAGTGTGCCATCTGTATTCGTCATTACTGTTTTTAAGTCGCACATCAGCATTATAAATGTTGCCGGTGGTTAAGCTGTTAAACCATGCTGCATTAATAGTATCATAATCATCAGGGTGAACAATTGCTCTCCATTCTTCTTCGCCTCGGGGATCAATACCCGTATACTCTTTCCATCTTTCAGATGCAAACTCGGCATTGCCCTGAGCATCGGTAACCCAAATCATCTGCGGTAAGGTTTGTGCAAGAGAACGAAAGCGTTCTTCGCTGTATTTTATTTTTTCTTCTGTATTTTTTTGCTCAGTAATATCTGTGCTTGTAACCAATACCAGCGACACATTTCCTTTTTCATCAAAAAGCGGCGCACCCTGAACATAATACCATAGTTGCTCCCGGGTTACTCTATTAATTTGTTTTAATATAGTTTGTGAAGGCTTACCGGTAGTAAGACTTATAAAAGCAGGGGAATTTTGAGCCGAGAAATAGTTTCCATTCTCATCAAAGCGTTCAAAAAGTTCGTCTGCAATTTTTAGCAGTGCTGATAAATCTTTGTGTTCCAAAATATATTCAGGTGTAAAATCACCATAAACAGCGGCGCCTTTATCATTCACATAAACCATTTCACCAGCTGCGTTAATGAGATAAACCCCTGCGGGAATATTTTTAAAAGTTAATTCTAATTGTTCTTTAGTACTTTTTAAATCCTGCTCAATTCTTTTTCTGTCGGTTATATCTTTAAAAGTCCAGCTCCACGCATAATACGTTCCATCTAATCCTATTACCGAGTAACCATTTCGCTCAACTATCTTTCCATTTTTGAATTGCAACTCGTCATGACAGCTCTCTTCCCGATGCGCGTAGAAGTGTTTTACCTTATCAATAAACTGTTGCGGATTCACCAATTGGCTCGTAGCAAAAGAAAGTGCTGCATCATCATCATTTGAATTTACTATGTCCGGTGGCATGTTCCATATTTCAACAAAACGCTGGTTAAAGGAAAGAATTTTTCCTTTGGCATCTACCAGCAAAATACCGTCAACGCTTGCTTCATTATGCGCTTCTAATAAAGCCGTTCTATAGGCAACTGCCTCTTCTGTTTCCTTTAGTTCCGTAATATCAATCCCCGAACCCACAAAACCATACAATTCTCCATTATCAAAAAAGCTCGGGGCACCTTGTGATAAAAACCATCTATACACACCATCATGCCGCAACAGTCGGTGTTCTTTGGTGTACAAGCTTCTGTTTAGAACCGCCTCGGCAACAGCATTCCCTGTAGCTTCCAAATCATCAGGATGAATAAACGGCTGCCAGTTCAGTGAGATCGCTCCCTCAAGCGACACCCCCAAATAGTCAATCGCATATTTATTGATGTATTTCTGGGAACCATCGGGATTAAGTGCCCAAACGATATTTGGCGCGGCATCAGCCATGATGCGAAAACGCTCTTCACTCTCTTTAATATTTTGTTCTGCTTCTCTTTGTTTTGATATATCGGTATGAACACCTACCCATTCCCGAATAACATTTTTCTCATCAAAAACAGGTACCGCTTTAATAGAAAAAAGTTTATAACCGTCATCCTTTGTCTTTACTCTGTGTTCAAACATGAATGTGCTCTTGGTAACAACGGCATTATTCCACGCTTCCACAGTGGGTTGGGCATCATCCGGATGAACTGCTTCAGACCACCCATAACCTTGATATTCCTCAAAACTCTGGCCCGTCAGTAGGGCCCACCCGGGTTGTTCTCCAATCATTTGCCCCTCGCCGTTATTCGTCCACATAATGCCCTGCACCGCAAGAATAGCCGCCTCAAATTTTTTCTCGCTTTCTTCGATTTGTTTTCGCGCTAAAACCTGCTCGGTTATATCAACAGAAACAATTACAATTGAATCAAAGTTTTTTTCTGTGTCTTTCATCGGAACCGCTGAAAATCGGAAATACAACTGCTCCACGTTTCCGTCGCCATCCTTATCAAGTTTAACCGGATACTCGGCAATTGAAAAAGATTCGCCTGTTTGATAGATATCATCTAATATTTCAAACGTGCCCGTACCTATTAGTTCCGGAAATATGGCTTTGCTGGTCTTGCCTACCAATTGTTGGGCCGTGCGGTTTACTATATTTTGGTATTCGTTATTTGCCATTACATAAGTATGATCCGGACCTTGGATCACGGCAATGGCAACCGGAGCATTAAAAAAAATAGTTTGCAATAGGGCTTCATTCTCCTTAATTTTTTTTCTCGCCACCACTTTTTCAGTCACCTCAGTAACCGTAACGATGATACCCGAAATTTCTCCATCTTGTTCCCTTAAGGGATGATAAAGGAAATCAAAATAGAACACATCATAGTTGCCATAGCGTTTTACCGGAATGGGAACCTCGCTGCCGTGAAGCGGAACTCCGGTAGTCAATACACCGTCTAGTAAGGCCCCAACAGATTCTTCCACCTCTGGTAAGGAATCAAATAAAGGCCTTCCTATAAAATCATTGAGTTTCCTGTCAACTAACTGTAGGTAAAAGTCGTTGGCCATTTCAACAACATATTCTTTTCCCCGTAAAATCGTAATGCCTACAGGAGCTTGTTTAACCGTGTCCCGAAAACGTTCCTCACTCTCCTTTAAAGCCTCTTCAACTTTCCTTCTGTTGGTGGTTTCAATAACAGTAACCAATACGCCCCCAACTTCTCCGTCATCCTTTCTTATAGGACTATAGGAGAAATCAAAAAAACATTCTTCGACAAATCCATTTCTGTTTAACGGCAACATTAAATCGGGATAGCCAACTGCTTTGCCTTTCATTACACCATCAAACATAGATTCTATGATGTGCCAAACTTCAGCAAATGTTTCTCGTGTGCTAATCCCTAATGCGTGAGGATGTTTAGTTGTCCCAAGGATGGGACGATACCCGTCATTATATAATTGCGTATAATCTTCGCCCCACGCTATGTACATTCCAAATGGATTATCCAGCATTACGCCTACCATTGTGCGAAGGCTCTGGGGCCAAACTGCGGGGTCACCTAAAGATGTTTTACTCCAATCCTTTGCTCTGATCAGTTTACCCATCTCGCCGCCTCCCTGGAGAAAATAATAATCAGAGTATTGTTTGATCATAGACTATTGTTTTTGAATTAACCAAGTTCTTATTAAGCGGTGTGACAGATTTGATAGATGCGATACGCACAAATTTAACACAATTATCTTTTCAATGTGAATAAGCTTTAACCAGGCAGAAATTTGATCAATTTTAAAAAATGGGGATTAAATTTCATTTGCCTTACTATGGTTGACCTTAGGGTCGATTAAAATTGGTAACTTTATGCCTGAACATGTGAATTATATAACATTAGACCAAAAATATATAATTATTACTACAAGTGCTAATGGATTTGGAAATGACTCGCGGTTTAAGATTTCTGTTGCTCCTTTAAGCTAATATTGCAAACAAATCGTTGATCACTTTTCTAACATTTATTTATCGTCTTATGGATGTTCAAGCCTTGCCGACAAGTTATCGAAGCCTTGTCGACAGAATATCGAAGCCGCCTGGACAAAATGTTTATGTATGCGTCGACAAAATGTCCAAGCATACGTCGAGAAGATGTCGAGGCCGCGTCGACAAAATGTTTATGCATGCGTCGACAAAATGTCCAAGCATACGTCGAGAAGATGTCGAGGCCTTGTCGACAAAATGTTTAGGCTGCGTCGAGAAGTTGTCGAAGCCACGTCGACAAAATGTTCAGGCTGCGTCGACAAAATATTGAGGCCTTATGAATAAAAGGTTCAAGGCTTAATAAACAAAAAATTCCCATCAAATAAATGAATAGGGTCTTCTAAAAAAAGCCTGCCTGCCGGCAGGCAGGGCAGCGGATCGACCGAAGGGACACGCTGCACCTATAAAAAAAAGAACCCCAATCTTTTCAGATTGGGGTTCCATAAAAAAAAGGCAGCGACATACTCTCCCACATAACTGCAGTACCATCTGCGCAGTCGGGCTTAACTTCTCTGTTCGGAA
>NZ_JANXTI010000025.1 GCF_025352425.1 Flavobacterium sp.
GGTATCAATACCGCCGGTTTGGGTATCAATACCGCTGGCTTGGGTATCAATACCGCTGGCTTGGGTATCAATACCGCTGGCTTGGGTATCAATACCGCTGGCTTGGGTATCAATACCGCTGGCCCCGGTATCCATAATAAAACGCAGTAATTTACCAGCCAGGCCATCAAAATTGGGCATTCCCTTCTGTCAATGCCCTATTGTCGTGTGACATTTTTTAAAACAAGGTCGTTCCCGAAGTTTGACCATTTTCTAATAGTTGCGTGTAAGCGTATTTATACAAAAAATGAAACCGTTTAATATTACTTTTTCAGGCCAGTAGACCAATTTAGCTTTAAAAGAGCTTTTTTTATCAAAAACAAGTGAAAATTAGGATGCACTTTATCGATAATGTGCCCAAACATGGTCTTTAAACGACATGTTTAAGGGGTGAATGGTTTTGAAAGCATCGATTAAGTGCCTTTAACGAGTTTCTCTGTACTTCAACGAAAAGATTTTCCCTCAACTGTCTATTGCCCTAGTTTTGACATGTATTAGAAAAGGAATTCTAAACAACCAAAAACAAAGAGAAAAGATGAACACAACTACACAAACTACAACAACTGCAAATTCAGTTTCTTTAAACAGAACCAGACTAGTTGTTTTATTTGTTTTATTGTTGTTATCAAGTTTAGGGATGTTTGGTCAAAACACAAATAGTGTTGTTGCTACTACATCAATCACTTTTCAAACTGCGGTTGCTTCTAATGACACTACGGTAACAGCAACGACAACTGCAACAACTACTGAAGCTGATGCAAACATGAATATCGTTTCTTGGTTCATGGGTTCAAAACAAACTCCAAAAGCGACTATATCTTCAGATGATAACAACTTCAGCAGAAAACAAATTATCAATTCAGGTGCTGCGGTAAACAGATTGTTGAGCAAAGCATTTTTGAAAAAAGCAGCAAATTTTCAAAGTACGTTAGCATAAATTCTTGTGGTTAAGAATTCAAAGCCTGTCAGAGATGAAAGGCTTTTTTTTGCTCTTTTTTATAATATTGGTACCAGTGTGCAGCCATCATAATTACTTAATCGCGGCAACATAATAGGGGAGCATGCACGAATTGCTTTTGTTGCGAAACATTAAAGAAAACAAAAATAGTCCCGGTTTTCAGGTCATTTTTTAAAAAATATTCTTTCTACAATAGCTGCAATCGACCTGTAAGGCAAACTCACTTTCCATTCATTCAAAATCTACTGCGTAAATTTTATCCGCGGAGTTTGCATTCTAAAACAAAAAGCGAACGAGTCCACTTCATTTCATTCTGAAACATCTACTTAGCCACCGATTTTAAAACACTTTATTTATTATAGGATAATGGTTTTTGTTGGGAAAGGTGTTCATTTAAATATAATGACGAAAATAAAAAGATCGACTTCAAGTACTTTTTTAATGCTCAATATGTAAATGTTCTGTTCACATGTTGGTTAATAAATTATGCGTAAATACATAAAAAACAAGTGTTTGAATTGCGGTTAATCGACTATTTAATCTATTCGACGGGGATATTTTTTTAAGAAAAAAAGTGAAGCGTACTTTATATATAATTTTCAAATACCACAAAGTTTATTTAATAATTAGAAAATGGAGGGTTGTTCTTTGGCAACTCAATTTTAATACTTTACGTGTATATGAAAAAAAAATTAACCCCAAAAGGATTAAATTTTCAATTTGCCTTTGTGAAATCAATACCCCGTGGACGGAGTCAACTTACAAAGATGTGTAAGCTTTTTGTTAAAACCGCATCATTACTGTTTCATTTAAAAAGGGAAGAAAGAACATTTGAATTTGACATGCTGCACACGAGGACAAGCTTAAATGGGAATGGTGTTTTTAGTTGGTCGAAAAATCCCGTGGAAGCTAAATTGAGAAAAATATTGGTCTTTAAATCAGGTATACAAAACTCTGTAATGCTGTTTATGAGTTTGTTTTTTGTGACGGCTTCCATCGGTCAAACCACTTATTATTATAAAGGAAGTGGTGCTTTAAATACCGTGGCAAGCTGGGGTATAGTTTCAGATGGGACAGGTGCTGCTCCATTAAATTTTACTTCTTCCAGCCAAATTTTTAATGTTCGGAACACAGCGGCAGTATCCACATCGGGTAACTGGCTTGTATCGGGAACAGGCTCAAAAATTAGCGTCGGAGATGGAAGTGCTGCTTGCAATCTTACCATAATTGCAGGGACAAATGCCATCAATGGAATTGTAGATGTTGCGGCAAACGGAACCTTATCGATTACTAATACGACTATACCTTCCTTTGGGACTCTTAATGCTGCAAGTACTGTAGTTTATAACGGCGCTGCTACACAAAACATTACTGTCGTTACTTATGGTAATTTGACTTACAGTGGAACCTCTACAGGAACCTTTGCGGGATCATGCAATATTGCGGGGTCTTTTAACTGCTCGGGAACTGGTAGTGTTATTTTTAATTCTTCCAATCAGGCACGTACGTTTGCTATAGGTGGCTCTATTACGATGTCTTCTACAGGAACGGTGGAATTTGGTGGAGGTAACGGAAATTCAACGGTTAATTTAACCGGTAATTTTTTAAAGAATAACGGTTATATTGTTTCTTCGTCATCTAGTTTAAATTCTGTTTTTAATATGGTAGGTGTCAGCCATAATATGCAGTCTACCGGGGGAACTATAATGAAGTGGATGGATTTTTTAATAGCCAGTGGGAACACATGTACCCTTACAGGTGATTTTAATATGAACGGGAGTGCCGGACTTCCAATGATCTTTACCGTTGCCAATGGCGGGACATTAAATTGCGGCACATTTAATGTTGTCGGTTCCGCTACGGGAAACACTTTTGTGTTGAGTAGTGGGGCAGCGCTTGGGGTTGGTTCGTCGGCAGGTATAACTATAGCCGGAACGGCAAGCGGTAATATACAGTCGCTTGTTCGAACCTATACCAGCGGAGCTAATTATATATATAATGGAGTCACAAATCAAGCGTTAGGAAATGGATTTAGCCAAAACATACCGGGTAATTTGACAATTAGCAATACGGGTAGCGCAGGCAACAATACAGTTTCTCTTGGCGCATCGACGACTATTACAGGAAATGTGATTCTCGCTCAAGGGATTTTAAGTGCCGGCACAAATGCGTTCATTTTAGGGGGAGACTGGATAAATAATGTTTCTGCAGCTGCCTTTATTTCAGGAACGGGAACAGTTTCCTTCAACAGCACAACATTGGATCAAAGCATAATTGGGACGGCCTCGGCTCAAACTTTTAATAACTTGACTATAACCAAAAGTGCAAAGAAATTAATAGTCGGGGTGAGCACTGCCACCGTTGGCGGTACATTGACTATGACTTCGGGGAATATAGATTGCGGTTTGAATACTTTTGAACTTGGAACTTCGATCGCTTCGGTCGGAACTCTTACTTATACGGCGGGAAATATTATTGGTAATTTTAGAAGGTGGTTTAATTCAATCGGAGCAAAGCAATTTCCATTTGGGACGCTTGCCGGTGTAGGTACAGCAGCAGCCAATCGGAATGCACTGGTCACTTTTACAAACCTTACCAACGGATCACTTTCAGGAAAGTTTATTGCTTCTGACCCGGGTGACATAGGGCTTTCTTTAACTGAAAATTCTTTTGTTATAGGTAATCAGTTTACAGAAGGATATTGGTCATTAACCGCAGCAAATTCATTGGCAAGTACCAACTATGCCCTTGAACTTAACGGAAGTGGTTTTTCGAGTTTTACCGAAGATGCCAATGTGCGAATTATCAAGCGCTCAAGCGGAGGCTCCTGGATATTGGACGGAACTCATAGTATGGCTGTAACCTCAATTGCAAAGCGTGGGTTGATGAGCGGTTTTGGAGAGTTTGCACACGGACGCGCTTACACTTGTCTTACTGGCGTAGGAGCTCCTACCCCAGCCAGTCAGAGCGTTTGTGCAGGTGCAGTTATTAGCGGCATTACCGTGACATCCAGCGGCGGATCATTGCCTTATAATTATCAGTGGTTTTCCAATACAGTTAATGCCAATAATGGAGGGACAAATTTGGGAAGTACAAACGGAGCACAAACGTCAACTTATACTCCACCGGTAACTGCCGTGGCGGGCTTGACATACTATTATTGTGAAGTGAGCCAGGGTGGCACTATCTGCAGTACTTTAACATCTGCAACCACAAGTTTGACAGTAAACGCATTACCGACCAATATAAGTCCTTCCGGGACTGCGACTATTTGTTCGGGAATTTCTACAAATATTCAAATATTGAATTCGCAAACGGGAATAAATTATCAATTGAGAAACAATAGTGGTAATATTAATGTTGGTACTTCAGTGGCTGGTACCGGAGCAACTATTAATTTGCCTAGTGGCAATTTATCCAGCTCCACAATATTTAACGTTTTAGCCACCAATGTAAGCTCGTCGTGCAGTTTGGCAATGTCAGGGACGGTAACTGTAACTGTTAATCCATTACCGATTAATAAGACTGTTGCGACAACCTCTCCCGTATGTTCAGGAACCGGCACCAATGTT
>NZ_JANXTI010000035.1 GCF_025352425.1 Flavobacterium sp.
CAGCTGTCCGAAAACAGATTTACTAGAAAAATAATTACTTTTACTCATCGTTATTTGAATTTTTGCAACTCTAAATTACGATTTTAATTGAGAAGCCATTTTTATGGCTTCTTTTTTATTTACTTTTATCGGACAACAATGCAAAATTATATGTCTTAATTGCTTTCGAAATGTTACAAAGAAAGACTTGCTTTTGTACTTTTGCAAAAAAATGCGCGATTTTATCAAGAAATATAGGATTTTCATTGGGACTATGGTGATTTTTTCTATCATAACTATCACGTTGTTTTACAATGTTTTAAACCCAAGTAAAACGCTACCTATTTATAATCCTGCGGATGTCAATCCGGAGTTGGTGGATTCAACTGTACAATATATTGCCCGTGAACACAAAATCGGCAATTTTTCTTTTATCAATCAAAATGGAAAAGTGATTACGCAAAAAGATTACGAAGGCAAAATTTATGTTGCCGATTTTTTCTTCACTACCTGTCGATCCATTTGCCCAATTATGACCACGAATATGGTTGATGTGCAAAACGCCATTTTAAATAATCCAAAAGTGATGTTGCTTTCACATACGGTAACTCCGGAAATTGACAGCGTTCCTGTTTTGAAAAAGTATGCTCATGAAAAAGGCGTCGTTGATAGTAAGTGGAACCTCGTTACCGGCGATAAAAAAGACATTTACAGCATGGCACGAAAATCCTATTTGGCAGTAAAATTGGGCAAACCAAATGAATTATACGATATGGTTCATACCGAAAATTTTGTGCTGGTTGATGCTCAAAAACGTGTTCGTGGTTTTTATGATGGTACAAAAAAAGAAGAAATCAATCGCTTGATTGACGATATCAATTGGCTTTGTGAGAATGACAAAAAGTAGTTAACCGATAATTATCATTCAAAATTCTTTTTTTATGTTACTTTTGCAATCTTAATTCAATCTAAATAAGCATTGAGAACTACTATTGATTTATTGCAAATTGGAGACATTGCCACAATTATTAATGTTGATTTGGACAAAATTCCACTTAAGCTTTTAGAAATGGGTTGTTTCCCGGACAACACCGTAGAAATAATCCAAATTGCACCACTCGGTGATCCAATTTATCTAAATGTAAATAATGGCTCTCATTTGGCTATCAGAAAGGAAACTGCTCGTGAGATTGAAGTTGAAATCCTGAAGAAATAAGTAAACATGAGCATCGAAAATATCAATGTTGCTTTAATTGGAAATCCAAATACCGGAAAAACTTCGGTGTTTAATCAATTGACAGGATTGAAGCAACAGGTTGGAAATTATCCCGGAATAACGGTGGAAAAAAAATTGGGCTTTTGTAAATTAACCAATACAATCAAAGCCAATATTCTGGATTTACCCGGAACTTATAGCCTGAATGCAAGTTCAATTGACGAAAATGTTGTCATCGAATTGCTTCTCAATAAAAACGACAAACTCTTTCCCGATGTCGCGGTTGTAATTACAGATATTGAAAATTTCAAGCGAAATCTTTTACTTTTTACACAAATAAAAGATTTGGAAATTCCGACGATTCTTGTCATTAATATGGCGGATAGAATGAAACCAAAAGGAATTTCACTCAATATTACCCACCTTGAAGAAGAATTAAAAACTAAAATTGTTTTAGTTAGTACCCGAAAAGGATATGGAATTGATGACCTAAAAAATCAAATCGTCGCATATAAATCATTATCAACAGAACCTTGCATGAATGCGTCGAGCATTGATGAAGAGTATTTCAACAAACTACGCCATGCTTTTCCAAATCAATTGTTATATAAACTTTGGCTGGTGATTACGCAAGATGTGAATTTTTTAAATTTGGAACGGAATGAAATCCGGAATTCTTTCACAAAATCGCATTCCGATTTAAAGCGTTTGCAACAAAAGGAAACCATAAAACGATACCAATTTATCAATGACACATTGAAGATTGGTCAAACCATTGACGCGACTAACGCCACCGATTTGCGGTCAAAACTAGATAAAGTGCTGACCCATAAAATCTTTGGTTATGCTATTTTCTTTGGGATTTTACTTTTGATTTTTCAGTCTATTTTTGATTGGTCAAGTATTCCGATGGATTTTATTGATGCCACTTTTGCTGATTTGGCAAATTTTGTAAAAACCCATCTTCCGGCGGGAGAATTAACCAATTTAATTAGTGAAGGGATTATTCCCGGGATTGGCGGGATTGTAATTTTTATTCCACAAATTGCGTTTCTTTTTCTCTTTATTTCTGTGCTTGAAGAAAGCGGTTATATGAGTCGGGTTGTGTTTTTGATGGATAAAATCATGCGCCGTTACGGACTTTCAGGAAAAAGTGTCGTGCCCCTAATTTCGGGAACAGCTTGTGCGATTCCGGCGATTATGAGTGCACGAAACATTGAAAATTGGAAGGAACGATTGATTACAATTTTGGTTACGCCTTTTATAACATGTTCTGCGCGTTTACCGGTTTATGCTATCTTGATTTCTTTGATAATTCCCAATAAACGATTATTAGGGTTTTTCAGTCTTCAGGGCGCAACCTTGATGATTCTGTATCTTTTAGGTTTTGGAATGGCAATTTTTTCGGCCTATATTTTAAATAAAATTTTGAAGGTTAAAACCAAATCCTATTTTGTTGTTGAAATGCCTAATTATAAATTGCCGCTTTTAAAAAATGTAGCGATTAATGTAATTGAAAAAACCAAATCCTTTGTTTTTGGAGCCGGGAAAATTATCTTGGCGATATCAGTAATTCTTTGGTTTTTAGGTTCTCATAGTCCAAATACATCTTTTAAAAATGCAGAAAAAATAGTAATTGACAACGCAAAGAGCGAAGGTAGAAACCTTAATAAAGGTGAGATTGGAAACCTTACAAGCACCTATAAATTGGAGAATTCATACATTGGAATAATTGGAAAATCTATTGAGCCAGCAATAAAACCTTTAGGCTACGATTGGAAAATTGGCATTGCCGTAATTACATCCTTTGCTGCCCGTGAAGTTTTTGTTGGTACATTGGCAACCATTTATAGTGTTGGAAATAATAACGATGACACCACTATAAAAAGTAAAATGCAAGCCGATGTTCGCGCCGATGGAACCAAGATATTTAATTTTGCATCGGGCGTTTCCTTATTGCTTTTTTATGCGTTTGCGATGCAATGTGCCAGCACGCTAGCAGTAACCAAAAAGGAAACCAACACTTGGAAATGGCCAATGGTTCAGCTAATTTTTATGAGTGGATTTGCTTATATAACTGCGTTAATTGCGTATCAATTCCTCAAATAATGGATACACAACACTTTCTTGTTTATCTAGTCGTTGCTGTAGCATTTGTTTTTTTAATCCGAAAGTTTTTTTGGAAGAAAAAGTCAGATAAAAACTGTGGTGATGATGATTGTGGTTGTCACTGAATAATTTTTACAAAGAGATTATTGGCTATCATATTTGAAACTGTAACCAGTTTTTCTTCCACTTTTATTTTTAATGACTGATCAAATTCTTCTTTAGCTAAAACCTGAATTTTAGAACCTAATGTTATTTGATTTTTATCCAAATACTTCAAAAATTGTGTGGACGAATCTTTTACCCCAATGCAAATTCCAATTTGGTTTTCGTGCAGTTCAGACAATACTAATTTCTCTACTTTATTGATTTTACCGCTAGCATCAGGAATTGGATCTCCATGCGGGTCTTCAGTTGGGTTGCCTAAAAAATCATCCAATTTATTGATAAGTTGTTCCGATTTTATGTGTTCCAATTGTTCGGCAATATCGTGGACTTCGTCCCAAGAAAAGTGCAGTTTATCTACCAAAAAAACTTCCCATAAGCGATGCTTTCTAACAATCATCTTAGCCGAAAGTTTTCCTTTTTCTGTTAATAAAACACCTTGGTATTTTTTGTGAATTATTAATTCCTTTTCAGCCAGCTTCCTTAGCATATCAGTTACTGATGAAGCCTTGGTTTCCATTTTTTCAGCAATGGCATTCGTGCTTACCTCAACTCCGGAAGCAGCGGTTATATGGTAAATGGTTTTTAAATAATTTTCTTCTGAAAAAGTCATTTTGCTTTTATGATATTTGTCTTAGATACTCGAATTCTAGCCCAGATAGTAGTGGAAATCCTTTTTGAATTTGTTTTTACAAATTTAAAAAGATTGTAACGAATAGCTGGAAATAGCTTCAAAAAAATTAATTTTTTACAATAAACAAAGGTATGGCGATTTTATGTCGGACGTTGTTCACTGTCGTGCCAAATAACAAATCTTTGAAACCGGTGTGGCCATGAGTTCCCATAATTAATAAATCGTAATTGCCTTCATTAATTATTTTTGGAATAATTTTTCCCGGTTTTCCGAATCCTAATTTGACTTCTATTTGAAATCCTTTTTCTTCCAATAGCTTTTTATAATCCAATAATAATTTCTCGTCTATTGTTGTTTCAAGGTCACTGGTTTTATTCCCATAAACCATTGCTCCCACAGTTTCTACAACATGTATTAATGTATATTTTGTTTCTTTGCTACCTATGTCAAAGGCATGATTTAGTGCTTTTTCATCGGCTAAAGAAAAATCTACTGTAATAGCAATGTTTTTCTTTTCATAATTTCTTTTCGGACTAAGTTTTACAATCATATTGTGAGGTGAATGATTTCCGATTACCTCTTTTGCATCAGTAACAAATGGTTTGAAAACAATATATAAAAGCAAAATTAAGAATCCAAACGCAATGGGAACAACGGTAAACCATAAAACAATTGGGTTTTCTGAAGTTTCGAGCCAACCTTGAATTTCGTTAAAAACTAGCTTGGCATTTAAAGAAACAATTATAATGGCAACAATCCATGAGAAAATTTGAGTAATTGTACTAATTTGAAATCCTTTCATTTTGGTTTTATCACTCACAAAATGAATAAGCGGAATGATGGCAAAACCCAATTGTAGGCTCAAAATCACCTGACTAAAAATCAGCATTTTCCCTGTTACGCTTTCACCATAAACCAAAATGACAATTACAGCAGGAATAATAGCTATCAATCGGGTGATTATTCGTCTTACCCAAGGTTGAATTCTCAAGTTAAGATATCCTTCCATAACGATTTGACCTGCCAAGGTTCCTGTAATTGTGGAGCTTTGTCCTGCCGCAATTAAGGCAACCGCAAATAATATTGGCGCCCACTTTGTACCTAACATTGGTTCCAAAAATTTATGCGCATCCTGAATCTCGGCAACATCAAACATTCCGTTTTGATAAAATACGGCTGCACCGAGGATCAAAATAGCAGCGTTTACAAAAAAAGCCAGGTTCAGGGCAATCGTCGAATCTATAAAATTATATTTCAATGCCTGCTTAATACCCGTTTTACTTCTGTCAAATTTTCGGGTTTGAACTAATGAGGAATGCAGATACAAGTTATGAGGCATAACCGTGGCGCCAATGATCCCAATAGCAATATACAATGCATTTTCATTAGGCAGTGACGGGATTAATCCTGTAAATACTTTGCTCATTTCGGGTTGGGCAAAAATCATTTCAATAATAAAGGAAATCCCAATAATCAGTACTAACGCGATAATAAAAGCTTCCATTTTTCGAATCCCTTTGTTGATTAAAAAAAGTAGTAGGAATGTATCCAAAACGGTTATCATAACGCCCTGAATCAAAGAGATGTCAAAGAGTAAATTTAAACCAATTGCCATTCCCAGAACTTCTGCCAAGTCACAAGCAGCAATGGCAATTTCTGCTAAAAAATATAATATATAATTGATAAAGGGAGAATACGTTTCACGTGATGCCTGCGCCAAATCGCGTTGGGTAACAATGCCTAATCGTGCGCTCAAACTTTGAAGCAGCAATGCCATTATGTTACTCATCAATAAAACCCAAAGCAGCGCATAACCAAACTGACTTCCGCCTGCAATATCGGTTGCCCAGTTTCCCGGATCCATATAACCAACACTAATTAAATATGCCGGTCCAAGAAATGCTAAAATTTTTCTAAAACCGGTTTTTTTATTTTCTGTAGCAACTGATTGATTTACTTCCTCTAAAGACTTGCTCATTTTTTTAAAATATTTACACAAAGATAAAAATATATTTGATTAGAGTAAATAATTTTTTAGTTTTGTCTAAAAATAAACATGAGAAATATTATACTTTGGTTTTGTATTTTAGGATACTCAACAAGTCAGGCACAAACAGAACCTATTCAAGCCGACCGACCGGATCAAACTGAAACGCCGGCGATTGTACCAAAAGGAATGTTTCAAGTAGAAACTGGTTTTACATTTCAAAAAAATGACGAAAATAGTACTTCCATTAGCGTGCCAACCGTGTTATGGAAATATGGTGTAAACGAAAACTTTGAATTGCGGTTGATTACGGAATTCATCTCAGAAAAAATAGATGGTGAAAAGAAATCTGGTCTCACTCCGGTTTTAGTCGGACTAAAAGTCAAACTATGCGATGAAAAAGGAATTATTCCGAAAACTTCTTTTATTGGCCATATTGGGTTGCCAAATGCGGCATCTTCAGGATACAAATCTGATTTCGTGGCGCCGGAATTTAGATTTACCATGCAGCATACGCTTTCAGATAAAATTTCTATAGGCTATAATTTAGGCTGTGAGTGGGATGGAATGACGCCCGAGACTACTTTTGTTTACACTTTGACTACAGGATACTCTATTAGTAAAAAACTTGGCTGTTACGCTGAATTGTTTGGCTTTGCGCCCGAAAAGGATAAGCCCAATCACAATTTTGATGCTGGTTTAACCTATTTGATAAACAACAATTTTATGGTAGATTTGTCTTCAGGAATTGGCATTACGGATAATGCACCGGAGCATTATTTTGCTTTTGGTTTTTCATTCCGGATATAAATGAAACATTATCATTACATTTTTACGGGTTCGGGTTTATCTGCTTTGATGACCGTATATGAAATGGTACTTTCAGGAAAATTTCAAGATAAAACTATTTTATTGATTGATGAGGATTCCAAAAAAAAAAATGACCGAACCTGGTGTTTTTGGGATGAAGATAATCCATTCGATCAAATCGTTTCGAAAAAATGGCAAACGGCACTTTTTGCTGATAAAAACTTCAAAAGAAAATTAGAACTTGAACCTTATCAATACCAAATGATTAAGGGTTTTGATTTTTATACGTTTGTTTTTGAAATGATTTCGAAGCATCCGAACATTCATTTTGCCAAGCAAAAAGTAATTGATTTTCAGGAACTGGGAAATCATTGTGTAGTAAAAACCGATGCCGAAAATTTTACCTGTAACAAAGTTTTCAACTCAATTTTCAATCCCGAAATTGTAAAAAATCAAACAAGATATCCTTTTTTGCACCAGCATTTTATTGGTTGGTTTATCAAAAGCCAAGAAGTTGTTTTCAATCCGGATTGTGCTACGTTCATGGATTTTTCTGTTGAACAGAAAGACAACACTCGATTTATGTATGTCTTGCCAACTTCAGAAACTGAAGCTTTGATTGAGTATACGTTATTTTCCAAAGATTTGTTGCCAAAAGAAGAATACGAAACTGAAATCAAAAACTACATCAATCAATTAGGAATTACAAATTACGAATTACGAGAGAAAGAACACGGAAACATACCAATGACTTGTTATCCATTTTGGAAACACAACACTAAAAACATTATAAATATTGGCTCTGCCGGCGGTTGGACGAAAGCAAGTACAGGCTTTACTTTTAAAAAAACAAGGGGAAAATCAAAAGCTTTGGTTAAATTTCTAAAATACGAAAGCGATTTTAAAAAATTCCACAAAAAAGACAAATTCTGGTTTTATGATTTGTTGTTTTTGGATGTTTTGAATCGAAGAAATGATTTGGGTGCCGAAATTTTTTCATCACTTTTCAAAAAAGGAAACCCAACCTTAATCTTCAAATTCCTTGATGAGGAAACTTCCTTTTTTGAAGATTTACATGTAATCCGGAAATTCCCAAAAGGGCTTTTTATCAGAGCATTATTCCGCAGGATTTTCATTGTTTAAATTTAATGATAAGAAAACTTTATAGTTTCTTTAAAACTTAGCACTGCAATTCTCATTATCTTTGTGTCTGATTTCAATATTATAATATTCTACATCTAATTATTTAAAATTCAAAATATGTATCCAGAACAAATGGTATTACCAATGCGTGCTGAATTAACTGCCGCAGGTTTTCAAGATTTATATAATGCAGAAGCAGTAGAAAACGCCATCAAAGCAGAAGGAACAACACTTGTAGTTGTCAATTCGGTGTGTGGTTGTGCTGCTCGAAACGCCCGCCCGGGAGCAAAAATGAGTTTAGATGGTGCCAAAAAACCTGATCATTTGGTAACGGTTTTTGCCGGTGTTGACAAAGAAGCCGTTGATGCAGCGCGTCAGCATATGTTTCCTTTCCCTCCATCATCGCCAAGTATGGCTTTGTTCAAAAATGGCGAATTGGTTCATATGTTAGAACGTCACCATATTGAGGGCCGACCGGCAGAAATGATTGCTGAAAACCTAAAAGACGCTTACGCGGAATTCTGTTAAAAAGTAATAGCAAGAATCAATAATAGATTTTACCGCAAATTCGCAAATTATAATGGGAAATTAAATTTTCGAATTTGCGGTCCTTTTTTATAAATTTACCCTCAAATTCTTCCACTTAGAATTTACACATATTTCTCACTTAAACGTTTATAGCATGCAACTGTATAACACCTTAAGCGCAGAAGAAAGAGCCGAACTTATTGATCAGGCTGGCAAACAACGACTGACGTTGTCTTTCTATGCGTATGCCAAAATTGAAAACCCTCAACAATTTCGAAACGATTTATTCATTGCTTGGAATGCACTCGATGCGCTTGGCCGAATTTATGTTGCACATGAAGGAATCAATGCCCAAATGAGTGTCCCTGCTGAAAACTTTGAGACTTTCCGAAACACGTTGGAAGTTTATGATTTTATGAAAAGCATCCGATTAAATGTGGCTGTTGAACAAGACGACCATTCCTTTTTGAAGCTGACCATAAAAGTACGTGATAAAATTGTAGCCGATGGATTGAACGATGAAACTTTTGATGTAACAAATATCGGAATTCATTTAAAAGCCAAAGAATTCAACCAAATTCTAGATGATCCAAATACTATTGTAGTCGATTTCAGGAATCATTACGAAAGCGAAATTGGCCATTTCAAAGGCGCGATAACTCCGGATGTGGAAACCTTTAGGGAAAGCTTGCCTATTATCAACGAACACCTTAAAAATCACAAAAACGATAAAAATCTCGTAATGTATTGCACCGGTGGTATTCGTTGCGAAAAAGCTAGTGCGTATTTCAAACATCAGGGTTTTAAAAATGTTTACCAGCTTGAAGGTGGCATTATTCAATACGCCAAGCAAATAAAAGAAGAAGGCTTGGAAAGTAAATTCATCGGTAAAAATTTCGTTTTTGACCATCGTCTTGGCGAAAGAATTACGGATGATATCGTTTCGCAATGCCATCAATGTGGAAAACCGTGCGATAACCACACCAATTGTGAAAACGAAGGCTGTCATTTATTATTTATTCAATGTGACGATTGTAAGGCCGCAATGGAAAACTGCTGTTCGGCCGAATGTCAGGAAATAATCCACATGTCGTTGGTTGATCAGGTGAAATTGCGTCGTGGTGTAAAAAACGGGAATATGATTTTCCGAAAAGGGAAATCGGAAAAACTATTGTTCAAGCATTCGGGTGAACTATCTGATAAATCATTGGCTACAGCCGAAAAGTCGAAAAACATCCGTCAGAAAATAAAAGTCAAAAAAATTCTCATTGGCAAAGCCGAACATTATTACGCAAAACCACAAGTCGGCCTTTTTATTATCGAAAATCAAGAGCTGAATATTGGTGATAAAATATTGATTACGTGACCAACAACAGGAAATCAGGAAATTATTATCGAAAAAATGTTCGTCAACGGAAGCGAAAATAGTGTTGCTAAAGTCGGTGATAAAATCACTATGAACTTACCTTTCAGAATTCGTTTATCTGATAAACTGTATAAAATTTTATCCTGAAATTTTCGAAATTCAATAGTTAAAATCCAAAATCCAAAAAAATAAAGTGGTTTGGAATTTGGAATTTTTTTATTGTAATTTATTTTTTTAAAATACTATCTTTACCAATTAATCGTTTTATGAATTATAAGTTGCTCTTTGCAACACTCTATATATAATTATGGCTTGTCAAAGTTGTTCAACAGCTGATGGTAGTGCACCAAAGGGTTGTAAAAATAATGGGACTTGCGGCACCGATAGCTGCAATAAATTAACGGTTTTTGATTGGTTGGCCAATATGAGTTTGCCCAATGGAGAAACTGCTTTCGACTGCGTTGAAGTTCGCTTCAAAAACGGAAGGAAAGAATTTTTTCGCAATACCGAAAAACTCACGCTCAGTATCGGCGATGTTATAGCTACTGAAGCTTCACCCGGACACGATGTTGGCATTGTGACACTTACTGGCGAATTGGTAAGGATTCAAATGAAGAAAAAAGGTGTAAATCACACCAGCAGCGAAATCCCAAAAATATACCGAAAAGCTTCCCAAAAAGACATCGATATCTGGAGCGATTCCCGCGACAAAGAAGAACCAATGAAGGTGAAAGCGCGTGAATTAGCAATTATTCACAAATTGGAAATGAAAATTTCCGATATCGAATTTCAAGGCGATGGTTCCAAAGTTACTTTCTATTACACTGCAAACGACAGGGTTGATTTCCGGCTTTTAATAAAAGATTATTCTCGTGTATTCAGTACCCGAATTGAGATGAAACAAGTTGGCTTACGACAGGAGGCGTCTCGCCTTGGCGGAATTGGTTCCTGCGGAAGGGAATTATGCTGTTCGACTTGGTTAACTGATTTCCGCAGCGTAAATACTTCTGCAGCGCGTTACCAACAATTGTCCTTAAATCCACAAAAATTGGCCGGGCAATGCGGTAAATTAAAATGCTGTTTGAACTATGAATTGGACACTTATCTAGATGCCTTAAAAGGTTTTCCTGATTTTGAAACCAAATTAAAAACAGAAAAAGGCGACGCCATTTGTCAAAAACAAGATATTTTTAAAGGATTAATGTGGTTTGCTTACATTGATAATTTTGCGAATTGGCACGTTTTAAAGATAGACCAGGTCAAGGAAATAATCGCTGAAAACAAACAAAACAAAAAAGTAAGTTCTCTTGAAGATTTTGCTATTGAAACGGTTGCTGAACCTGAAAAAGATTTTAATAATGCTATGGGGCAAGAAAGCCTGACTCGTTTTGACCAACCTAAGAAGAGCAAAAACAAAAACAGGAACAAAAACAAAAATAAGGTTTCAAGTCTACCGGACCCACAGGCAAACAAGGCGAAGTCAAATCAAAACCAGGCTAAAATTCAGGGTAATGGACAACCTGAGGCAAAGCCGAGCGGAACTAAGCTAAATCCAAATAAAGGACCAAACCAACAACAAAATCAACCCGAGGCGAAGCTAAACCAGCAACCTGCAGATAAAAAACCAATAATTATAAAGAAGAATGAAAATAAAGAATAGCATCCTTTTTATTTTAATCCTTCTTATGGCTATTTCTTGTGATAAAAAAAGGGTTTTTGACGAATATAAATCGGTTGGGAAAACTTGGCATAAAGACAGTATCGTGACTTTCGAGTTGCCAAAATTGGACCAAAAAAAATTCTTTAATTTGTATGTAAATGTTAGGGATAATGACGATTATCCATTCAATAATTTGTTTCTGATTGTTTCTTTGGAACAACCCAACCGAAAAGTAACTGTTGACACATTGGAATATCAGATGACGAATCCTGACGGAACCCTTCTTGGAGATGGCTTTTCGGACATTAAAGAAAGTAAGCTTTTTTACAAAGGAAAAACAAACTTCACTCAAAAAGGAATTTATAAAATTCACATAAAGCAGGCAACGAGACAAACCGGGAAGATTGAAGGCGTAACTGCTCTTCCGGGCATTTCTGATGTTGGCTTCAGAATAGAATCTACAGAATAAATTATGGCAAAAAGAAATAAGACTTCGGACAAAGACATTAACTATTATAAAAATAAATTTTGGAAGTTGTTTTTTTATGGTCTTGGCGTTATGGCTTTGTTTTTCGCTTTGGCTTCATGGGGATTTTTTGGAAGTATGCCTTCTTTTGAAGATTTAGAAAACCCGGAGTCAAATTTGGCTACTGAAATTATTTCTTCTGATGGCATAACACTCGGGAAATTCTACAACGAAAACAGAACACCAATCAAATTCGAAGATTTACCGCCCACCCTCGTAAAAGCATTAGTTGCTACAGAAGATGAGCGTTTCTACGAACATTCCGGGATTGATGCCCGAAGAACTTTTGGAGCTGCTTTAAAATTAGGAGCTAATGGCGGAGCCAGTACATTAACACAGCAATTAGCCAAATTATTATTCCATGGCGAAGGGTCAACATTTAAACTTTTCAGGGTTATTCAAAAAGTAAAAGAATGGATTATTGCTGTCAAATTGGAACGTCAATATACCAAAAACGAAATTATCGCGATGTATCTCAACAAAGCCGATTTTGTAAATACAGCCGTCGGGATTCGTTCCGCTTCCAAAGTGTATTTTGGTAAGGAACCACGCGATTTGACTGTTGACGAAGCGGCAATGTTTGTCGGAATGCTTAAAAATCCATCTTATTTTAACCCTTTACGCCGCATCGAAAAAGTTCGCTCCAGAAGAAATACAGTTTTGGGCCAAATGGTTAGAAATGGTATTTTGGATAAAGCAACCAAAGATAAATTGGCAAGCCAACCAATCGTTTTACACTTTCACCCGGAAAGTCACAAGGAAGGAACGGCTACTTATTTTAGGGAATTCCTTCGTGAATACATGAAAAATTGGGCAAAAGAAAATAAAAAACCCGACGGGAGTGATTATGATATTTACAGTGACGGCTTAAAGATTTACACTACGATAGATTCAAAAATTCAGGAACACGCAGAAGAAGCTGTTCAGGCGCATATGAAAAATCTGCAGAAACAATTCTTTGAAGAGCAAAAAGACAACAAGAATGCACCTTTCCTGAAAATTACTCCGGAAGAAACCAAAAGAATCATGGACAAAGCCATGAAATCATCCGATCGTTGGAGAATCCTTAAGGAGGATGACAAATCAGACGAAGAAATTACGGCTTCGTTTCAAGTGCCAACAAAGATGAAAATATTCTCCTGGAATGGCGAAATCGACACAATAATGAAACCTATTGACTCCATTCGCTATTACAAACATTTTCTGCAAACCGGAGTAATGTCAATGGAACCCAAAACAGGCCACATCAAGGCTTGGGTTGGAGGAATTGATTATAAATATTTTCAATACGATCACGTTGGGCAAGGCGCCCGTCAAGTGGGTTCCACTTTCAAACCTTTTGTTTATGCAACCGCCATCGAACAATTAGGAATGTCGCCATGCGATTCGATTATTGATTCGCCATTTACAATTCCGGTTGGAAGACACCATGTTACCGAAGCCTGGACACCAAAAAACTCAGACAACAAGTATCGCGGAATGGTCACCCTCAAAAAAGCATTAGCAAATTCCATCAACACCGTTTCCGCAAAACTTATGGATAAAGTTGGGCCCGAAGCAGTTGTTGCCTTAACCAAAAAATTAGGCGTAAAGTCAGACATTCCTGTGCAGCCCTCTATCGCGCTGGGCGCTGTTGAAATTACTGTGGAAGATATGGTTGCCGCGTACAGTACATTTGCCAATCAGGGTGTTTATATCAAACCGCAGTTCATTAGCCGAATTGAAGATAAAAATGGTGTGGTGATTTATGAACCAATTCCTGAAACACATGATGTTTTGAATAAGGACATCGCCTATGCTGTTATCAAACTGTTGGAAGGTGTAACCGAAGAAGGTTCCGGTGTTCGGCTTAGAACCCAAGGTGGTGGAAGCGGCGACAATCGCTGGACCGGCTATCCGTATATGTTCACTAATCCAATTGCCGGAAAAACAGGAACTTCCCAAAATCAATCCGATGGCTGGTTTATCGGAATGGTGCCAAACTTAGTCACCGGAGTCTGGGTTGGCTGCGAAGATCGTTCCGCACGTTTCAAAGGAATTACTTATGGCCAGGGCGCGACTGCTGCGCTGCCTATTTGGGGTTATATGATGAAAAAATGTTATGAAGATAAGGATTTGCTGATTTCAAAAGATCCGTTTGAACGTCCTGAAAATCTTTCCATAAAAGTAGATTGCTGGGCACCAAGAAAAGTTGTGGTTGATTCCACGGCGGTTCCAACAGAAGAAGAGGAACAAAACCCGGATGAATTTGGATTGTAAAATTTAGGATTTATTCTGAATTTATTTCAGAAGCTATTCCAGCTTTCCACTCTATCTTTTCCTCGTTAATGAAACGAGAAAAAGGATGTCGTTGCAATCTGGGCTAAAACATAGAATAACGACCAACCATGATTAACAAAAAAGTAAATTCCGTTCACGAAGCACTTCAAGGCATTGAAGACAATATGACCATAATGCTTGGCGGCTTTGGTCTTTGCGGAATTCCCGAAAACAGTATTGCCGAATTAGTAAAAAAAGAAACCACCGGACTTACTTGCATCTCAAACAATGCCGGTGTAGATGATTTTGGACTTGGATTGCTTTTGCAAAAAAGACAAATCAAAAAAATGATTTCCTCCTATGTTGGGGAGAATGCCGAATTTGAACGTCAGATGCTTTCCGGAGAATTAGATGTTGAGTTAACGCCGCAAGGAACATTAGCGGAAAAGTGTCGGGCTGCACAAGCCGGAATTCCTGCTTTCTTCACGCCTGCCGGTTTTGGAACCGAAGTAGCCGAAGGAAAGGAAAGTCGTGAATTCAACGGAAAAATGCACGTAATGGAATTGGCCTATAAAGCTGATTTTTCTATAGTAAAAGCATGGAAAGGTGACGAAGCCGGAAACTTAATCTTTAAAGGAACTGCCCGAAACTTCAACGCCTGCATGGCGGGTGCCGGAAAAATTACGATTGCTGAAGTAGAAGAATTATTACCTGTTGGTTCATTAGATCCAAATCAAATACACATTCCCGGAATTTTGGTTCAAAGGATTTTCAAAGGAGAAAAATTTGAAAAAAGAATCGAGCAACGAACCACAAGAAAAAGAGACTAATCATGGCTTTAGATAAAAATGACATCGCAAAACGAATAGCCAAAGAAGTAAAAGACCGCTATTATGTAAACTTAGGAATCGGAATTCCAACCTTGGTGGCGAACTATGTGCGGAACGATATTTCAGTCGAATTCCAAAGCGAAAATGGCGTTCTCGGAATGGGACCATTCCCATACGAAGGTGAAGAAGATGCTGATATCATCAACGCCGGAAAACAAACTATCACAACTTTGCCAGGAGCAAGTTTCTTTGATTCGGCTTTTAGTTTCGGGATGATTCGCTCACAAAAAGTAGATTTAACAATTCTCGGTGCGATGGAAGTTTCCGAAAATGGCGACATTGCCAACTGGAAAATTCCGGGGAAAATGGTAAAAGGAATGGGCGGCGCGATGGATTTAGTAGCTTCCGCTGAAAATATAATCGTTGCTATGATGCACGTTAATAAAGCAGGCGAAAGCAAAATCCTGAAAAAATGTACGCTGCCTTTAACCGGAGTTGGCTGCGTGAAAAAAGTAGTAACGGAATTAGCTGTTTTAGAAATAACGTCAAAAGGTTTCAAACTTTTAGAACGCGCACCTGGCGTTTCTGTAGAACACATTATAGCTTCGACTGAAGCCGAATTAATTATTGAAGGAGAAATTCCGGAAATGGTTATCGATTAAGATAATCCAATAAAACTTCTGAAGCATTCCCAAAAGTATTCACTTTTTCAGTGATGCTGACCGCTCGTTTTTTATTCAGTTTATATGTCAAATCAAATTTCGTCGTGAACAATATTGCCGACATAAATGGGTTATTAATATATGTAACCAACTTATTACGAGCAGCATCAATTTCGTTAATTTCAACTACTTCTTCCTGCTGGAATTTATATTTGAGTTCCAATTTTAAAACGCCATTTTCAATAATTGGTCGAACATATATATTCATCAAATCAGTGTTTCCAATGGTTTTTGCCAAGGTTAGTTTAGCAAAAGTTCCATCGGCTAAACTCGCTTTGACATTGTTGTAAAAATCGGTGAAGGTTTCGTTAAACGACATTGAATAATTATTAAAATTTAAAAAATAAAAGAATTCCTAAAATTATTAGTCCCAATGAAACGTATCCAATTCGCTTGGTACCATTTTGCTCTAAAATTTCTGAAAAAGGAATTTTGAATCTAAAGTAAATCCATTTTAAAAATGCTCCAAAATATCTTGGAACAAATTCGATTACTACTTCTATTACCAATTCTATTCCTTCACTTGCCATATCTTTATATTAAAAAAACCAACTAGCTACAAAAATCGCGGTAATCACACAAACCAAATCTACCAACAGCATAGTGCCAAGCGTGTATCTCGTATTCTTCACATTAATGCTTCCAAAGTAAACCGCAATTACATAAAAGGTCGTCTCGGCACTGCATTGGAAAATACAACTCAATCTTCCGGAGAAAGAATCGGGTCCAAATGTTCGCATAGAATCTATCATAAAACCTCGTGAACCACCGGAGCTAAAAGGTCTTAACATTGCAACAGGTAACGAATCGGTAATTTGTTTGCTTACGCCAATATGGGAGAACACAAATGAAATTCCGTTGCTTATAATCTCGAACAAACCACTATTTCTAAAAAAGGAAATCGCCACCAACATTCCCATTACATAAGGGAAAATCTTAACTCCTGTTTGTAAACCATTGTTGGCTCCAGTCACAAAAGCATCAAAAATAGTAGTGTCTTTTTCCACGAATTTTTTCTCATGAATGAATGAAAAGATTAATGTAAATCCAATTATAGCAACAAGCATCAGACCGGAAAGATTAGATGTGAAGGCATTTTTACCAATTAAATCAAGTGTGTTTACATAAAACAGCAATCCAACTATGGCGGCAATTATCGTCATTAATGCTACCACTAATGAAGCGCTTTTGAAATTGATTCTTTGTCGGATTCCAACAATTAAAAAAGCAGCAATGGTTCCTATAAAGGATGTAATAATACAAGGCAGCATTACATCTGCAGGATTGCTTGCATTCTCTGCTGCGCGATATCCTATGATTGATGTTGGAATCAATGTTAAACCTGCAGCGTGCAAACACATGAACATAATTTGTGCATCGCTGGCTTTGTCCTTTTCAGGATTGAGTTCCTGTAAGCTTTGCATGGCTTTTAATCCGAATGGTGTGGCAGCAGAATCTAATCCTAAAAAATTAGCTGCGAAATTCAAAGTCATATAAGATATCGATTCGTGGTTTTTTGGGACCGTTGGAAAGACTTTCACAAAAACGGGACTTAACTTTTTTGCTAATTTTTCGGATGCGCCTGAATCAATTAACAATTGCATCAATCCACAAAAAAAGGCCAGATAAGCAATCAAAGGAAGTATTAATTCGAGTAAGCTGTTTTTGCATGTGGGCAGCAATCCATCCGATTTTTGGACACCTGAATAAATTTTAACAGTCTTAGCTTTATAAATATATGTGGTATCAGCATTAATGGTATCTCTGTTGATAATCATGGTTTGTTCAGGCGCTTTTTCTATGCTGTCACTGATAAATTTTGGCACTTGTTCCAAATATTTTTCTGAAATTAAAACAGGATCATCTTTTTTTCCATTCAAAACATTATCAATAGAATAGCTGTTTCCAATGCACAAACTCACTATGACAAAAGCTATGGAAGAAACAAAAATCGCTAGCCAAAATCTACTTAAAACCATAAGTTGTTTTTTTGTAAATATAGCATTTATCAATTTTGAATTAAAAAATTAAAGTCAATTTTAATTTACGAGTTTATATGTAGTAAACAAAAGGTGAATTTTGTTGAATATTTGCTAATAAAATGCGAATATTAATTTAGTGTTTATATATTTGTTGACTTTTAATTATAAAATATTCATTTTTAGTTACACAATATCCACATTAATAAATTATGAAAAAGAAGTTCTTTTTATTGCTAGCCATTTCGTTAGGTACGTGCACGATTTTCGCACAATCACCTGCAGAGGTTAAAAAAATTATTGCCACCTATGATATGGCTAAGCTTAAAAATACAGAAGTTTTTTATAGAAAAAAAGAACAGGCTGATAAACAAAAAGCTGTTGCGGCTGCTCTAATGAAAAATTGGCCACTTATTATTAAAAATGAGGACGGAAATTTTTCTGAATTAATGAGACTTTCTCCTGAAGGATTACCGATTTATTATTCCACACAAAATGTAAATGCGGCTAAATCTACCAGGGCAAATCACTTAAATACCGGCGGTTCATTAGGTTTAAACTTAAATGGCCAGGGAATGGTTGTTAGGGAATGGGACGGTGGAAACGTTAGAACTACGCATACTGCCTTTGGTGGACGTGTGACAGTAATTGACGACCCTTCCAATACAACAACTGTAGCTCATTCAACACATGTTTGTGGCACTATGGTTGCCAGTGCAACGCCAGCTTCAGTAAAAGGAATGGCATACCAAGCCAGCGCGAGAACATTTAACTGGGATTCGGATGATTCGGAGGCTATATCAGAAGCCCAACTTGGAATGCTTATATCCAATCACTCCTACGGTGTCCCAATTACCTCTAATGGAACAACGTTGCCTTCATGGTATATTGGTTCTTATTCTTCTGAAGCCTATATATGGGATGAACTTGCCTATAATGCTCCTTATTTTCTAGCAGTTATGTCGGCAGGAAATGATGGAACAACTAATGATAATCCGGAGCCTATTTTATTTGGATACGATAAACTGACCTCTAATAAAACAGCAAAAAACAATTTAGTTGTCGCCAGCTGCGAAGATGTAACAGTAGCTACAGACGGCACGGTTAATACGGCAAACATTACTATAAGTAGTTTTAGTAGTCAAGGTCCATCGGATGATTATAGAGTAAAACCGGACATTACAGGAAACGGAGCTAATTTAACCTCAACCTCAAATTCTAGTAATACTGCCACGACGGTTATGTCGGGTACATCAATGGCTTCGCCAAATGTTGCGGGCACTTTAGTATTAATACAACAACATTATAAAAATTTAACTAACAGCTTTATGCGTGCTGCAACATTAAAAGGTTTAGCTTGTCACACGGCTGATGATGGAGGAAATGTTGGTCCTGATGCTGTTTTTGGTTGGGGATTGTTAAATGCTAAAAAAGCAGTAGAAACTATTACTGCTAATGGATTGACTTCTTGGATTTCGGAAGAGAATTTAAACACCGGGCAAGTTTTTACAATGAATGTGAATTCCAACGGAACCACTCCCTTAATGGCTTCCATTACATGGACAGATCTTCCTGGGGTGACAAATGATGGAAACTTACCCGCAAACGATACAACGCCTGCGTTGGTAAACGATTTAGATATTAGAATTACAAAAAATACAACTACTTATTTCCCTTGGAAATTAAATCCAGATCCAAGTTCCCCATCAATAAGAACGGGAGATAACTCTGTGGATAATGTAGAGCAAGTAAAAATTGATTTTCCCACTGCCGGACAATATACAATTACAGTTAGCTCGAAAGGTACTTTAGTAACGGGAAGTCAAAAATATTCTCTTGTAATTACCGGTATAAACTCATCTTTTGCGATTAATTCAACTTCAGATAATTTAACTGTTTGCGCTAATCAAAATGCCGTATATACATTTAATTATAAACAAACTGGCGCTGGAACAACAACTTTCTCTTCAGTAGATTTACCGACTGGGGCATCAGCTTCGTTTTCGCCAGCATCATTAAGTGCGAACGGAACAGTTACAATGACAATTAGTGGCTTAGCAAATATTACTCCTAATGAATATTTTGTTGGAATTAGAGGAATTAGTGCTACTGATTCAGAAACAAGATATAAATCATTACGTGTTTTCAATGCAACCTTCCAACAAATTGCTTTGCAAAGCCCAATGAATGGTAAAACGGGAATGTCTACTTCTGCAGATTTATTGTGGGATAGTCAGGTTAATGCTTTAACTTATACAGTTCAGGTATCTTTATCTCCAGATTTTACAAGTTTATTAATTAACGATGTTGTGACAGTTAATAATTATAATCTTACCGGATTAAGTCAGGCTACGAGATATTATTGGAGAGTAATCCCTTCTAATAATTGTGGTGCGGGTTTAGCTGCAAATGCTACTGTTTATTCTTTTGATACCGGTACCTTATCTTGCGACCAGACTTTTACAGCAACAGATTTTTCAAATAACGTTATTGATGTTGTGCCAAATTCACAAGCGACTGTGCCATTAACAATTACTGGTGGATATACTATAGGAGATATTAATGTAAATATGGATATTACACATACGTGGATTGGAGACATAACGGTAACTCTTGAAGGTCCGGCTTCTATTGGAAGTCCCATTATAACTTTATTGGATTTACCATGCGGAGATAATAAAAATATAAGTTGCACTATGGATGATGATGGCGGAGTTCCTGCCTGTAGCGGAATCCCGGCCGTGTCCGGAAGCATTGCGCCGGTTGATTCTTTAAGCGCTTTGAATACTTTACCTGCTGATGGAGATTGGATTTTAAGGGTTTTTGACCATAATAATCAGGATGGGGGAACTATTGATAGCTTCAGCATTAACTTATGTAGAGTTGAAACCGCTTTATCAGTCGTTACAAATCCAATCTTGAATAGTAGCGTTTATCCAAATCCAACTAAAGGTATTGTAAACGTTAGTATTCCTGCTTTAACAGATAAAGCAACCATAAATTTGTATGACCTTCAAGGGAGACAAATACTCTCGAAAGAAACCAACCAGGTGTATACTTCGTTTGGAATTGAAAATCTTCAGGACGGAATTTATTTGGTAAATATCGAAACTGATTTGGGCTCAGTCACTAAAAAAATAATCTTAAGAAGAAATTAAACCTAATAAAAAGTCCCGATTAACTCGGGACTTTTTTATACATGAATAATTTCGTCATCTATCAATAAATCTTCCCGTCGCAGTCGAAGGAAGATTTGTGCCACCGCAATTACATCTTTTTCACAATAAATTACTATTCTGTCAATGTCTTTTTCTACATAAAAAACATGCGCAACCTGGCTTCCGTCGATATCGCCTTTTGGTGAAGGAACTCCAAGAATTTTTGTCAGTAATTTTAAAGAAGTAAAATGTTTATAGTCACCAAATTTCCATAATTCCAAAGTATCCAGATGCGGTATTTCCCATGGCTTTTTGCCAAATAAATTGAGTTTGTTCGGAATTGCAATTTGGTTAATAATCATCCTTCTGGCAATAAACGGAATATCAAATTCTTTAGCATTGTGGCCACACAGAACATGTTGTGCCTGTCCAAAGTGATTGTCCAGCAAATTAGAAAAATCCTTGAGAATCTTCTTCTCTTCCCCAAAAAAAGAGGTAACCCTAAAGTTTCTAATGTCACCTTTATTCACAAAATATCCAACCGAAATACAGATAATTTTTCCAAACTCAGCCCAAATTCCTGCGCGGTCATAAAAATCTTCCGGAGTGAATTCCTCACGTCTTTGATACTGTGTTTTTTGTTCCCACAGTTGTTTCATTTCATCATCCAGAATATTGAAATTCTCTTCTTCGGGAACTGTTTCAATATCAAGAAAAAGGATGTTATTAAGATTTAATTTTTCAATCATTTTAAAAATTTAAGAATTTACCGACTTAAAATTAAGCAATGTAATTTAAATATGAAAGAAAAAGTTTAAAAAAGTGATTGTTGCTGCGAAGGACTTTCATGTTCTAAAAGCCATTTTTTGCGCCACAACCCGCCTGCATAACCGGTTAACGAACCATCTGTTCCAATAACTCGATGACAAGGAACTACAATCCAAAGCGGATTTCTACCATTTGCGGAAGCCACAGCACGAATGGCTTTTACATCGCCTAATTTTTTGGATAAGTCGAGATACGACATGGTTTTTCCGAAAGGAATATTCAATAATTCGTGCCAGACTTTTTGCTGAAAATCGGTGCCTTGCGGATTTAGTTTGAAATCGAAATGATTTCGTTGTCCGCTGAAATATTCCTGAAGTTGTGTGATACATTCTTTAAGTTCATTAGGAATTTTTTTAGAAACTTCTCCTTCACTTAAAATGGATATTATGGAAATCCCGGTTGCATCGCCAACGATTTTGGTGATTCCGAGTGGTGATTGTATAAAAGCTGTTTCCATTTGATAAAGTTATCAAATATTATTTTGAAAAGCTATAAATATAGTCTTCCAACGCTTTCAATTGTTCTTCGCTCATGCTTTTGGTAATGGCGAAATTGGTCTTCATAATGTCGTATTGACTTGGGTCAACAATCGGAACACTTTGCGCCTGGAGAAAGGAAACAATGCTTCCTTTTTTAGCTTTATAGACTTTGCCTATTTCCTGTAAACTTGGCCCTATGATTTTTTGGTCGGGTTTGTGGCAGGCGATGCAATTTCCTTCTCCTTCAAAGAGTTCCTGTCCTGAAACTATTACCGCTGTTTCGTCAATGGAAGTTGTTTTTTTTTCTTCTTTGTTTTGACACCCAATTAAAGAAAAGAATGACAATAGTATTACTAAGTTTTTCATGGTTTACAAAAATTCAATACGTTTTTCTTATAGCCCCGATTGGAGTGGTATCTTTTATACCTGTCAGGTTTTAAAAACCTGACAGGTATAAAAATATAACGGAAAGCGGGAACCTGCCTGCCGGCAGGCAGGCATGGACAACTGATAAAGCCCAAGCCAACCGCTCATAATTTTACCGCAAATTCAAAGTTTTATAAAATTTTTAATTTGCGAATTTGCGGTCTATTTGTTTAACAATATAGCTGCTTCCTTAGCAAAATAAGTCGAAATCAAACTTGCTCCTGCACGCTTGATACACATTAATTGCTCCATCATAATTTTGTCGTGGTCAAGCCAGCCTCTTTCGGAAGCCGCTTTAATCATGGCATATTCGCCGGAAACATGAAAAACCGTTACGGGGACATTTACTGCATTTCGAACCTCGCGAACAATGTCTAAATAAGCAATTCCGGGTTTCACCATAACCATATCCGCACCTTCCTCAACATCCATAAGTGCTTCTTTGACGGCTTCGATGCGGTTAGCGTAATCCATTTGGTAGGTTTTTTTGTCTTTTGGAACCTCAACATCCGCTTCTCGTGGAGCGCTATCCAAAGCATCGCGGAACGGGCCATAAAACGCTGAAGCATATTTAGCGGAATAACTCATAATGCCAACATTAGAAAAACCGGCTGCATCCAAACCTTGGCGTAAACGTAAAACACGTCCGTCCATCATATCGCTTGGCGCTACGAAATCGGCTCCCGCCTGGGCATGTGAAACGGCCATTTTTACTAAGGCATCATTCGTTGCATCGTTGGCAATATCACCGTTTTCTATAATACCGTCGTGACCATAAATGGAATAGGGATCGAGAGCTACATCCGGCATTACAATCATTTCAGGACAAGCTGCTTTGATAGCTTTGATAGCCTGCTGCATTAATCCGTTTGGATTCCAGGCTTCTTTCCCAGTGTTGTCTTTTAGACTTTCGTCTACTTTTACGTAGATGTTTACAGCGCGAATTCCTAGTGTATATATTTCTTTTACTTCTTCCACTGTTAAATCAATCGAGCGACGGAAAATTCCCGGCATCGATGAAATTTCAGACTGATAGTTTTCACCTTCTGTGATAAACATTGGGAACATGAAATCTGCCGGACTTAAGCTGGTTTCACGCACTAAGGAACGAATGCTTTCGTTTACTCGTAATCTTCTGCCTCTTTGTAATGGGAACATATTTTTTTGTTTTTTAACCATTAAGATGTTAAGTTTCATTAAGAGTTTACTTAATTTTTCTTAGTTTCGTAATGGTATATTAAATCCAATCAATCGGATTTTCTAATACTTTAATTAATCTTTCTTCTGCGCTGTTTGGCTGTGGATGATGGTCGTAGACCCATTGCACGTGTGGAGGTAAACTCATCAAAATCGACTCAATTCGACCGTTGGTTTTTAATCCGAAAAGTGTTCCTTTATCGTGAACCAAATTGAATTCGACATATCTTCCTCTACGGATTTCCTGCCAGGTTTTTTGTGCTTCTGTGTATTCTAAATCTTTTCTTTTTTCGACAATTGGAACGTATGCTTCGAGGAAACTATTGCCGACTTCTGAAACAAAGTTAAACCAATTTTCCATTGACATTTCCTCTGTTGCTTTGCAGTAATCGAAAAATAATCCGCCAATTCCGCGGGCTTCATTGCGGTGGGCGTTCCAAAAATAGTCGTCACATTGTTTCTTAAATTTTGGATAGAACTCAGGGTTGTGTTTATCGCAGGCTGTTTTGCATGTTTGGTGAAAATGCTTTGCGTCTTCCTCAAACAAATAATAAGGCGTTAAATCCTGACCGCCGCCAAACCAGGAATTTATTACTTTTCCATTGCTATCATACATTTCGAAATAGCGCCAATTGGCATGAACTGTTGGCACCATCGGGCTTTTTGGATGGATAACCAAACTAATTCCGCAAGCGAAAAAATCGGCTTCGCCTACGTTGAATAGTTGACGCATTGCTTCCGGTAACTTTCCGTGAACGGCAGAAATGTTTACGCCTCCTTTTTCAATAATTTTTCCGTTTTCAATCACACGCGTTCTTCCGCCACCGCCTTCCGGGCGTTCCCAAATATCTTCACGAAATTTGGAAGTGCAATCTACTGCTTCTAATCCAGAAGTTATTTGGTCTTGGAGGTTTAGTATGTATTGATAGAATTTGTCTTTCACTACTTTCGTGTTTTGCGTGAGGGATTGCAGTGGAAATCCTTTTTTAGGATTGCCCTGTAGCGAAGCGAAAGGGAAATCATAATAAAAGATTGCAACGGAAAGCCCGACCCTAAGGGGCACGCCCTATTTATATTCTTTAACTGCTTCTATAAAAGCTTTCGCATGATCAACCGGAATGTTTGGTAAGATGCCGTGACCAAGATTTACTATATAATTGTCTTTCCCGAATTCGTTTATCATTTCGTGCACCATTTTTTTAATGGTTGGAATTGGAGATAATAATCTTGACGGATCAAAGTTTCCTTGTAAAGTAATTTTTCCGCCAGATAAATAACGGGCATTCCTTGCAGAACATGTCCAGTCAACACCAAGAGCCGATGCTTTTGATTTTGCCATGTCATTCAAAGCAAACCAACAGCCTTTACCAAAGACAATAACTTTAGTGTCTTCGGCTAATGCTTCAACAATCTGGTTAATGTATTTCCACGAGAATTCCTGATAATCAACTGGAGATAACATTCCACCCCAGGAATCAAATATCTGAATCGCGTTGCAACCAGCCTTTACTTTTTCTTTTAAATATAAAATTGTTGTATCTGTGATTTTCTGTAATAAAGTATGTGCCGCAACCGGATTTGAAAAGCAAAATCCTTTAGCAGTATCAAAGCTTTTCGAGCCTTTTCCTTCAACAGCATAACAGAAAATCGTCCATGGTGAACCAGCAAAACCAATCAGTGGAACCTCATCGTTCAGCATTTCTTTGGTTAATTTTATGGCGTCAAAAACGTAGCCTAATGTTTCATGAACATCGGGAACAAAGGTTTTATTTACATCCTCCATCGAGCGGATTGGATTTGGAATAATCGGGCCCAAATTGTCTTTCAATTCTACGTGAATTCCCATTGCGCGTGGCACAACCAAGATATCGGAAAACAAAATAGCAGCATCCGGTTTTACGATTCTGATGGGTTGGACAGTAATTTCTGCTGCCAGTTCCGGAGTTTCACAACGGGTGAAGAAATCGTATTTATCGCGCAAAGCTCTGAATTCCGGTAAATATCTTCCTGCCTGACGCATCATCCAAACTGGCGGACGCTCTACTGTTTCGTTATTTAGGGCTCTTAAAAAAAGGTCGTTTTTAATCATTTTATTGTCTATAATTTTCTATACATTTCATTACTATACTTTCAATTGTCGGCTGGTTGGCAATGATTCTGTTTGGTGTTTCATATTTCAATGCTTCGGCGGTTGTGTTGCCAATGCAAAAACAATCTGCTTCTTCAATTTTGTTTTCCTGCAAATAACTTTTAACGCCTGACGGACTGAAAAACAAGATTCCATTAGGTGTAAAATCAATTTTATGCGGTGTCAGAATTGTTTCATAAACTTTTATTTCTTCCAAACTAATATTAGCAAACGTCAAAGCATCGGGCAAAAAGTTTCTTCGCATATTTCCGCAAAAAAATGTAAAACTGCTTTTTGAATATTGGTTACATATAATAGATGCCAATTCGGAAGCGTACTCAGAATATACGTTAACTTCAAACCCATTATCTTCAAGCAATGCTTTGGTTTTTTCGCCCACACAAAAGCACTTTTTTATTTTAATATCGACTATTTTACTATTTAAAAGAACGCTTTCTACGGCATTTTGACTTGAAAAAATTAAATATTCATTTGTTTTTTCAATTTCAAAATTCTTGATTTGAATTGCGATAAAATCTTCATCAAAAACTAAAAAATTAGCACTCAACAATTGCTGCTTTTGTCTTTCTGAAAGCTTCTTAGTTGATACTATGCTAATTTGGTTTTGCATTATTTTTTCAATTCGTTTTTGATTTTTGTCATCAACTTTGCGCCACCATTTTCTAAGATTTCTTGAGCGGAGTTAAATCCCAATTTTTTCCACTGTGAAATGTCAACTTTTTTATCAATTTCCAGTTTTTGTTTTCCGTCAATAGAGAGCAAAACACCCTTGAAATCTATCGTATCGTCTTCTTCATTATATGTTGCCAACGCTCCGATTGGTGCTGTACAGCCTCCTTCGAGTGTTCTCAGAAACTGACGTTCTATATAAGTACATATTTCCGTTTCAATATCATTTAGTTGAGAAACCGCATCAATGGTAAAGCTGTCATTTTCCATAGCCAAAACTACCATTGCGCCTTGAGCCGGTGCAGAAATCATCCAGTCGAGGTTGATAAAAGTGTCGGGTTTGAGATTAATTCGCTCCAAACCAGCAGCAGCAAAAACAGCTCCGTTCCAGTGGTTTTCTTTCAGTTTTTGCATTCTGGTGTTTACATTTCCACGTAAATCTACAACCGTATGATTTGGATATTTATTCCACCATTGCGCCTGACGACGTAGACTTCCTGTGGCAATTGTACCTTCGGAATTAAGAAAATTGAGATTTTTTTTAAAAACCAGGATATCTAAAACATTCGCACGCTCTAAAACTGCTGCCTGCACAATTCCTTTTGGCAAAGCCGTGGGAACATCTTTCATTGAATGTACGGCAATATCGACTTGCCCATTTATCATGGCAATGTCTAAGGTTTTGGTAAAAATTCCGGTGATTCCAAGTTCGTAAAGAGGTTTATCGAGAATGATATCGCCATCCGATTTGACAGCAATAATTTCCGTTTTATATCCTAAATCCTGGAGTTGTTTTTGGACCGTGTGTGCCTGCCAAAGTGCTAGTTGGCTATCACGGGTTCCGATACGAATGGTTTTATTGGTCACTTTGTTTTATTTTTTCCCGTAAAGTAACGTGTTTAAAAAAATGATTTCTCTTGTTCTAATTGAAATACTTTTTCAATCCACTCAATTCCTTCATCCATTGAATCACCGTCCTTTAGATGATTCACAAAATGATTGGTGATTTTTTGGATGATTCGGTTGCTGATTAATTCGGCTTGTTCTTCGTCAAAATTGAAGTTCTTTTTACGTTGCACATTCAACTCGCTTTCCTTAATTGAATTCAATTTCTCTTTTAACGCCTGAATGGTTGGTGCAAACTTTCTGTTTTTTGTCCAAGCTGTAAATTCTTCCTTGATTTCCTCAATAATTGCTTCGGCAGCGGGTATATGACGCTTTCTGTTTTCTAATGTCTCATCGGTTATTTGAGAAAGAAGATCAAGGTGAATAAGCGTCACGCCTTCTACTTCCTGAACATTTTCGTTTACATTTTTCGGAATCGATAAATCTAAAATCAATAACGGTTTTTTTAGATTCAATATTGCTTTGTCAATCGTCGGATTTTGTGCGCCAGTAGCCACAACAACAACGTCTGCTTTTTGTAATTCTAACTGTAAATCAGCATAATCTTTTACAACTACATCCAGTTTTTGAGCCAATTTTTCGGCTTTGTCTTTTGTTCTGTTGATTAAAGTTATGTGGTCATGTTTGGTATGTTTAACCAAATTTTCGCAAGTGTTTCTACCAATTTTTCCTGTTCCGAAAAGAAGAATGTTTTTATTGGAAATGTCTTCTACATTTCTGATAATGTATTGTACAGAGGCAAATGAAACCGAAGTAGCACCAGTAGAAATCTCCGTATCCGTTTTGATTTTTTTGCTAGCCTGGATAACAGAATTTACTAGTCTTTCCATAAAGGAATTAGCTAATCCGTTTGACTTACTTTGATTGAAAGCAATTTTTAATTGACTGATAATCTCGAAATCTCCAAGAATTTGGCTATCTAAACCCGTTCCGACACGGAACATATGACTAACAGCATCCTGATTTTTGTAGATGTAAGCTACTTCCTGGAACTCTTCAACTGTTCCCTGGCTGTTCTCACAAAGCAATTTGATTAACTCGTAAGGATGATTGGCAAAACCGTAAATTTCCGTTCTGTTACAAGTAGACGTAACGATTAACGATTCAATTCCTTCCGCTTCCGCTTGCATTAACAAAGTTGATTTAGCATTGGTATCCAAACTAAATTTACCTCTTACCGCAGCATCTGCTTTCTTATAACTCAATCCAACGGCGTAAAAAGAAGTGTGCTTCGTCATATTAAAATTTTCCATATTATACTTTCCTTAAAAAGTTCAACAAAAATATTACTATCCAATTTATAAAAGTAACGCTGAAAGGACTTTTTGTGTCGCTCTGAGATATTTTAAACCAAAATGCTCCTATCAACGTAAATTCTATTAAATTTGTACTGAAATCAAGTGCTCAAAACTCATTTATGTAGACTCGTTCTAAATAATATTTTTGCTTGACTTCAACAACATATACGGAAAAATATCGCTATGGGTTCTCAAGAAGAGATAAAAATAGAAAATGACTTTATTTTAATTCGATTTCAAAATGATGGAAACGAAAGTTTTCATGTGAAAAGACCTATAACACAAGGACTTATTCAATTTCACTTTGGCATAAAAGGAAAAGCAAAATTTATTTTTAATGAAGGAACCTATGCCTTAGAATTGAAAGATGAAAAGTCACTTTTATTCTATAACCCACAAAAAGAATTGCCTCTGAATTTTGAATTGGCACCTAATTCCTGGGTTATTTCATTGATAATTTCTATTCAGAAATTCCACGGATTATTTTCAGATGACGCCAATCATATTCCTTTTTTGAGTGAAGAAAATAAGGATAGAAAATATTATAAGGAGAACGATATAAGTCCATCGATGGCAATTGTTTTGAGCCAACTTTTTCATTATAATTTAAATCCACAGATAAAAAATCTGTATTATAAAGGAAAAGGCTACGAATTGTTGAGTTTGTATTTCAATCGTTCTGAAGACCCAAATGCTGAGCAGTGCCCATTTTTGATTGATGAAGAGAATGTTTTGAAAATCAGAAAAGCCAAAGAAATTATTATCAGTAACATGGCTGAACCGCCAGGTTTGGAAGAATTGGCAGATAAAGTTGGTTTGAGTCTTAAAAAACTGAAAATGGGTTTCAAACAAATTTATGGCGATACTGTTTATGGCTATTTATTCGATCATAAAATGGATTACGCCAGACAATTATTAGACAGTGGTTCGTATAATGTCAACGAAGTTGGCCTAAAAATCGGTTATAGTACCGGAAGCCATTTTATTGCGGCGTTCAAAAAAAAGTTTTCCACAACACCAAAGAAATATTTGATGTCGCTTAATCAAAATATATAACAATAAATAAAATATCGCAATGAAAGGAGTATTATTAGTAAACCTGGGTTCGCCGGAAAGCCCCACGGCAAAAGATGTAAAACCTTATTTAGATGAATTTTTAATGGATAAATATGTAATTGACGTGCCGTTTTTATTACGTGCGCTGCTTGTCCGTGGAATAATTCTTCAAACGCGGCCAAAAAAATCTGCTGCTGCTTATGCAAAAATATGGACTGATGGAGGTTCGCCGTTAATTGTTATTTCTAAAAAAATGCACGAAAAAGTGCAGCAACAAGTAGATATTCCTGTTGCTTTATCAATGCGTTACGGAACCATGACCATTCAAAAAGGGCTGCAGGAATTAAAAGATAAAGGTGTTACCGAAGTTATGCTTTTCCCTTTGTATCCGCAGCATGCAATGGCCTCCACGGTTACCATTTTAGAATTGGCTGAAGAGTTGAGAAAGAAACACTTTCCAGAAATGAAATTCACGATTGTTCCCGCTTTTTATAACAAACCAGATTATGTGAAAGCTTTGGCAAATTCGATTAAAAAACATCTTGATACATTTGAATATGATCATTTGTTGTTTTCCTATCACGGAATCCCGGAACGTCATATCCGCAAAACTGACATTACAAAATCACATTGCAAAATTGATGGTAGCTGCTGCAATACACCATCGCCAGCACATGAATTTTGTTATCGTCATCAATGTTACGAAACCACAAAACAAGTTGTTGAATTATTAAATATTCCCAATGATAAATATAGTCAGACATTCCAGTCTAGATTGGCTGGTGACAAATGGCTTACACCTTACACCGATGTTGAAGTTAACAAAATGCCCGAAAATGGTATTAAGAAACTGGCTGTCGTAACTCCGGCTTTCGTTTCAGATTGCTTGGAAACTTTAGAAGAAATTGCAATGGAAGCCAATCATGAATTTAAAGTACATGGCGGCGATGAGTTTTTGGCAATTCCGTGTATGAATGATGGCGATGAATGGTGTGGCGTTGTAGCGAACTGGATTAAAGATTGGGCTAAATAGCATAAAATGGAACTCTACAACTATATAAAATCTCTCCATCTCATCTTTGTCATTACTTGGTTTGCAGGTTTATTTTACATTGTTCGTTTGTTTGTGTATCAAATTGAAGCCAATGATAAACCTTCGCCGGAAAAAGAAATCCTCCTAAACCAATACAAAATAATGACGTACCGTTTGTGGTACATCATCACATGGCCTAGTGCAGTTTTAACTGTGGCTTTTGCAATTTGGTTGCTGATTTTAATGCCGGTATGGCTTCAAATGCCTTGGATGCATGTCAAATTAGGATTTGTAATTTTACTGGTTGCCTATCAAATAAAATGTCATTTAATTTATAAAGAATTACAAAACAATATTTTCAGATATAGTTCGAATTTCATGAGGTTGTGGAATGAAGGCGCAACGATTATTCTTTTTGCCGTTGTTTTTTTAGTAATTTTAAAAAATGCTTTTAACTGGATTTACGGCGTCATCGGAATTGTTTTGTTTTCGGTTTTAATTATGTTAGGATTTAAGTTCTACAAGAAAATTCGTGAAAATAAATAAACCACAAGAACACTAAGAAGGCACAAAGCCACAAAGGAAAATAGCGTGCTTTGTGATAGCTTTGTGCACTTCGTGGTTAAATAAATTATAATGCTGAGAAACTTCAAAATGTCAATGCTTTCGCTTCGGATTAGGATTTTCCTATCGATGATTATATTGATATTAATTGCTTCCATTTTGATGGCTTCCATTTCCATTATCCAGTTTAAAAATGAAGCCAAAGATTACCATCAAAAACGTTTGGATCAAAAAGAGTTTGCTATAAAAGAACATATAAATTATGTGCTTTCCAATACAACTTATCCGCTTACAGAAAAAAATCTTTCCTTGATTTTTAAGGATAAAATTCACGAATTAGCCGACATTCACAACCTGGAAATCAATATTTATGGTTTGAACGGAAAACTGCTGAAGTCTTCCAAAGCCTCATTTTCGGTTGATAAAGTGGCGCCGCCAATTCCAACCTATGTGCTGAAACTCGTTCAATCCTCCGTGGAAAAAAGATATGTTGACATCAAAAATGTAAATGGCGTCAAAAACCGCTCTTCTTTTAGCCAGATAAAAGATGATAAATTCAAACCCTTGGGCATTTTGAATATTCCCTATGTGGAAGATGATGGTTTTTATGAAACAGAATTGCAACAATTTTTGTTACGCTTGAGCCAGGTTTATTCTTTTATGCTGATTATAGCCTTCGCTTTGGCGTATTTCCTAGCGAGTTATATTACCAAATCATTAAAGACAATCTCAGATAAAATCAATGAAACGAGCCTGAATCAAAAGAATGAGAAAATTGTTATTGAAGCCAACAGCAGGGAAATCAATTCGTTGATAAATGCCTATAATCAAATGGTGGATAAACTGGAAGAAAGTGCCACGATGCTTGCTCAAAGCGAACGTGAACAAGCTTGGCGCGAAATGGCGAAACAGGTAGCGCACGAAATTAAAAATCCATTGACGCCAATGCGGTTGACAGTCCAAAGTTTTCAGCGAAAATTTGATGCCAATGATCCCGAATTAAAACAAAAACTGAATGATTATTCAAAAACATTGATTCAGCAAATTGACACGATGAGTGCTGTGGCGTCAGCTTTTTCAAACTTTGCTTCGATGCCGGCACAGCAAAACGAAACATTAAATGTGGTGCAAGTAGTGGAGTTGGCTTTGGATATTTTTAACGAAGATTTTATCATTTTTGAAAGCAATGAAGAATATGTGATTTCAAAATTAGACCGAACACAATTGATTCGGATTATTACTAATCTGGTAAAAAATGCCATTCAATCCATTCCTGAAGAACAAGAAGAGAAGCGCGTTTTAGTTTCGGTAGATAAGGAAGAAGACAACGTAATTATTTCTGTAAAAGATAACGGAATTGGCATTGATGCTGAAAACAGGCAGCGTGTATTTGAACCCAAATTCACAACTAAAACCAGCGGAATGGGCTTAGGTTTAGGAATTATAAAAAATATTATAGAAAATTACAAAGGAACGATTATATTTGAAACTGAACCCGGAAAAGGATCAACATTTATTGTTTCGCTTCCCATTGTTAAATAAAATTTACCTTCATGAACTTTGAAAACATAATCGTTACCATAGAAAACGGGATTGGTCAAATTACCATCAATCGCCCTTCAAAATTAAACGCACTCAATGTAGCGACCATACAAGAATTGCACAACGCTTTTGAAAGTCTGGAGAGTAACGCTGAGGTCAGGGTTATTATCATTACCGGCGAAGGCGAAAAAGCTTTTGTTGCAGGCGCTGATATTTCAGAGTTTTCGAATTTTTCGATTGAAGAAGGCGCCCAACTGGCAGCTCAAGGACAGGAATTGTTGTTTGATTTTGTCGAAAACCTAAGAAAGCCCACGATTGCGGCCGTTAACGGATTTGCGCTTGGCGGCGGATTAGAATTAGCAATGGCGTGTCATTTCAGAATAGCGTCGGACAATGCCAAGATGGGTTTGCCTGAAGTTTCTCTTGGAGTAATTCCGGGTTATGGCGGAACACAGCGTTTGCCACAATTAATCGGAAAAGGACGCGCTATGGAAATGATTATGACTGCCGGAATGATATCTGCGGAAGAAGCCTTTCGTGCAGGTTTAGTAAATCATGTTGTGCCACAGGCGGAACTTTTGGATTTTACAAAAGGTATTGCCGCCAAAATCATGCGGAATTCTCCTTATGCTATTGGCAGAGCCATAAAATGCATCAATGCAAATTACAAAGAAGGCATAAATGGTTTTGAAACCGAAATCAGAAACTTTGGGAAATGTTTTGGAACCGAAGATTTTAAGGAAGGAACAACCGCTTTTTTAGAAAAGAGAAAGGCTGAATTTAAAGGGAAATAAACATAAAAAATCGAGCCGGTATTTTTTTTATCGCTCACCTTCCCATTCCGCAAAGAACTGCGAAAGAAAATCTTCCATATATTGATGTCGGGCTTCCGCAATTTTTTTGCCTGTTGGTGTATTCATTTTGTCTTTTAGCAACAGTAACTTTTCGTAGAAATGATTCAATGTTGGCGATTTAGAATTTTTATATTCTTCTTTGCTCATATTCAAATTTGGCAAGATATCCGGATTGTATAACGCTCTATTTTTAAAGCCTCCATAATTGAAGCATCTCGCAATTCCGATAGCGCCAATAGCATCGAGTCTATCGGCATCCTGAACAATTTCCAGTTCTATAGAATTGAACTTCTTTTCGAAATTTCCTCCTTTAAATGAAATATTTTCAATAATGTTTATTACGTGAATGGTGATTTCTTCTGAAACATTTTGGCTTTCTAAAAATGTCCGGGCTGTTTTTGGCCCAACAGTTTCGTCTCCCTCATGAAATTTGCTATCGGCAATATCATGAAGTAAAGCGCCAAGCTGAACAACAGTTAAATCGCAATCTTCTTCCTTTGCAATTAAGAGTGAATTTTTGTAAACGCGTTCAATGTGAAACCAATCGTGGCCGCCTTCGGCATTTTGAAGTTTTTCTTTTACGAAAACTATTGTTCTATCAATTAGTGACATTATTATTAATTTAAAAATCCTCTCTTTTCAGAAAGGATTTAGTCTGTTTTTCTATTCTCTTTTATCTTTATCTAATCAAAGCAGGTTCAACCCACTTAAAAAGCGTCGATTCCTCAGGAATCACTAATCTTTCGGAAACCTTTGCCATTCGGGCCGGGAGTTTCATTAGATAATCTCTGGCTTTCTCTGCTTCATCCGTCAAACCTGAAAGCTTATCAATTTCCCATTTTTCAATCAGCTTTTGCATAATGTCAACATAATCAGCGGCAGTGTAAACTCCAATTCTTTGGGCAGAATCTGAAAAATTTAAAAAGGCAGCGCCTATTTTTTCGCCTGATTCTCTTAAAAACTGAGCTGGCATTACAATTTTTTGCTTCATCATATAGTTGAAAGCCAAAAGCATTTCGCTTGGGTCAACTTTAAAAATTTGAGTTACAAATTCGCTGTAAGCATGATGATGGCGCATTTCGTCACCGGCAATCATTTTGCATATTTTTGATAATTTCTTATCACCATATTGTTTTGCTATTTGTGAAACCCTGTTGTGTGAAATATAAGTTGCTAATTCCTGAAAACTTGTGTAAACAAAATTCTTATAAGGATCACGACCTGTACCAATATCAAAACCATCAGCAATTAAATGTTGCGTAGTGATTTCGATTTCACGCATGTTTACACGGCCCGATAAATACAAATATTTGTTCAATAAATCACCATGACGGTTTTCTTCTCCTGTCCATTGACGTACCCACCTACTCCATGGATTATTTTCAACTTGACCAACGCCATCAACATCCATCAGCCAGGATTCATAAGTTGGCAAAGCTTCTTCGGTAATGGTATCACCAACAAGCGTTACCCAGAAATCATAAGGTAAATCTTTGGCAATTTCACGTAATTCTTTTACTTCTTCAAAAAAGTTTTCGTCTTCAGAATTGGGTAAAAAGTCTGATGGCTGCCATATATTTTCAACAGGAATCAGGAATTCTTCCATGAAACCTTCTACTTTATTTTCCAGAAATTGCATTACTTCCAGACGAATATTGCTTATCGACATTGTTTAAATTTTAATAGATTGTATCACCGCTTTTTCTGTTTTCTCCATTAACACTTCAAAAGGAAATTCTTTTACAGCAATAGCTTCGTGAATTATAAATTGCAAATGATTCCCTAAACCCATTGGGAACGCTCCAAATTTAACCATTTTCCACGAATTATTAATAGTAATTGGCACAACATATGCGGATGGCGCATATTTACATAAGATTTTTAAGCCACTTTTGGCAAATTCTTTAGGCTTCCCGTTCTTACTTCGGGTGCCTTCAGGAAAAATAACGGCTGCGCGATTATACTGTTCTATGTATTCTGACAATCCTTTTATCAAAGGGATAGCTTGTTTTGGATCTTTTCTGTCGATAAGAATAGAGCCTCCGTGTCTAAGATTATACGAAACACTTGGAATGCCATCTCCTAATTCTTTCTTGCTGACAAACTTGGCGTGAAAACGTCGCAAATACCAAATAATTCCAACAATATCATAAAGGCTTTGATGGTTAGAAACAAAGATTATTGGAACATTCTTTGGGATAGTATCCCTGTTTTCAAAAGAATACCTTGTCCCTAAAATATTGGTGCATTTAGATAGAAAAAAGTTCAAATAATCCACGCTTTTTTTGTGCGCCTGATAGCCAAAAATATTGATACATATCCACTGAATAGGATGAAAAATAACCAAACACAATCCAAAACAAAGATAAAAAACTATTGAAATTGGATACGAAATAAGCTTTTCCATGATTTAAGAATAGATGACAAAAATAAGGAAAAATCAAAGCATGGAATATAAAACAAGGGTAAAAACATTTTAAAAAAGTACACTTTTTGTATACCATTTCAAAATTTGGTAATCGTATCTTTAACTGATTATAATTGTTATTTGAAAGGGCGTAATAATTTGTTCAAAACTCCTCCGATTTGTATCCTATAACATCAAAAAAAGCATTATTTTTATGCCACAAAAATTATAAAAAATGAGTTCAGAAAAAGAAGCCAAATTAAAAGCATTACAATTAACGCTGGATAAATTAGACAAGGCATACGGCAAGGGAACCGTAATGAAAATGGGAGACAAAGCGGTTGAAGAGGTAGAAACAATTCCTTCTGGTTCGCTTGGTCTAGATTTAGCATTGGGTGTAAATGGTTACCCAAGAGGAAGGGTTATTGAAATATATGGTCCGGAATCTTCCGGAAAAACAACCTTAACACTTCATGCCATTGCTGAGGCACAAAAAGCAGGTGGAATTGCAGCTTTTATTGATGCAGAGCATGCCTTTGATAGAAATTATGCAGAGAAATTAGGTGTAGATATTGAGAATTTAATTATTTCACAGCCAGATAACGGTGAACAGGCTTTGGAAATTGCAGAGAATCTAATTCGTTCCGGAGCCATTGACATTGTTGTTATTGACTCGGTTGCAGCATTGACTCCAAAAAGCGAAATAGAAGGAGAAATGGGTGATTCTAAAATGGGATTACACGCTCGATTGATGTCGCAGGCGCTGAGAAAATTAACTGGAACTATCAGCAAAACAAATTGTACCGTATTTTTCATCAATCAGTTGAGAGAGAAAATTGGTGTTATGTTTGGAAACCCAGAAACAACAACTGGTGGAAATGCTTTAAAATTCTACGCTTCTATTCGTTTAGACATTCGTCGCTCTTCACAAATTAAAGATGGTGAAAACGTAATTGGAAACAGAACCAAAGTTAAGGTGGTAAAAAATAAAGTAGCTCCACCATTTAAAACTGCTGAGTTCGACATCATGTATGGCGAAGGGGTTTCAAAAACCGGAGAAATTCTTGATTTAGCTGTTGAATTTGAAATCATCAAAAAAGCCGGTTCCTGGTTCAGTTATGGCGAAACAAAACTTGGGCAAGGAAGAGACGCTGTGAAAGTCTTGATAAAAGACAATCCGGAATTAGCCGATGAATTAGAACAAAAAATTAAAGATTATATCAAAGAAAGCAATGCTTAATAAACTAACTAAATCACGCCATGAGCGTGATTTTTTTATTACCTTAACGCAACCATTTTTATAAAAAAGTATCCTAACAACAAAATCAATTGTAATATGAGAAAAATAATCCCCCTTTTAGCCCTCTTTTTTTTGTTCAATGCTTGTTCACCAGGCGATGACACCCAATATTTATTTGAATTAAGACCAATACAAAGTGTTGATATCCCGACTGAATTTACTTTAGGGCAAACCTATCCTATAACTGTTCATTATACAGTTCCTACAAGTTGCTATTACTTCAGCACTTTGTATTATGATAAAGATTTAAACGTAAGAACTATTGCTGTTGAAAATGCGATTGCACAAAGAAATAATTGTCAGGAATTAACTCCTGAAATGGGCGCAAGTACATATACTTTCAACTTTTACGTGACTAGTAATGGCTCTTATATATTTAAATTTTATCAGGGAAAAGATGACCAGGGAAATAATGTATTTCTAGAATATGAAGTGCCTGTGACGAATTAAATAACAATCAATTTTGGAAAATTGGATTTAAATCAACTCATAAATGATTGCAAAAAAAATGATAGAAAGGCACAGGAACAGTTGTACAACTTGTATTCGCCAAAACTGTTTGCAGCTTGCTTGAAATATTCACGTAATTATACTGAGGCGCAAGATAATTTACAAGATGGATTTATACTGATTTTTAATAAAATTGAGCAGTATGCGTTTAAAGGTTCTTTTGATGGCTGGTTAAAGCGAGTTATGATTAACAATGTTTTACAGCAATATCGGACGCAGACGTTTTTAAGTTTAGTAAAAGAAGATATTCCTGAGGATTGTGAAATTGAAATAGATGACGAAAATATATCTTTAGATTATTTGCTAAAGATTATTCAGGAATTGCCCGACAGGTATAGATTAGTATTCAATCTTTATGTAAATGATGATTATTCGCATGCTGAAATTGCCGAAATGCTTTCGATAAATATCGGAACATCTAAATCGAATTTATCTCGTGCCCGAATGATTTTAAAAGAAAAAATAGAACGTTATAAAAACGATTCAAACAAAACATTTCCTTCTGCAAAATGAGTGAAAGAAAAAACATAGACCGTCTGTTTCAGGAAAAATTCAAAGATTTTGAGGTAAAGCCACCTAAAGAAACTTGGGCAAATATTGCAACAAAACTCGATGAAAAAAAGAAAAGAAGAATAATTCCATTTTGGTGGAAATTATCGGGCGTTGCTGCTTTGTTTTTAATTGGTTTTTTAATCTCTAAATCTATTTATAATCCGGAAGTTAAAACTGAAAATTCGGTTGTAAACGAGACAAATTCTGGCAAAACAAACCAAATAAACAAAAGCGATATAAATAAAAAAGATTTGAATGTGACCAATTCAACTTCTGATGCTGTTGTAACCAATTCTGACAAAGTTAAAAAAGAAGAATATAAAGCTAAAGTAGCTACCTATTCTTCAGAATCAAGCGTTGCCAAAAGAAATTCTTCAAATCATCGTTCTTTGAAAAACAAATCAAATTCTGAAAAAAATAAAACTGCTGTAGCCCAATCTGTTTTTGAAAAATCACAAAAACAACTAGCTCAAACAAAAAACGGGAATAATCAATCAAAAGCCTCAGGAGGCTTAAGCCATAGCGAACAGGCTAAGCAAATTGCTCAAACAGATCTGAAAGCGGGTAATAACAAAAAAAATCAATCTGCCTTTGACAATTCTTCCGAAGCAGAACAGAGCGGAGCTAAAACACCTATCAATCTTAATGATTTGAAAGGGAATGGTATTTCAAAAACTGTAACAAAAGAAATTGAAAATAAGGTAAACGACACAGCTTCCAAAAAAAGTGTCGCTAACAATGAATTGGAAGAATTGCTTAATGAAAAAGAAAGCAAATTAAAGCAGGAATCTAAAAGAAATAGGTGGCAACTTACCTCAAATGTTGCCCCTGTTTTTTTAGGTTCAATTTCTAATGGTTCGCCAATCGATTCAACGCTTGCCAAAAATTCTAAATCATATAATACAAATGTAGGTTTCGGACTTGGCTTGAGTTATGAGGTAAATAAAAAATTAACGGTCAGAGCCGGATTAAACAAAGTCAATATTAGCTACGACACCAATAACATTGTGTTCTTTACCGGAATCCAAGCCAAAGTGTTGGCTAATGTTTCCCCGACGGCTTCGAGTGCAATGATTCAGATACAAAACAATGCTGCTAACAATTCAAATTCGATATCCGAAAACGGATTGCTGCCTTTTGAAAACTCCTTTGCAAACAAAAACACCGGTCAACTCAATCAGGAAATAGGTTATTTAGAAATGCCTTTCGAAATGACTTATGCGCTTTTCGATAAAAAATTTGGTTTACGAATTATTGGTGGATTTAGCACGCTTTTTCTTCAGGACAATAGCATTACGATTGTATCAGAAGGCAGAGAAACGTTGCTTGGAAAAGCAAATAATTTAAACAACGTTCATTTCAGCACCAATTTTGGAATGGGAATAAAATATGGTTTTATGAGATCGTTTGAATTCAATTTGGAACCAACAATAAAATATCAATTGAATACATTTAGCTCAAATGCGGGGAATTTCAAACCATTCATTTTTGGAGTTTACAGCGGAATCAGCTACAGGTTTTAGTTAGGTTTGTTTTAAAATTAGTTAGGAAGTGTTATTACTTCTTGGTAATAACAGAAAGAGTCACAAAATTTGTGGCTCTTTCTTTATGGATTAAATGCTTGAAGCTGCTTAAAAATGACTTCCCGGACTGATGCTTTTAGTGTTTTTTTATATTCTGAAGAGTTATCTTTAGTATCGAAAAAACGTTGAATTTTTACACGCATCAAACCCGGACTTCCACTGAAAAAAGTATAGGAAAAACGTTTTTTGTTATCGGCGAAAGTTATCGGAACAATTGGAATATGATGGTCAATCGCCAATCGGAAAGCACCGTCTTTAAATTCATCCAACACAATTGATTCATCGAGTGGGACACCGCCTTCGGGGAAAATACAAATGCTAAATCCTTGGTTTATCTTTTTTTGTGCTCTTTCAAAAACTTCCATTCTGCTTTTTGAACTGCTTCTGTCAACCAAAATACAGGTTCTTTTATAGAAAAATCCAAAAAGTGGAATCTTGGTCAATTCCTTTTTTCCAACGAAAACAAAAGGGTTTTTCACCACCGAAAGCATCAACATAATATCTGTCATAGAAGTATGATTGGCAACAAACATATAGCTTTTTCCTTCAATGATTTCTTCTTCTGTTTCCAATTCAACTCTGAATCCCATACCAAACAATATGATTTTTGCCCAAATTCTGGCCATCACAAAAAAATAAGGATACCATTTTTCTTTAAGAATTGAAATAAAAAGAAATGGGAACATAACAATTATGGGAATCGCCATTAAAATGTAAAACCAAATGCGATAAAGTGTCCAAAAAACAATTTTCAATGCTCTCATATTGTCAAATGTAATGAAAGGTATGCAATTTTTGATACAAACGTTTAACTTTGCGATTAGAAAAAAAATTGAAAATGTCAAAAATACTAACCGGAATTCAAAGCACTGGCACACCGCATTTAGGAAACTTATTGGGAGCTATTTTGCCCGCCATTGCATTGTCAAAAAAACCAGGTAATGAATCGTTTCTTTTTATTGCGGATTTGCATTCAATTACCCAAATAAAGAATGGAGACGAACTTCGTCAAAATACCTATAGCACGGCGGCAGTTTGGCTCGCTTGCGGATTAGATGTTGATAAAGTGATTTTTTATCGTCAGAGTGATTTAGTGCAAACAGCTGAATTATCATGGTACCTGAGCTGCTTTTTCCCTTTTCAGCGTTTGACATTAGCACATTCTTTCAAAGACAAAGCCGACAGATTAGAAGACGTTAATGCTGGTTTATTTTCATACCCAATGCTTATGGCTGCTGATATTTTATTGTATGAGGCTGATTTTGTTCCCGTTGGAAAAGATCAGTTACAACATATTGAGATTACTCGTGATGTTGCATCCCGCTTTAATCATCAAATGGGAGAAACCTTTGTAATTCCTGAAGCCAAAGTTCAGGAAGACACGATGTATGTACCCGGAACTGATGGTCAAAAAATGAGTAAATCCCGTGGTAACATAATCAACATTTTCTTGGATGATAAAGGATTGCGTAAGCAAATTATGAGCATTGAGACCGATAGCACACCACTTGAAGAACCGAAAAATCCTGATACCTGCAAAATATTTGGCCTCTATAAATTATTGGCAGATGCAACTCAAATTGCAGAAATGAGAATAAAATATTCCAACATTAATAGGAACTTTGGTTATGGTCATGCAAAGCAGGAACTGTTTGAGTTAATCGTTGCCAACTTCAAGACCGAAAGAGAAAAATACAATTACTACATGAGCAATCTGTCCGAAGTGGATGCGTTGCTCAAACAAGGTGCAATTAAAGCAGGAGCAATTGCAAATGATGTCTTAAAAAGGGTACGTGAAAAATTGGGGTTTGAATAAAATTTATACATTTGATAAAAATTTATTTCACATGAAAAATATTGTTTTCACTATGCTTCTCGCATTAGTATCTTGTACTGCTTTTTCACAAATTAAATACACTGAAGAAAAAAACCCTGATTTGAGTAAAATGCTTGCCAAAGTTCACACCAACAGTGCCTTTGGTTTCAAAAATTATTTGGTGAAAACTTTTGTTATTAATCCTGATTTAGGTTATTCCAAAAACGAAGACCCTGAAGGAGCTAATCAAAATGCTTATATTTCTGTTAGTTTTTTAGAGAAACTAATTACAACAAAGTTGTATAAAGTTGATACACTTATTAACCCTGAGGTTATTGGTGTTGGTGAAGTTCCAAATGGGTTTGAAATTACCATCGACCATGGTTTGCCAGAAGATAGAATAGAAGAGGTATTTACTTTAGTAATGCCAAAAAGATAATCTTCTTATATCGCTTCAAATAATTTTCCTGGTAAAGGCCGAATAACGCCTTTTAATTCCATAGTTAAGAGCAGAGATGAAATTCTAAAAATTGGGAAATCGCAGTCAAGGGCAATTATGTCTAATAATTGCTTCCCGTTTTGTTCCAAATAATCGTAGACTTTTTGTTCCTCATTATTAAGAACAACGAAAAGTTGTTTTTGAACTGGTTTGATTGCTTTATTCTCTAATTCCCAATTCAAAATATAAAACAAATCCGCTGCCGAAGTCATCAAGTTGGCCCGTTGGGTTTTAATTAGATTATTGCATCCCTGGCTTAATTTATCTGAAGTTCTCCCCGGCACGGCGAATACATCCCGATTGTACTCATTTGCCATTATTGCCGTGATTAATGAACCTCCTTTTTCAGCGCTTTCGATTACTACGGTTGCTTCGCTCATTCCGGCAACAATGCGATTTCGGCGTACAAAATTTTCTTTATCGGGATTTGAATTACTCCAGAACTCAGTTAAAAAACCGCCGTTTCCTTCCATCCTTGCAACATATTTTTTGTGTGTTTTGGGATAAACCTGATTTAAACCGTGAGCCAGAACGCCGATAGTTTGCAAGTTGTTCTCCATAGCTGCCTGATGAGCAACAATGTCAACGCCGTATGCAAATCCGCTCACAATTATCGGATTGAAAATCGCCAAATCTTCTATCAGTTGTTTACAAAAGTTTGATCCATACGATGTGATTTCACGCGTACCAACGATGCTAATTATTTTTCTGTTTTTGAAATTTAAATTCCCTGAAGCAAAAAGCAAAATTGGTCCGTCAATACAATGTTTTAATTTGTCCGGATAATCATTATCTTGGTAGTAAAGAATAGTTACTTTTTCTTTCTCTACAAATCGAAGCTCCTGTTCAGCTTTTTCAAAAATTGTTTTATCGGCTAGTTTTTTAACCAAAACATCGCCTACTCCGTCTATTGATTTTAATGATCGCAATTTGGAATTGAAGACATTTTCAGCTGAACCGCAGTGATTTATGAGTTTTTTAGCAACAATATCTCCAACGCCTTCTACTTTTAATAGTGCCAAAAGGTGAAAAAGTTCGTTTGTATCCATGTGCTTATTTTACTACAAAAATAAATCTTTTTCTTGGGATTGTTAATAAATTTTGTGAATAATTATTTGTTAGTGTCATTGTTTATCTAAATTTGTCAATATGAAGATTGAACAATACATTTCCCAATTATTATATCGTTATCAATGTGTCACCGTACCAGGATTTGGTGCATTTCTTAGTGAATTTCAGTCGGCGCAACTGGACGAAAATTCACATTCGTTTTACCCTCCAAAAAAGATAATTTCCTTCAATGCGTTTATTAAAAATAACGACGGATTGCTGGCGAACCATTTGGCGCAAGCCGAAAAAATATCTTATGAGGTTGCTGTAAATGTTATTCAAAACGAAGTAACGGATTGGAAAAATAAGATGCAGGAAATAGGAAATTATTCTGTGAAAAATATAGGTAACTTTTCACTGAATCCGGAGATGAATATTGTTTTTGTTCCCATCGATCAAATCAATTATCTCAAAGAATCTTTCGGATTGAGCTCGTTTGTTTCTCCTTTGGTAAAACGAGAAGTTTATAAAGAAGAAGTTGCTCAATTGGAAGAAAAAGCACCAATCGTATTCACACCGGAGAAAAGAAGAAATTATTCGGCTTTGAAATATGCTGCTGTTTTCTTGTTATCGGCAGGAATTACGGGACCATTTGGTTACAAGTATTATGAAAGCAAAATTGCTCAGGAAACGCTTATCGTAGAAACAAATGTTCAGAAAAAGATAAATCAAAAAATTCAGGAAGCTACTTTTTATATTTCAAATCCATTACCTGCGGTTACACTAACGGTTCCCGCAGAAAAAATGCCATATTGCGTAGTTGCAGGTGCATTTAGAATAGAAAACAATGCAGAAGAACAATATCAAAGGCTGCTTAAATTAGGATTTAAAAAAGCCAAAAGATTAGCCCCAAACAAGCATGGATTATTTCCTGTTTTATACGGAAGTTATTCGACTTATTCTGAAGCACATGAAGCCATGAAAAACATTCAAAAATTAGACAACAAAGACGCTTGGCTTTTGGTTGAAGAATTATAAAATTATCTCGAGAAATCGGGATTTTTTGTTTTCAGTAAGTACCTTTGCAAAAAAAATATGAACCCAAAACATCCTTCTGAATCGTTAACCATTTTAACCGATTTAGTATTACCTGGCGAAACCAACCCTTTAAACAATCTTTTTGGGGGCGAATTACTGGCCCGAATGGACAGAGCTGCAAGTATTGCTGCCAGAAGGCATTCCCGAAGAATTACTGTTACTGCTTCTGTAAATCACGTGGCTTTTAATCGCGCCATTCCGTTGGGTAGTGTGGTAACTGTAGAAGCTAAAGTTTCACGTGCTTTTACATCGTCTATGGAAATCTTTTTGGATGTTTGGATAGAGGATAGAGAATCCGGAATTAGAACTAAAGCGAACGAAGCAATTTATACTTTTGTGGCTGTTGACGAAAGCGGAAATCCAGTGCCGGTGCCACAAATTGAACCAGAAACAGAAGAGGAAAAAATTAGGTATGAGGCTGCTTTACGCAGAAAACAATTAAGTTTAGTCTTGGCCGGAAAAATGAATCCACACGATGCAAGCGAATTAAAAGCATTGTTTTTATAGCTGATACATATTCAATATGTTGCTTATTTTTAACCGCAAATTATATAATTGCTATAATTTGCGAATTTGCGGTTATTTTTTCTATCTGTTTTTACATATTAAACAACCAACTGGCAGGATTATTATAGGTGGTGTTTTGAAGAATCAGGAATTTTAAAATCGTTTTTCCTGTGTCGCCATTAGTACGGATTTTGCCTAAAATTTGTTTGGTAGAAACTTTATCTCCAACTCCAACACTAACGCTGCTTAAGTTTTGATAAACCGTAAAATAATCGCCATGCTGGATGAAAACAGCAATATTTAAAGGCGACAATTTTATTACTTTAGTCACTTCGCCACCAAAAACTGATCTGGCCGAAGCGCCATTTTCTGTTGTAATCTCGACTCCGCTATTATGAACCATAAGCGTTTTATATATCGGATGAGGCTGATCACCATAAGCTAAAGAAACAGCTCCTTTTTCAACAGGCCAAGGCAATTTTCCTTTATTGGCTCTGAAATTGTTAGCTACCAATTGCCCTTCAGAAGTTAATACAATTTTCGCTGAAGATTCCAAAGCCTTTGTTGATTCTGCAGTTGTTGTTTTTGGATTAGCTTTCGCTTTTGCAGCTGCTGTTTTTTTATTGGCTGCGGCAATGGTTTCACGTATTAATCGTTGAATTTGAGCATCAATCTTTCTGGTTTCCTGTTGCTTCTTCTTAATCTCTGCAACTATTTTTCCTTTTTCCTTATGGATTTGATTGGCTATTTTTTCCTGCTCCTGTTTCTCTTTTACTAATTCTTTCTTTTCATTCTCGTTTTCTGTAATTAGCTTTTCCTTTACCGTTTTCTGAACAAGAATCTTATTGGTAAATCCAACAAGCTGCTTTGTTTTTCCTTCAATTTCCTGCCCTTGCATTTTTCTGTAGCTTGCATATTGTTTCATATACTGAGCTCTTTTATAGGCTTGCAGAAAATTTTCTGAGGACAATAAAAACATCGCCCGGCTTTGTTCCGACCGACTTTTGTATGACTTTAAAATCATCGCAGCATAATCTTTTCTCAGCTGCTCCAAATCCCGATTGAGTTGGTTTATCTTTATTTGATTTACATAAATGTCATTGCCTAACAATTTGGTTTGTTTTTCGGTTGTATTTATGAGTTTTTCTTTTAAGCCGATTTTTTCCTGTTGTAGCAACAATTGGGTCACCACCGATTTTTCTTTGCTTTTTACGGATTGCAGCAATTGTTCTTTCTCTTGAATCTCTAACTGAATTTTGGCTTTGCGTTCTTCAAGTTGTTCCTGTGTGGGCGGTTGTCCCCACATCTGAATAGAGCAACATAAAAATAATAAAGAGAAAAATAGTTTTGGCATAGGTTTTAGTTTTGGCTAATCGTGTTTGATAAAAATTCTATCGTAACCATCAGGAACACTGTAAGGAAAAGATAACTCTTCATTAAAGGTCATCGAATTATAGTCTACAAGGATGGTTGTTTTTCCCTTCTTTTGAAACGCATTTATTGTGAGGCCCGCAGGAAAAATCCCTGAAGTAAAATCCTGAAAATTGGGATAATTAACTTCAAAACTTCTTTCTTTTTCAGGCTGGCTAATTTCCTGTTTTTTAAGTAAGAAATGCTCTGCTTCAAATGAAAAAGATTTTTCGGTTTTATCTTCAACGCTATTCAATTTGTAAAATTTATCTGTTTGTGTAAACGAATAATTTCCTTTTGTCAGATCGTCTATTGGTTGCCCAATCAGCATGTTTTGTATTTTGTCAAAATCTAAATCAGTTCCCAACCATTGGCTCAACGCTTCATAATCTCCTTCAAAATAATTCCCGCCTAGCTTTTCATAATACTTTACTTCGGTCGGAGTGATCAACGCTTTTGCCATTGTTATTCCTAATACGCGAATGCTTACTAAAATCTTCTCATCCTTCTTTATTTTGATTTCCGCAGAAACACTTTGCGAATCATCTTCGTGTTTGTATTTGGCATTTGCCCTGATGTATAACGTCGAAAAATCACTTTTATTATTGTAATGTTTTTGAATTACTGTTTTAAAAGTCGGGATGCTGTCAGCTTGAACGCCTGCTATTGGGGTATTTGTGCCAACAACAACCGCTTTGGATTTGCAGGATACCAGAAAAATAACGGCGAAAACGCACAATGCTTTTTTCATTATTTCTTTTGTTTTTTTATGAGCTCATCGGCTTTGGCAAAATACTTTTCTTTCTTATTTGCATCTCCCAATCCTGTATAGGCTTCGCCTAATTGAATGTTAAAATTGGTTTCCAATGCCATATCATCAAGAACAAAGTCCAAACCCGATTCTAAGATGTCGGCAGCTTTTTTATAGTTCTTCAGTTGATTATTAGCGAGACCCGCATAATAATAAAATTGTGGTTGAGTAGGAAAAAGTTGGGATAGGTCATCCGCTTTTTTGGCCACAAGAATAAACGCACTCTTCTCCGTATAGGCTTGTAAAAGCAATTGTTGCGTGTCTATATCCTCTTGATTATTTTTTAGATACATTTCAAAATAGTTTATGGCTTTGTCCCAATCGGCTTTTGAATAATAAAATTTACCTATTTCTTTAGCCACCTTTATCTCTTTGTCATTGTCAAAATAAGAAATGGCTTTATCAAAATCGGGTTCGTATTTTGGATTGTTTTTAGTAAAAATCAGAAATTCATTGAGCATTCTGTGTTTAATTTTAGAATCTATTTTTTTGCTTTGAAAGACAATATTCATGGCTTTCACCGCATTATCGCCGTCATTATTATTTAAATGAAATTTGAACAAACTCACTTGCGCCCAATCAGAAGTTGGAATTTCCCTTTCTAATTTCTGGGCAATTTCCAATGCTTTTTCTTCCTGATTGCTTTGTGAATACATATAAATCAAAGCGATGTAATTGGATTCATCTTTCGGGAATTTTTTAATCTGGTCCAGTAAATTGAACTTTTCAGCCGATTGGTATTTGGCATCTTTTAGAATGTCTGCTTTATACAATTCTCGCTTCTCTGTTTTGCCGAACCTTGCGTTCAATTCATTAATGAGTTCCAGCGCTTTGTCAAATTGCTGCGTATTCATGTATAGCGAAGTCAGGTCTTCTTTATAATCTTCCTTGAATTTTATTAATTTCTCAACAAGTGGAATCGCTGCATTATAGTCACGGGTTTCATAACAAACATCATACATACCCACCAAAGCCCAACGGTTTTTTGGATCCATTTTGGCAGCTTTTTCAAAGTTATCATAGGCTTCTTTATACTTTTTTTGCGCTAAATAATTCTTGCCCAACTCGAAATAAATTACGGGATTTTCAGGTTCAATTGCCTTGCCTTTTTGCAAGGCTTCAATCGCCTTGTCATAGTTTTCCATGCTTTTTTGTTGGATTGCTTCATAGAATAAATCTTCAAACCCGTCGTCAATTACAACAACATCGTTTGGTTCGTTTTGAGCAAAAACAACACTGGGAACACAAAACATTCCAAAAAACAACAGACTATAAATGGCAATTTTTTTCATTTTTTTATTCTAAAACCGAGTAATCTCCGATACTAATGCTAGTGAAATCACCGTCAAAACTCACGTGATTTCCAATCATCGCATTCTCTAAATTCGCATTTTTGATATGAGCATGGGTTTGAACCAGGCTATTTTTAATTGTTGAATCTGTAACGTGTGTTCCTCTTCCTAAAGATACATTAGGGCCAACCGTTGCATTTATCAAAACCACATCGGCACCAATATAACATGGTGGAATAATGGTAGCGTTTTCTTGTTTTACATCATAGTCAACTAAATGTTCCCCATCGTTGTGTAAAAACCCCAGCATCCTTGAATTGGTCTCCACCGTTACGTCTTTGTTACCACAATCCATCCATTCATCGACGCGCCCCGGTACAAATTTCATGCCCTTTGCCATCATTTGTTTGATTCCGTCATTAATTTGGTATTCGCCGCCATGAATTATATTATTATCCAAAACCAACTGCAACTCTTCTTTTAAAACGGAAATATCCTTAAAATAGTATATTCCGATTACAGCTAAATCAGAAACAAATTCCTTTGGCTTTTCTACCAGCTCGACTATCTCGTTGTTTTCATTCAAATTGATTACGCCAAACGCTTCCGGTTGATCCACTTGTTTTACCCAAATAACGCTATCTGCGGTTTTGTCTAAATCGAAATCGGCACGGATTAAAGTATCTGCATAAGCGATTACCGCCGGTCCGGTTAATGAATCTTTCGCACACATAATGGCATGACCTGTTCCCAGTGCCTCATTTTGATAATAAATAGTTCCTTTTGCTCCTAATTTTTGGGCAATGGCAATCAGATCTTCTTCTACTTTTTTACCAAAACTTTCGTGAATGATAAAAGCAACTTCGTCAATTTCCTGATTCAAAACTCCGGCAATATCTTCTACCAATCGATGCACAATTGGCTTTCCTGCAATTGGAATTAATGGTTTCGGAATGGTTAATGTATGTGGGCGAAGACGTGAACCGCGACCTGCCATTGGCACTATTATTTTCATTTTTATGTCATTGCGAGGTACGAAGCAATCTCATCCTCTTATTATTATATCTATTTTACTCCTGTACTGCCAAATCCACCTTCACCACGATGCGTTTCAGAAAGTGTTTCTACTGAAATCCATTCGGCTCGTTCGTGTTTGGCGATGATTAATTGGGCAATCCTTTCGCCGTTTTCAACGATAAAATTTTCATTGGATAAATTTACTAAAATCACTCCAATTTCGCCACGATAATCCGCATCAACTGTTCCCGGAGAATTAAGGACGGTTACTCCTTTTTTGGCCGCCAAACCACTTCTGGGACGAACCTGTGCTTCGTAACCAATAGGAAGCTCAATGAAAAGGCCTGTTTTTATTATGGCTCTTTCTAAAGGTTTTAGTTCTATTGACTCGGATAAATTAGCTCTTAAATCCATTCCTGCCGAAGCAATAGTTTCATAATTAGGCAAATCATGTTGTGATTTATTGATGATTTTTATGGTCATTTTATTTTGCTTTTCTTTTTATGATTCTTAGTAATGTTTCTTTTTCACTATAATAGATGAAATATAAAAATAGCGCTAACAAACCGAATTTCACAAGATAATTTTCTCTTAAGTAGGGAATATAAAATGATATTGCCGAGAATAAAATCGTTAATCCCAGATAACTGAAAATCTTATTAAAATCGTAGGGTATTGGATAATACTTCTGACCTAATTTATAAGAAATAATCATCATGCTTCCATAAGCGGCAATGGTTGCAATTGCTGAACCGTAATAGCTTCCAAAAGGCCCTTTTAACGGAATTAAAAAATAGTTCAATGTTAGTGTTACCGAAGCCCCTATAATTGATATATAGGCGCCGATTTTAGTCTTATCTATCAGTTTGTACCAAACCGAAAGATTTGTATATATGCCGAGGAAGAAGTTTGCCAAAACAATCAGCGGTACCACTTTCATAGCATCCCAATACGACGGATTTGGCACTAAAACCTGTTTCAATAAATCGGCAAAAACAATGACAAACAAACAAATAAACGAACCAAAAATCACAAAATATTTGGTTATGGTAGCGTAGGTTTGCTGTGCGTTTTCATTGCTGGCATGACTGAAGAAAAACGGTTCGATGCCCAATGTGTAGGCCGTTCTAAAAAGCACCATGAACATTCCTATTTTATAGCAAGCGGAATACGCTCCAATTTCTGACAATGGAACATGCATCCAGTCTAAGAGTATTTTATCAAAATGTTCGTTGATGGCAAAAGCAATTCCGGCAAAAAGGATTGGCAATCCATACGTCATCATTTTTTTCCAAAGTACTTTATCAAAGTGCCAGGAAATGCGGGTATAATTTGGAATTAACACAATCAAAGTAAAGAAACTTGCCACTAAATTAGCAACAAAGATGTAGCCTATTTGGAAGTTTTCGAAATAAATAGTGCTAAAAAAACCATTCGGATTACCGGCAACTAATTTTGGTAAGAAAGCCAGAAAGAAAACGTTGAGCAATAGGTTTATAGAAACGTTCGCCATTTTTATCGCGGCGTACTTTATTGGTTTTTTCTCGGCACGCAGCTTTGAAAATGGAATGATTGCCAAGGCATCAAGCGTTAAAATCCAAATGGTATAGGTGATATATTCTACACTAATATCTGACCAGCCCGCCAATGCATTTCGGAATAACAACGCTAAAACTAAAAATCCTAAAGTGGACCAAAACAGTGAAACAGTAGCAGTTGAAATGACATTTTTCTTGTTGTCTTCTGAATTATAAAATCTAAAAAAAGCCGTTTCCATTCCGTAAGACAAAACAACATTAAAGAAAACCAAATAGGCAAAAATAATAGATACCTCACCCATTTTGCTTTTATCCGGCAAATAGTAAACAAACAAAGGATTGAGGATAAAGCTGATTATCCTTGGGAAAACGGTAGCTAATCCGTAAATTAATGTTTGTTTGAAGAGATTTTTATATAAACTCAAGGTGTTGACTATTGCTTAGGAATTGAAACAAAAGTAACCATTTCTTCTGTTTATGTCAGGCCGTTTTCGTCTAAAATTTTGACGAAATGAAAACCTTTGGGTCCAAATCCCTGATTGTAGTAAAAACGATGCGCAGGGAAGTTGGAAGTATAAGCATCAAGCACAATATTGGTGCAGCCCAATGCTTTTGCTTTGGCCTCGATAAAGTCACAAATCATATTGCCAATTCCTTTGGAGCGATGGTCAGGGTGAACGATGAAATTGTCAATTTCCAGGGCTTTTCCGCACCAAAGTTTTGTTTGGAGCCAAATTCCGGTTACGCCAAGGCATTCGTTATTTTCAAACACGGCAACTTGAGAATAATGGTTTGGAATCATAACTTCGAGAAAGGATTTGTACATCTCCGGTGTCATTTTGGAATACATCAAATGCATTAAATCAAAGTGAGGCAGCATTTCTTCTAATGTGGTAAGTTCCTTGATTTCCATTGGAATTTTTATTTAAAAGTATAAAAAAAGAGCCAACTGTTGTTGGCTCTTTTTTATAATTATTTTTCTATTGCAAGTTGCCTTTTAAATCTTTGGTCATATTGCCGATAGTGATAACCTTGGTAAGGTTTGACACACTACTCCTTCACAAACCTCTTAGCCACTATAGTTTTGTCATTTGCCTGTAAGCTTACTATATAAGTACCACTTTGCAGCATACCCACAGGTAGTGTTGCCTGTAGCGTATTGCCCGCAACAGGAGTGGTTTTATACACCGCTCTGCCGGTAAGGTCATAAATCACTAAACCCGTAACCACCTGCTGACCCTGATAGCGGATGTTGATTTCATTTTGTGCCGGGTTGGGATATAAGGTAAAAGGTTCCTGCTCAAATGTTTCCTCTCCCAAGGTACAGCCCGCTACCGGAATAGCGGTAGGCACTATGGTTGCCGTAGTGGTACCATTGCCCAACTGCCCATAGTCGTTGCTCCCCCAAACCCATAGCGCGCCGTTGAATTTTATGGCTACTGCATGCTGAAAACCTCCTGCTACCTCTGCCCAGTCAGTATCTGTACCGATTTGTACCGATTTGTACCGGTTGCATCCTGTTGGTGGTGGTACCGTCTCCAAGTTGCCCTGCATCGTTAAGCCCCCATGCCCACAGCGTGCCGTCACTCCTGATGCCATAGGAACTGCGAAAACCAGCGGCTACTTTTAGCCAGGTGAAGGTGCCTATATGAACAGGAGCATCCCTAAAATAGGTGGGAGGTAGCGTATCTCCGTTTTCACCATATCCCCCTCCTCCCCAGGACCAAAGACTGCCATCGGTTTTGAGTGCCAGAATATAAGCAATGCCTAGGCTCATGGTTTCCCAATCAGTATCAGTACCTATCTGTGTCGGGGTTTGAACACCACTAAGGGTTGAAGGCCCCAATAAACCCGAGATATTGTTATTTCCCCAACCCCATAGCGTACCGTTGGTTTTAATTGCCATACCAGTACCGGCACCGGCGGCGGCGGCCATCTTCCAGTTGGTGGCCGTACCTATCTGCCCCGGGCTTAAACGGTCTGCGCAACAGCTGCCGTCACCCATCTGGCTTTGATGATTCTGCCCCCAACCCCATAGGGTACCGTCCGTTTTTACTGCTATATTGAAAAAATCCCCAGTGCCCACCTGCTTCCAGTTGGTGGCTGTACCTACCTGAATCAATGTATTGGAATATATAGCCGATGAACCTATTCCAAGCTGCCCGGTGCTGTTATCACCGGCAGCCCATAAGGTTCCGTTAGCCTTGATGGCTAAAACATAATATGTGCCACAGGTAAAACTCTGCCAGTTGGTAGCGGTAGTGAGTTGGGTAGGGACATGGTGGTCCGCTTCCATACCATCACCCAATTGCCCAAAAGCAGCTCCAGAGCCCCAGTTCCACAAAGTGCCGTTAGGTTTTAACCCATAATTAAAATAATTGCCGGAATCGAGTTTAGTAAGGCACTGTGCCTTCATGGTACAGACACCAACCAAAGCCAATATTGTATAAAGTATTGTTTTTTTCATGTTGTTTAAGGTTTTAATAGGTATGAGCAATGGCATTAACTGCCATTGCCCATACAAATATAAGTAATTCTATACAGAGTTTTTAGTGCTGCTTTACAGCGGCACCAAAAACAATTTAATCCTTAATCAGTTTCTTCTGCAGTACTACCTGACCGTGCTCAAAGAGCACCACCACATAAACTCCTGCAGCATAATTGTTTAAAGACAACGTCCAATCGCCCTTTGGCTCCTTAGCCGCATAACTGATTATTAACCGCCCGGTTAAATCATAAATCGCTATTTCCGAGTCATTGCTTACCGCGGTAAAGGCAATATGCAGTTCATTTTGGGCAGGATTTGGATACAGCGCCATGCTATTGATTAATTCATCCGGCAATACAGCCTTGGATCGTCCCTCATTGCTTTCCCCACCACAATTAAGCAGCGTAATTTTAAAAGGAGTCTGGCATATTTTGTCCTTATCCGTTATGGTCAGCAACAAATCGATATCTCCACCCATAAACCCATTAATGGGCACAAAAGTAAAGTTATAATCGTTAGGTCCCGGATTAAGCGTAAATGTAGCAGGCGAAATAATTGCCCGATCACTATAGGACGAGAGTACTGCTGTTACGGGGCTGGTAAAATTACTTACTATGGTAAGTTCGCTTCGCCGCTATTGCTGGTATTTTCCTCGAAATGCCAGTACTAAAAACCCAGACAATACATCCTAATACGGTAAATAAAAAAATCCTGCATTAGGATCATTATAATCCTAATGCGTAATCAAAACAATCTTAATGCGAAATCATCTTGTCGACAATGCGTAATTTTTTTGTTTACCGTATTGGTGGAGAAGAAAATCCTGCATTAGAATTTTTTTGATTACCGTATTGGAAAACAAAAAAATGATGCATTGAAAAACAAACTATACCCGTTATTAGCCATAAAAAAACCCGAACGGGAAACCATTCGGGCTTTTAACTAAAAAAGGACTAGCTTAACTCACCTGCAAAGTATCCTGCAGGCTTCCGGAACGAATGACAATGTTTGTTGTGCCATACGCCTTTGCGTACTTCGAGGGTGTAACTTCCTGCTACTAAGGTGTCCGGAATGCTAAACATTAGTTTGCCTTCTGTCCTGCTGGCAATAATGACCACTTTGGTTGCGGTGCCGTCTGTTGCAATAAAATAAATGCCCTCGGCAGCATTCGCTGGGTTGAACTTTAATTCTTCTCCTACTACCTGCGCAATACCACCCGGAGTAAGTATGCTGTTCGTGTTTTGGGTGTTTATATCAGTAAACTGAATTAAAGCGGGTGCTGCCGTTGCCTGGGTTACTTTTTCAACTTTGGCAAAGTTCAGTTTTTGGGTCAATAAAATACCCGAAGAGACATTCGCTTTTTTGATGTGTCTCGACGGGTCAAAACTGTCGATGGCGTTAGTGAAAACACCATTAATTCCGGGTTTGATGTTAACCAACGGAAGGTTCACATTGTTCCCTTCGGCTACTTCATCAGTAACCACATCAAAGAACACTTTTAGTACTGCACGAACATCGGCTTCGGTGATGGTACTTCCACGCTTTAGCATTTCTCTTGTAATGCTGTCTACATCATGGATCTGATTGCTGATTACTCTGGCTGACTGATCGTTTGGGTCAGGGGTAATCGGGTTCGGCTGTAAATAATACTTAATAGACATAATAATAAAAATTAAAGTTACTAATGTTTTAATAACGATAAGATTTTTCTTTTATTATGCCTTAACAAAAGTTTAACTTGTTGTTTTATAAAAAGTTAGCATTAAAACCACAAAAAAAGAGCCAACATTCGTTGGCTCTTTTACTAAATATTTTGACCCGAGTCATTAATGCCGAACGGAACGAAGTTAATTATAAATTATCCTTTCAAAGCTTCCGCCCCACCAACAATTTCTAAAATCTCATTAGTAATGGCAGCCTGGCGTGCTTTATTGTAAGTTAATTTCAATTGGTTTCTTAACTCGGTTGCGTTGTCGGTTGCTTTATGCATTGCCGTCATACGCGCTCCGTGCTCTGATGCAAATGAATCCCGGATTGCTTTGTACAATTGTGTTTTCAATGATTTTGGAATCAATGTCAGTACAATTTCTTCTTTTGATGGTTCAAAAATATAATCTCCGGTTGAAGCCGGGACATCGGATGCAATTGGTGCTAATGGCAAAAATTGTTCTGTTTGAACGATTTGTGTTGCGGCATTTTTAAATTGGTTGTACACAATCACGATTTTGTCATATTCGCCAGTAGTAAACATTTCAATTAGAACATTTGCAATGTTGGCTACATTATCAAAAGTCAGATTATCATAAATTGCATTATGATGCGCGTGTACCGTAAATGTTTTTGCTAAAACATCATTTCCTTTCTTCCCAATCGGGAAAATATCAACTTGTTTTCCGGCATAACTTTCTGCAACTTCTTTGGCTGCTTTGATAGCGTTGGTATTAAATGCGCCGGCTAAACCTCTGTTAGAAGTTATAACAACAATTAAAACCTTATTTACCTCACGTTGCGTTGTATATTCCCCACCGGCATCGCCTTCTAAAGTCGAGCTAACATTCTGTAAAAGTTCGGTTAATTTTTCAGCATAAGGTCGCATCGCCGTAATAGCATCCTGAGCTTTTTTCAGCTTTGCAGCAGAAACCATTTTCATAGCCGATGTAATTTGCATCGTAGATGAAACTGAACTAATCCGATTACGTATTTCCTTTAGGTTTGCCATTTTATGAGTATTAAGATTTAAGTATCAAGTAGTAAGAGTCTTTGTACTTACTAATTGATACTTAATACTTCTTTAGTTATATTTCGCTGAAAGTTCTTTAGCTGTTTTTTCTAAAACGTCGGTAATAGTGTCGTCCAATTTACCGGCTTTTAAAGCATCTAAAATATCTCTGTGTTTGCTGTTCAAAAAGTTAATATATTCTCTTTCGAATTCTTTTACTTTGTTTACAGGAACGCTTTTCAACAAGTTTTTGGAACCTGCATAGATAATAGCAACCTGATCTTCAACTGTGTACGGATCGTTAACCACCTGTTTCAGGATTTCAACGTTTCTTCTTCCTTTTTCAATTACGTTTAAGGTAACCGCGTCAAGGTCAGAACCAAATTTTGCAAACGCTTCCAATTCACGGAATTGCGCTTGGTCTAACTTTAATGTACCAGCTACTTTTTTCATCGATTTAATCTGAGCATTTCCTCCAACACGAGATACCGAAATACCTACGTTAATTGCCGGACGAACCCCTGAGTTAAACAAATCTCCGTCAAGGAAAATCTGTCCGTCAGTAATCGAAATTACGTTAGTTGGAATATACGCAGATACGTCACCTGCCTGTGTTTCGATAATTGGTAAAGCTGTTAATGAACCGCCACCTTTTACGATTGGTTTCAATGAATCCGGTAAGTCGTTCATGTCTTTTGCAATTCCATCATCGGCAATCACTTTACAAGCTCTTTCCAATAAACGGGAGTGTAAGTAAAATACGTCTCCAGGATAAGCTTCACGACCCGGTGGTCTTCTTAACAAAAGGGACACCTCACGATAAGCAACCGCTTGTTTTGATAAATCATCATAGATAATCAAGGCAGGACGACCTGAATCTCTGAAATATTCTCCGATTGCAGCCCCGGCCATTGGTGCATAAACCTGCATTGGTGCCGGATCGGAAGCATTAGCAGCTACAATTGTAGTATAAGCCATTGCTCCTTTTTCCTCTAATGTCTTAGCAATTCCTGCTACTGTCGAAGCTTTTTGCCCGATAGCAACATATATACAGAATACCGGTTTTCCGGCATCATAAAATTCTTTTTGGTTCAGAATGGTATCGATACAAACGGTTGTTTTACCTGTTTGACGGTCACCAATTACAAGCTCTCTTTGACCTCTTCCAACCGGAATCATCGCATCGATAGATTTGATTCCTGTTTGTAACGGTTCCGTTACCGGCTGACGGAAGATAACTCCCGGCGCTTTTCTTTCTAATGGCATTTCGTATAATTCGCCACCGATTGGTCCTTTACCATCAATTGGTTCACCAAGTGTGTTTACTACACGACCTACGATTTTTTCGCCAACTTTTAGCGAAGCGATACGTTGTGTTCTTTTTACTGTAGAACCTTCTCTAATTCCGGTAGATGGTCCTAAAAGTACAACTCCGACATTGTCTTCTTCCAGGTTCAAAACGATAGCTTCCAATCCGTTGTCGAATTGTACTAACTCACCGTATTGAGCGTTTGATAACCCATAAACACGGGCAATACCATCACCTACCTGAAGAACTGTTCCTACTTCTTCTAATGTTGCACCTGATTCAAAACCAGATAATTGTTTCTTTAATATTGCTGAAATTTCAGCTGGATTAATTTCTGCCATTTTGATATATTATTATCTTCCTATATTAATATTTACTCCTGAACCTCTTGCCGGTTCTTCTTTGATTATAATTGTATTATTGGTATTCGTCGTGCTTCTTAACCGGTCTGAAAACGGAGTTCCATACTTTTCCACAAGCCTTAAAACTTTGTCTTCATCGAATGTGCCATCTTCATTTATACATTTAGAATTATAAATGATATTAATTACTTTTTTGAAGCTTACATTATTAAGTTCAATTGAACTTTTCAAACCTAAAAATTTAACTTCAATATAGGTTAACTCTCCTGTCTTATTATAATTTGTAATTGGTTCAGCACCTGGAACTGTTATTAACTTCATATAAACGATTTCCTGTTTATCCGTCATCATCATCATACTACAACTAGCGCTAAATCCTCCGCAACCTTCGTAATTTAACCATGCCTTATCGTCAACAAGTATTTCCCCTTTCTTTAACTTAATATCTTGAGAATAAGTTAAAGAAGAAATTACAAATAATAAGAGGGTGATAGTTTTTTTCATAAAAAATTAATTTGTAAACTCTCTTTTCAACTCCTGCAATCTGTTTGATACAGAAGCGTTGTATTGTTTGTCGCCTATTCTCAAAATAAATCCACCAATGATTGAGGGGTCAACTGTGTTTTGAATGGTTATTTTTTTATTCGAAATAGTTGCGGCTTTCGCCAAAATCTTAGCTTCCAATTCAGCTGTAATAGGAAAAGCGGTAGTCACTTTCGCAACCTCAACACCGTTCATTTCGTCAAACTGAGCATTGTATTGAGTAGCAATTGCTGTCAATATCTCAAATCTTTTATTTTCCTTCAGTAATCGGAAAAGCGATTTTGTTTCAGCCTGAACTGAACCAAAAACTTCGGTCAAAGCATTCATCTTCAAATCTGATTTAATGATTGGACTTGCCAAAAATTCTTTTAAATCAGCACTCGAGTCAACCGCACCAATGATAGATTTCATATCATCATGTACCTGATTGGCTTTCCCGCTTGAAACCGCAGTTTCCAAAATTGCTTTCGCGTATCTAATCGCAGCTCTTGACATAACGATTAATTTAATTTAACGTCGCCCAACATTTTCTCAACCAATTTAGTTTGAGAATCTTTGTCAGCTAATTCACTTCTTAATACTTTTTCTGCAATTTCGATAGACAAAGAAGAAACCTGATTCTTCAAATCTGCCATTGCTGCATTTTTTTCGCTATTGATTGCAGCTTTTGCCTGTTCAATCATTTTACCTGCCTGAACCTGCGCTTCGTCTTTAGCTTCAGAAACAATTTTATCTTTAATTTCTCTGGCTTCTTTTAGGATAACGTCTCTTTCAACTCTAGCTTCAGCTAATAATTTTTCGTTATCCGATTTAAGGTTTTGCATGTCTCTTTTTGCAATTTCTGCAGAAAGTAATGCGTTTTTGATTCCTTCTTCTCTTTCATTAACAGCATCAAGAATTGGTTTCCAAGCGAATTTTTTCAACAAGAAAATCAATAACAAGAAAATTAATGACTGCCAAAAGAACAATCCGAACGAGAAATCATTTATTAACTTTTCCATAATTTAATCTGTATATATTATGTAATGTATAGTGTAATTTTAATTCTTTAAATATAAACCAAAGCTACAACCAACCGTTGCAGCTTTTGGTTTGGTTTTTTTGGATTAAGATACTGCGAATAACGCTGCAAATCCGATACCTTCAATAAGTGCTGCTGCAATAAGCATCACTGTTTGAATTTTTGCTGTAGCTTCCGGTTGACGGGCAATTGCATCTAATGCAGAACCACCTATTCTACCGATACCAATTCCTACTCCAATAACTACTAATCCTGCTCCAATAAGGTGAAGATTTCCTTCCATAATGTATATATATTTAATTAAACATTCAAATTTATTAATGCGCCAACGCGCCGTCTGGCTACTCGCATAAAATGTCCACCGGACATTTTTTAATGATGCTCGTCCCCATGGTGGTGTTCTTCAACAGCAGCACCAAAATATAAAGCGGTTAACATAGTAAAGATATAAGCCTGTAAAAGAGTTACCAATATTTCTATTAATGAAATGATGAATGAAAGTCCGAATGTTAACGGGCTTCCGATCCAGCTTTTGAAAACGAACATCATTCCTATCAAACTCATCAATACAAGGTGACCCGCAAACATATTTGCGTACAAACGAATCATTAATGAGAAAGGTTTGATGATTGCTCCGATAAGTTCAATTGGCGCCAAAATAATTTTCATAGGAACCGGTACTCCGGGCATCCATATCATGTGCAACCAATAATCTTTCTTAGCTGTAAATGTTGTAATGATAAACGTTATAACAGCCAACCCGAAAGTCACAGAAATATTACCTGTAACGTTGATTCCGAATGGTGTCATACCAACCACATTTAAAAACCAGATGAAGAAAAACACAGTCAATAAATGACTCATGTATTTTTTATAGTGTCTTTCACCAATGTTTGGAATAGCAATTTCATCACGAACAAACAATACGATTGGTTCAAAAAATCTTCCGGCTCCTGCTGCAACGCCTCCGTTTTTAGAGTATGAATTTCCTAAACTTCTAAACAATAAGAACATTAAAAGCGCAATTAGCAACATTGTAAAAACGCCTTTGGTAATTGAAAAATCTAATGGTTTAGCGTTATCCGGATGATGTTCGTCTCCGGCTAAAGTTCCTGAAGCATCGGTTTTGTAGATTTTTTCGTGGTGTAAAACATAATAGTTTCCACCATCTTCTGCTGCTTTCCCATCATCAAATTTTGAAGATGAAAACACATGAAGCCCACCATCCCATAGGATAATCGGTAATGGGAAGCCATATTCTTTTCCGGTTTCCTTATCTCCAAAAAAGGTAAAACTGTGTGCGTCTAAAACGTGGTGGTTTTTTACTTCGTCAATCTGTTCTTTGATTTCAGCTTTTGGATCCTGATTTTCCTTGGCGACAGCTTCTCCTTGTCCCGAGGCTTGCTCAGGTGAATTTGCTAATAAAACTGAAGGTAAAAAAGCGATTAATGCTACTATACTATAAAGGAATGATTTTTTTGAAAACACCATAACTATGAATTGTCTAAATTTTATTTCTGAAATTTGGTGCAAAAGTACACTTTTAATTAATATTAAAAAGTATAAGTTTTAATTTTTTTGACGGAATTATCGATTCTAAAACAATTTATTGCTTATTGTTTAAAATTCTGATGGTTAGATAAGTTTCTATTGCCAAAAAGTAAATAAAAATCGCAAAAAAGTTTAACTTTTCTGATGGCGTTTTTGGAAGATGTGCGTGGATAATTGGTCTTAAAAAAGCGTAGGCAATTGCCATCTTTAAAGTAGTAAATGCTAAAAAGGCGTAACCTACGGAGTTTTCTGCTGTTTCTTTTACTTTCGCTAACAAGGAAACAATAACTACAGAAAGAAGGGCAAACAAAACGTAGAGCAATGGAGTTGAATAAATGAAGTTTTCTTCAAATTCTTTTGGAATAATGAAATGCGATATCACTTTATGGATAATGAGACCAATTATTGCGGCGATAAGGATTTTAAAAAGGGAATTGTACTTTTTCAAATTCATTTTTCTTCTTCAGATTTGTTGATTTCTTTTAACTGTCGGGCGATGTTGTAAAACGCAAGTGCAACACCTAACATCGTTAAAATTTTTACGTATAAATTATGTTTGTTTATGAATTTGTGGTCGAGCCATTGACCTAATTGAGCGAACAAAAATACAATAACTCCCATTTGGATGGGAATGTTAATAAGCGCCAACCATTTATTACGCTGTTTTTTCTTCTGCTGATTTTCCATCGGTAATCAAGTTTTTAACATGCGGTTTCATTATGCATGAAGCACTGAATTCGGCACCGGGTTCAACAGAAAGCTTTCCGCAGATTACTTCGCCATGAATAAGGGCTTTGGATTTCACATTAAGAATTTCTTGTACTTGTATTTTACCGTCAAACTTACCTTCTATATCGGCATTTTTACAAATGATATCTCCTTTGACGCTACCCGCGGGTCCAATTACTATTTTTCCTTTGGATTGAAAGTTCCCAATCAAATGTCCATCCAAACGAAAATCTGCAGGTGAAATTATATCGCCCTGAATGGTCGTTCCTTCAACAATTCGGTTGGTTTTACCTAAAAGGTCAGTGTATGATTTTGGACTTTTCTCAAACATGGTTTCTATCCTTTTTTTCCGGATTTCTCTCCTCCAGGTGATGGCGGTGGTCCATATTCCTGATCTTCAGATTTTGGATTACTTGTTTTTTGATCTGTCCCTTTTTGACCATTCCCTTTTATATTCTCATTTGGGTTATCCTGAGAAGGTTGGTCTTTTTGATTATTATTTACAGCGGGTTTTGGCTGTACAGGTTCTGGCGCATGTTCAACCGTTCCGTCCCAGTTTGGTTGTGTTGCCGTTTCAGGAAGATTCCCGGCTAAAAATTCGTCTAAATTCTTTTTTATCTGAACTATCGTGTAATTTTCGGCAGAAATAATTATAGGTATTTGTTGTACTTTATAATCTTTATAGTCTTTTAAAATAGAAGTAACTCCTATTGCTAAATCCTCTGAATTTAAACCATGAATCACCACAAAATTATCCGTCATCGTGTAAATATCCAAAGAAACTGTTAGTTTATTTAAACTCCTGTCGGCAATGAATTTTTTAACTTTTTCACGCAGTGCTTTAGTTCCTGCATCTTCAAAATCTTTTGTAGCATATAAAATTTTCCAGTTTTTGGAAGGTGCTTTCGACAATTGCAACGCTTCTAATTTTGGCAAATCAACGGCTAATAATCTTTCTGCTTTTTTACCTTCTTCACTATTTGGATAATTTAAGGCAACATAATTCAATGCGGTGCTAAATTCACCAAGACCGCTAAGTTTTCCAACGATATTGGCTTTTAGCAACTCGAATTTGGGAACAATTTCATCTCCTGTAAATCGGTTAATGGCGCTTTCGGTAGCCGCTAAAACTGTTTTGAATTCGCCGCTTTGATATTGTTTGTAAATGGTTGTATATACTGCATTTGGCGAATCACTTGACTCAGCAATTTCGCTTGACGGATTTTGTAAAATTTGGGCATAGCGCGAATTTGGATAATTTGCAATGATACTTTCTTTCATTGCGGTGGCTTTTGATTTATCTAAAATTTCATAAAGCTTGTACAAATGATACATTGATGGCAACACCAATCTTTCTTCAGGGCCATCATTTAATAATTTCTCAAATTTGTTAACAGCAAGTTGGTATTCTTTGAATTTCTCTTTATAAATGATTCCAAGTTGGTAATTAGCAAAGTTTCTTTCTTTGCTCAAACTGTCTATAGTTGCCTGTGATTCGGGAATCTGCTTTGTGTAAAAATCTGGGGTAAATCGTTCCTCAACAGCCGCAACATCTTTAGCATCTTTAGCGCCTTCAAAATCTTTTCCATTGGTATCTTTTCCTGTGTTTTCTTTTTCCGAAATTGATGAAACACGCCAATTATCCTGAAGCGTTCTTTTGCCCCAATTTTTTGCAAACTCTACTTTACCGTAAGCAACAGTTGTAGGGTTATAAAAATAGAAACTATCACTTCCTGAAGCTGTAGCACTAGTTGCTTTAGGTAGTATTGCCTTTGACTTTTTGGCATCAGAAGCGTCATCTGAATCGATTTTCCCATCGGTCCTATCCTGATTTTCTTTAAGTCGGGCTTCTTTCTCGGCTGCCTTTTTTTGAGCTTCTTCTTCTTTTTTAAGCTTTACAATATACGTTTCAAAATAAGCTGTTCTTTCTGAACCTGACATTTTATAAAGAGAAATAATACTGTCATTTGTTTGTGAAATGGCTTCATACTTGATAACTTCTTCAAGATTTTCTCTTTTCTTTTTTATCAGATTATATTCTCTCGTTCTTGGTTTTAACTGAACCAAGGTGCTGTCATAATAATTTCCCGCTTTAACAAATTTAGAATCTATAAAATGTAAATCGGCCAAATTCCTATAATTGGAAGCTATAAGATAGGAGTCGGCTGTTTTCTTTTTTAATGAAAGATTGTATTCTTTTTTGGCAAGAACCTTATTGTTGTTGTTTTCATAAAACAAGCCCAATTGATGGTGTAAAACATCCAAAAAAGGTCTGTTTTCTCTGTCTTTCAGTAAGTCGGCATATTTTTTCAGGAATGCAATTGTATCGCCTTTTTTATAATCAAACTGTGCGGCTTGCCTTGCATGCGCATGAATAACATAAGCTTTTGCTGCTTTTCTATGCATATCAATTACGGTTTGATAGCTGGCATATGCGCTGTCTTTGTATCCGAGATTTTCGTAAATCTGACCTAAAATATAATTATATCTCGATATTTCTTCTTTCGATTTGGTGTATTTTTTAGCGATTTTCAGTTTGGCAACAGCACTGTCTTTCTGCTCTAAATTTAAAAAAGCCTGTGCCAAAGTCGCATTGGCATCCGCAAAAATCTGATCTTTAAATTTGATTTCTTTGAGCAGTCTTCGAAGATTATTTACTGCCAAAGCATCATTATCCAGACGCATGTTGGTTTTTTCCCGCCAAATTTTTACTTCGTATATTTTATCACTATTTGGCGATTTGTTCAGCACATAGTTAAACGCATCCAAAGCCGGCACAAAGCGCTGGTCATAATATCTTGCTTTTCCAAGCATCATATACGCTTCGTCCATTTGTGGGTTTTTTTCTGAACCGTTAATGTTCATGGAATGTTTCTGAATTGCTTTAGTGGCTTTGGTTTCCGCTTTCTCAAAATTAGCGTTCTTCGTATTGCCCGGCATAAGATTGTCTTCGGAAATCTGCATTCTTTCTACGGGAAGGATTTCCCAAAAATTGTCTTTGTTTTGAAGTTTTACTTCCTCAACTCCTTTGGCCAAACCAATTCCACCATTGTATAAAATGTTGTCTTTCGTGCTAAGCGCATGTGAATTTCTGGAAAGCCATGAGTTTCTCTTCGTAGAACAGGCGATTAAAAAAAATAGTAATCCCGTGAAGATAATATATTTAATTGTAGTGGTTTTCAAAGCAAAACGTTTAATGTTATAACGCAAAAAAGTCATAAATAGTATACTAACTGGTAAAAATACGTTTCTTTTTGATATGGCAAAAAAATTAGCGGTAAGTTTTTACCATTAGTGATAAATCCCGACCGCTATTTTATAAAATGTGTTTCTTACACTGCGAAAAACGCCTCTAATTCCTTCAGGGTTTCCGGTGATGTTTGAATATCTTTTACCACTTCGCCCAAGCTTAGGGCTACAATCCTGTTGCAAACCTCAACGGTATGAACCAAATCGTGTGAAGAAACCAAAACGGTAACATTAGGATTTTCGGCCAATTCTTTAATGATTATCTTTAATCTGTTAACCGTTGTCGGATCAAGATTAGCGAAGGGTTCGTCCAAAATAATCACTTCCGGATTACCGATTAAAGTGGCGATGATGCCTACTTTTTTCATGTTTCCTTTAGATAAATCCCGCAAATATTTTTTGCTGTTCAGAATTTCTCCATTAAAAAATTCTTCGTGCTTTTTCAGCAATGCATCAACATCAGCTTTGTTTTGGCCGCGCAAATCGCCAATGAAATAAAAATATTCCTCAGCAGTTAAATAACCAATCAGAAAGCTCTCATCAATAAATGCGGATGTGAAAGGTTTCCATGCTTCGCTAGTGTTAACCTGAACATTATTGTTGATTATATGTCCGGAACTTGGCTGAATTAAATCCAACAGCAAACTAAAAAAAGTAGTTTTCCCTGCGCCGTTATTCCCAACCAATCCGAAACTTTGTCCTTTCGGAATTTCAAGATTTTGTATGTTTAATACGGTTCTTTCTAAGTTATATCTTTTGGTTAAATTATTTACCTGTATCATGATTTGTGTGATGTTTAAAATTTAGTTTTTTTGTTTGTAAGCGGCTATGGTTGCGTATTTTTCGGTCTTATAAATCTTTTCAATCTTAGCGAAAACCGTATTTCTAAAAGCGAAACCAAAAATTCCCGCCAGCGCAACTAACAAAAATCCAAGATTGGCCGAATGAAGATAAAACCCAAGCGAATATAATAGCATTGGCACCAATAATTTTGGTATGGAGATAAGCATCGTTTTTACATTAAAAGCCTGTTTATCGCCAAACGCCTTTTTTGCCATAGTCAGGTCGATTGGAGTCTTCACAAAAGCACCGCCGAGCATCACTAAATGGGAATTTACGCCAATATTGTAAATGGCTCCCACCACAATCAACATGTAAATTTGCCATCCGAAAAACACCCAGTAGAAAGAGGCAATAATCGTAGCAATCGATGTTCCGATAACCATTAGCCACCATTTTGAACTGATGTATTCGCGATATTGAATGTTTTGGCTCATCATCAGTTGATAATAAGCACTATCCCAGCTTGGTACAAATTGTCCGAAAGTGAATAAAAATCCGCCTGAAACAAATATGCCGGCAAAGACCTGCATCATCGGATTTTGATAAGCCTCAATAGCATTTGTGTAAAAAAGCAATCCGTAAAAAATGAAAAGGAAACTCATAATCACAGTGGTTCTGGAACGTTTGTTTCTTTTCAACAATTTGATGTCATTTTTTAGGAAAGTTCCCAGTGTTCCAAATTGGTTCAGCCATGTGAAATTTTCGGTTTTGGCTTCGTCGTTTTTTTTCGCCAAACCCGTATCCAGATTTAGGTTCTTTTTAAAATAATCAAACGAAAAGTAATAAGTCACAATGGTTAAAAGAATTGGCATCAGGAACAAATAATTGGTGCTGAACATTCCCTGGAAGAATAGTTGGGTGTAATTCGTCACGTCAAAAATATGGTAATACTGAACCGATATCAAAGTCACGACTATAGCCAATAAAGGATAGAAAACGATATTCTTATTATTAATCAAAACATTGATAAAGTTATTGGAATAAATCAGCGCCATCATTCCTAAACTCCATAAAACAGCTTGAAATCCGTAGCCATGCATCAATAAAACAATCGTAAACGGAATAAAGAAAAATGCGTGTAAAATATTAAAAAACGAAATCATGGTTTTCCCTAAGGAGAAATGAACAATCACGTCTCTTTTTATGGGCAGATTCAATAGTGGCTTAATGTTCGTAACAGGCATTTTTTGAAAAAAATACCTTATGACTAAATCGCCAACCAAATAATAAATTATGTATTTATTGACTGTAAATAAGGGCTCTACATGAAAATCTTCTTTAATTAGAAAGAAAATTCCAACTCCGGCAGCAATAAAAATGACCATGAAATATAAGGCGACTAAACCCATTACAATTTTCAGAACCAAATTAGTAGCGAAAGATGCTGAACGATAGAAAGCTTTCCATTCAAGGGAAATGAAGTGTTTGAACATAGTTGGTGGTTTAGGTTTTGGAATTAGTTCTCAAACGTAGAGAAATGTTACAAATGTTGAATTCTAAATTTTTTAACCGTAACAAAATAGTGAATAATAAACGCAACGTACAAAAAAAGTGTTGTACCAACAGTGAAATAATTTCCAAAGAAATCTTTGGAAAAACCATTTAAAACAAGATCAAAATAATAGATTGCTAAAAGTATGATTGATGTTTTTTCAAGATAAAAATAACGTTTTTTAAGAATCATAAAATGAATTATTAACTGAAGAACACTAAAGCCAATAATTGTTAAAAACAATGCATGATGGAGTGTCATTAATATACTGTCTTCATTGAAATAACGATAGCCTATGATAATCAATAATCCTAATATTATATTGTATGGTTTATAAAATGTCTTTGAAAATTGTATTATTGAATTTAAATAATGACCGGTCATTTTATTGTTTGATTTCAAAAGTTCACGTTTGTTTTTAATCATATACTCTTTAAAAGCATCATAAAAATCAATCTTTTCATGTTCCATTTTTTCTTCTACGCCTGTTGCAATATGATCTGTCATTTCAGCACGCAGGTCAACAAAAATAACATCCGAATTTTCTAAATAAGTGTCAATGAATTTAATTTCTTTGCTTGATAATTTCATATTTTAAAATTTAATTTAGGTTGAACCAACGTCTGCATATTTCGAATAAAATCTTCCAATTCTGTCAAGCGATTTATGGTTTCGGTAGTGCCTATATCGGTTAATTTATAATACTTTCTTATTCGATTGTCTACGTTTTCTACTTCCACTTCTAAAAGGCCTTCAGCTTATGTAGCGCTGGATATAAGGCGCCTTCGGTGATTTTTAATTCTCCTTTAGTAATTTCTTTTACTTTTTGGGTAATTTCATATCCATACATCCGTCCGTTTTCTTCCAAAAGTTTCATCACTATCGTGGTTAAACTTCCTTTATATAATTGCGAATTTTTCATTTTTAATTCCTTTTTGAAATTCAAATATACATAAGTTTTTTATATACATAACCCGTTGGGTGTAATTAAATTGTTTGATTTTTAATATTGTTTATTGGTCTGTCAAATATGAATTTATTGATATACTGAACCAATGTTAATGCTGTTATTTTTGCTAAAATTCTTGTTTTAAAACCTTCAAAAGTTTT
>NZ_JANXTI010000042.1 GCF_025352425.1 Flavobacterium sp.
AAAACTTTTGAAGGTTTTAAAACAAGAATTTTAGCAAAAATAACAGCATTAACATTGGTTCAGTATATCAATAAATTCATATTTGACAGACCAATAAACAATATTAAAAATCAAACAATTTAATTACACCCAACGGGTTAATTTAAATTTTTTCTATTTACTTTTTTTCAAGTTGAATTAATATTATAAAAAATCCTTCTAGCATTAGTTATGCGTTCTTTTATTCAATTATAATTTAACTTTTTCTTTTAATCAATCTTTTTTCTAATTATTAATAACAGTGCTAGTGCTAGAACTAGTATAGAAAATTTTTTCTAACCATCCATCCCATTAATAAAAGTTTCAACAAAATCCATTATCTTTTTCAAGATACTGTCTCCAATCTTCTTTCTAAGGAGAAGTGTAGGTTTATCTCCGTCAATCAGGTTTAAAACCTCATCTCTAAGGGGTTCTCTTTCCGCAAATAGGTAATTCTCGATTAATTGCTCCGTTCTTTCGGTAGAGAGGTTCTCTGACTTCACCAATTCATTAAATGCTATCCTTTGTTCTTCTATCCAAAATTTATCAAACTCCTGAGGAATCGAATCAGTATCTTCAATCTCCGGAATATTTTGAGAGATGAACTTCTCAATTAATTCTCTTTTGCTTCTCAGTTGAGTATTGGTGTTGATGATATTCGAGATTTCTTTCTCAACATCACCACCTTTTCCATCTTGCTCAATTTTTAACTTTAATTTTATCAATAATTGTATGATGTAGCTAACATTAATTTCGTCACGGTGTATCAACTCCAATTCAAAATCGACATCTTCTAAAATAGATACTTTCTCTACTTGATGTTCTGATATTACTTTGTCGTGAAGGTCAAGATATTTGCTCTTATAATCTTCAAATTCTTGTTCGTCAATACCGATATCATCCCAATTAAAATCAGAGAACGAATTTAAGATGTTTTTCAGTCGCATCAGGTCACGAAAGGCTTGAACGAACTCTAACTCATCTTCTTCTGTTTTTAAATCATTGACACTATCGATTGTAGGTGTTATGTTATTTAATCGTTTCAAAGCCTCGTTGAACTTTTCCGTATAATCTTCATACGGTTTCATAATGATAACATCAACCGCATCTTTGTTACTAAACAAAGTAATTGCCTCATCAGTTGCATTTTTTAAGTTTCGGAAAACCACAATATTCCCCTGAGATTTTTGTTCGTTTAATATCCTGTTTGTTCTCGAATACGCTTGTATAAGTCCGTGATACCTTAAATTTTTATCCACATACATCGTGCTCAATGTAGGAGAATCAAAGCCAGTTAAAAACATATTCACGACTAACAAAATATCTATTTGTCTTTCTTTAACTTTCTTTGAAATGTCATTATAATAGTTGTAGAAGGTCTCACTATCTTTAGTAGAGAATTTGGTATCAAACATTGTATTGTAGTGTTTGATAAATTCTTCTAATTTATCTCGACTGTGGGTGTTTAATCCATATAATGCTTTTGGTTCTTCAACTACCGATACTTCCTCGGGGATAAATCCATTAGCATCGGCATCGTCTTCATTAGCGGCATAACTAAAGATTGTAGCAATTCTCAAATTATGTTCTCCGGCTTCTTTCTTCTTTTGAAAGATATCAAAATACTTGATTAAGGTATCCACGCTACTCACACAAAACATTCCTGTAAACTCTTTGTTGTGTGTTTTTCTGCTATGATTATTGATGATGTAATCCGAAATTTTTTCTAATCGTAAGGGTGATTCCATTAACTCTTTGGTGTCAATTTCTTCTACCTCAATATCTACATTAGAACCGCCTTCTTTTTGTTTGTAACGACCCACATATTCCACTGAGAACTTCAATACATTCTCGTCTTTGATAGCATCTGTAATGACATATTTATGGAGACAATCTCCAAATAGTTCTGAAGTGGTTCTGCGTCCCAATTCATTTTTTACTGAGTTGTCTGCAAAAATTGGGGTGCCTGTAAAACCAAACATCTGAATATTAGTAAAGAACGATTTGATTCTATTGTGTGTTTCTCCAAATTGGGAACGGTGGCACTCATCAAAAACAAAAACAATTTTCTCGTCTTTAAGTTTATTCATTTGGTCTAAGTACTGCTTTTTGCTAATGGCAGTATTCAACTTTTGAATGGTGGTCACAATCAATTTGGTGTCGTCAGTGAATTGTTTTACTAAGGCTTTGGTGTTATCTGTTCCGCCTATACTTCCTTTACTGAAACTATTAAATTCCTTTGTGGTTTGGTAATCTAAATCTTTTCTATCTACTACAAATACTACCTTTTTTACTTTTGGCATATTCATAATGATTTGACTTGCTTTAAACGATGTTAAAGTTTTCCCACTACCGGTCGTGTGCCAAATGTATCCATTCTTGGTACTGTTTTTTACTCGTTCCACTAAGGTTTCCACGGCATAAAATTGGTAGGGGCGAAGTACCATCGGAATCTTATAGGTTTCGTTCAAAACAATATACTTACATATCATTTTAGAAATATGACAAGGTTCTAAGAACTCACTTGTAAAACCATTTAAGATATTCGTTAATCTCTTATTGTCTTTGTTCGTCCAATAAAAGGTTTGTTTGAAGGACTGATTTTTATTGTTAGCATAATACTTGGTATTCACCCCATTACTGATGATGAATATTTGGACATATTGGTACAAGGCTGAATTAGACCCAAACGAATGTCTTTGGTACCTGTTGATTTGGTTGAAGGCTTCTTTTAGTTCTAAACCTCGTCGTTTAAGTTCTATTTGAACCATCGGCAACCCATTAATTAAAAGGCTAATGTCATAACGATTTTTGTAGGAACCTTCTATGGTAACTTGGTGGGTCACCTGAAATTGGTTTTGACACCAATGTTCGGTGTTCATAAATTCAAAATACAGGTTGTCCCCGTTATCCCGAACAATGTGTTGTTTTTCTCGGAGTGATTTGGCTTTCTCAAACACCGAACCTTTACTGAGAAGATTCATCACGCTCTCGAACTCTTTATCGGAGAATTGAATCTTGTTGTGTTTTTCTAATTGCGTTTTAAGATTAGCAATTAATTCATTCTCGTCTTTAAGATATACCAATCTGTAACCCAACTTTTCAAGTTGTCCTACTAATTGGTCTTCTAATATTGCTTCGGGTTGTTTAACCATTAGTTAAAATATTCTTGATAATGTTTTTCTATTTCCTTTACTTCTTCGTCTGTGAGCTTGTCAAACTCTTTTTCTTTGGCTCTTTTGGATAAGGAGCCGTTATTTTGTTCTAGGAACCGTATTAGCAAAGCCACCATTTTATCTGGCATTTGAAAAACATCATCCAAATAATTTTTCATTTCATCATATTTTTGAAGGTACTCTACTTCGTTTGGAATCACGTTTTCGATGGTATCATTCACACAGTCGTAAAGAAATTCGGCTTGTTTTGTGGCATCGAAATAGCGATAAAAATCGATTGTTTCATTTAAAACCTCCACATTGTTTGAGTTTGTTTTTTCCCATTCAATAAAATCCAATAATGGATGCGAGTAGGATTCTAAAACAATTCTATAATCATCTATGTGATTTAAAATAGAAGCTGAAACGGGAAAAATAATACCTTGTTGTGCAAACTGCATTTTAGATAAAATATGATGTATTAGATAGCGATGTATTCTGCCATTACCATCAACATAAGGGTGGATAAAAACAAATCCAAATGCAATTTTTGATGCCGCTAAAACAGCGTTGAATCCTGACTCCTCCATTTTTTTGTAGGCAGAAAGCAATCCATCTATTAAAGGAATTACATCCTGCCATTTTGCCGAAATATGTTCAGGCATAGGTTCTCCAGTTGTTCTGTCGTGTTCACCCACAAAACCACCTTCTTCTCTAAAACCCATTTTAAGAAAACGGCTATTTTCTATCACTATTTGTTGTAAACGCAATAACTCTTCTTTGTCTAAAGGTTTTGAGCCAGCTTGTCCTATGGCTTTCCCCCACCGTACAGCACGATTAGTGGTTGGATTTTCGCCTTCTATGGTAAAGGATGCTTTTGAATCTTTTAGTAATAAAAATGCCGTTGCTCGTTGTAGCACACCTTTATGGATAGCTTTTAGATAGCTATTCTTTTTATTAGAAAGATTTTCTTCGACATAATTAATTAATTTATCCGTTTTGAATATTAATGGGCAAAAATTAACAGTTCCTGGTAAATTGTTTTTAATCCGGTGTCGGCTAGAATTAGTGCTTGATGATAATCCAAATTGAATATTTTCATCTATTAAAGCAACAAAGTTTCCTTTATCTAAGTCAGGTATAGGCAGTGCTTTTCCTGATAACCATTCGTATAAAAACCAAATCTTACGGCTGTATTGTCCTTGTGGTTCTATTTGTACTAATGCTGTTATCTCCTGTTCTGTAAGTGTGTCAAATAACTTTTTAAAGAATAATAAGTTAATCCCTTCATATTTTAAAGCAAATACCAATTGGTCATATAGCGTGTCTTTGGGTTGGTGACGAGGCGTAAGTACTTGCCATTTTTCCACCCTGTATTTTCGGTTTTTAGTGCTTATAAGAGCCAAATTGTTGGGTATTGGAATAGCCAATTTTAATGTTTCTATTATTGCTCCGTACCCTACAAGTAAGCCTTCTTCAGGTGCTTTAATTCCGTGAAAAATACTTATCTTAAGTGAAAAACGATTAATATCCATAGTAATTTGTGAAAAATGATTATTCAAAAATACATGAAAAACACTTATGATTGATGAAAAACACTTATTTTTTTATAATTTATGCGAAAAACACTTATTAATTGGTTACAAAATAGGGGTATACAATTGAGTTATTTTGGAAAAATAGACTTGATATTACACAAATAGCTGTTGTAACAACCCCTTTTTCCACATCTCCGTTTTTTCTATTTGTGCCTCTACCGCTTGGACTTTATCATCTATGGCAGATAAAAAATTAGCGATTTTGGTTTGTTCTTCGAGACATGGTAATCCACAGATTTCACTTGAATAATCTTTAAAGTAAATGTGAGGGATTGTACTGCCCGTAACATATTTTACAAAATCAATATTACTCAATAAACAATATAGATAATAGGTGTTTATTCACTCAACTTTCTTAATGGTTCAAGACAAATGTATACTGTTGTTTTTTCGGGATTCACCTGAAACTTGTAAAAACCATTTTTTATATTCTTAAACCATTCCCGGTTGGATAACTTACCAACGGCACTCTTGGAATTTGTTAGTTTTTGATAAAATTTTGAAACTGAAATGTTGTATTTGAAGAAGTCCTGAGTACTATAATTTAATACAATCAACACAAAATTTGATTTAAGTGGGTTGTTTTTGTAATTATTTAAAATAACTTGGATTCTGTCTTCCTTTATTTTCATAAAAATGTGGTCTTGTTTTGAAGAGGGGATTATGTTTTTAACCTATTTAATGGATATCCTTAACTTAATTGCAATAAAAACAAGTGTTAATCCCAGCGAAAAAAGGTCGTTTTGGTACAATCTATTTATTGGTTGTTTGAGACACTTTTTGCAAGGATATGTTGTTCTATAACCTTAATGGTTCCATCCTCATTAAATTGTATTAATTCGATGGGTAAAAATGGTATTTGTTGGAGTTCAGATACACTTACCAACTTTTCGAGGTCTATAACCCTTTTCTTGGTAAACATTTGGGTTTCTTCATACTCTATCAAACAATTTTCAAATAAGTCAAGTTCATCAATGATATATATATATCCCCCTCATCAACTACCTCATAGAAGTGAAAAATAAAATTTGGGTATTTTGATTTCGGGGGGTAAGTAATTTGAAGTTTGAAAAATGTGGTTTTATCTTTAAGAATTGAAATGTTTTCGTCAAGAAATACTTTAACACCATCAAGTGAATAGTATTTTTTTATTATTTCTTCACTATCAGGTGTTATGGTAACTGACCATTGATATAGGTTAATCGGAAATTCTATTTCACTTTTGTAGATATTATGTAATTCTAAATGTTTATGAAGGTCGAAACATTTTTTAGATTCTTGCGGGTAATTACAAATGTCTAATATTTCTATATTTCCATCTTCTGTATATCTTACCTCAAAGTCTAATAAATCAGTAATATTTTCCATAAATTTTCTTTTATGATAAATAGTTTAAAGACTTTAAAAGTTCAAGTTTCTGAAAAAAAATATCTAATTTTTTTTTCAATTAGTGGGAATATTATTTTGAAGTGGTTTTGTTTTATGGAGGGTATTGAAGGTCTTCTTAAGTAATTCATAGCCAAGGAAGGCAGGGAGGATACCCCTAAATTCATACATACCTCCCCCGGGGGAGCAAGTGAATATTTGAAATATGGTATTTTAATTGTTGGATAACAAAATAATATGTAATATTGTTTCATAAAATACATACTATGAATTCTGAAAGAAAAAAATTCGAATTTGAACGTTATGAACTTGAACGTTTTGAAAGGGATAGGATTGCCTTAGAAAATCAAATAAACTTACACCAAATTCAATTAGATGAAATTCAAAGGAAAATAAAATTTCTTATGAATTTATTACATCCAAACGTTTCATTGTCTGAAATCAAACTCAAAGGAAAGGATTATATCATAGTTAAAGGAAGTTATCAAATTATTGACGAACAAGGAAACAAATATAGAATGTC
>NZ_JANXTI010000044.1 GCF_025352425.1 Flavobacterium sp.
AATTGAACCTTCTATTCCGGAGTTGGCAACTATCTGGCGCAATGGTTCTTCAATGGCACGCTTAACAATTGCAATACCTGTTGTTTCATCAGCATTTAATGCGCCTTTTAATTTTTCCAAACCTGCAATAGCACGACGAACGATAGCGATACCAGTTGCTTCATCAGCATTCAATGCGCCTTTCAGTTTTTCCAAACCGGCAATCGCACGAATGTAGGCAACACCACCACCTGGTACAATACCTTCTTCAACCGCAGCCCTTGTTGCATGTAATGCATCATCAACACGGTCTTTCTTTTCTTTCATTTCTACTTCTGTAGCCGCACCTACGTACAACACTGCCACACCACCAGCCAGTTTGGCCAAACGTTCCTGCAGTTTTTCTTTATCGTAGTCAGAAGTGGTTGACTCCATTTGACCTTTGATTTGGTTTACACGATTTTTAATCAGGTCCGCTTTTCCGGCACCATTAACTAAAGTTGTATTGTCTTTATCGATAGTTACTTTTTCTGCTGTTCCCAACATTTCCAAAGTAGTATTTTCTAATGTATAGCCACTTTCTTCTGCAATTACAGTTCCTCCCGTTAGGATAGCGATATCTTCCAACATTGCTTTTCGTCTGTCACCAAACCCCGGAGCTTTTACAGCAGCGATTTTCAAAGCACCACGTAGTTTGTTTACTACCAATGTTGATAAAGCTTCGCCATCAACATCTTCTGCAATAATCAATAATGGTTTCCCTGATTGTGCCACCGGTTCCAATATTGGCAATAATTCTTTTAGGGAAGATACTTTTTTATCATACAAAAGTATGTATGGCTTTTCTAATTCCACTTCCATTTTTTCAGGATTGGTCACAAAATACGGAGAAAGATAACCTCTGTCAAATTGCATTCCTTCCACAACATCAACATAAGTATCAGTTCCTTTCGCTTCTTCCACAGTGATAACACCTTCTTTGCCTACTTTTCCAAAAGCAGTCGCGATCAAGTCACCAATAACTTCATCATTATTTGCGGAAATAGAAGCAATTTGTTTTATTTTTTCAGAATCACTTCCAACCACCTGTGCTTGTTTTGCCAAATCAGCTACAATAGCTTCGACAGCTTTGTCAATTCCGCGTTTTAAATCCATCGGGTTAGCTCCTGCAGCTACATTTTTCAAGCCTTCTTTTACAATTGCTTGCGCCAAAACAGTAGCGGTTGTAGTACCGTCACCAGCCAAATCATTGGTTTTTGAAGCTACTTCTTTCACCATTTGCGCGCCCATATTTTCCAACGGGTCTTTTAATTCAATTTCTTTAGCAACCGTAACTCCGTCTTTGGTAACGGTTGGTCCACCAAATGACTTGCCAATAATTACATTACGACCTTTTGGTCCAAGAGTTACTTTTACTGCATTTGCCAATGCATCAACGCCACGTTTTAATCCATCGCGAGCTTCAATATCAAATTTTATATCTTTTGCCATCTTTTTGTTAATTTATTTTGAATTATATTATTGCAAGAATATCTTCCTCACGCATGATTAGATAGTCTTTTCCATTGAATTTTAAATCTGTTCCTGCATATTTTCCATAAAGAACAACATCCCCAACTTTAACGGTCAATGGTTCGTCTTTTTTCCCTTTTCCGGCAGCCACAACAGTTCCTTTTTGTGGTTTTTCTTTAGCGGTATCAGGAATGATAATTCCCGAAGCTGTTTGGGTTTCGGCAGCGGCAGGTTCTATAATTACCCGGTCTGAAAGTGGTTTAATATTTAATGCCATAATTTATTTTATTTATGTTTTTGAATTTGTGGTTTGCTTTTTCAGAAATTGTGCCAAGCCTTTAAACCTGTCATTTTTTGTAAAAAAAATGCCAGCATGTCAGTGCTGGCATTATATTTTTTGTATGCTGATTATTTTTTTGGAGTCTCTACTGGTTTAGCCGGAGCTGGAGTTGTTGTTTTTGCAGCAGCAGCTTCTTTTTCGTTAATAATTTTCGAATTAGAATCGCTAAGGCTTCCTGAGAAACTTAAGCTTGATAATAAAATCAAAACGATTAATATAGTTGCCAATGTCCAGGTGCTTTTATCTAAAAAATCTGTTGTTTTTTGAACGCCACCCATTTGTGTTGACCCGCCTAATGATGATGACAAGCCTCCACCTTTAGGGTTCTGAACCATAATTACTATGATCAATAAAAAACAAACTATTGTTATTAATACTAAAAAGATTGAAAATGTGCTCATTACTTAATTATTATTTTGTTGTAAAATTTTAACATCCGAAATTCGGTTTGCAAAGAAACTACTTTTTCCCGGATATTTCAAAATTAATATTTCATACGCCTGAATTGCTTTTGAATATTTTTTTTGTTCCAAATATACCCTGGCTAAAGTTTCAGTCATCAGGTGCGAAGTGTCTTCGGAAATGGTTTCTATTATAGGAACTGTAGCGTCTTTTGCTATGGGAGTTAACTTCGGATTGTTTTCTATAAACTTATCGATTAAATCTAAGTTTTTCTTTTTAGCTCCACTCAATTCGGCGTCGCTTCGGGTGTTAATATCAATCTTAATTTCTTCGCGGATAATTGGTTTTAATCGCGACAATTGCAACCACTCTTGGAACGAGTGCTTTTCGTTTCTTGAAAACTCTAAAGGCTTTCCGATGTCTAATTTTTCTTCGACTTTTTGCTCTTCGGTTGCGGTGGCTTTATTGATGGAAGTTAAAATCGATAATTCCAGGGCATCAACAACTGGTTTATTGGCTTCTATAATTATATGCTCACTTCCTATAACACTCATGTTCATCAATTCTTCCAACTTTTTTTCATACAGCCCTTTTTGTACCGAAACAAAAGAATCTGAAGTGATAAAGTCAAATAAAATACTTCTGTCAGTAGTATAAGCAGCAGAGACTTTCAGCGAATAATTATAATTAAAACTATCCTGATTATAAAAATGCTTTAACTTCAAAACACGGGCACTTTGAAAATAAGGAAATGCCGTTAATACATTGTCCAATGTTTCTGCGTATCGATTATTAATCGCATCGGGTTTGTTGAGTAAATATGTATAATCAGTTAGGTTCATTAATTACCATTTGGCCAAAGACTCATTAAAAATATCCTGGGTTATACGCTCAAAAATTTCATCGATATAGCCATTCAATACGGAACCAGTTGGAAGTGTGCTTCCTTCATAATCCCGGTAAAACGAAAAACGTTTCTCAAAATTATCGGCTTCTTTATTTTTATTGCTAAAGCGAACCATGACAGTAATTGTTAATCTGCTTTGGGCCGCTGTTTGAGCCGCAGTAGCTTGCATTGGTGTTGTTCTGTATTCAACGATTTCGCCTTCATAAAGCAAATCGCCATTAGAATTGGTCAGATTTAAATTGGTTTGATTCTGAATAATTTCCTGAAGTTTGATGGTAAATCTTCGGTCAATTCCGGGTTCGATTAATTCTGCATTATTCTGAAAATAATTAACCTGAAACGTCTTTGCATCAATTTTTCCCGTTCCGGTAAAGTTATAAACAGAACAACTATTGACGCTTATTACAAGGATGAAAATGGAAAATATTTTTAAAAACTTCATGGTAACAATTAAAGAGCGCTAAAGTAATTCTTTATTTTGAATTACGGAAGAACATCGCCTTGGTAGTAGTAATAAGAATTTGTTAAACTAGATTCGAAAACGCCATTAGAAAAATTTTCTTGAGTAAGTAATTCTATTTTATTACTTGGGTAAAATAACATTCCAAAAGAATGAGTCTCTGGATCTACCACAGAAAAACTTTGAGTTTCTTTTATGCTATAAGATGAAATTCCAGTATTGAAGAAACGAGGTTCAATTATAGATTTTAATTTTAAAACCGAAAGTGTTGCATTTTTTAAGGGGTTTACAACTGTTCCATAATTAAAATGCACCTCTATTTCGCCCAAACTGCTTCCAAAACCTATCATGCTTAACAGGTTTCCATTTTCATATTGAAAAGAAAATTCAGTTTGAATATCATCTCCTTCCTCGGGAAAATCAAAAAAATCGAAATAATGGGTTACTATACCATCAGCATTTAATTCACAAGAAAAAGTCTCATTTCCTTCAATGTAGTAATAACGATTTTCAGAAGCATTGTAGTTATAGCTTCTGCTATTAATACTTGTAATTTTGTTGCTTGAATCATATGTAATCAGATAGTTTTCAGTTGGTGAGCCGGAATCATATTTTGTGTCCTGAATGACATTATTGTTTGAATCGTAAACAAATGATTCAATTAATTCATTGTTTGGATTGGTTATACTGATTAACAATCCATCGTCATTAAATTTCCAACGTGTTTCAAAAGTTCTTCCTGGAAAAAAATCAACCCTTTGTAATAAATTAGGATTAGTTAAAGAACTGCTATTGTCACTACTACAAGAAAATAGCGTGGTTGCTAATACAAAAAGAGAAATAATCTTTGATTTCATGACTATAAATTTGGGTGATGTAAACATATAAACCAATATATTAAATTAAAAATTTACAGGTCATACTGCTTAATTTTTCGATAAAGTGTTCTTTCAGAGATACCCAACTCATCGGCAGCCGCTTTTCTTTTGCCTTTATGACGATCTAAAGATTTCTTTATAAGTTCAATTTCTCTTTGTTCTAATTTTAAAGTCTCTTCTACTTCAACGGTTTCCGCCATTAGGTAATTTGTGTCATCGTCATCGTCGAATTCCTCTTGTTCTACTTCGTTTCGTGAAGAAATCGAATTCAGTCTTGATTCGTCAGCAAAATTAGAAGCACTTTCTTCTTTTTGTCCGAAAACTTTCTGAATCAAATTCTTATTCATTTCCTGCACTTTGGAGCTTCCGTTTTGCATTAATTCCATGGTCAGTTTTTTCAAATCATGCAAATCACTTTTCATATCAAAAAGTACTTTATACAAAATGTCTCTTTCCGTAGAAAAATCGTTTTCCGATTTTTTCCCACCAATAACCGAAGGCAAATTGCTGCCTTCAACTGGCAAATAGGATTGCAGAGTTGCCAAGGTAATGTCTCGATTGGTTTCCAAAACCGAAAGTTGTTCGGCAAAATTCCTAAGCTGACGAATGTTTCCGCTCCAGCGGTATTTTTGCAAAAACTGAATGGCTTCGTCACTCAGTTTAACAGGCGGCATTTTGTATTTATGTGCAAAATCTGAAGCAAATTTTCTAAACAATAAATGAATATCATCTTTTCTGTCGCGCAATGCGGGCAAAGGAATGTCAACCGTACTCAACCGATAGTATAAATCTTCGCGGAATTTACCTTTCTCAATAGCGTCAAATAAATTAACATTTGTAGCTGCAACAATCCGAACATTGGTTTTTTGTACTTGCGATGAACCTACTTTTATAAACTCCCCGTTTTCCAAAACACGTAGCAAACGAACTTGTGTAGTCAAAGGTAATTCGCCTACCTCATCAAGGAAAATCGTTCCGCCGTCAGCCACTTCAAAATAACCTTCACGCGCAGCATTTGCGCCGGTAAACGAACCTTTTTCATGTCCGAAAAGTTCACTGTCAATGGTTCCTTCTGGAATGGCACCACAGTTCACGGCAATATATTTTCCATGTTTTCTGTGTGAAAGCGTATGAATAATTCTCGGAATACTTTCTTTACCAACTCCGCTTTCTCCAACAACCAAAACAGAAATATCAGTTGGAGCTACTTGAATTGCTTTTTCTATCGCACGGTTTAGTTTTGGATCGTTTCCAATAATTTCAAATCGTTGTTTTATATTTTGAACTGATTCCATAATTAGTTTATTTGCATGTCACTATACCCAACAGCTTCGCCAATTAGGGTTCCACTAGTGCAATTCGTGATTTTTACATTTACGAAATCCCCAATCTTATAATGTTCCCTTGGGAAAACAACCATAAAGCTTTGTGAATTCCTTCCTGATAATTGTTCTGATGATTTTTTAGACAATTTTTCAACCAAAACTTCTACGGTTTTGCCCACAAATTCTTTGGTCCTGATACCGCTGTGAATGCGTTGTAAGTCTACAATTTCCTGTAGTCTACGCATCTTGGTTTGCTCCAACACGTCATCTTCCATTTTTCTTTCTGCCAACGTTCCCGGGCGTTCAGAATAAGAATACATGTATCCAAATCCATATTTCACTGCTTCCATCAAACTTAATGTTTCCTGATGATCTGCTTCTGTTTCTGACGGAAATCCGGCAATCATATCTTGCGTAATGCTGGAATCAGGTATAATTTGATGAATTTTATTAATCAATTGAAAATATTCAGTTCGTGTGTGTAAACGATTCATTTCTTTCAAGATCCTGTCGCTTCCGCTTTGAACCGGTAAATGAACATGTTTACACACATTGGAATATTTGGCAATAATATGCAACACTTCCTCATGCATGTCCTGCGGATTTGAAGTTGAAAAACGAATACGCATTTTCGGAAATTGTACTGCCGCCATTTCCAGCAATTGATCAAAACCAAAGGCTGTAGCTTGTTGCATTTCGGTTGCCTTTTCAAAATCTTTTTTCAAACCGCCACCATACCATAAGTAGCTATCCACGTTTTGTCCCAATAGTGTTACTTCCTTAAATCCCCTGTTCCATAAATCTTTGATTTCTGCCATGATACTTTGTGGCTCACGGCTTCGCTCACGTCCGCGGGTGAAAGGCACCACACAAAACGTACACATATTATCGCAACCGCGAGTGATAGAAACAAGAGCGGTTACGCCATTACTCATTAAGCGGACAGGCGAAATATCGCCATAAGTTTCTTCCTTCGATAAAATAACATTGATGGCATCCCGGCCATCTTCGACTTCTTTCAATAAATTTGGTAAATCTTTATAGGCATCCGGACCAACAACCATGTCAACAATTTTCTCTTCATCAAGAAACTTTTCTTTCAAACGCTCAGCCATACAGCCCAAAACCCCCACTTTCATTCCCGGATTTACCTCGCGTTTCACAGCATTGTATTTCTCCAAACGCTTTCTAACCGTTTGTTCTGCCTTGTCGCGAATAGAACAGGTGTTCACCAAAACTAAGTCGGCTTCTTCTAATATTGTAGTAGTATTATAGCCCTCATTGGTCATTATGGAAGCCACTATTTCGCTATCGGAAAAGTTCATAGCACAACCATAACTTTCGATATAAAGTTTTTTGGTATTTTGTGGTTTGTTTTCAAGGACAAGACTTTGCCCTTGTACTTTTTCATCGATTTCCTTATCCATAGAATTTTTTGCAATTTTACAGCCAGCAAAGATATACTAAAATACAAAATCTGCCAAGTTGGCAGTTGAAAATTAACGTTAGTTTTAGAATTTTATGAGGAATATTTACATGAAATTTTGTAACAATTCAATTTTAATATGTAACATTCTATTTGGACTAGTGCTTTAATTTTGAGAACATAATAACCTAACGAATTCATTAACTTAAAAAATTATTAAGATGAAACTATTAACAAACATTAGCAAAGCTTCAGTAAATTATTTAACAATTGTTGCATTATTTCTTTGGCAAGGCTTTGCCTGGGCACAGGAAACAACAACATCGACTACAACTAAAGATGTGAATGTAGATTTGAATGTCGATGGAGGTAGCGGAACTTGGTATGCCGAACCTTGGGTTTGGGTTGTAGGTGTAGCAATTTTTATAATAATTATAGTTGGGCTTTTAAAAAGCAACAGCGATAAATAGGATTGTAAACTAACCAGAACTAAAAATGGGAATTGATCACTTAAGGGTGACTTTACCCATCTTTTAATTGTCCATAAACGTTTAATCGTAGCTTATAGTATAGCCCAATCGCGCTCAAAATTTACTTTTTAAAAATTGAGAAGTGCACTATTTAAAAAAATCATATACTTTTGCCCACACAAACAATTGGTATATGGCAAAGAATTTAGTTATTGTTGAGTCGCCGGCAAAGGCAAAAACCATTGAAAAATTTTTAGGAGCGGACTATCAGGTTGAATCAAGCTATGGCCATATCGCCGACTTGCCTTCCAAAGAAATAGGAGTAGATGTAGCAAATGGTTTTAAACCAAGATACGAGGTTTCCAGCGATAAAAAAGCGTTAGTCTCTAAACTAAAAACTTTGGCCAAAAATGCCGATATGGTTTGGTTAGCGTCCGATGAAGACCGTGAAGGGGAAGCCATTTCATGGCATCTAGCGGAAGAATTAAAATTAGATAAAGCAAAAACCAAACGAATTGTTTTCCACGAAATTACTAAAAACGCTATTTTAAAAGCTATTGATAATCCAAGGGAAATCGATTATAACTTAGTTAATGCCCAACAAGCACGTCGAGTTTTAGACAGATTGGTAGGATATGAGCTTTCTCCGGTACTATGGAAAAAAGTAAAAGGAGGATTATCTGCTGGCCGCGTGCAATCAGTTTCGGTTAGATTAATTGTTGAAAGAGAAAGAGAAATACAAGACTTTAAACCTGTAGCGTCTTATTCAGTAACGGCTGAATTCACAAATGAAGCCGGAAAAACAGTAAAGGCGAAATTACCAAAAAACTTCGCTACTAAAAAAGAAGCAGAAGATTTTTTGAATAAAAATATTGGTTCTGCATATAAAGTATCGGATTTAGAAACAAAACCAACAAAGAAGTCACCGGCGGCTCCTTTTACAACGTCAACTTTGCAACAGGAAGCAGCTCGTAAATTGTATTTGCCGGTTGGAATTACCATGCAAATCGCACAACGTCTGTATGAAGCGGGTTTGATTACTTATATGAGAACTGATAGTGTTAATTTGTCACAAGAAGCGATGGCTGCGGCGCAAGCTGAAATTACTAAATCATATGGTAAGGAATTCTCAAAACCCAGAAACTTTACTACGAAAAGTAAGGGCGCGCAAGAAGCACATGAAGCCATTCGTCCAACAGATATGGGGCGCAGTTCTGTAAATGTAGAAAGAGATCAGGCACGTTTGTACGATTTGATTTGGAAAAGAACATTAGCGTCACAAATGAGTGATGCCGAATTGGAAAGAACGAATGTAAGGATTGAAGCCAACAATCATTCTGAAATTTTTCAGGCATCGGGTGAAGTAATTAAATTTGAAGGGTTTTTAAAAGTATATTTAGAAGGTAATGACGATGACGATGAAGAACAAGAAGGAATGTTGCCTGCTTTAAAAGTGAACGAGAGATTGTTAAACAACAACATCACTGCAACTGAAAGGTATACAAGAGCGGCATCAAGATATACGGAAGCATCTTTGGTAAAGAAATTAGAAGAATTAGGTATTGGTCGTCCTTCGACTTATGCTCCAACGATTTCTACTATCATTGCCAGAACTTATGTTGAAAAAGGAAACCTGGAAGGTGTAGAAAGAAAATATACGCAACTTACGCTTCAGGCGAATAAAGTCGATGAAAGGATTTTAAAAGAAAATACGGGTTCTGATAAAGGCAAATTGGTGCCAACGGATATTGGAACGATTGTAAATGATTTTTTGGTAAAGAATTTTGCAGCGATATTAGATTATAATTTTACTGCAAAAGTCGAGCAGGACTTCGACGAAATTGCGGAAGGGAATATTGATTGGGCGAAGATGATGCAGGAGTTCTATGATAAATTTCATCCGAATGTTGTTCAGGTTCAGGACACAGCGGAAAGGGAAAGCGGAGAAAGAATATTGGGCAAAGACCCAAAAACGGGGAAACAAGTTTTGGTGCGTTTAGGAAAATTTGGTCCGGTTGCACAAATTGGCGAAGCAGATGATGAAGAAAAGCAATTCGCAAGTTTGCGTCAGGAACAAAATATTGGAAGCATCACTTTAGAAGAAGCGTTGAATCTGTTTTTGTTACCAAAAAATTTAGGTGCATACAAAGGAGAAGAGGTTGAGGTAAGTAATGGTCGTTTTGGACCTTATGTACGTTTTGGGAAGCAATTTATTTCGTTGCCAAAAGGCGAAGATCCCTTAGATGTGACTATGGAAAGAGCACAAGAGTTGATCAATGAGAAAGCCCAGGCTGATGCTCCAATTGCAACGTATCAAAATGAAGGAGTTCAAAAAGGTGTTGGTCGGTTTGGTCCATTTTTGAAATGGAATGGAATTTTTATTAATGTAAGTAAAAAATACAACTTCGACAATTTGTCCCAAGCTGATATCATAGAACTTATTGAAGAGAAATTACAAAAGAACATTGACAAAGTAATTCATGACTGGAAAGAAGAAGGAATCTTGGTTGAAAAAGCACGTTGGGGAAAATCAGTAATCACTAAAGGTAAAATCAAGATTGAATTAAATAAAGATATTGACGCTTCGAAACTAACATTAAATGAAGTAAAAGAGTTAATTGAGAAGAAATCACCTGCAAAAAAATCTGCAGCTAAAAAAGCACCTGGTAAAAAAACTGTCGCTAAAAAGAGATAAACTATGGAATTTGATTTTCTATCACCTGTTGATAACGAAATTATTCAATACATAAGCGAATTGTCATCCCAACATTTGGGGAGTAAAGTTGTTTTCCATACGGATAAAGAATTTCCTGACATTGACAAGATAAAAATTGCAATTATTGGGGTACTAGAAAACCGAGGCGCCGTAAATTACGTTGATGAAGAAGTAAATCTCAATCCTATACGAAAGGAATTATATGCATTGTTTCCCGGAAACTGGCAAAGTTCCGTTGCTGATTTGGGAGATATCATTCCCGGAAATACTTTAGAAGATACTTTTTTTGCTTTACAAAAAGTGGCATCTAAATTAATACGTAAAGGAATAATTCCTATTGTTATTGGAGGTTCACAAGATTTGACCTACCCATTATACAGAGCATACGATGATCAGGAGCAAATGGTTAACTTGGTTTCTATAGATAGTAAATTTGATTTTGGTAAACAGGAAGATGGAATTAAAGCTGATTCTTATTTGTCGAAAATAATTTTGGACGAACCAAATAATCTTTTCAATTATACGAATATTGGATATCAAACCTATTTCAATTCTCAAGAAGAGATAGACTTAATTGAAAAATTATTTTTTGATGCGTATAGATTAGGTGAAATTTCCAATAATATTGAATTATCAGAACCTACATTGAGGGATGCAGACATAATTAGCATAGATTTAACTTCCGTAAAGTCCTCCTATTCAGGAAATTTTAGTACTTTTACGCCTAATGGGTTTGATGGAAAGGAAATTTGTAGTTTGGCCAGATATGCAGGTATTAGTGATAAAGTAAGTTCTTTTGGAATTTTTAATCATAACAATAAAAACGAAGGGGCAGTTCTGATTTCCCAGATAATTTGGTATTTTATTGAGGGGGTTAATTACCGTTCAAATGAATATCCTTTTGGAACAAAAGAGAATTATTTAAAATACATTGTTCCTTTAGAAAATGAAGAATTGATTTTCTATAAAAGCAATAAGACAGGGAGATGGTGGATAGAAATTAATTATTTTGCAGGTCAACACAATAAACTTAAAAAAAATACGTTATTATCTTGTTCACATGATGAATATTTAGCTGCCTGTGGCAATGAAATACCAGAAAGATGGTGGAAGGCGCAACGAAAAAATTTAACATAACATAATAAAAATAAAAAATAAACTTACAAATAATATATAAAAAATGTATTTTATCGTTAAAAAATGCATTTTATCGATATAAAATTTTTTTAATTACAAGATTACTTCTATTTTTGGAATGTGAATTCCTATTATAGAAAGCTGAGAACTGAAATTTAATATTAATTAATTGCTTTTTTGAAAAATAATAAATAGGTTTACGCCCTGAAAAATATTCAAAAATAACCCCAAAATAACATATGAAGAAGTTCATAACATTTGCGTCATTTTTAGCTTTATTAACCAGCTGTGGTGGATCAAGCGATAAAGGTGAATTGGTAGGAGTTAAAGGAAAGAAATGGCATCCAGAAAAGCCATTTGGAATGACTTTAATACCTGGTGGAGCATACATTATGGGTAAATCTGATGATGACCCTGCTAATGTACAAGATTCGCCTACTAAAACGGTCACAGTCAGATCATTTTATATGGATGAAACTGAAATAACAAATAGTGAGTACCGTCAGTTTGTGGAATGGGTAAAAGATTCTACAATGAGAGTACGATTAGCTATCCTTGCTGATGAAGTTGGACAGACATCTACAGGCAAAGGCGGAAAAGGCGGTGGAAAAGGTGGAAGCATTGGTGATTTTGCTTTCAATGACACCGATCCTGCGAAAATGACTCCTTATGATAAGTACATGTACGAGAATTATTATAGCGTAGGAACTGACGATGATCCTTATGCAGGTAGAAGACTTAATAAAAAAATCAAACTTATTAAAGACACAAAAAAATATCCGGACGAATACTATACTGAAGTCATGGATACTATGTATTTACCTTTAGCGGAATCTTTTAATGGCTTAAGAACTATTGATGTTCGTAAATTAAAATTCAGATACTCCTGGATGGATATTCAGGCCGCGGCAAAAGCAAAAACCGGTAAAAGAAGTTCGTTTATCAGAACAGAACAACAGCTTGTTTATCCTGATACTACTGTTTGGATAAAGGATTTTGAATATTCTTACAACGAACCAATGCACAACGATTATTTTTGGCACCAGGCTTATGGCGAATACCCTGTAGTTGGTGTGAACTGGAAACAGGCAAAAGCTTTTTGCGCCTGGAGAACGTTAAAGAAAAACTCATATATCAAATCAAAAAAGAAGCATCATGATTTAGTAAACACTTTCCGTCTTCCAATCGAATCCGAATGGGAATATGCGGCTAGAGGTGGATTAGAATCAGCAACATTTCCATGGGGTGGACCTTATGCTAAAAATGACAGAGGATGTTTCTTAGCGAACTTCAAACCAAATAGAGGAGATTATGCAGCGGATCAGGCACTTTATACTGTCGAGGCAAAATCGTATCAGCCAAATGGATATAATTTGTACAATATGGCGGGAAATGTGTCTGAATGGACAGATACCTCATATGATGCTGCTGCCTACGAATATGTATCCTCAATAAATCCAAACGTTTCGGATTTAAAAAACATGAGAAAAGCTGTTCGTGGTGGTTCATGGAAGGATGTTGCATACTTCCTGCAGGTAGGTACCAGAGATTTTGAATATGCAGATTCAGCTCGAAGTTATATTGGTTTCAGAACAGTTCAGGATTATATGGGAACTAAAGTTACCAAAAACGGAGCGCCTAAAAAGTAATTTCAACTAACTTAAATATAAATCAAACTAACTAACTAAATTTTTTATTATGGCATTATTAAGCAAAAAAGCAATGAATTTCGCATACGGGATGGGAGCGGCAGTTGTAATCCTAGGGGCATTATTCAAAATCACACACATTGAATTCGGATTTATTACTGGTAACTTAATGTTAACTATTGGTCTTGTAACAGAAGCGTTAATCTTTGGTTTGTCTGCTTTTGAACCTGTTGACAACGAATTGGACTGGTCACTGGTTTATCCTGAATTAGCTGGTGGTGAAGCCAAAGCAAGAAAAGTAAAATCGGAAGATGCTACAGATGCACAAGGTTTATTGTCTCAAAAACTTGATGCTATGTTAAAAGAAGCTAAAGTAGATAGCGCTTTAATGGAAAGCTTAGGAAATAGTATCAAAAATTTTGAAGGTGCCGCAAAAGCTATATCTCCAACAGTTGATGCTGTTGCTTCTACTAAAAAATATTCAGAAGAAATGACAAAAGCCGCTTCTCAATTAGAAGCTTTGAATGGTCTATACCAAGTTCAATTGCAAAGTGCTGAAAGAAACGCAAAAATTAACGATGAAGTTGCTGAAAACAATTTAAAATTAAAAGATCAAATGCAAAGCTTGACTTCAAACCTATCTACATTGAATAATGTATATGGAGGAATGCTTTCTGCAATGAGTAACAAAGGATAATTAGTTTTATAACTATATATTTTAACAAATAATAATTTAAACTAATTAGAAAAAATGGCAGGAGGAAAACTAACCCCTAGACAGAAGATGATTAACCTAATGTACTTGGTATTCATCGCGATGTTGGCATTAAATATGTCCAAAGAAGTATTATCTGCATTTGGAATTTTAAATAATAAAATTGAGAGTTCAAACTCAATTACTGATAATAGAAATGAGAGTTCATTTTTGCAACTACAACAAAAAGCAAAAGAACAACCGTTACAGTATGGTGATAAAAAAGCTAAAGTTGATAAAATCAGAGCTCTTTGCAAAGATTTTTCAGATTATGTTGAGAACATGAAAACCACAATAACGAAAGGTTTTCCAAAGGATAAAGAAGGAAACTACCCATGTGAACAAATGGATAAAAGTGACGCTGTAGATAATATGTTTTATCAAGGTGATAAAGAGTCCAAACAAGGTAAAGAGTTTTTAGAAAAAATTAGAGGTTTTGCAGGTCAAATTAAAGCAATCGGAGGAAGTTCAATAGCTGAATCTGAAATGAAAAAAATTGAAAAAAGATTTGCTACCGATGATGTGTATTCAGCAAAAGCAGAAGCTAAATTGCCGTGGTTGGATTATAATTATCACCATTTCCCATTGATTGCCTCTGTAACTAAGTTTACACAACTGCAAGCTGATATTAAAACAACAGAAAGCGATATCATGGAAGGAATGTTTAAATCGGATTTAGTTGCTGCAGCCTCATTAACGGCGTATCAACCAATTGTAGTTCCTGAAAAAACAGCTTTCTTTCAGGGAGAACAAGTTAAAGGTAAAATTATCTTAGGAAAATTTGATCCAAACCTAGTAGCGAAATCAGTTATTGTAAACGGAGTTAGCGTCGTAGCAAAAGCAGGTCAGGCAGATTTCTCCTTTGGTGCTGGTGCTGTGGGAGAACATGAAATTACAGGTTCTTTTAACTTTGATGAAAACAATAAAGTAGTTAGCTTACCTATTAAAGGAAACTATGTAGTTGTGCCACAACCAAAATCAGCAAATATTTCTGCTGATAAAATGAATGTAGTATACAGAGGGTTACCAAACCCAATGACTATTTCATTTGCGGGTATTTCTGATGATAAAGTATCTGCTTCTGCTCCGGGCTTATCAAAAGCAGGCGGGAACGGGAAATATAATTTAAATCCAGGTTCAGGTACAGAAGTAAAAGTTAGTGTTACAGCTAAATTACCTGATGCAGGGAAATCAGTTTCCGACAGCAAAATATTTAGAATCAAAAATATCCCTGCACCAGCTGGAGCAATAGGTGGAAGTGTTGGACTTCAAAAAGGAGCTAAATCTCGTTTAGAAGTTTCTCAGGTTTCAGCAGTTTTACAAGATTTCTTGTATGACTTAACTTTCCAGGTAACGCGTTTTAGCTTCAAAGTCCCAGGACAAGCAGCTATCATTGTGAGTGGAGATAGAGTTAACGCTCAGTGTAAAGCAGCCTTAGCCAGAGCTTCAAAAGGAGATCAGATTTCTATTTTTGATATCAAAACTAAGATTGTGGGAACTACTGCTGCCATTGTGCCTAAAGATGCCGCACCAGTATTATATGAAATACAATAATAATTTAAGTTGAAGGAAACCTACTTAAATAACTTATATTATAAATTATGAAAATTAAAAATCTTTTATCAGTGATTTTTGCCGTAGCAATGAGTGCTTCAACTTATGCTCAGTCAAACTTGTTGAATTCCAAAACTCCCGATGAGATTGGAAAGAAATCAGCAGCACAGTTAATTTCTGACAATGACAAGCCATTACCTTATGGTTATGTTCATGACAGGGATGTCTTAATGGGTAAAACCATTTGGGAGTTTGTTGACCTTGATGAAAGAATTAATTTTCCTTTGTATTATCCTATTGATACCGCTTTTGTTGGTAAAGAAAGAAGATCTTTATTCGACGTACTTGTTAAAAACATCAAGAGTGGTAAGATTACAGAAGTATATACGGATGATTATTTTAATACCAAGAAAACTTTCAAGGATATGGAGTCGTCATTTACTTACATTGACACTACGGATATTGGTAAGGACGAAATAAATAATTATTATGATGATTATAAAAGCGGCGCCAAAGTTTTAGATCCACAGTTTATCAATAAAAAAGAATTGGATGCCAGTTATATTTCCGGCTATAAAATCAAAGGTTATTGGTATTTTGACAAACGTCAAGGGGAATTAAAATATAGATTATTGGCTTTGTGTCCGGTTACACCTGAGGCAAGAGATGCCGGGAATGAAAATGCCGACGTAATTGATTTGTTTTGGGTTTACTTCCCTACAGTAAGAGATATACTGCATGAGTCGAAGGCCTTTAATGATAAGAATTCGGCAATGCCTATAACATTTGACCATTTGTTGAACTCCCGAAGATTTAGCGGTGACATTTACAAAGAAGAAAATGTATACGGCGACAGGGAAATTCAGCAATACATGAAGGACAATTCTCAAAATCAGCTTTTAGAATCAGAAAGAGTAAAAGAGAAGATTCGTAGTTTCGAGTCCGATATGTGGAATTACTAACAAATATTTCATAATACAATATAAAACTCTCATCTTTATGGTGAGAGTTTTTTTTTAACTATAAAATGATTATAGATTATATTATTGTTGGTTCAGGATTGGCGGGCATTGCTTTCGCGGAAACGCTATCGCAGCATAATAAATCCTTTGTAGTTTTTGAAAACAAATCACAAAGCTCCAGCAGCATTGCCGGTGGATTGTATAATCCTGTAATCTTAAAAAGATTTAGCCAGGTATGGAATGCTAATGCACAGCTTGAACTGGCAAATGAGTTTTATGCCCAACTAGAAAAAAAACTGGCTGTTCAATTCGATTTTAAGATTCCAATTTATAGAAAGTTCTTTTCTGTCGAAGAACAAAATAATTGGTTTGCAGCTTCGGATAAACCCAATTTAGCCCCGTTTCTTTCTACTACAATCGTTCACAAAAAGTATAACGGTATTGAAGCACCGTTTGGTTATGGTGAAGTCTTGCAAACCGGCTATGTGGATACAATTTCGTTACTTACTCATTATCACGACTACTTAAAAAGTTTAGATTTGTTTGTTTCAAAAACTTTTGATTACACTACAGTGCAGCTATTTGATGACCATATCGAATATCAAAATATAAAAGCCAGACACATTGTCTTCGCAGAAGGATTCGGAATGCACTCTAACCCATTTTTTAATTATTTACCGCTTGACGGAACTAAGGGCGAATTGTTTATCATCAAGGCTGATTTAGATTTGGATGTAATTATAAATACGAGTGTTTTTATTTTGCCATTGGGAGATAAGCTGTATAAAGTAGGCGCAACCTATAATTGGGAAGACAAAACAAACACGCCAACTGATAAAGGTAAACAGGAATTGATAGATAGAATAACGGAAATTCTAAACTGTGACTTCGAAATTGTAGAACATTTTGCCGGAGTAAGACCAACAGTCAAAGACAGAAAACCGTTGCTTGGAACGCATCCAAAACACGCGAATCTTCATATTTTAAATGGACTTGGAACCCGTGGCGTGATGCTTGCGCCAACTTTGGCTAAAGATTTATTCGACCTTATCGAAAATAAAATCCCATTAGACAAGACAATCGATATAAAAAGATATGCTATTTCTTAACAACGTCTTTATCAAAACTCACAAACATATTGATATAAATGTTTCGAGCCAGACGTGCCGTTACAGGCATTGTTACAATTAGTGCAATGATGATGGCAATAAAAGATTGAGTCAATTCTAATCTGTAACAAACTTTAGAAATAAGAAATACAGCAACCCCTAGGGCAACGGTCAAGCCGTAGCTAACATACATAGCGCCATAAAAAAATGATGGCTCAAGTTGGTAATGCAGTCCACAACGGCTGCAATGGTCATACATTTTATAAATTTTGGTCAAGTTGTAAGGATTCCTGACAATATACATTCGTTCTTTCTGGCATCTTGGACAAGTTCCTGTTAAAATACTATTTAGTTTGGATCCTTTTTTTAACATTTGCAAAAATTTAAACAAAGGTAAACCCGAAGGAAGGTTTTCATACTAATTTACTATTCTTTTTCTTTATGTTAAATATCCATAACTTATCTGTTTCTTTTGGCGGCACCTATCTTTTTGAAGAGGTAACTTTTCGATTAGGTTCTGGAGACAGAGTAGGACTAGTCGGAAAAAACGGTGCAGGTAAATCAACGATGCTGAAGATTTTGGCGGGCGATTTCAAACCCGATTCCGGCCAGATTGCAACCGAAAAAGAAGTGAAGATGGGCTTCCTTCGCCAGGATATCGATTTTGAACATGGAAGAACCGTGCTTGATGAAGCGTATGAAGCGTTTACAGAAATAAAAGCCGTAGAGAAAAAGCTGGAAAGCATTAACCACCAATTAGTATCACGAACAGATTACGAGAGCGCTGCCTATAGCCAGGTCATTGAAGATTTATCTGATTACACGCATCGTTTTGAGTTGCTTGGCGGCTACAACTATGTGGGTGATACTGAGAAGATACTATTAGGCTTAGGTTTTAAAAGAGAGGATTTCAACAACCAGACGGACACTTTTTCCGGCGGATGGAGAATGCGTATTGAGCTGGCTAAATTGTTATTACAATCGAACGATATTTTATTGCTGGATGAACCAACAAATCACTTAGATATTGAGAGTATTATATGGCTCGAAGGCTTTCTGAGAAACTTTCCCGGTGTTGTCGTAATTGTATCCCACGATAAAATGTTTTTGGATAATGTAACCAACAGGACAATCGAAATCTCCTTGGGAAAAGCATATGATTACAATAAGCCTTATTCACAGTATTTAATTTTACGTGAAGAAATCCGCGAAAAGCAATTGGCTACGCAAAAAAACCAAGCCAAGAAAATTGAGGAAACAGAGAAGCTAATCGAAAAGTTCCGTGCCAAAGCTTCGAAAGCGTCGATGGCACAATCACTTATTAAAAAACTTGATAAAGTGGAACGTATCGAAGTGGATGAAGACGACAATTCCGTAATGAATATTTCCTTTCCTGTTTCACAAGTTCCCGGACGAGTAGTTATTGAAGCCGAACACGTTACCAAGGCGTATGGCGATAAAACGATTCTAAAAGACATTTCGCTTTTGGTAGAGAGAGGAAGTAAAATTGCTTTCGTAGGACAAAATGGCCAGGGGAAATCCACCTTTATGAAAGCCATTGTAAACGAATTCAAATATCAAGGTTCGATAAAACTGGGCCACAACGTACAGTTGGGCTATTTTGCGCAAAATCAAGCGGAATATTTAGACGGTGAAATCACCTTATTGGAAACGATGACGAATGCCGCGACAGACACCAATCGTTCAAAAGTTAGGGATATGTTGGGTTCTTTTCTGTTTCGAGGTGATGATGTAGAGAAAAAGGTAAAAGTACTTTCCGGTGGCGAACGGAATCGTTTGGCTTTGTGTAAATTGTTACTTCAGCCAATCAATGTGTTGGTTATGGATGAGCCCACGAATCACCTGGATATCAAATCCAAAAACGTGTTAAAAGCGGCTTTAAAGAAATACGAAGGAACGTTGCTGTTAGTATCCCACGATAGGGACTTTCTGCAAGGAATGTCAAATATTGTATATGAATTCAAGGACCAAAAGATTAAGGAATATTTAGGCGATATCAATTACTTTCTGGAACAACGCAACATGGAAAACATGCGTGAAGTGGAGAAAAAAGACACCGATAAATTGTCATCGGGAGTGGCAAAAGACCAAAAAGAAACAAACAAAGTTTCCTATGAAGACCAAAAGAAAAGCAAAGCCCTGCAAAACCGCCTGAGCAAAGTGGAAAGCCAAATCAAGCAGTTGGAAATGGATATTCAGCAGGATGATAAAGCGTTGGCGTCAAATTATGACAAGCATAGTGAAGATGCTAATTTCTTTATGGCGTACAATAAAAAGAAAAAAGAGTTAGACCGTCTTCTTGAAGAATGGGAAATTGTTCAGGGAGAAATAGATATGCTATGAGTAATTAATAAAGAGTTTGTGAAGTGATGCTAATTACTAATCACTACTTAAACGGATGCCGTTGCTGCCACACTAATGCAGGCTCCAATCGTGGAAATATCTTATCAAAATAGCGGTTTATCAATTTGTTACTGTGATAGATGAATCCCGACATTACAACTGGTTGGGCACCAATCGAGCTTTTGATTTCTAAAGCGGTTCTTCCAAAGATTATTTGTTTGAACTGATTTTCAATGCCAAACTTTACCATATTGTAAAGCATGTTCAGATAAAGCATGTTTTCTTTTTGCACTTGTTCGTCGTAACCCAGGAAATAAGTTTCCAAAGTATTTCCATTGAGTAAGAGTGTATGGAAACCAACTAATACATTATTCAAAAAATAACCAGCCAGGATAAAGCGATCGCCACATTCCTTTTTGAAGGAGGAAAAATGATTCTTCGCCAAGAAAAAGGTATTGAAAGGCGCATTTTTGGCCACATGATGATACAATTCATAAATTCGGTTCTCCTGCAAAATGATTTCATCCAATGACAATTCACGAGTTTCAATGCCGTCAAACTTTTTATGTGCACGCTTATATTGGTCACGGTATTTCTTGGAAAGTGCGGCTACATAATGATCATTTGTTTTCCAGTCTGACTGTAATTCAAAAATCATGTTCGGCTGCGTGTTGAACTCATACATTTCCGAAAAAGCACTATTCCGTAAGTCATTGGCACAATTCTGATAAAAATCCTTAAACGACACTATATGGATTTTGATATTTTGATTTTTGAAATACCCCGTAATTTCATCCGCACAATGCTTAAGTATTTGTCCAAGCGTTTCAGAATCTATTTCCTTATTGAACAAATAACCATTTTGTCCCGTTATCATATTGTTGCCCAGAAACAGTGCGTGCGAGGCGAAATTCTTGAAAACAAAATTTCTGATATAGGTTTTAAAGCATTTATCCCTTTCGCCAAACGACTCCAGTTTGTTTAGATTAAGGTATTGCGCCAGTGCGACACCTATAAGTTCGGTCGTTTCAAAAATGCCAATGTAAAAGCACTGCATATTTGTTGGTGCCGATTCCTCAAGAACTTTCAAATAGTGGGTTTGTAAAAAAACATTGTCATGCGCAACGTCGTCCCAGGAATTGGGAAGTTGAGTAACAGAGGAATATATTTTATAGGTAGTTGTTTCCAATAAGCTAAAAAAAAATCGCCCCACAAATGTAGGGCGATTTCGTTAGTAATGAATGTTAAATTATTGCATCATACAGATTATTCCTCCCATAATTGTGAAACACACAATCCAAAAACCGCTCGTCACCATCACATATTTGAAACTTCTTCTTTCATACAAGGCAGTTGTACCGATAGTTGGGAAAATCATAAATAATCCGGTCATAAAACCGTGTAAGGCGCCATGCTTGAACGTTCGGAAAGCTGTTCCATAATCTGCCATGAAGGCAGCATAGGATGGTTTTGCAACAGCAGGGTCACCGCCCACCATGCCTAAAGCACCAAATTGATGGATTACAACCATTTGCAATACAAAAGAGATTAGGAAAGCATAGACAATAGACAAGCCAAAGGTTTTAACCATGTTGGCCCCACTCATATTTTCTTTTGTCATTCCGGTTTCTTTCATCCAGATAGTTCCAAAGACTTTTGGATTATACCAAATAAATCCAACAACAAGTGTTGACAAAGCCGCAAATAATAATGCTAAAAAATTGATGTTCATAATGTAAGTTTTATTGGTTAGTGCATCAAATGTAAAAATTATTTTTTAAATGCATTTCTTTTGCCGAACTATTAATTTTAATAAGAATTTTTTTTGTCTTTGTAAGATAAATTTACAAAAAGGAAGGTTAAATATGCATTTCATCGATTTTATTTGTTTTTAAACGATATGTCTTATAGTTTTACTTCGTCTTAACCTCAAATCAATATTTATGAAAACTATTTTTACTTATGTCGCTTTACTAATTGTTTCTGTATCCGCTTTCGCAGAAATATCTTCAACCGAAAAAAATGCTTTAGTTAAATTAAACAAAGCAACCAAAGGATCACAATGGATTAACAAATGGGATTTAAAATCCCCGGTATCAAGTTGGTACGGTGTTGAAATCCAAAATGATAAAGTGGTGTCCATTAAATTGGTTAACAATAACCTTAATGGAGAACTGCCAATGGAAATAGGAAATTTAACTTCCCTGCGGATTTTAAATCTGTTCAGAAACAACATTACCGGAGTTTTACCGCAATCCATTGGCAACTTGAAAAGTTTAACCAAACTTAATATTGCCTTTAACCAGGTTTCGGGAAAACTTCCGGAGACGATTGGTAACGCTACCCAATTGAAATCAATTGAAATGCACATGAACAGACTAACAGGTGAATTACCGATAAGCATTGGAAATTTATCAGCTTTGGAAACACTTTCGTTGTTCAATAACGAAATTGAAGGTCAGATTCCGGCGTCGTATTATCAATTGAAATCCTTAAAGGTTTTATTGTTAAACAGTAACAAGCTTACAGGAAAATTAGAGAAAGAAGTTTCAAACCTTACGTCATTGGAAACTTTGAGTTTGTTTGAAAATAAAATGGATGGTCAGGTTCCTTTTGACTTAGAGAAATTAGGGAATTTAAAGGAAATGAATATCTCCTATAATATGTTCAACGGATTGGTTTCTAAAAACCTGTCTAAACTGGATACTTTGAATATGACGATGGTAAACGATCAGGGTGTTGCTACAACACTGAAAGTGAATATCGATAAGAATTCAGCAGTTGCCAATGATGAATAAGAACTTGTGTTTTGTGTTATAAATAAATTTTGTTAGGTAAAAAAGGTCTTGAGAAATCAAGACCTTTTTTTTATAAATTATAAACCAAACTACTTATTCAGCAGCCACTTCAGCAGCCACCAATTTTGAGGCACTTCTGTAAATGTAGTCGTTGTAGATATGTCTTCTCGCAAAACGACCCGGCGATTCCGCATTTACCATTTTGATATAAACCGGTCGTAAAACCCCAAAATACTCAAACGAACTTCCGTCAAGAAAAGTAATGTAAAGCACACCTTTCTCATAATAAAAATCGGCAATATTAATAGTTGCTGTGATTCTTGTATATTCTGCTTTATCTTTTTCCAATGTCTCCGGCGCAATGCTTACCAGGAAATGATATGCGGCAATAATCTCCTTACTTCTTTCTTCCGCCAAATGGCGTTCCTCAGCATCCGCTATAGTATCCGGATGCATATCCTTCATGCAGTTTCTGTAAATCGTCTTTAGTTCCTTTAAGGTTGCAGTTTTGGCAACGCCCAATAACGCCCTGTATTCAATAATTTTTTTTGTATTCATTTTGCTGAAATATAACCCATTAGGGTTTTTAAATTGGGTGCAAAAGTAATACTTTAGTTTAGATATATAAGATGGGGTGGAAAAAAATAAACCTTATTTGTATGGACAAGTCATTTGGGCATTATTATAACTTATTAATTATCGTAGTCAATAGTTGACAAATAGTCATAAATAGTAATAAAAGTATACGTATTTGTTAACAAAGTGTATACAAAAACAGATAATGTGGTATATTTTTATTAATTATGTGAGATACATTATTTTAATTTTAATTCAACAAAGATGAATAGAACATTACTTTTTGCAAAACAGATTGCTTGTTTAGGAATAATGATAGTGTCATTGCATAGTGTCTCGGCTCAAATCATAATCTCACAATATTATGAAGGGACGGGAACCAATAAATGGATTGAGTTGACCAATACCGGAAATACGGCCATAAATACCGCTTCTCCGCAACTCAAATTGGGAATTTGGGCAGTAACAGGTTCTACAGGTAACATTGCATTTACAGGAGCACGGTCAAGCACGGTCAGCCTGACGGTTACCATACCTGCCTATGGCTCCGTACTGATAGGTAATACAGGCAACGGAACGGAACTATCCTATCTGACGGCAGCTAGTGCAGCACAAACGAGCAACACGGTTATCAACTTTAACGGAAACGATGGTGTAGCGCTGCTGGATGCCTCCAATACCATTCTGGATCAATTTGGAAACGGCATCAATGCCACCGATATTAGTTATGTAAGGAGTACTTCGGTAACCGGGCCTTCCGCTACCTATACAGCTTCACAATGGACTAGTGTAAGTATCGCTAACGTACAGGCGGCAGGAACGACAGATCCTAACCGATTAAATTATCAGTTGTCTGCCCTTTGTACCCCGCCAGTCAGCCAGGCCACCAGCCTGATTTTTGGTTCGCCAACGAGCACCTCAAACACGGGTTCGTTTACAGCCACTGCGGCCGATGGCTATTTAGTGGTATACAGTGGCTCGGCTTCCTTATCTGCTAATCCTGCTAACGGAACGAATTATACTGCTGGCACTGTTTTGGGCAACGGAACTGTACAAAGTAGCGGTAGCTCAACTACCTTATCACTTACTGGCTTGAGTCCAAGTACCACATATTATGTAACCGTTTTTGCCTACAACAATGTAGGTTGTAGTGGAGGCACAGCCTATCAAACAGCATCTCCATTGACGGGTAACTTTGCTACTATAGCTCCGCCTTGCGCAGCACCCGTTAATCAGCCAACGGGTCTTACATTTGGTTCACCGTCCAGCACCTCCAATACGGCTTCCTTTACTCCCACCGCGGCTGATGGATACTTGACTGTATATAGTACTTCGGCGTCCTTATCTGCCAATCCTGCCAACGGGACTACATATACCGCTGGAAATGCCTTAGGAAATGGGACCGTAGTAAGCAGTAGTACTTCTACATCATTGTCTTTAACAGGCTTAAATCCAAGCACGACCTATTATGTAACGCTATTTGCCTATAACAATCTTGGATGTAGTGGAGGCATAGCCTACAAAACAGGCAGTCCTTTAACGGGAAGTTTTGCTACTATAGCCCCGCCTTGTGTAGCCCCGGCTAATTCGCCAACGGGTCTTACATTTGGTTCACCAACAAGCACCTCTAATACGGGTTCTTTTACCGCGGCTACCGCTGATGGGTATTTGACTGTATATAGTACATCGGCTTCTTTATCTGCCAATCCTGCCAACGGAACAACCTATGCCACTGGCAACACTTTGGGAAATGGAACGGTACTTAGTAGCGGTAGCTCCACTTCATTTTTGCTATCAGGATTAAGCCCAAGTACTACCTATTATGTGACCGTTTTTGCTTACAACAATAGTGCTTGCGGCGGAGGCACAGCCTACAAAACAAGCGGTCCGTTAACCGGAAGCTTTGCGACCATCGCTACACCATGTACAACGCCTGTTAGTCAGCCTACCGCGTTATCTTTTTCGGGCACCACGAGTACTACGGCAACGGCTTCCTTTACTACGACTACGGCAGATGGCTATTTAGTGGTTTACAGTACGGCTTCTTCATTAACAGTAAATCCATCTAACGGTATGGTTTATACTGCCGGGGCGGCTTTTGGCAATGCTGTTGTGGTGAGTTCGGGTGCGACAAGTTCCTTCATCGCTTCAGGTTTATCTGCAGTAACCACCTATTACTTTTATGTTTTCAGTTATAATAATATTAATTGCAGTGGGGGACCAATTTATAAAACGACCTCACCTTTAACAGGTTCCGCTACTACTCTTGAAGCTCCCTTGTATTATTACTTTGGTAATTTTCACTCCCATAGTCAGTACAGTGATGGTAATGGTTTACCGTCAGGAGATTTTTCTTTCGGAGATACCGCCAATTGTATGGATTTTTTAGGAATAAGTGAGCACAACCATGCGACAGCCGGGATGTCTTTAGCCAATTATTCTTTGGGACGCTCTCAAGCAGCCGCCGCCACTACGTCTTCCTTTTTGGCAATGTACGGAATGGAATGGGGAGTTATCTCGGGCGGTGGACACGTAGTTGTTTATGGTGTTGATAAACTATTGGGATGGGAAGCCGGGAATTATGATATTTACGTACCCCAATCAATGTATACAGGAGCCAGCGGCTTGTTTAGTGTCATCAATAGCTATAGTGGAAGTAACGCTTTTGCTACACTGGCACATCCAAATAATGCTGACTACAACGGTATTATGAGTACCTATGACAGTGGTGCGGATGATGCCGTAGTGGGTTCGGCAGTAGAAAACGGACCGTCCTCATCTACCGATGTGACGTATACCGACCCACCATCATCAATGCTGTATCTTAGTTACTACCGCAACATGCTGGCCAGAGGATATCATTTGGGACCAACAATGGACCATGATAACCATAATGTCACCCACGGGCATACGGCTACAACCAGAACGGTAGTATTGGCCACTGCCTTAAACGAAAGTAGTGTGTCTGCCGCTATGCGTGCCATGCGATTTTATGCAACAGAAGATTGTGGCGCTTATGTAACATTCAAAGTGAACAGTAAGCAGATTGGTGCCATAATGACTGCCGCAGGAACACCGACGGTTACAGTAACTACTACGACAACCAATCCTGTAACATCATTAAAGATTTATTCGGGAGTTCCCGGAAGTGGTTCCAATGCAACTATATTAACAAGTACTACTTCGGGCTCGATTACTTATACGCATTCAGCTTTAGCCAATTTAAGCTCGCGATATTACTACATCGATATTACGGAATCGGACGGAAAAAGAACGGTAACAGCACCAATATGGTATACCCGTAACGATGCTGCCAGAAGAGGCAATACAGTAGCTGTGGCAGAGTTTTTAGCTATAGCCCAGACCAAGGATGTAATACTCAAATGGACTACAGCCAATGAAACCGAAAAACAAAGCTATACCATAGAGCGCTCAATGGACAATACTAATTTTGAACTTATGACCACCCAGGCGGGAAGAGGTGCCTCTAAAGCAAACCAAAACTATCGTGCTGTCGATGAGTCGGCTTTTACAGGCATGATGTACTATCGTTTAACGCAATACGATGCGGAGGGAAACATCATTTATACTGATACCCAAAAGGTAAACCGCGAGCTGGAGCCTAAATTTCGTTTAACAGTATATCCTAATCCGGTAGGGGATAACGCCACTATTCAGGTTGAAAACACACAAGGCGAAGCCATTACTTTCAGCGTTTATGATATTACCGGAAAATGGATATACCAACAAGAGGTACTAACCCAAACGGGCGATCAGGAAGTGGCCATTCCAATGCAATCCTTAGCCCCCGGGATTTATTTTGTAAAGGCGGCTACCGCAAAGTACACTGTGACTGCGAAGGTAACGAAGTTGTAGTCAAGGGTCACTGTTAAAGAATTATAACCAATTCCTCTAATCAAATTTAAAGAGAACGTCATTACACAGTGGAAAGAACGAAACAGGAAAAGTGCTTACAGCAAAATTTATGGAAGCCCAACTTATACCTGTTGGATGTAATTAACTAAAGTTAACCCGTTGGGTGTAATTAAATAATTTGATTTTTAATATTGTTTATTGGTCTATCAAATATGAATTTATTGATATATTGAACCAAAGTTAATGCTGTTATTTTAGCTAAAATTCTTGTTTTAAATCCTTCAAAAGAT
>NZ_JANXTI010000057.1 GCF_025352425.1 Flavobacterium sp.
AGAAAAATTAGAAAAGAAAAATGAGTACTTATATGAATTAATTTCTAAAGCTACTCCTGAACAATTTATGAAAATAAGCCAACCTTTCTTTGATAGGGTTAAATCTGAATTAGATCATTAGATTTTTATGCCGTTTTTAAAATATAAAAGGTCGATGCTTCGAACATCGACCTTTCTTTTTTATGATTCACAAAATGTAATTATTTTACTTTTGCATTCTTCACTGCTCGAATTCCAACGGTTTCAAACCCACCAAAATCTTTCATATACGTTTTAACTGAAGTACCGTAATCATCTTTGCATTTTTTCTCGCCATTAGAATTTAAAAATCGTTTTACCGATCCTGAACCTCCTAAATGCGCTGCCGCTAAAATCCCTGATTCCGTAATCTTAACGCCATCTACTATTTTACCATCGTAATAATGTATATAATCCTTTAAGTCATATTTATTTTTAGATAATAAGGCAACGAAAGCTTTTTCCTGAAGTTTAGGATTATTCATAAAGCCAACACTATCTTTTATTCCAATAGATTTCAAAGTTTCTTTTCCAAATTGGTATTTTCCCATATAACCTAAAGAATTTATTTTGCGATATTTACCTTGTGACTCTTTATGGGCAACTGCTTCTTTAAAGCCAATAAAATATTTACCTGTGAAAGGAATTTTTAGTTTAAAATAGTCAATGTTGTTTTGAGAGGGAAAAACATAGGACTGTTCTTCGTTTTCATCAGCAAATAAGAAGTTACTGATTTGAGAATTATAAGGCTTAAAACCTGAACTTAAGAAAGCTACGGTGAGTAGTATTGCTGTGTAAAAAATTCCTTTTTTAATCATTCAATCTTATTTCTCAAGCGCTGTCACCGACTTGAATATTTCGGGTGCAAATATACGCCTTATTTTATAAAATTGAATATCAAGCAGTTAAAGTGCGCTAAAAGTAGATAAAGTGCAACTTAGTTCCTCCTGAACCGTTGATTTCAAACGTTGGAGCCGGAATTTTGATTGTATTAAAAATAGTTAAAATTGTCTTAACAAAATGAGATTTGGTTTCGATTTTGGTCAAATCAACGTCAAGACTGAGGAAAAATTGCCGATATCTTTTACTTTCCGGGAGAAAAATCGTGTTGGTAAATCCATCGTTGCCGGTTATCATTCCTTCCGCGCCATAACCAACAGCTACATTTAACCATTTTGGAATTTTAGATGATTTTGCAAATGAATATATATTAGCGGAAAGCCAATAAGTCTGCCCGTTATAATCTTTAAGAATTTGTTCTTGTATTGAACTTCCTAAAACATTTGGCCTCACAGAAGCATACGGTGTTGTATGAAAGGAAAATTTAGGCACAATTCGTTGTTCTTTCCAAAGTAGTTCCTGCGAAACATATAAGGCTGTTCCGGAAACATTTGCAGCTATATCCCCCAAAGACGCACCCCAATTTGACGAATAACCGTCAAAGACCTCAACCGTCGTCAAAAAAACCAAACCTAACGTTGAACCATAAAATAGTTGGCTCTTTCGACTTGCTCCGGCCCATTTTAATTCATTTGCACCAAAATGACTTAAATGATACGATGAAAAAACATGCCCGACTTTATCCATTTGAAGCCATTCTGCATTGTCATTTATAAAATGAAAATTGGAACGGGGATAATCGGCGTACCAAATCTGATCCAAACCAATCAAGGTTGCTGAGCCAATAGCAACTTCAGAAATAACCAGTGTTTTGAGTCGTCTTTTGTTTAAAGTATCCGAAGGCTTTAGAAAATTTTCAATGGAATTTTGAGCGACAGCAATTTGGCAACACCAAAACAACAAAGCTATAATTATGCTCTTGGATACTTTCAAAATTATCTGGTTGTTCCTTGTTGGTTCAACCATTGAGCATATTTCTTGGCATTCACTTGATGTTGCTCATAAGTCGACGCAAAAACATGATAACCAAATTTTTCAACACTGGCACAGAAATAAATATAATCGTGCTTTTCTGCATTTAGAACCGCATCAATGGCATCGACATCCGGCATTGCGATTGGTCCCGGAGGTAACCCAATATTTTTATACGTATTGTATGGAGAATTAATAAACAAATCATTGTATAAAACTCGTTTGATGACCTGATTAAAATCATTGTCACGCAATTTCAAAGCATAAATAACAGTTGGATCCGCCTGCAAAGCCATGCCTTGATTTAGTCTGTTGAGATAAACGCCAGCTATTGTTGGGCGTTCGCTTTTCTTAACTGATTCCTTATGAACAATGGATGCCACAGCAATCACCTGAACTGGCGTTAAATTTAAAGCTTTAGCTTTTGCAATTCGCTCTTTTGTCCAGAACCGATTGTACTCATCAAGCATTCGACTCCTGAATTTTTCTGCCGAAATGTTCCAATATACTTCATATGTATTTGGCAAAAACATGGCAAACACATTCTCTTTGGTAAAACCATTTTTCTTTAAAAATCCAGGATTGTAAAATGTAGCCAGTAACTTAGTAGTATCAGGTTCTATTTGAGAACTCAAACGTTCACAAAGATTTTCCAATCGCTCCTGATTGTTAAATGCCAATTTCACCGGAACATTTCGTCTCATGGTTGCAACCAATTGAAAAGCACTCATGCCTTTCTTTAGCAAAAATCGGCCGGCTTTTACATTTTCCGGATACGAACGGCGTTTAGCAATTAACTCAAAATCGCTCATGTTTCTTACTAATGGGGAAAGTATTCTTTGAACATCTGAATAGTTGGATCCTGTAGGAATCTCAACATATAGTTCTTCTTTGTCAAAATTCGTGTCCGAAGTGAAAAATTTGATATAAATAATAGCTACAAAAACAAGGAAAACAATTCCTAAACCCTTTAAAATTTTATTTCTATTCAAAATAATTTATTTTTTTATTAATTGAAAGACAGCTTCATCATGAAAAGCATTATTGGTAAAGTTCCAGTCCTTTTTCACTCCAATTTTCTCAAATCCAAATGTAATAAAAAGTGATTCACTTGCTTTATTTTCTGTTCCGATATTTGCGAACAGTTGATGCAATTGCAATTGTTGAAAAGCATAATTAATTACCAAACCTAAAGCTTCTTTTCCAAAACCATTATTTCTATCAGCTTCATTTTGGATGATAATGCCAACGCCCGCACGTTTATTCTTCGCATCAAAATCGAATAAGTCAATTAATCCAACAGCTGCTGAATTTCCCTTTTTGCAGATTGTCAACCTCAGTTGCTTAGCTTCATAAATATCCTGCTGCGCATTTTCAAGATATTGCTTAATCAGGAATTTGCTGTACGGTGTTATGGTATTACTGACTTCCCAAATATTTTCATCGTTTTCAATAGCGTAGACAAACTCTAAATCTTCGGGTTCGAGTGCGCGTAAAAAGATATTTTGTCCTTGTAGTGTTACCATTCAATTTCTCCTTTAAAAACATGGGTTGCCGGTCCTTTCAGAAAAACATGGGTATAAACATTTCCTTCCTTTTTAAAAGAAACTTCCAGTTTCCCACCTTCAACATCTAGATTTATATGATTGGAATTTGTTTTTCCAATAGCATGCATTGCAATAGCTGCTGCCGTTGCGCCGGTGCCACAGGAATAGGTTTCGTCTTCAACGCCACGTTCATAGGTTCGCAATTGAAAATGATTCTCGGAAAGCTGCTTTACAAAATTCACGTTGCTTCCCGCTTTTCCATACAAATCAGAATAACGGATTTTGGCACCAATCCCTTTTACATCATAATTGTCTAAGTCATCTACCAGCATTACATGATGTGGCGAACCGGTATTTAGGAAAACATAATCGTTTTGAATTTTTACTTCATCGACATCTTTCATTCCTAACGATATCATTCCGTTTTCAAAAACAAATGCCTGATGCAAACCATCAGTTGCCAGAAAAGTAGTTTGGTCATTGATAAGATTCAAACTTTTGGCGAAAGCCACTATACACCTACCACCATTGCCACACATCGAGCTTTGATTTCCATCCGAATTGTAATAAACCATTCGAAAATCGGTTTCAGTGTCGCTTTCTAATAAAATCAATCCGTCGGCACCAATTCCGAAGCGTCTGTCGCAAAGTTTTTCGATGAGTCTAACATCATTTTTAGGAAATTCATTTTCTCTATTATCTATGAAGATAAAGTCATTTCCTGTTCCTTCGTATTTGTAGAAAGTGAATTTCATAGCATGTTTACTCCGACAAATATAGCAAATATTAATACTAAGTTAAAAATGTTAAACGAGCGTTAAACTGATTTTTTGAAAAAGAGAAATTTATAATTTTACGTTCAAATAATTTTAAATGGTATTAAATATGAAACGATTATCTAGTTTATTTTTGGTTTCTTTATTGAGTGGTGCAACCACGCTTGGCGCTTACAAATTATTTATTGAGGAAAAAGGCAGTCGCGATTCGATTGTAACAACAGCGTCAAACAATTATGGCAGGGCTGTTGGTTTATCAGCTGAAGGAGTTGATTTTACCGCTGCTGCAGAAAATACTGTTCACACTGTTGTCCATGTTAAAAATGTTTCGGTAAGAACGGTGTCTGATCCGATGATGGAATTCTTTTATGGAGCTCGTGGCGGGCAGCAACAAGAACAAGTTGGTACAGGTTCGGGAGTAATTATCTCGGAAGATGGTTATATTGTTACCAACAATCATGTTGTGCAGGGTGCTTCTGAACTTGAGGTAACCTTGAACAACAACAAATCATACATGGCAAAACTTATCGGAACGGATTCAAAGATGGATATCGCTTTATTAAAAATTAATGCTGACGAAAAACTACCGTATTCTACGTTTGCCGATTCAGATCAGGTGAAAGTTGGCGAATGGGTTTTAGCTGTTGGAAATCCTTATAATTTGACTTCAACCGTTACTGCCGGTATTGTTTCGGCGAAAGCCAGAAATTTAGAAAACAACGGCCTTCAGTCTTTTATTCAGACAGATGCTGCTGTAAATCCAGGGAATTCAGGTGGTGCTTTGGTTAACACGCACGGTGAATTAATTGGAATTAACACCATGATTTCATCTCCAACAGGAAGTTATGCCGGATATTCTTTCGCAATCCCATCAAATATTACACGAAAAATAATTGAAGACATTATGGAATTCGGTAACGTTCAGCGCGGAATTCTCGGTGTTGAAGGTGGCGAATTAAATAGTAAAGCTTCCAAAGAACTAGGAATTAATGATACGGAAGGTTTCTATATTAGTAAAATAACTAAAAATTCGGGAGCAGAAAAAGCTGGTTTGCAGAAAGGTGATATCATCAAAAAATTAGACAGTCAAAACATCAATACTTTCTCCGAGCTTTCCGGATATATCAATACCAAAAGACCGAATGACAAAGTGCAGGTAACATTCCTCCGCAACGGCGAAACAAAAACAGCATCTGTTACATTGATTAAATACGATTTGGTTACTGCCGAATTTAAAGGATTGGAATTAGAAGATATCGAAGCGGCGGATAAAAAGAAATTCAGAATTGATTATGGTGTTCGAATTAAGGATATCAATAACGAAAACCTAAAACCATATGCCGACCAACTCAAAGGAAACATCATTCTCTCGGTTGATAATGTAAAGGCGACAGATGTTGAAACTATTTCTAAATTTTTAAATAAAAAAGACGAAAATCAAGCGGCCAATATTCAAATGATTAATAGATTAGGACAAGTAGTTCAGATAATTTTATAATGTTAAGAGGTTAATTCTTAAAACCAGTTCAGTTTATGGACTGGTTTTTTTGTTTTATAAAAAGTCACGAAATCGTTTTCGTGAAACGTTTCTATTTTATACTTTTGCGCCAAATTACTTTAACACAACTAACACTTATTTATTTTCATGGACAGTAACAAACTATACGAGAAGGAATTATCTTTTCAGGCTGACAGACGTAAAGCATGCGTTGAATTAATTAAAATTATCAGCGATTTGTGGTATGATAAATCAATTGAGTTGGTTCTTTTCAGAAACCAATTAATTGATAGAAACGTCAGCGACATCATCAACTTTCATGAATATGCCGGAGAGTTTGTTCAAAAACCAATCAATGTTTTTGATTCTGTAGAAATAGCCCGTTCCATTCAAGATTTAGACTTACCTCCATCGCGGATTGATATCGGAAAATTAACTTATGAATACCATCTTGAAGACAATAAATACGACGATAGCAGAGCCTTTGTAATTGATAAATTCAAAAACGCAAAAGACTTTCAGAACTTAAAACCAAAAGATGTTGTCTTGTATGGTTTTGGTAGAATTGGTCGATTATTAGCTCGTGAAATGATGAGTAAAATGGGTAAAGGGCAACAACTTCGTCTTCGCGCTATCGTAACTCGTGATAGAAACGATGCAACATCTTTAGAAAAAAGAGCTTCATTGCTACGTTATGATTCAGTTCATGGCGATTTTCAAGGTTCTGTTCAGGCTGATGCCGAAAACAATGCTTTGATTATTAACGGAACAACAGTTCATGTTATTACAGCTAATGGTCCGGAAGAAATTGATTATACAAAATACGGAATTGAAGATGCCTTAGTAATAGATAATACCGGTGCTTTTACAACCGAAGAACAGTTGAAGCGCCATTTGACTTCAAAAGGCGTAGATAAAGTATTATTAACGGCACCTGGAAAAGGAATTCCTAATATTGTTTATGGTGTAAATCACAACGATTATAATCCGGATAATGTAGACATTTTTTCAGCTGCATCTTGCACAACCAACGCCATCACACCGGTTTTGAAAGTAATTGAAGATTCTCTTGGCGTTGTTAAAGGTCATATTGAAACCATACATGCTTATACCAATGACCAAAACCTGGTTGACAATATGCACAAAAAATACCGTCGTGGCCGTGCTGCAGCTTTGAATATGGTAATTACTGAAACTGGTGCCGGAACGGCTGTAGCCAAAGCGTTGCCAAGTTTAGCGGGAAAACTAACTTCTAATGCGATTCGGGTTCCTGTGCCAAATGGTTCTTTAGTGGTTATGAATTTGGAAGTGAGCCGAGCAACCTCTTTTGAAGAAGTAAATAAAATTATGAAAGAATACGCTTTGGAAGGAGAACTGGTAGAGCAAATCAGATATTCACTAAATAATGAATTAGTATCATCAGATATTGTGGGTACAGCCCAACCTTCTATTTACGACAGCAATGCGACCATTGTTTCAGGTGATGGGAAAAATATTGTGCTCTATGTTTGGTATGATAACGAATATGGTTATAGTCATCAGGTAATTCGTCTGGCAAAATATATAGCAAAAGTAAGACGCTATACTTATTATTAGTAGATTATTAGTTCAGAAAAACCGTCTATTCTCGTTGAATAGACGGTTTTTTTCGTTCAAATACAATATTTTTCAAATAACTCCGTTATATAATAGATACAAAGTATTATATTTCGCCCCTAATTTGTCCCCCGCAAATCTATTATTATGAAAAAAGTATTTTTTAGCTTACTGATTATCAGTTGTTTCGCCTTTAATGAAAAAGAAGGCGATCCCAAAATTCAGACCTATAATTATGGTCACAACGGAATGGAGTTCGTCGCACGTTCCGATCAAGGAATGATTATCGTCAGTACCTACAATTCCAAAATGACGATTCGCCAAGACATTGCGTATAAAATTTATCAGGAATATGCAAACAATAGGTTGACAACCGGACCAAAAACAACTATCTGTGGAGACGAGGCAGATGTTACAGGAAGATGTTCTGTAACCAAAAAGAAAAATCTCATCGCTGTTGAGTTCTACTACGAACTTGTGGAATGGAAATCAGGATTAAAAGAAATATATAAAAAAAGAAAGTAGATAAAAAAAGCTCAACAAATGTTGAGCTTTTTTTATGCCTGTTGAATTTTAGTTAAGCCTTTCCTGCCGCAATCAAATTTAAGGCAGAACCCGCTACATACCAGCCAATCTGACTATCGTTATACGTGTGGTTCGCCATGATTATATCTTTTGATCCATCAGCATGAACAAACTCTAAAGTCAATGGTCTCGCCGGAGCAAATTCAGTTAAATCTAAGAAGTTGATTGTGTCATTCTCCTGGATTTTATCATAATCGGCTTCGTTAGCAAAAGTCAACGCTAACATTCCCTGTTTTTTCAAGTTCGTTTCGTGAATACGGGCGAATGATTTTACCAATACCGCTTTCACACCTAAAAATCTTGGCTCCATAGCGGCATGTTCTCTGGAAGAACCTTCACCATAATTTTGATCACCGACAACTATCGAAGGAACACCCGCCGCTTTGTATGCTCTTGCCACAGTAGGAACTGTACCATATTCCCCGGTTAATTGATTTTTAACTTTATTTGCTTCTTGGTTAAAAGCGTTTACCGCACCAATCAGCATATTGTTCGAAATGTTGTCCAAATGGCCACGAAAACGCAACCATGGTCCAGCCATAGAGATGTGATCCGTCGTACATTTTCCAAAAGCTTTGATTAAAAGTTTTGCTCCCGTAATATTTTTTCCGTCCCAAGCATCAAATGGTGCTAACAACTGTAATCTGTCTGACGTTTCACTCACTAAAATTTGTACACCAGAACCATCAGCAGCCGGAGCTTGAAAACCTGCATCTTCTACATCAAATCCTCTTTTTGGCAACTCATCACCGTGTGGTGGATTCAGTTTCACCTCTTCCCCATTATCATTTAACAAGGTATCAGTAATTGGGTTAAAAGTCAAATCTCCCGAAATAGCCAAAGCTGCTACCATTTCCGGTGAGGTTACAAAGGCATGCGTGTTTGGATTTCCATCCGCACGTTTAGAGAAGTTTCTATTAAACGAATGCACGATGGTGTTTTTTTCCTGCTTATCGGCACCTTCTCTATCCCATTGTCCAATACACGGACCACAAGCATTAGTAAAAACTTTGGTTCCCATTTTCTCAAAAGTCGCAATAATTCCGTCTCTTTCAATTGTATATCTAATTTGCTCTGAACCGGGATTGATTCCAAATTCCGCTTTAGGTGTAATTCCGTGAGCCACCGCTTGTTCAACAATGGAAGCAGCACGTGCCATATCCTCATAAGAGGAATTGGTGCAGGAACCTATCAATCCCCATTCTATTTTTAATGGCCAACCGTTTGCAGCAGCTTCAGCTTTCATTTGAGAAACCGGAGTTCCTCTATCCGGAGTGAAAGGCCCGTTGATGTGTGGTTCCAATTCTGATAAGTTAATTTCGATAACTTGGTCAAAATACTGACTTGGATTAGCATAAACTTCGGCATCACCAGTTAAATAATCCGCCACTTTATCAGCAGCATCAACAATATCTTGTCTGTCGGTCGCAGCCAAATACCTTCTCATCGAGTCATCGTAACCAAAAGTGGAAGTGGTTGCTCCAATTTCGGCACCCATATTACAAATAGTTCCTTTTCCGGTGCAGGACATATTGGTTGCACCTTCGCCAAAATATTCAACAATAGCTCCGGTTCCACCTTTTACGGTAAGAATGTCGGCAACTTTCAGAATTACATCTTTCGGAGAACTCCAACCGTTTAATTTTCCTGTCAATTTTACGCCAATTAATTTTGGAAATTTTAATTCCCATGACATTCCGGACATTACATCTACGGCATCAGCACCACCAACTCCTATAGCCAGCATTCCCAATCCACCCGCGTTTACCGTATGTGAATCGGTTCCAATCATCATTCCACCGGGGAATGCATAATTTTCCAAAACAATTTGGTGAATAATACCGGAGCCTGGTTTCCAAAAACCAATTCCATATTTATTAGAAACTGAAGAAAGAAAATCAAATACTTCCTTTGATTGTGAATTGGCGGCAGCTAAATCAGATTTAGCGCCATCTTTTGCCAAAATTAAATGGTCACAATGAACTGTTGTTGGAACAGCTACTGTTTTTTTTCCGGCATGCATGAATTGTAACAATGCCATCTGAGCGGTTGCATCCTGGCAGGCAACCCTATCGGGAGCGAAATCTACATAATCCTTTCCGCGGGCGAATGCCTGAGTAGGATTTCCTTCCCATAAGTGTGAATATAAAATCTTTTCTGAAAGCGTTAATGGTCGGCCAACTAATTGGCGTGCTTTATCTACACGCTCAGCCATTGTCCCGTATACTTTTTTAATCATTTCAATATCAAAAGCCATATTTATTTGGGTTTATTGTTTCGCAGTGCAAATTTACGAAAACGTTATACTTCTATAGAAGTTTTTAATAAAATATATTGATTTGAAGCGCTATTTTACGAAATGAGGGTTTTTGCTATGACTTTTATACAAATACTTTAAATAAAGCAACGCAAAATGAATATTCCTAATTTTTATCCCTCAAATTCATCATTGGATGTTCATAAAAACGGTATAGAAAATAACTTGTAACAATTGTAATCGACAGATAAATTGCAGTTATGAAATGAAGTTGCAGCAAAGAAGTCTTTTCCCTATCAATAAACAACAACAACAATTGCATAATGATACTATAGTGAAGCAAGTAAATGGAGTAGGAAATTTTACTGATAAATACAACGGGGGTTTTTAAAATAGAGATTGAGGTTTCCAATTGAGAAAACCACGGAAGTAAAAAAGCAATGGAAAGTGACGCTAAAGGGAGGTAAAGTACATTCCAAACAAAGGGGTAAGTTTCAGGAAGAATTCTTAGAAAACCCATTCCATAATACATAAACATCATGATTAAGCCTGCAATTAATGCCGATGTGAACTTAAATTTCTTCCATTTTTTTTCGTAATTCATGCTTATCCAACTACACAAAACTCCGATGAAAATAGCATCTAATCGGTATACTGTGACAGATTTCAGTGAAACATTCCAAATGTCAAGTGTGGTAGTTTGTACATTTAGTTGATAAGCAATTTTGAAACCAATAAATAACACTATCAATAACCCGTTGGGTGTAATTAAATTGTTTGATTTTTAATATTGTTTATTGGTCTGTCAAATATGAATTTATTGATATACTGAACCAATGTTAATGCTGTTATTTTTGCTAAAATTCTTGTTTTAAAACCTTCAAAAGTTTT
>NZ_JANXTI010000092.1 GCF_025352425.1 Flavobacterium sp.
TAAAACTTTTGAAGGTTTTAAAACAAGAATTTTAGCAAAAATAACAGCATTAACATTGGTTCAGTATATCAATAAATTCATATTTGACAGACCAATAAACAATATTAAAAATCAAACAATTTAATTACACCCAACGGGTTAGGTTTTATTAAATTTGTAAATAGAAGACTTTTACTCAATTATAAACTTAATTGTTTTAGTGCTTCCTTCAGAAACTGTTTTACCATAATAAACGCCCGAAGTCAACGTGCTACAGTTTATAGTTTGAATTTCATTTTTTACAGATTCTTGTTTTATTATTCTGCCTAAAGAATCATATATGATAAACATAACACCACTTGAGGAAGTAGAATGATAATATATTGTCAATTCTTTATTGCGGACTGGATTAGGTGAAATTATAACACTTGTTTGATAATCCTCAAAAGTAGTTGACGATAAATTTGGCGTGGCAAGCCAAATAATGGCATTCATTAATAATATTTGGTGATTTCCATTAGCGTCAGCAATATAACCATCATATAAAAAATCTCCTGTGTCTCCTGTTCCATCATCAGGAATGGAACTATCACCAATAGCGACCACTTTTCCAGCCAGATAATTTGACTGTGCCACCATTACATTAGTTGTGCCAATAGTACTTGATCCGGTTTTATAAATAAGCCCTTTCACGCTGTTGTTCACAGTCGGATTTAAAGTCATTGTCGTTCCGCCTGACCATTGTGCTCTGGTAACATTTCCTTTTATACCGTGAAGTATTGGGTTTGAGGATAGGTTAGCGATATTTGTAGTGGTTTGCGAAAAATCATTTGAATCAAACGAAATCCCAAAAGGGTCGGAGAGCACATTGTTGTTTTGCATCAAATCATTCCAAACTTGTAAAGAATCGTAACCATCATTATTTCGGTCTGAAATAGCATGGTCAGCAATCATAAGTAAGCTTCCACCATTTTTAACAAAATTTACTATGGCATCTTTTTCCGCAGCTGTAAAAAGCACATTAGGTTCATCGACTACAAAAATCGTATAATTAATTAAATCCTGAACATTGCTCGCAGAACCATATGTAATTTGTGCATTATAGGGTAAACTTTCAACTATGTATCCTTCCTTTGCACAATCAACAGCCCAATAAGATAAAGCACCTTGCCAATAATCTTCTGTTGTTGATGCGTTAATACCTGATTGTGGCGGATTAGGAAACCGCTGCGGATTTGATTCAAATCCTCCTATTGATACTGAAGTGCTTCCGGTATAAAGATTATGCAAATCAGCATCAATTACCCAATCTGCATTTCCTGCCATTTGAGCTTTGGTAGCATCAAATAATATCTTAACCTGGGCAGCGCCTGAAAAACTTACATATAAAACACATAAAAGAGTAAAACGTATTTTCATAATATTTTTTAATTCACTGAAATCATTATTATACCCATAGTTAACCTTACTTAATATGTGTTGAAAACAGGAAGCAAAAATAACAAATATTTTCTCTTTCTTAAAATTGATACCGTTAATAATGAGGAATTGTTAATTCGATTATTGGGCGTTGAGGTTCGCCTTATAACTGTAAATTGAACGATCTAAATAATTTGAAAAAAAGCAGTTCAAAAAATATCGTTATTCTTCAACCAACATAGCGGTTAATCGTTTATCTCTTTCATAAATATCTTTATAGAAATTGATGTTGCCCTCATCATCAACCCAAGCAGTAAAGTAACCAATATAAACCGGAATTTTGTTTTTGAGCGTATACCAGGATTCTTCGCCCTTATTCATAGCCTCGTCTATTTTTTCTGGCGTCCAATTTGAATCATCCTCCAAAATTAAATTGGCTAACTCTTTTGGTTTTTCGACTCTGATACAACCATGACTAAATGCGCGTTTTTCTGCATTAAACAATTCTTTGGCAGGTGAATCATGTAAATAGATGTTATTATTATTTGGAAATAAGAACTTAATCAAGCCCAGTGAATTATCTTTTCCTGGTTTTTGCCTAATATTTTCACCTTCCCATTCCATATTGTGTTTTGCTAAATAATTCCCGTCTTTCTCAATCCCCGGAAGGATTTCTTTCTCAACAATACTTTTTGGCACGTTCCAATAAGGACTAAACACTATATAACTCATCATTCCGCTAAAAATGACTGTTTTATTCATCATGTTTCCGACGACAACGTTCGATGTTAAAACTGCTTTCCCTTTTTTGAAATAGGTCAATCTATAAGACGGGATATTAACCGCAATAAACTCTTTCGCTTTTGTCACATCGGTAGAAATCCATCGACAACGCTCCATGTTAACGATAATGGTTCTAATCCGACTGCTAATGGGCACATTCATTTCGTCAACATGTTTTGGTAAAATAGTTTTATTTAAAATAAACCCATTTCGCTTTTTATATTTTAAAACAGCTTTTTGAAGCGAAGGTTCATAAAATTTACCGCCGGAATCAACATCAATGTCGCCAGTTAAAAATAATCGCGTTCTTATTTTAGACACAACATCAGAACTATCGCCGGGTTTAATAGAGACAAAGCCTGTAGGTAAAGCAATGGAATCCCATCCGCCTTTTTGTTCTATCGCTCTATATCTTTTTAAAACTGCTTTGAGCTTGTAATATTGCTCAATATGCTGGTTTTTTTTATCAATAAATTTTGGGTCAATAAGCAATGAGTCAAGATAAGTTACATAGGAGAGCTTTTTTCTGGGCAAATACCACCCTAATTCGTTGGTTTTAGACTTGTCAATTCCCCGTAGTACTTTATTTGCATAGTAGAAATAATAGTTAGATAGAAATAAATCAAACTCAACATCAGGTACATCGGAACCTTTTTGAAATAATGACTCAAATGTTTCATTATAGGGCACTTTGCCAATTACCCCATCTTCAAAAAGGTTATTTATTTTATTGTAAAAAACATCTGCTGTTTCCCTTCTGCCGTTTTTATCAAACCAAATGTAATCATAGCGGTTTTTTTGATATAATAAAACCACTTGCTTTTTATATACCGCCAATTTAGGATATTTGGAATAAAAAGTTTCTACCTGAGCACTATCAAAAGACAAGGAAAAAGATTCCTTATTTTTATTAATTTTGTTTTCCTTTTTGACGCAATTCCAATTGGTCAGAGAAATACTCACCACAAAAATAATTAGCAAAAGTCGGTATAGCCTCATTTTTTTCATTCAACGTTCAATTATTCAATTTATAAAAATACAAAACTGCCAGTATTGTATGCATCAGTAAGTGTTATATTTACCTTTATGTTTTGAACTACAATAATAGACTAAATCAACACACCAACCCTTATGAAAAAAATACAGCTTTTTATAGTATTCCCATTATTATTTGCCATTACTACCAACGCACAGGATAGTCCCGAATCACAAATCAACAGCACACTTGATACCTGGCATACAGCCGCTGCTGAAGCTAATTATAAAGATTACTTTGATGCCTTGACCGACGACGCTGTTTTTATCGGAACGGATGCTACAGAAAATTGGAGCAAACCTGCTTTTCAGACATTTGCCAAGCCTTATTTTGATAAAGGAAAAGCATGGAGTTTTACTGCCTTAGAAAGGCATATTTACTTTAGTGGAGACAAAAAAACAGCCTGGTTCGACGAACTACTTGACACCCAAATGAAAATATGTCGGGGTTCAGGAGTCCTGGTTCTTATAAACAACCAATGGAAAATAAAACACTATGTTCTTTCGATAACCATTCCAAATGTTAACTCCGATGAAGTGATAAAAATAAAAGCTCCAATTGAAGAGGCATTAATTATGAATTTAAAAAACAAAAAAAAGTAAACTTTTTACTTTTGAAAAACCATAACGTTTTCATTCTCGTAATTGAGTTAAGAACCCAACTTCTACGATTATGGATATCAACAAAAAAATTAAAACAATATTTGAAACAACAATATTTGTTGCAATGTTTGCTCTAGTGTTTCTTGTATTTTATTTAGCCTTATTTTTTAATGTTTAATATATGGCTCCCCTGAAATTACTTAATACGGTTTGGTTAGTTTTGTTTGAAAAGCGCTGTTTCGTGTCAAAATCAGCGCTTTTTTTTATTACAAACTTATTTAGAAAGAAAATAAATTGTTAAAAAATGTTCATTTTAAAAAACTAAGGTTTTTATCTTTTCGTAAATCAACTAAACAAAAAAAACTAAGCACCCATGAAAATTAATAAAAAAGTCAAAATAGGATTGCTAAGCGTTACAGGCTTTATACTCCTTATGTTTATCATCTTGGTCTATCACATTGCCACCGCAAGACCTTTAGAAAATGCAACAATTCAAGTAAGCAGAATAGATTTTGCCAAAGCTTTTGATTCAATTTCTGCTATTGATATTAAACAAAAATTACATAATATACCAGGAGTGAAGAGTGATATCATTATAAAAAGAAATGTTGTTGTTTATTTTCATGATAATAAAATTGCAGATTCCAAAAAGGTATATGACGAATTAATGACGACGGGACATTATAATGCCCAACGTTTTATATTGCCCGAAGGCCTTGCCAATAAGCAAGTTTGCCCAATAATGAAAAAAGATGGCATCAGCTATAAGTTTTCGCATTTTGTACAAAGTATTTTCAATTAATCTTAAATATATTAACCCGTTGGGTGTAATTATTTAAAGTAAAAATAAATTGATTAAATATTGGTCAAGATACTGAAATTCAGTATCTTGAAGTCGCAAAACAAACCAATATTCATGTCAAATATAGTTAAAAATTATTTAAGAGTTTT
>NZ_JANXTI010000004.1 GCF_025352425.1 Flavobacterium sp.
TTTACCAGCAGGAATATGATAGACATCCGGTAACAGTTTTACATTAACGCTGAACGGTGCAATATCTATTTTCGAATTCTCCAGCAACTTATTGGATGGAATGGCTATGAACAACTTTCCATCTTTGTGAATGGAAGCTGCAGGCCCGCTTGTTAACGAAGCTACCTTTTGTGCTATTTTAAGCATTTGCCTGTTATACAAGTCTTCTTTGCCTTCTAATTTAGCCAAATCAGTCTCCACCAACTTATAGGAAAAATCCAGATCAGGCAAGTTGGTTATTCTGAACAAATTCAAGGTATGATTCCTCATCGTATTCATTTTGATTTAATAAAAGATATATACATAAAGGTCGAAATGAGCATAATTTACAAGAGGCTTCGTTTTCTGTAAGCCCGTATTCGTCAATATCTGCGTCTTCATAAGCAACATGCAGTAATCCAAGATCCTTTGCGGTGCGGTTAATATCATCAATCGTATCATTAATCACTTCCTGAGAAAATTCGTGCTGTTTAACTACTCCGTTTAACAGGTTTACTTCATAAAGTTGTATGTCACTGTATTGGTAAGGCTGCTTATCTCCTTCCAGTCTTTTCAGATAAACAGTGATGCCGCAAATAATAAGTTGTCTCGAATAATCTGCTATAAAACTATCCGATAGTTTCCAGTCAATAACAACAGGTTTAAAGTTGTGATAGGCGATTAAATCTATCTGGGGACTTACCCTTGCGTTTTCTATCTCCACTTTCCAGTTGGTTACGTTTGGCACCAGTTGGTTGCATTCTTTTAAATAAGTTATCAGTAAAGTCCCATCCGGCATTTTAATTAAGGGTATATTTTCAACAGCCTGTTTTATGGTTTCATAAGCTTCCGCCAATTCAACTTCTGTATATGGTTTACCTAATTCATGCACATCCAGAATACAAAATTCATTATCAGCCTCAGATTTTTTTAGTCCTGCATCGTTATAGGCTTTTGCCTGTGAAAACTGAAACTGATTTTTGGCCAATTCTACTGCCTGGATACCGAAAACCGTAAAATCCAATTCCTTCTTATCCCGGATGGCAGGAATTACTGTTTTCTCCATAAACTTATCAACCACAGATCCCTTCCACATAGTAAGATTCTGCATTTTTTTCAATTCATACGCCTTGCGTCTTTGTGGAATCTTACGCCCATGTGTAGCCATCACCTGGGCAAAATAATATTTTCTATTACATTGCTTAAGGGTGTTTATAGTTGAATATGACCACCTAACCATGTTTTCCATAATTAACTATTCATCAGTTCATTTAATCTGTTTAAATAACGGTTCAACGCTTCTTCATTCTGAAACAATTCCTTACCAGAAGTTTTTGGCATGTTCTTTATAAAGGATTCTATTGAAGAAAGATTACCTTTTTTAAAAGCAGGCGTCACACCATTATAAGAAGCAGAGGATGGAATACGATGTTGTAATAGTTCAAACGTATTTCGTATAGCCTGTTCTGCTACCTGATAAGATATGTTTAATGAATTGAGTAACTTTTTCAAAAAAACAATCGGAACATTATTGGTAAAAACGGTATCTGCCTGTAGTTCTTTCAGCACAGGTACCGGCAAACCAGTCAGTTCAGCTAAATTGTCTGCTTCAATATTGTTGCTTTGGAGAGCTTCGGTTATTAACTGCCCAAAGGAAACCTGCTGCAAAGCATCTTTTAACCGGTTCATTAACTTAAGCCTCATCGCATCAGGCATTTCAACAGGGTTGTCATTTGAAAGAATTACAGACAATTCCTGATGAAGAGATGTTTCATCTGTTTTTGCCGATTCCAGAAAATATATTTTCAAGGTCTCGTCCAGCATATCGATTTGATTGTTTGCGTTCATAAACTGGATTCATTTAAAAGTTTAATTAATTTTTGTTTTGCTCTATGATGCTTCACCTTTAACTGATTATTTTCAATACCTAGTATTTCGGCTATTTCATCATAAGTATAATTTTGTGCCTTTAATAAAAGAAGATCTTTATCAGAAGGAGCTAATTGGGAAAGAGCATGATTTAAAGTCTGCATGATTTCCGGTTCAACTGATTCCGATTGATAATAATCGGTAAAAGTTTTTTTATCAATTTTTCTTTGTATGACTGATATGTCACCATCCGTATCAAGTTCAACAAACTCCAAAGCAGAATGTCCTGCTTGTTGTTTCCGATATAGCTGGCGCAAAAAATTCAACAGTACTTTAAACAAAAAATTCTGAAAATGCAGATTAGATTCGAATTGATATTGTGACCCTTTTAAAACCACCGTTTCAATTGTTTGATAAACTGCTTCCCAGGCGGCATCTTCAGATAATTGCCACTTCCGGATACAATAATCATAAAATTTGGCACCATAGGTATTATAAAGGCTCTCTAAAGCCTGTGGGTCCTTATGCTTAAGCTCTTCTATGATTGTTTCGTAATTCATCTTGTCCCTATATTATTAATATGCATTGAGGTTACACAAGGTAAAAAAAATATTATGAAATAACCTAAATTATTGATTATCAGCAGTTAAAATTATAAATTTATTGAGATTTTTTTGATATCCCAACAGAAAAGGGAGAGAAATGAGGGTACGTGAGAAACCTAGATATTTTAGAAAGCGGTTAACTGACAATGATTCAAAAGGGCATTGGCTATGTTCCATTTTGGAAAAACAGATTACTAATTAAGTGAGGTCTTTAAAATAGCTTTGCTAACTATGCCAGAAAATATATTTTTAGATACATCCATATTTGTTCAAGAAAACTTTCTTGAGGGCAAAAGAATTAATGAGTTCCTCAACCTGTCAAAGGCTGGAAGTATTAATTTGATTTTGTCGATCATTACAGTAAACGAAATAAAATCAAGGTTTAAAAAGCAGGCAAGGATGGCAATCGAAAAACATAATGAGTTATTAAATAATCGGCAGATGTCAGTCTTAAGAAACAGCGTGAAAGAAAAGAGCAAATTGGTAAAGTTTTCGAAGATAAAAATTATAGCTGAAGCGTTTGATGCATTGCTGGATGAGGAACTTTTAAATGCAAATACCACTATTATTGAATACCCGGTTATTGACAGTGAGGAGATTTTTAAAAAATATTTTGAAGGAACATTTCCATTTAATACTGGTGAAAAAAAACATGAATTTCCAGATGCAATCGCTCTTTTATCAGTAGAAGAATGGTGTTCAAAAAACAAAACCGAATGCATCATTTTTTCAAAAGACAAAGATTTTTTAAAATCCAAACCAGCAAAAGGTGTTACTGTAAATGGAAACTATGAAGATTTTCTCGAAGCATTACTGACACGATTGTATAAAGAAAGAGTGGATATTGTCTCTGTGCTTTTTACAAAAAATGATTCACTGATAAATAGGGAATTACAGGAATGGGTCAAAGGTGAAGTGGATGATGATAGCATTTACTATGATTTTACCAATAGCTATGATGTACATGATATAAAAGTATCTTCAATCAATGTCATTAAAAAAGAGTATCAAGTCATTTCAGTGGAAGAAGAAAGTATTGAGGTGGAAGCGACCGCAACAGTTCATATAAAAATTATATTAACTATTGATGACGAAGAAAGCGGAATTTATGACAGCGAAGAAAAAGAAATGTATTACATGGAAACTACAGAACTTACTGTTGATCAGGAGCTGGAAATTCCCTTGAATATTTTATTCTATATTACTCATAAAGACGAGTATGATGACAAATGTGAAATTGTAGAGATCAATAACGGTAAACCAATTCAGCTAGAACCGGATAGTAGCGATATGTACTAAAAAAATAGCAGGCCTTGGAACAACAAAATATATCATTTCAATTAACTTTTTACTTTAATACCAATTGTATAAATCTAAAAGAATTTTCATCTCCAAAATTATCTTCGAATACTAGGAGCCCATCTACACCAGTTGGTAAATGTTGCAGTAAATGAATAAAATCATTTTGCCTATTAATTATTCTTTTAATTGACAGCATTTCAAAAAAGGCTATGTTAACTGCCAATAAAATAGTCCCTTTCAATTCAGCAATCCCGTTTTCTCCAAATTTATCCAACAACTTTTTACCAATCTTATATTCGAAATGGTGGTCATCTTCATTCGGATCAAAAAACCCGTCAATCTCACTTTGTTTATTTGGCATATAAACCTCTATATGCATACTGTTTCCTTTAGAATCAGAAACTGTTATATCCGCATCTCGCTTTTTATTTGATTTAATGAGCCTGAAAGGTGTTTCAAATTTTATATTTAAATGTAACATTTTAATGTAAAATGACAATGATAATTCGGTTAGCACTGACAGGAAGTTAAACTGCTCAATGTTTTTAACTTTAGCTATAAATGAAGCATCTGATAATAAACCCGGGAATGCTGTTAAATAGTTGTCTAATTTATGAAGAAGCCTACGATAATGAGTGAACATTGAATCGTCAATATTTTTCGCCAAACTATAGCCGGTTAAAATGGAAAGATTTAATAGATTCAATCTGGATTCATTCAATAAATAATTTTCAAAATCGATTTTTCCCTGAAGTTTTTGCTCCCATATTTTAAAGTCGTTAGGGGTAACGATTTTTTTGATATTCGTATAATTATTAATTCCAGCATTGGCATACATCATACATTCCTCGATATTATTAAACATTGACATTTTTTAAAATTAGTTCAACTTTTTTAAAAAATTCACTTACTATTTCGATTAGCCGCCTTTATAATCTAACCAACTTTTTCCGCCTTTAACCGCTCCACCTCCTCCCCAATCAACCGCTTAACCTCCATCTTCACCTGATAATAATTATCAAGCACCTGCTGTTGAGTAACATTGGATACGACAGGTATGTCTTTATACCGGCTTACCTCATCATTCAGTTTATCAGCATCGTTGATAATCTCGGCGTGAAACATTTTCAATTTTATTTTCTCTTCCGGGTTATCAGCAACTAAACCCACAAATTCACCCGAAGAAAGGGCTGCAATTTTTGAAGCCGGTACGGCACTGTCCAATTGTTTGGAGTGGCTGATGGAAGTATCGGTGCGGTTTACGGAAACACTCTGCCTGTCCTGCATTATTTTCCCGAAACGTTC
>NZ_JANXTI010000037.1 GCF_025352425.1 Flavobacterium sp.
CTATTATTTCGGTAAAAGTTCAGGAACCACAGTTCGAGGGACAAACCAAAACTAAATTAGGAAACAGAGAAGTAGTTTCTCCGGTTTCTCAGGCTGTTGCCGAAATGTTAGAGAATTATCTGGAAGAAAATCCAAATGATGCCCGAATCATTGTCCAAAAAGTTATTCTTGCGGCTCAGGCACGTCATGCAGCTAAGAAAGCTCGTGAAATGGTTCAGCGCAAAACCGTTCTTGGCGGTGGCGGTTTACCGGGAAAATTATCTGATTGTTCAGAGCAGGATCCAGCGAAATGTGAAGTATATCTTGTCGAGGGAGATTCGGCTGGTGGAACAGCTAAGCAAGGTCGTGATAGAAACTTCCAGGCGATTTTGCCATTGAGAGGTAAGATTCTGAATGTAGAAAAAGCGATGCACCACAAGGTTTTTGAAAACGAAGAGATTCGAAATATATTCACCGCACTTGGAGTTACGATAGGAACCGAAGAAGATTCTAAAGCACTTAACTTAGAAAAACTACGTTACCATAAAGTAATTATCATGTGTGATGCCGATGTTGATGGTAGCCACATTTCTACCTTAATATTAACATTCTTCTTCCGTTTTATGAAGGAACTGATTGAAGGCGGACACATTTATATTGCAGCGCCACCTTTATATTTAGTGAAGAAAGGAAACAAGAAAGAATACGCCTGGAACGATGACCAACGCGATATTGCCAACGCAAAGATGGGAGGAAGCGCGGCAATTCAACGTTATAAAGGTCTTGGAGAGATGAACGCCGAACAATTATGGGAAACTACCATGGATCCGAGTTACAGAACCTTGCGTCGGGTTACTATTGATAGTTTAGCGGAAGCTGACAGAGTTTTCTCTATGTTGATGGGAGATGAAGTTCCGCCACGTAGAGAGTTTATCGAGAAGAATGCAGTTTATGCTAAAATAGATGCGTAATTTGCACAATGCCTTAGCCCTGATTATTTGATATTAAGAGGAGAATGTCCAGTGGACATTCGGAATTTAGATTTCAAGATTTCAAATAGAGTGGATTAGAAAATAATTGCCCTAGCCCCGATTGCAGTGGAAATCCTTTTTGTTTTGTCACCCTGAGCGCAGTCGAAGGGCTTTTAACAAAACAAAAAGATTGCAACGGAAAGCGGGATTAGCTTCAAAAAAAGAAACAACAACAAAATAAAATAAAATGAAAGTTACGATTGTAGGAGCAGGGAACGTTGGCGCGACATGCGCGGATGCTATTGCATACAGAAGAATTGCCAGCGAAATTGTGTTGGTTGATATCAGAGAAGGTTTTGCTGAAGGTAAAGCGTTGGATATTATGCAGACGCAAACCACTTTAGGTTTCAACACCAAAGTTTCAGGAAGCACCAATGATTACAGCAAAACAGCAGAGAGTGATGTAGTAGTAATTACGTCAGGAATTCCGAGAAAACCTGGAATGACAAGGGAAGAATTGATTGGCATTAATGCCGGAATTGTAAAATCGGTTGCGGAAAGTTTATTGCAGCATTCTCCTAAAGCGGTTTTTGTGATTGTTTCTAATCCTATGGATACCATGACCTATCTGACTTTCAAATCGTTGGGTTTACCAAAAAACAGAATCATCGGAATGGGAGGAACGCTTGATAGTTCCCGTTTCAAAACCTATTTATCATTGGCTTTGGATAAACCGGCAAACGATATCCAGGGAATGGTAATTGGCGGTCACGGAGATACAACTATGATTCCGTTGACAAGACTGGCTTCTTATAACGGAGTTCCGGTTTCTGAATTTTTATCGGCAGCTGAATTAGAAAAAGTTTCTGCTGACACCATGGTTGGCGGTGCTACATTAACTGCGTTGCTTGGAACTTCTGCTTGGTATGCACCTGGTGCATCGGTTGCTTTTTTGGTAGACAGCATTTTGAATGACCAAAAGAAACTAATTCCGTGCTCTGTTTACCTAGAAGGCGAATATGGCCAAAGCGATATTTGCATTGGTGTGCCATGTATCATTGGTAAAAACGGCGTTGAAAAGATAGTCGACATCACTTTAAACGAGGATGAAAAGGCAAAATTTGCTAAAAGCGCAGATGCGGTTAGAGCGATGAATGGTGATTTGAAATCGATATTGGGATAAAGTAATTTGTACTTAATAGTATTAAAAAAGATTGTGCTGAAAAGTACAATCTTTTTTGTTTTTAAAATCCTTCGCAAGGCCCGTCTTTATTGACTTAAAAAAGTATAAGCAACAAGTGTTCAATTGTTGCTTAACAATTTAAACAGTTTATACGCAACAAATAAATCGTTTAAATATGAGGAAAATATTTAAATAAAAAAGCCTTTCTATTGAAAGGCTTTTTTGGATATTTTATGGCTATTAAAATCTTCTTATAGGCCAAGCCTGATAATATGATGATTTTGATACTAAAAGCTGTGTTCCGGCACCGGTTCCAATAATGGTAAGTGCAAAGGCGTCGATGTCTGATGACTGAGAAGAACTTAACAATATAGAAGCGCCTCCGAAATCAGTAAGGTTAATGATTTTCATTTTATATAATTCTTTTAACTCATTTATGGATGGGATGAACCAACTACCATTTGGCTGTCCATTATAAGTCTTGTCTAAAGCAACAGCACAGGCAATATTATTATAATTACAAACATTTTTGATTAAATGGGAATTTTCTAAACCTGTACCGATTTCATTGGATATACCCGGAATAAAATTAGTATTACAACTATACTTGAAAGAATAACTTGTACTGGTACTGGTATAAAGTAAATTAGAAGAATATGCCTCTAAATACCTCCACCCATTGGTAGTTTCTCCTTTGTCGTAAAAAACATAGCCACCAGAACCGCCAATATATCCTGCAGTTTTAAAAGATTGTTGATTGCCGTAATAGTATTGACCGCCCATTATTGCATAGCTTCTTAGGTAATAGGTGTTATTTGGAAATACATCAGAATAATTTTCAATATTAAAATTGAAGGTTCCTGCTCCGTTAGAGGCAATTTGAAATGATTCAACTCCAGCATCACCTACATTAGGATTTTGGCCAATGCCATAAACAACTCCTCTTTCGGTGTTGGTGCTTAAATCGCTTCCTACGGTAATATCAACATTAAAGCCGTTGGCAGAAATTCCCTTAACAATACCCGTTGACAAACTTAGAGGCACACTAATGGAAACTTCATTACCATATTTTACTTCATTTGTAGAAGGATCCTGAATATAGGCCTTCATGTAGTAAGTCGAGCCTAATTCAGACACAACAATAGAGCTGGCAAAATCTGTATTAGATAACGACGTGCTGATTACTGTATTGCTTAAAATAGTTGGTCCCGGACTTGTACTGTAACAAACCCCGGAATAGTATGTGTTAATATTTTTAGAAGCATGACCTCCGGAAGTAATATTGACACCGCCCACCAATTGAGGTGTAGTAGTGGTCAATGTAATTTCGCTGATGCTTGGCGTTCCACCACCATCGCTGCTACATCCCAAAAAGAAAGTCATCCCTATGAGCACGCTGATTTTAAGTAATTTTTTCATTCTTATGGTTTTATGTTCGTGAACAAATATATAATTTTTATAGATATATGCTTTTTATATTTTTTTAAAGATTACGAAATTCCTTATTAAAGCAAAATATCGATGATGTTTTTTTAGCTATTTTTTTGATATTAATTGATAAAATATTGGTTAATCACACTTAGAATTATATATTTGCACGTTTCAAAAAAAGCTGAAACCTTCTAAATACAAAGGATTGCAATCTAAGCCCTTGTATTTCAGGTGTGTTTTGCTTTTTAACCAAAATAATAAACCAAAGAATTAATTAATTTTTAGTAATAATGCAAAATAAAGGACTCGTTAAATTTTTCGCAATACTATTTGCATTGGTAAGTATCTATTCGCTTTCGTTCACATTTGTGGCCAATAAAGTAAAAGACGATGCCAAAAACTTCGCAGGAGGAAATCCGGCAAAAGAAATTAAATATCTTGACTCCATCGGGAAAGAAAAAGTCTTCCTTGATTTTTTTACCTACAATGAAGTAAAAGACAAACAAATCAATAAAGGTCTTGACCTTGAAGGAGGAATTAATGTGATTCTTCAGATATATGTAAAAGATGTTTTGAAGCAATTATCAAATAATTCTAAAAACCCTGTTTTCAACAAAGCATTGGAAGATGCAAAATTGAATCAAAAAGGAAACCAGTCTTATCTTGATGCGTTTTTCGAAGCATTTGATGCCAATAAAGGAACTACGAAACTAGCTTCACCTGATATTTTTGCAAACAGAAATCTACAGGGACAAATTAGTTTTGATATGACCGATGACCAAGTGAAAAAAGTCCTGGTTAAAAAAATTGACGAGTCAGTTGAATCTGCTTTTGGCGTATTAAGAAGCCGTATCGATAAATTTGGTGTGACTCAGCCAAACATCGTTAAACTTGGACAAACAGGACGAATCCTTATTGAATTACCAGGTGCAAAAGATGTTGACCGTATCAAAAAATTAGTTTCAAGCAAAGCGGAATTAGAGTTTTGGGAAACATACAAAGCAGAAGAGTTAGGTGCTTTCTTGGAAGCTGCAAACACAGCCTTGAAAGCTACCGTTATAGCTGACGAAAAAGTAGCTGTTGCTAAACCAGCAGATACGCTGACCAAATTATTGACTGATAAAGACAAGGATTCAACTGCAACTGCAGGGAAAAAAGGCCCTCTTGGAGATAAAATCATCAGTGGCGGTGGTGGACCAGTTTTATTTGTTTCTTCTCCAAAAGATACAGCGGCAATCAATGGTTATTTTAAAAGACCTGAAATCCGTAATTTATTACCAGCAGACAAACGTTACGCAAAGTTTGCCTGGGGAAAACCAGACGTAAAAGTTGACGAGAAAACCAAAAAAGAAACTGAAACAGTTGAATTATATGCTTTAAAAGGCAACAGAGATAATGCCGCTCCAATGAGTGGTGGTGTTATTGTGGATGCAAGAGATACCTTTGACCAAATGGGGAAACCTGCGGTTTCTATGCAAATGAATGGTGCCGGAGCAAAAATTTGGGAAGAATTAACAGGAAGGGCTTTTACTCAAAAAGGATATATTGCTATTGCTTTAGATAATGTGGTTTATTCAGCTCCAACGGTTTCTACAGGTGCAATTTCAGGAGGAAGATCTGAAATTACAGGAAGCTTTGAAGTTGCTGAAACTAAAGATTTAGCTAATGTTTTAAGAGCCGGTAAATTACCTGCTACTGCCGAAATCATTCAATCAGAAGTGGTTGGGCCATCTTTGGGAGAAATCGCAATCCACGCAGGTTTAATTTCCTCTATCGTTGGATTTTTTATGGTCTGTTTATGGATGGTGTTCTATTATGGAAGAGCGGGTTGGTATGCTAACGCGGCTTTGATATTAAACTTACTTTTCTTATTTGGTGTTATGGCAAGCTTTGGTTTTGTATTAACATTACCTGGAATTGCAGGTATCGTTTTAACATTGGGAACTGCAGTTGATGCGAACATCATTATATACGAAAGGGCAAAAGAAGAACTCCGCGAAGGAAAAACGTTGGGCGATGCCGTTGTTACTTCATACGGTTGGAAAGGTGCCATGCGTTCCATCATTGATGCTAACGTAACACACGTTTTGACCGGAACAATCTTATACGTTTTCGGAACAGGATTGGTTCAGGGATTTGCCTTAACGCTTTTAATTGGTATTATAACTTCGTTATTTACTTCAATCTTTATCGCAAGAATATTTATCGACAGAGATATTGCTAATAATAAAAAGTTAACATTCACAACCAACATCACTAAAAATTGGTTTACAGGTTTCCATTATGACTTTGTCGGAATTAAAAAATGGACGTACTTGTTCTCATCTACAGTTGTAGTTGCGAGTTTGATTTCTATTTTCTTTATTAACGGATTGGATCAGGGTGTTGATTTTGTTGGAGGAAGAACCTTCCAGGTGAAATTTGAAAAACCGGTTGAGCCAACTAAAGTTTCTGAAGAATTATCAGCAGCGTTTGGAACTACAGTTGAAGCCAAAGTTTTTGGTGACGATGACCAGTTGAAAATTACAACCAAATACAAAATCAAAGAAGAAGGTGTTGAGGTTGATAAAGAAGTAAATGAGAAGTTATTTGCTGCTTTGAAAAAGTATTACAGCGCTAATCAAACCTATGAGAAATTCATCAATTCATATGATGGAAAAACTGTCGGAGTATTGCAGTCTTCTAAAGTAGGTGCCGCAATTTCTGCGGATATTAAAACAAACTCTTTCTGGGCAGTTTTAGGAGCTATGTTAGTAGTTGGTTTGTACCTTGTGATTTCATTCCGTAAATGGCAGTATTCACTTGGCGCTTTAGCAGCTGTTTTCCATGATGTAATTTTTGTATTGGGTATTTACTCTTTATTGTACAAATACATGCCTTTCCACATGGAAATGGACCAGCACTTTATTGCAGCTATCCTAACCGTTATCGGATACTCTATGAACGATACCGTAATTGTATTTGACAGAATCAGAGAGTTCCTTGCCGGAGACAGAAAAGGACACTTTAAGGATGTGGTAAACGCGTCTATTAATACTACGCTTTCACGAACGTTGAATACGTCGTTAACGATGATTATGGTATTGTTAATCATGTTCATTTTTGGTGGCGATTCCATCAGAGGATTTATCTTCGCGATGTTGGTTGGTATTATCGTTGGAACCTATTCTTCGTTATTTATTGCAACACCGGTATTGGTTGACACTATGGGTAAAGGCGATATTGAAGACATCGAAAAAAGACACGGTAACTAAGTTACTTCGTTATAAAATAAAAAGGGTTGCCGGTTTGGCAGCCCTTTTTTTGTTTTAGTACTACTTATTTAGTTTAGAGTACTACTTATTTAGTTTAGAGTACTACTTATTTAGTTTAGAGTACTGGTTATTTAGTTTAGAGTACTACTTATTTAGTTTAGAGTACTGGTTATTTAATTTGGAGTACTAATTTACTTAAATCAACAAAAAGCCAAACTAATCAGTTTGGCTTTTTTGTTTTAATAATATTCTTTAACACGGCTTTATCAGGATAATTAAGGACTTCTAAAGTAATATCTTTGTTTTTGGAGGTTTTCCCATAAATGATATATAATTTTCCGCCTTCTTCCTTTATATTGCTTTTGTCAAAATCAACATCGCCATGGGTTAAAACGTTTTTGATATCAGTAGTATCAACCCAGTCTTCTGAGAGCCTTCGGGAAGCTTCAGTATCATATATAAATGGTTTGTTTCTTATATCGTTTAAAACTCTTGCATTAGGGAAATAATTGCAGCGTATATCTCTTCCACTGAAGATCATTGATACAGCAAAGCAGCCCATAACCAAACCGACTAAAAAATAGGCAAAACGTTGGTAAAACTTCATATTGATTAATTTTTTACTTCGTACAGTTCGACCTAAAGGTCTCGAGTGGCAAAAGTAATCAAATGTTTGAGTAACACTAAACTTATTTGAGTAGAATGTCTTTTTATGGATTTCCGCCTACGCGGAAAAGACAAGTAGTTCTGAGTATTATTGAATATACACCGTCATTTCTGCGAAGGCGGAAATTAAAAAACTATCAAATTAATATCATTGTCCGGAAGATTGAACCAATCACCAATGGCTTTATTTGTCAAAATGCCATGATACAGATAGACACCGTTTTTTAAACCTTTATTGCAGCGAATAGCACTTTCCAATCCACCATCTTCTGCAATCTGCAATAGGTAAGGCGTAATGATGTTACTTATGGAAAGCGACGCGGTTTTAGAATAACGCGAAGGAATATTCGGCACGCAATAATGAATGACGTTGTTTTTAATGAACGTTGGGTTTTCGTGTGTGGTGATTTCCGAAGTTTCAAAACAGCCTCCGGTATCAATACTAATATCAACAATCACCGCACCTTTTTTCATGTGTTCTACCATGGTTTCGGTTACTACAACAGGGCAACGCTCTTTACCTCGCAGCGCTCCAATGGCTACATCGCATCGGCGTAAGGCTTTCAAAAGGGATTTCGGTTGTATGGTTGAGGTAAATATTCTTTGATTCAAGTTGTTCTGGAGTCGGCGTAGTTTGGTGATGGAGTTGTCAAAAACTTTTACGTTAGCTCCTAAACCTAAAGCTGTTTTCGCAGCAAATTCTCCCGCTGTTCCGGCACCAAGAATCACAACATCTGTAGGAGGAACGCCGGTAATATTCCCGAGCAATAAACCTTTTCCGAATTCGTTATTAATCATCAGTTCGGCGGCAATTAAGACCGAAGCGGTTCCTGCAATTTCGCTCAGCGATTTTACTGCGGGATAGGAACCATCTTCATCCTTGATGTATTCAAAAGCAAGTGCGGTAATTTTTTTTGTAGATAAGGCTTCGAAGTATTCCTTTTTTCTGGTTTTCAACTGAATGGCGGAAATCACAATAGCGTTCATGTTTACCAATCCAATTTCTGCCATGGTCAGAGGTTCCACCTTTAAAATCATTGGGCAGCTCAGCACTTTTTTGTTGTCATTGGTAATCGTCGCACCGGCATCACTAAATTCCTTATCGGTGTAGCTGGCGCTCAATCCGGCACCCGATTCAATCATGACTTTGTGGCCATGAGAAGTAAGTGAGTTAACAGCATCAGGCGTTAAACAAATACGTCTTTCCTGATAAGAAGTTTCTTTTGGAATTCCGATAAAGAGTTCGCTTTTATGACGGTATACTTCTAATTTTTCCTCTTGAGGTAAAAGCTGCTGCTTAGTGAAAGGTGTAATTGACATACTGCACAATTGTAATTTTGCTCCAAATTACAAAATTTTATTCAATTATGTCAATCTTAGATTTCTTTTGCCGTCAACACATTCCGTCAGATGGATGGTAGAATACGCATCGGGAAGTAAATTAGGAATTTTTTCAGCCCATTCAATAAAACACCAGTTTCCCGAATATAAATAGTCGTCAATTCCCATATCTAACGCTTCGATTTCCGATTTCAATCGGTACATATCAAAGTGGTATACCTTTTGGTTATCGTCGGCTTCATATTCATTTACAATAGAGAATGTAGGGCTGCTGGTAGCATCATTAACACCGAGTTCTTTTGCCAAAGCCTTAATTAAAGTTGTTTTTCCAACACCCATTGCACCATGAAAAAGAATGACTTTATTGGGTTTCTCGGCAAGGATTTTTTTGGAAACTTGTTTTATCTCTTCGAGTGAAAATATGATTTCCATTGCTATTTTGGGTTGAAAACTAGAAAAGGAACAATCATCTCTTCCAACGAAATTCCACCGTGCTGATAGGAATTCCGGTAGTAACTCACATAGTGATTGTAGTTGTTGACATATGCCAAAAACAAATCGTTCTTCGCAAAAATATAAGAACTGCTCATGTTTATGGTTGGCAGGCCAATTCGCTTTGGATCCTTAACGGCATAAACATCTTTGTCTTCATAAGTAAGGCTTCTTCCGGTTTTGTAGCGTAAATTCAAACTGGTGTTTTTATCGCCAATAACCTTGGAAGGATTTTTTACGTTAATCGTTCCGTGATCGGTAGTAATTATAAGTTTGAAACCTAATTTTTGGGCTTGTTGAATAATTTCCAACAGCGGAGAATTCTTGAACCAACTCAAGGTTAATGAGCGATAGGCTTTATCATCGGAAGCTAATTCCTTTACAACATCCATTTCGGTTTTGGCATGCGAGAGCATATCCACAAAGTTGTAAACGACGGTAACCAGGTTATTATCCTTTAATCCTTTGAAGTTTTCGGCTAATTTTTTTCCGTTGGCCAAATTGGTAATCTTAAAATATTCCTGTTTGATATTTAGTCCCAATCGTTTCAAATGCGCCGTTAAAAACTCGGCTTCATATAAATTTTTCCCGCCATCTTCCACATCATTTTTCCAGTATTGTGGAAACTGTTTTTCCATTTCTATTGGTAACAATCCGGAGAAGATTGCATTTCGGGCATATTGTGTGGCTGTTGGTAAAATGGCATAATAGGGAACTTCCTTTTCAAGTTTGTAATGATTGCTCACTACACTTTCTATCGCTTTCCATTGGTCATACCGAAGATTATCAATGACAACAAAAAGTACGGGTTTATCTTTTTTGACCAATTCAGGGACTACTAATTCTCTGAAAAGTGTATGCGATTGAACAGGTTTATCCGCTTTTGGCTCAAACCAGTCTTCATAATTGCGCTCTATGAATTTGCTAAACTGGGCATTGGCTTCCACTTTTTGACTTTCCAGGATTTCAACCATGCTCTGGTCGTTGATGTCTTCTAATTCCAATTCCCAGAAAATAAGTTTTTTATAGAGTTCAACCCAATCTTCATAGCTGTTTACCATGGACATCTCCATAGAAATTTTGCGAAACTCCTTTTGGTAATCCAACGTTGTTTTTTCAGAAATCAATCTTGAATTATCCAAGTTTTTCTTTAGGCTCAACAATATCTGATTTGGATTTACAGGCTTTATAAGATAGTCCGCAATCTTGGAACCGATGGCTTCCTCCATGATATATTCTTCCTCACTTTTGGTAATCATAATCATTGGAGTTGCTGACTTTTTTTCTTTCATTTCCGAAAGCGTTTCCAAACCACTCATTCCGGGCATATTCTCATCCAGGAAAACAATGTCAAAGTTACCATCTTCAAAAGCATCAACAGCATCTCTGCCATTGTTGAAAGTAGTGACCTTATAGTTTTTCTTTTCTAAAAATAAAATATGCGGTTTAAGTAAATCAATTTCATCATCAACCCACAAAATTTTGATAGCATCCATATTTGTCATATTGTTTAGTGCAAAGTACTTATTATAAAACGCAGTATTATTAAAATTATTATAAAAAAATAAAAATATGTTTTGACGCAATAATTTTAACTATCAAAAGAATGTTAAAGTGTATTTGACGTTTTGAAGATTAATTACATTTGGTGTCATTCTTCAACTTAATTATTAATTTAAATCGATTCAAAATGAGAAAAGTAATCTTATCAATGGCTGTTGTAGCGTTTTTGTTTTCAGTGAATGTAAATGCTCAGGAAAAGAAAGTAGCGAAAGCCAAAACGGAAAAATCTTGTTCAGCTGCAGAAAAAAAATCGTGCAGTAAAGATAAAATGGCCTGTTGTGCTTCAAAAAAAGCAGCAGAAAAAAAATAGTTTTATCTAAATTAGTTTAAAAGTGTCCTGTTTTCGGGACATTTTTTTTGTTTTAATTACATTGAATTTTAACATAAACCTATACATTTGGTAACTTTTTAATTTTCAATGACTATCAAAACAATAAACTTATGCAACTAAGAAATAAACTATCCATCAGCATGCTTTCGGCTCTGTTCGCGATAAGCTGCGGCCAAAAGGAAACCCAATACGAAGATCCAATACTTACTCATCGGGACACAACTGTAAATCCGGGTGACGATTTTTTTCATTATGCCAATGGCGATTGGTTTAATAAAAATCCTATTCCAAGTTCGGAAAGCAGCAACGGTATTTTTAGGACAATAGGAGATACCATAAATGCCCAAATCAAGAATATTTGTGAAAAATCCGCCGGAAATAAAGCTGCTGCAAAAGGAAGCAATGAGCAAAAAATAGGCGATTTCTATGCTTCAGGTATTGATACATTATCCATTGAAAAAGCTGGATTGAAACCATTAGCTGCTACCTTTTCAAAAATAGAATCTATTACTGATATTCAAACATTAATGAATACCATTGGTTATCTTCATACCATTGGAGCTGGTCCGGCGTTTTCTTTTGGTGTTGGACAAGATGATAAAATAAGTTCTAAAAATGCTTTGTTCTTTAGTCAGGGCGGATTGGGATTAGGCAACAGGGATTACTATTTTAATACTGATGCTGAAACGGTAAAAATCCGAACAGAGTATCTAAAGCATTTAGAAGCGATGTTCCAATTAATCGGAGATGATGCTACTACAGCAAAAAATGCTGCTACTACAATTATGAAGTTGGAAACAGATTTGGCTAAAAACAGCCGAAAACTTGAAGCACTTCGTGACCCGATAAAGAATTACAATAAGATGACTTTGGCGGAGTTTAAATCTTCGACACCATCTATTGCATGGGAAAATATTCTGCCACAGTTAGGGATTAAAAAAGCCGATACAGTCATCGTAGGCCAACCTGAATTTTACAAAGGATTGGATAAAATTGTAAAAGGATATAGTATCGCAGACTGGAAGACTTATTTGAAATGGGATGTTATAAACAATTATGCTTCTTTTTTGAATAATGCAATTGAAAAACAAAACTTTTATTTTTATTCAACTGTAATGAGTGGTGTAAAAGAGCAAAAACCAAGATGGAAAAGAATTGTGGAGCAAACCGACGGTTCTTTGGGAGAATTGATAGGTCAGGTTTATATTAAAGATTATCTGCCGAAAGGCTCTAAAGAAAAGTTGTTGGAAATTGGAAATAACATTCGTGACGTGTATGCTGAACATATCAAAAAATTGGATTGGATGAGCGAAGAAACCAAGAAAAAAGCACTTTTTAAATTGAGTAAAATTGTTATGAAAGTAGGTTATCCTGATAAATGGAAGGATATGAGCAGCATAACTATTAATAGAAATACCTATTGTGAAAATGTTATGTCCGCGAATAAATGGGAATATGACTATATGATTAAAAAGTATGGAAATCCTGTTGACAGAACTGAATGGGGAATGTATCCGCAAACCTATAATGCGTATTATAATCCAAGCAACAACGAAATATGTGTTCCTGCCTGCAATATCTTGGTTCCGGGATTTGAAGGAAGAATGCCTGATGATGCCATTTTGTATGGGATAATTGGTGGCTCTACATTTGGGCATGAAATCACACACGGATTTGATGATCAGGGAAGCCAGTATGATGATAAAGGAAATCTTAAAGACTGGTGGACAGCGGAAGATAAAGCAAAATTTACCCAGAAAACGAAAGCAATAGTTGCCCAATTCAATAAGTTCGAACCTATCAAAGGAAAGTTTATTAATGGTGATGCTACTCAGGGAGAAAACATCGCCGATTTAGGTGGCGTTGTTATGGGATATGAAGCTTTCAAAAAGACATCGCAATACAAGAATAAAGAAAAAATAAGCAATTTTACTCCAGACCAACGATACTTTTTAGCCTATGCCTATGCCTGGATGGTACATGCCAAAGACGAATCAATATCAAGACAGATTATGTCGGACGTTCATTCTCCGGCGCAATTCAGAATTAACGGTCCATTGATGAATGTTCCCGAATTTTACAAAGCATTCAACATAAAGCCGGGAAGCAAAATGTATTTGCCAGAGAAAGAAAGAGTCGTAATTTGGTAACATAACCAAAAAAAATCCCTATTCAATCGATAGGGATTTTTTTTGGATTAGAATTAAAATTTTCATTTTTAAAGGAATATTTTTATGTAAGATAAATTGTTTAGTATTTATAAAAATTACGTATTTCATCGAATATATATGCTCTTTAATGAGTTGGTTCATTAATCCTTATACATTTGGGAATAGAATTTTTATACCGAATAGCTATTGGTATTTAAAATTTTATTCCCCACCTAAAAGATTAAACTAACCCGTTGGGTGTAATTATTTAAAGTAAAAATAAATTGATTAAATATTGGTCAAGATACTGAAATTCAGTATCTTGAAGTCGCAAAACAAACCAATATTCATGTCAAATATAGTTAAAAATTATTTAAGAGT